>NZ_CP189573.1:3433686-4120424 GCF_050157065.1 Carbonicoccus niuqiaonis
CACTGCAGTCACTGGGGATCCTCGAGATCCGCCACGGCTACGGGGCCTACCTCTCCGACGTCTCGCTCCCCCGGCTCGACGAGGGCCTCACCTTCTGGGGCAAGCTGCTGCGACGCGACGGCGACGACCACGTGCTGCGCCGGATCGCCGAGGCGCGATCGCTGATCGAGAGCAGCCTGGTCGCCGAGGTGTGCGGTCGACTGACGGAGGCCGATTTCACCCAACTGCGCGAGTGCGTGGCCGAGATCGAGGCCGCGACCGCGGAGGGGGAACGCGCCTTCGAGGCCGACCGCCGCTTCCACCAGATCCTGTACGGCCCGCTCGACAACTGGATCCTCAGCGGCTTCCTGCGGACCCTGTGGGACAGCACCCGCACCATGTTGGACAAGAACCCGGCCGCCGACCTGGCCAACACCCCCGACGACCACCGCGCCATCGTGGACGCCCTCGAGGCCGGCGACCCCGAAGCCGCGACCAAGGCGATGCGGACCCACTTCGGCCCGATGCGCCAGGGCGAGTACCAGGACTGACGCGCCACCCCGCCCAGCTGACTCCGGGCACCCCTTCACCGAACCGTTACCCGAACCGGTGCCGGAAGGCATTGACCGACCTCGCATGACTTCTTAGTATGTTCGACGTCCTACAATGTGGCTCGGGGTCACCTGGGGACATCCGGTTCCACTGATCCGTCGCTGACGACGGGCAAGGAGTTGATCATGCGTAGACCTCACGGGCTGACAACGATCGTCGGCATCGTTCTCGCGCTGACGATGGCCCTCGCGGCGTGTTCCCCCCCCGGGTCGAGTCCCGGCACCGAACCCTCGGCAGGGACCGGCGATGCTGGTGGCGGTGACATCCGGTACCAGCTGTACCAGGCACCCACCGGCTTCAGCCCGTTCCACGCCACCAACGGTGCCGACGGTGAGATCGCGGGCCTGCACTTCCGTCCCCTGCTCAGCACCTCGGGCGAGGAGTACGTGCCGGTGCTCGCCGAGTCGTGGGAGGTGTCGGAGGACGCCACCACGTACACGTTCACGCTGCGGGAGACCAACTGGAGCGACGGCACCCCGTTCACCTCCGCCGACGTGGTGTATTCCTACGAGAGCTATGCCGACCCCGACACCAAGTCGGCCTTCAGCGGACGGCTGGCCTCGGTCGCCGGCTACACCGAGTTCTCCGAGGGCAACGCCGAGACCATCACCGGCGTCGTCGCCCCGGACGAGCGCACGGTCGAGATCACGCTCAGCGGACCGAACGCCGCCTTCCTCAACTCACTGCCGGGCCTGACCATCGTGCCGAAGCACGTCTACTCCGAGATCGACCGTGCCAAGTTCCAGGGTGCACCGGAGTTCCGCGAGCCCGCCGTCGGCATCGGCCCGTACGTCTTCTCCCGTTGGGTCACCGACGACCAGATCGAGTTCGTGCCCAACGAGGAGAGCTTCGAGGAACACCCGCTGTCGCACGTCTACGCCCAGTTCCTGGCCGGCGACGTCGCCCGGGCCCAGTTGGAGACCGGCGAGATCGACATCGCGCAGCTCTCCTCGGTCGACGCCAAGGCGCTCGCCGAGAGTGGCACCGTCACCGTCCAGCAGCGTGAGGGCACCGGTGTGATGTCGCTCTACACCGCGCTGGACTCGGGCAAGTTGGCCGACGTCAAGGTCCGGCAGGCGATCCTGCACGCGATCGACCGCCAGTCGATCGTCGACAACGTGCTGGCCGGCAACGGCAGCGTGCCGCAGTCGATGCTGTACCAGCCGTCGTGGACCATCCCGAACGACCTGACGAGCTACGACTACGACCCGGAGAAGGCCAAGCAGTTGTTGGCCGAGGCCGGATGGGACGCCGACGTCGAGGTCAATCTGGACATCGTTCCCGGGCAGGCTGACCGTGACGCGGTGATGGACATCGTGGCGGGGCAGCTGCAGGCCGTCGGCATCAACGCCAAGCTGCACCCGCTGCAGCCGGCCGAGCTGAGCAAGCTGGTCGAGGAGCGCAAGTTCGACCTGTTGATCACCATCTTGGCGTTGCCGCCGACCGAGCCGGGTGCGATCAACGACCGGTTCATGTGCGAGGCGTCGCTGAACATCTCGGCGTACTGCAATCCGGAGCTGGACGACCTGCTCAAGCAGGCCGTCGCCATCAGCGATCAGGACGGGCGGGCCGAGCTCTACCAGCAGGCCAACCGGATCCTCAACGAGGAGCAGCCGGCCATCCCGTTGTACGTCTCCAACCAGGCGTACGGCTCGACGGCCCGGGTGCAGGGGTTCAACCCGGTACAGGGCGGCCTGTCAGCTGCCCAGAACTGGACGGTCACCGACTGACCTGTGTGACGGCGGTGGACCGGGCGTCCGGTCCACCGTCGGCGCGCACTGACCTCCGGCCCCACCGCCCCGATGCCCCACCTGACAGGAGAACTGCATGATCAGCTTCGTCGTCCGAAGGCTGGCCGTGAGTGTGGTCGCCCTGATGGGGATCAGCATGGCACTGTTCGCGTTGACCCGCTTCATCCCGGGCGACCCGGTCAGCATGTACATCAACCCGTTGACCTTCGAAGGTGATCGGGAGGCGGCGATCGCGGCGCTGCGGGCGGAGTTGGGCCTGGACCAGCCGGTGCCGGTGCAGTACCTGGCCTGGCTCGGCCAGGTGTTCCAGGGCAACCTCGGCTTCTCCATCACCACCGGCCGCCCGGTGACCGAGCTGATCATGAACCGACTGCCGGCGACGGCGTACCTGATGTTGACCTCGCTGACGATCTCGATCGTCGTCGGTGTCATCGGTGGCGTGATCGCTGCACTGCGCAAGAACACCATCACCGACTACGCGACCTTGTTGACCAGCTTGATGATCGCCTCGGTGCCGACCTTCTTCATCGCCATGGTGGGGATCTACGTGTTCGGCCTGCGGCTGCAGTGGCTGCCGACCGCCGGCATCAACGTCCCGAACGGCAGCTGGGGCGAGGCGTTCCGGCACCTGATCATGCCGGCCGGGATCATGGGGATCTCCGGTGCGGTCGGCTACATCCGGTGGTCGAGGTCCAGCATGCTCGACGTGCTGGACCAGGACTACATGGTGACGGCCCGGTCGAAGGGGTTGTCGAACGGGCGGGTCGTCGTCGTGCACGGCCTGCGCAACGCGCTGATCCCGCTGGTGACGATCCTGGCGATGACCATCCCGAGCCTGTTCGGTGGATCGGTGATCATCGAACAGATCTTCGCGTGGCCGGGCACCGGCCGGATGGCCATCGACGCCATCTCCAATCGCGACTACCCGGTGATCATGGGATTCGTGATGATCACGACCGTGCTGGTGCTGCTGTGCAACCTGATCGCCGACGTCACCTACGCGATCATCGACCCCCGGATCAGGCTGTGAGGACGTCATGACCGACACCGCCACCATGCTCTCGACCGAGCCGGCCGACGACACCCTCGCCGCCCCGGGGGTCAGTCCCCGCCGGGCCGCCTGGCAACGCTTCGTACGCTATCGGCTCGCCCTGCCCGGGGCGATCACGCTCGCCCTGCTCGTACTGGGCGCCCTGCTCGGACCGCTGGTGTGGACGGTCGATCCGAACGTCGTCGACCCGGCGCAGTACCGCAAGCCACCGGGCCCCGGGCATCCGTTGGGCACCGACTCGGCAGGCCGTGACGTGCTGGCCCGGCTGCTGGTCGGGGCACGGGTGTCGCTGGCCGTCGGGTTGGCCGCCGCGCTCACCGCGACCATCGTCGGGATCCTGCTCGGCTCGCTGGCCGGCTACCTGCGCGGCTGGGTCGACGCCCTGCTGAACCGGATCAGCGAGGTGTTCCAGTCCTTCCCCACCATCATCGTGATCATCACCGTCGCCGCCGTGATGGGCCCGTCGTTGCCGGGCATGATCATCATCATCGGACTGATGGACTGGACCGGCGCCTTCCGCGTCACCCGCGGGCTGACCATGTCGCTGCGGGAACAGGACTCGATCCAGGCCGTGGTCGGGCTCGGTGCGCCCAGCAGCCGGGTGGTGCTGCGCCACGTCGTCCCGGCCGTCCTCGGTCCGGCCACCGTGGTCGCCACCGGGATGACCGGCGGCGTGATCATGTTGGAGGCGGCCCTGTCGTTCCTCGGCCTCGGCGTACCGCCACCCACCGCCAGCTGGGGCTCGATGCTCAACCAGGCCCAGTCGCTCAGCATCCTGGAAGGGATGCCGTGGCTGTGGCTCCCACCGGGCCTCGCCATCGCGGTGACCGTACTGTCGGTCAACTTCATCGGTGAAGGCCTCCGCAACGCGGTCGATCCGAAGCAGGGACGCCGATGAGTACGTCGCCGTCCGGGCCCGTCCTCACCGTCACCGGGCTGACGACCGAGTTCGAGACCTCCGACGGCATCGTGCAGGCCGTGAACGACGTCAGCTTCGCGGTCCACGCCGGCGAGACCCTCGGCGTGGTCGGCGAGTCCGGGTCGGGCAAGAGCATCACGATGATGTCGATCCTCGGGCTGCTGCCGCCGAACGGTCGGATCGTCGCCGGCTCGGTGGAGTACGGCGGCCGCGACCTGGTCACCGCACCCGAGCGCCACCTGCAGTCGATCCGCGGCCGCGACATCAGCATCATCTTCCAGGACCCGATGACCGCGCTGAACCCGGTGATGACGATCGCCCAACAGATCGACGAGAGCCTGCGCCGACACTCCCGCGAGCTCGACCGCAAGGGCCGCCGGGCCCGGATCATCGAGCTCCTCGACCAGGTCCGGATACCGGGGTCGTCGCGCCGGGCCGACCAGTATCCGCACGAGTTGTCCGGCGGCATGCGGCAGCGCGCCATGATCGCGATGGCGATGGCGAACCGGCCGGCCGTCCTGCTCGCCGACGAGCCGACCACCGCCCTCGACGTCACCGTCCAGGCCCAGATCCTCGACCTGCTGCACGACCTGCAGTCGGAGACCGGAACCGCGTTGGTGTTGATCACCCACGACCTGGGCGTGATCGCGGAGGTGAGCGACCGGGCGGTGGTGATGTACGCCGGACGGGTCGTGGAGAGCGCCTCGGTCGACGAGCTGTTCACCGAGCCGCGCCACCCGTACACCCGTGGCCTGCTCGACTCGCGACCGACGATCGACGATCGGCCGGCCGGTGAGACGAGTGATCTCGCCGCGATCCCCGGCCAGCCACCGAACCCGGCCCGATTGCCCGGCGGGTGTTCCTTCCGGCCCCGCTGTGTCGTCAGCCAGGGCCGCGAGGAGTGCCGGACACGGCCCGAGCTGGTCGAGCTCTCCCCGGGCCGAGCGACGGCCTGTCACTTCCACAACGAGCTGATCGCGACCTCGGAGAAGGTGAGCACACCATGACCACCACCGACGACCCGGTCCTGCGGGTCACCGACCTGGTCAAGCACTACCCGGTGAAGCGGCGCACCTTGTGGGAGAAGCGCCGGTACGTGCACGCGGTGAACGGGGTGTCGTTCGACGTCGCCAAGGGTGAGACCCTCGCCATCGTCGGCGAGTCCGGCTGTGGCAAGTCGACCGTCGGCAAGACGCTGATGCGTTTCCACCAACCCACTGACGGCACGATCACGTTCAACGACGTGGACATCAACGCACTGTCGGGCGGCCAACTGCGGCGACTCCGGCGGAAACTGCAGTTCGTGTTCCAGGACCCGTACGCCTCCCTGCCGCCCCGGCACACCGTCGGCGCGATCATCACCGAACCGTTGGAGATCCACGGCATCGGCACCGCCGCCACCCGACAGGAACGCGCCCGGGAACTGCTCGACCTGGTCGGACTGCGCCCGGAGTTGATCAACCGGTACCCGCACGAGTTCTCCGGTGGGCAACGGCAACGGGTCGGCATCGCCCGCGCGTTGGCCCTCGAGCCGTCCATGCTGATCCTCGACGAGCCGGTGTCGGCCCTCGACGTGTCGGTGCAGGCACAGGTGATCAACCTGCTGGCCCGGCTGCAGCGTGACTTGGGGTTGTCGTACCTGTTCATCGCCCACGACCTCGCGGTGGTCAAGCACATCGCGCACCGGGTGGCCGTGATGTACCTGGGCCGGATCGTCGAGCTGGGCACCACCGACGAGATCTTCAACCACGCCAGGCATCCCTACACCCAGGCCCTGTTGTCGGCCGTGCCGATCTCGGAGCCCTCGCAGCGCGGCCGGGGTGGCCGGATCCGGCTGCAGGGCGACCTGCCCGACCCGATCGACCTGCCGACCGGCTGCTCGTTCCGTACCCGCTGCCCGCTGGCCGCCGAGATCTGCACCGTCGAGGAGCCGTTGCTCACTGGCGACGGCGACGGCACCGTCGCCGCCTGCCACTTCGCCGGGGAACGTGAACCGGCCGCCGGCGTGGAGGCCCTCCGGTGACCTTTCCCCAGACCGGGCTCTGGCGCCACCATGACCGACTTCCGGTACGCGACGCCGCCGCCGTGGTCACCCTCGGCGAGGGTGACACCCCAGTGATCGACATCTCCGCGACGGTCGGCGCCGCAGTCGGCCTGCGCCGCCTCTGGCTCAAGTGCGAGGACCGCAACCCCACCGGATCGTTCAAGGCCCGGATCGCCGCCGTTGCGTATGCACTGGTCCGGGAACGGGGGCTGGCCGGGGCGGTCGGCACGTCATCGGGCAACGGTGGGGCGGCGGCCGCCGCGTACGCCGCCGCAGCCGGTTCGCGGGCCGTGCTGTTCACCCTGTCGGACACGGTCGCGGCGAAGTTGCGCGAGATCGTCGCGGTCGGCGGGATCGCCTGCCGGGTGACCGGTGTCGGGCACGACGCGGCCTCCACCCGTACCGTCGCCGACCTCATCGCCGCGGCTGCCGCCCAGGCCGGCTGCTATCCCCTGCTGACCGGCTTCCATTACGCGCCCGAGGCGATGACCGGCGTCCAGACGATCGCCTACGAGCTCGCCGAGCAGACCCCGTACGCAACCCGGGTCTACCTGCCGGTGGGCGGCGGCGGGCTGCTGACCGGGGTGCACCGTGGGTACCGCGACCTCGCCGGACCACAGCCGATGCTGATCGGCGTGCAACCGGCCGGGGCGGGTTCCCTACGGGCTGCCGTCGAGGGCCACCCCGAGGGCATCGCCGGCCAGGTGACCACCGCGGTGTCCGGGCTGCAGATGGCCGCCCTGTTCGACGCCGTGGGCGCGCCGGAGGCCCTCCGCGCCACCGGCGGTCACGACGTAGCCGTACCCGACACCGCAATCGAGGCCGCCCAGGCCTTGCTCGCCCGCTTCGGGCTGTTGGTCGAACCGGCCGGTGCCACCGCCCTGGCCGGCGCGATCGCCGACCTGGCCGCCGGCCGGCTCGACCCGGACGAACCGATCGTGGTCGTCGCCACCGGCGCCGGCCACAAGGACACCGCCGCGCTGGACCGCCTCGTGGCCGCCCGTCTCGACGCGGCCTGGCCCGACGATGCCACGGTGGTGCCGACGATCACGCCGGACGAGGTGCCGGAACGACTGGCGCAACTGCTGGGAGGACGACCTTGACGTCACCTCATGCAACGGGATGGCGACCGACCCGGCTCGGCGGCGCCGAGCCCGGCACCGGGGTCACCCGGTACCGGTTGGACTCCGGCCGACCCGGGCCGCGGCTGCTCGTGCTGGGGGGTGTGCACGGCAACGAGATCGGCGGCATCGTCGGCGCCGGCCGGGTCACGTTGACCCACTGGCCGCTGGTGGCCGGGCGGCTCGACGTCGTGCCGATCACCCACGAGGCGGCGAACCTGGCGTTCATCCGGACCGGGCCGGCCGACGGCCGCGACCTGGCCCGGACGTTCCCCGGCGACCCGCACGGTGAACCGACCGAGCAGCTCGCCGCCCTGGTGCGCGAGGAGTTGATCAACGACTGCGATGCGTTGATCGATCTGCACACCTCCGCCGTCGACGCCGACCTGCCCGACTTCGCCGGCAGCCTGCACGACCACACCCCGTACGGCGACGCCTGCCGTGCGCTGGCGCTCGACTTCGGCATGGCGACCGTGTGGGGTCATCCCGACCTCGCCCCCGGCCGCACCGTGTCGGCCGCCGCGGACCGGAAGGTCCCCGCCATGTACGTCGAGTCCCGGCGCGGTGGCGTGCTGGACGCCACGATGCTGGACCGCTACACCGACGGAGTGGTCCGGGTGGCCGAGGGGCTGGGCATCATGGCGCCCGGCACCGCCCCAGCCGGTGAGCCGCTGCGGCGCCTGCTGCACGGCAACGGCGACACCGACAGCTTCACCGCCGCCCCGGTCGACGGCTACTTCCTTGCCCACGTGGAGATGCTGGCGGCCGTCCGGCAGGGCGAAACCGTAGGATCGGTGGTCGATCGTCGCGGCGCCACACTGACCGAGGTGATCGCTCCTCAGGACGGCACCGTGGTCTTCCTCCGCCGACTGGCGCCGGTGACGGCCGGCACCCCGTTGGTCTCGGTCTGCACCGAGATCCCTCTCCCGGCCCCGTTGGAATCCGAACCACCGTTGAAAGGTGATGCACGATGAGCCCTACCCACCGCCGACCGATCCCCCGTGACGGGGTCCTGGTGCCCATGGTGACCCCGCTGCTGCCGACCGGGGAGGTCGACGTCGAGTCGACCGCCAGCTTCGTCGCCGCGCTGGCCCGCGACGGGGTCGCCGGTGTGCTGGTGCTCGGTTCGTCCGGGGAGAACGCCGCACTGCCCGCCGCCCAACGCCGTACCGCGGTCGAAGCAGTCGTCGCTGCCGGCCAACAGGTGCACGTGATGGCCGGGGTGGCCGCCCTGGGCACGGCTGACGCCGTCAACGACGCGCGCGAGTTCGCCGCGCTGGGCGCGGACTCGATCCTGGCCTCGGCACCGTTCGGGTTCCAGTTGTCGCAGGACGAGCTGACCGGACACTTCACCGCCCTGGCCGGCGTCTCGGACGCCCCGGTGATCGGCTACGAGGTGCCGAGCCGGGTCGGAGTGTCGCTGTCCACCCCGTTGCTTGTGCGACTGCTCGGCGACGGGGTGATCGCCGGGGTGAAGGACTCCAGCGGCAACATCGGCGCCGCTCGGCTCCGCAGTGAGGCGCTCGCCGGGGCCGGGCTCGCCGACGTGGCCCACTTCACCGGCTCCGAGGAGTGCATCGACGCTTTCCTGCTGGGCGGCGGCACCGGCTGCATCCCCGGGCTGGCCAACGTGTTCGCCCCGCTGCACGTCGACCTGTGTCGACGGGCCGCGCTCGGCGACTGGGCCGGCGCCTCACAGGTGCAGGGTCGGATCGCCGGCCTGCTCGACCTGTACTTCAACGAGCTGCCGGGGGCCAGCTTCTCGGCCCAGTTCTTCGCGATCGTGAAGGAGGCGCTCGTGCAGCAGGGCATCATCGCCCACAACACGACCGCGGCACCGTTCGTGCAGGCCGATGCCGGCACCTCGGCCCACGTCACTCGGATGCTGGAGCGGGCCCGTGACCTGCACGGCGTCGTGGAACGGACGCCCGGCAAGGCAGCCGAGGCGAGTTGAGATGACCGAGGTTCGCGTCGGGGTGAGCGGCCTCGGCTCGATCGGGCGACAACACCTGACCGCGCTGCGGGCGGCCGGTGCGACGACCCTGTACGGCTTCGACGCCGCCTCGGCGACATGTGAGGCGGCGCTTGTTGCACACCCGGACCTGCGGTTGGTCGACAGCTTCGACGCGTTGCTCGACAGTCGGCTCGATGCGGTCGTGGTCGCGGTTCCTGATCATGCCCACCTGGCTCAGCTCGAGGCGGCGGCGAAGGCTGGGATCGCCGTCCTGGTGGAGAAGCCACTGGCACCGTCGGCAGCCGAGGCTGCCACGGTGATCGACCGGTTGGGGCCGGCTGGCAACCACTGCCTGGTCGGTTACGTGCTGCGCCACAATGCGGCCTGCCTGCGGGTGGCCGGGCTGCTGGCCGACCGGGCGATCGGCGAGCCGACCAGCTTCCAGGTGCTGCTCGGGGCGTACGGCACGATCACCGTCGCGGCCAACCGGTTCGCCACCCCGGCGTACGGCCGGTTGTACGGCGATTACTCCCACGAATGGGACTACCTCAGCTGGTGGTTCGGCGCGATCACCGCTGTCACCGCGGTCGAGCGGACCGTCGACGTCGTCCCGCACGTCGAGACCCCGAACCTCGTCGATGCCCTGCTGGAGACCGAATCCGGGCTGATCGGCGCCCTGCACATCGACTACGTCGACCGCCGCGGTCTCCGCCAGGTGTCGGTGATCGGCACCGATGGATCCCTCACCGCCGACCTGGGCGGTGGCACCACCGAGGTGCGGCGGACGGGGGTCGACGGGGCGCAACGGTTCGCCGATCTGGCACCCGCCGGGGTGGCACTCACCCGGCAGGCCGCCCACCTGCTCGCGGTGGCCCGGGGAGACGAGGAGCCGCGGGTCACCCTCGCCGACGGACTGGCGGCACTGCAGGTCGCCGACGCACTGCGTACCTCCGCACCGACCCGGTCGTGGGTGACCGTGGATCGCCACCACCATCCTGGCAATCGCCACCAGCACGGGGATGTGGACCGATGACGACACCGTTCTCGATGGACAGCTTTCGGCTCGACGACCAGGTGGCGGTGATCACCGGCGGCGCCGGAATCTACGGCTCCGGTTTCGCCGCGGCACTCGCGACGGCCGGCGCAACGGTGGTGATCACGTCGCGGACCGCCGCCGTCGCCGAGTCAGCGGCCGCAGCGCTGGTCGCGAAGGGCGGCAACGCCGTCGGGCTGCCACTCGACCAGGCTGATCCAGAGTCAATCGACAGCTTCGCCGCCACCCTGCTGGACCGGTTCGGACGGGTCGACGTGCTGATCAACAACGCCGTCCACCGAGCCGGGGGCGGGCTCTTCGACACCACCGCCGAGGACTGGGACGCCACCAGCGCGGTCAACTCCCGCGGCCTGTTCCTGCTCACCCGGGCGGTCGCGGCGATCATGGTCGAGCAGCGGTCCGGGTCGATCATCAACATCGGGTCCATCTACGGCATGGTGTCGCCCGACTTCACCTTGTACGAAGGGACTCCGGTCGATCCGGTCGCCTTCTACAGCTACGACAAGGGCGGCATGATCGGGTTCACCCGGTACCTGGCCGGCGAGCTCGGTCCGTACGACATCCGCGTCAACTGCCTCTGCCCCGGCGGCTACAACCCGAGCGGCGAACCGAGCGACTTCGACACCGCCTACGCCGCCCGCACGCCACTGCGCCGGATGGCGACCGGCCACGACGCCAGTGGGGCGTGCGTCTTCCTCGCCTCCCCCGCCGCCGCTTACGTGACCGGTGCGGTCATCCCGGTCGACGGGGGTTGGACCTCGCGCTGACCGGTCGGTCAGAGCCGACCGGCCACCCGGACCGCTGCCGCACCGAGAACTGCTGCGGCCCGGGGGCTGATGACACCGGCATCGGCGGCCTCCCTGGCGTGCGTCACCAGACGCTCCAAGGTGGTCGATGCCAGCTCCGTGCGGTCGGTCTCGACCGCCCGGGACACCTGTTCCACGGTTGCCTGGAACCGTCGGAATGGCCCCGTGGGAAGGCCGTCGGAGCTCCGCAGCTCGTCCAGCATCACCAGCAGGTCGGCGGTGTCGTCGGCCGTCGCCCGCGTGGCCGCAACGCCGAGGTGCGTCCACGTCGCGGGCAGGGCGAAGGTGCGCCACTGCTCGGTCACCACCTTGTCGCCGATCAGCCCGAGGGAGGCCCGGGCTCGCCAGTTGTTGAACACGTAGACGCCGTCGTAGCCGGCCCGATAGAACGCGCTTGCCCGCTCCACGTACATCTGGGACGACATGGAGGTCCGGACGATGGCGGTGGCGTAACCGCGGTCGGCCAGGTCCTGTTCGGTCTTGCTCAGGTCGCCACCGGCCAGGGTGTGGGTCATGCCGCCGTACAACTGCACGTCGGTCCCGGCCACGGTCTCGGCGAACTCGTCGAGGTTGGTCCAGAACTTTTCGTGGGAGATGCTCGTCGGCACCAGCACGTCGACCAGTCCCTCGGCCACCCAGGAGTCGACGTCCAGTCCGTACGCGAGGGTGTTGGCCTGCGGCACGCGAGCGATCACCGTCGTGTCCGGTACGGCGGCCCGCAACTCGCGGAGCACCGCGGTCATCAGGTCGGCCCGGAACTGCTGCCAGCGCAGGCTTCCCTCCGGTGTCACCTCCCGTCGCGGGTCGATCCCGTACGCCTGCTCGTAGGCCGCCATCGTCTCGGGCTCCCACCCCACGACGTCGGGGTAGCGACTGAAGTCGAGGTCCAGCCCGTCGACCCCGTCGAACCCGGCCAGCTCCACCAGCACGTTGCGGATGTAGGTCGCGAACTTGATCGAGGTGTATGTCATCCGGGTCCCGCTCGGTGTCCCGGCATAGGAGGTTTGCCGGGAGTCGGCGTACTCGTCCCAGATGTTCCCGTTGTACCAGGGGTAGGCAGCCATCGAGTAGAACGTGTTCATCCGCAATCCCGCATACGCGTCGATGCCGATCTCGGCGGCACGGGCGGTGACGACCTCCAGCGGCACCAGCCCGTTGTTGATCATGTCGAGGATGGCGTCCATGGCGACGACGTCACCGTCACGCATCAGCTCCTGCTGGGCCGGGGTCAGTGAGGCGTACGGTCGACCCGCCCACTGACTGTCGTAGGTCAACATGAAGGTGGTGCCGTTCTGCCACGTAATTCCGCCCACATCGGTGTCGGTGAACAGATCCACGGCGTTGGACTCCAGCTCGGCGACGCTGCCGTACAGCCCGGCGAAGAAGTCGGAAATGCCGTCGTTGTTGTAGATGGCGCGCCGACCGTCGACTCCCTCGGCGGGCTGTTGGGCCAGTTCGGCCTCCGCGGCCGACAACCCGGTGATCCGCAGGTGGGTCGGCCTGACCTGCTTGTCGGCGACGGGGCTGATGATCAACTGCTCACCCCCACCGTCGCCGGTGAAGACCTCCACCTCACCGATGACCCGGGGGCCGAAGCCGGTCGCCGGGTCGTACTCGGGCACGTCGGGGAGCGTGATCCGCCGGGTCGTGTCGCCGACGGTGACGTCGAACTCCTCGGTACCGCTGAGAAAGCCCAGCCGGACGGTGACCCAGCCGGTCAGGGTGACCGGGACGACGACGGGTTGGGCGGTGTCGGTGCTGTCGAGGAAGATGCCGGCGGCTTGCGCTCCGTCGATGTCGAAGCTTCCCGGTTCCCATCCGGCGGCGGCCGCCGGCGTACCGTCGGCGGTCCGGCAGTCTTCGATCCGGTCGAACAGGACGGCCGCTCCGGCCGCGGGCTGGGCGGCGGACCCGGCAGCGGCGATCGTGACGTCGGTGGGGGCGAGCCATCGTTGTTCGGTCGTGGCGGCGATCTCGGCGCCGCGACGGACCTGCAGGTCAAGTCGGAGGTCGCCGGCATGGCCACCCGGTGCGAGGGAGACCGGCAGGTAGCGGGAGGTGATCGGGATCGACCGTTGGGCCAGCGCCGGTGCGGTCGGATCGTCGGTGCGCAGCAACGTGGCGCGCAGCTGCAGGGTGCCGCCGGCAAGGTCGAGTGGATCGACCCCGTCGATGCCGACCACGAGCTCCATCCCCGTCGCGTCCGAGGCCGGCAGCACTGACACCGCGTTGATGCTGGGCTGGTGGAAGGCGGTGGTGGTGCCGCCGACGATCACCGGTGCGGTGAAGCTGATCATGATCGGGTCGCCGGCTCCGCGACCGTCGCCGATGATCGACAATCCGTCGGCCGCGGTGATGGCCGTGGTGACCGGCTCGTCTGTCAGCAGGACGATCCGGCCGTCCAGTTCGACGAGGTGGCGGCCGTGGCTGTCACGCCCGAGGGTCCAGCGGTGGAACTTGTCGTCGGTGGTGCCGGGGACGTTCGCGGTCAGCCAGGTCCCGTCGGCCCGGCGGAGACCGACCAGCCCGTCGACCAGACCCAGCTCGAGGTGCTGCCCGCCGGCGTCGACGTGCCACCCGACACCGCGCGTGCCGAGGTCACCGGCGGCCGGCAGGGTCGTGGCCTTGGCCAACAGGCGCAACGTCCACGACCCGTCGCCGAGCTCGGCCGAGTGGTGGCCCACGACCCGGTCGGAGGTGGCGGCCAGCAGACACTCGCCGGCGGTGACCGGCGGCATGCCCTCGACGGTCCCGGTGGACCGGGTGTTGTCGGTGAAGTAGGCGCCGGGGGTGGCCGGATCGACCGTCCACCCGCTGTCGACCAGACTCGTCCCGGGGCCCAGCGGACTGCTGGGGCGGACCGACATGGTGATGTGATCCAGCAGGAGGTGCAGACTGCCGGACTTCCAGTTGAGCGCCAGCGCAGACATTGTGATGCCCTCCGTGCCCCGGACCGCCACGTTGACGTTGCGCAGCACGGCGACCACCGAGCCGTCGATCGCCACAGTCGTGGTGTCGACCCCGTCGAAGCGGAACACCCAGTCGTGGAAGGCCTGGTCGAACGGCACCGGCACCTTGCGTACATGCGTGTTGACGGCCGTGCTGTAGCGGACGTGCAGGTCGTCCCGGTCGACCAGGGCGAAGGTGAACCGCTGCCCGGCGGCGTTGACCTCGAGCACGAGCCCGCGGGTGTAGGCGTTCTCGTACACCTCGGGTACGTCGTCGACCCGCATCCGCAGCGCCAATTGCCAAGCACCCTCACCGATCGCAATCGGTCGGTTCATGGTGGCCCAGTTGGTGGCGGGCTGCCCGACCTGGTCGGCGTGCAGCAGGTACTGTCCCGGCTCGACGATCGGCAGGGGCAGGTCGTGGGGGTTGTCGGCCGATCCGACGGAGTCGATGGCGTACGCCCCGGCAGCCGCGGCACGCGGTACCCACCCCGCCTCAGCCATCGACGACGCATCGTCGTCGAACACCACCGTCGCCTCCGGCCACGGCTCGAGGGTGGGCCCGGGCGGGGCGGCATGGGCGGCGGGTGAGGCCAGCCCGGCGCCGACGACGGCCGCACCTCCCACCGCGGCTGAACTGGTCATCAGGAAGCGTCGGCGGCTGATCGCGGTGTGGGCGATCGACGGCTGGAACATGCCAGAGGTCCTCTCATCGGCACAGCCATGTGCCGGGAATCGGGGGAACGACAAAGAATTGAGGGTTGTGGGATGTTCTACACAACTTGCGGGGTGGCCGTCAAGACCTAACGGCGAATCGGCGTACGGTTGGGACGTGCCGATGCTTCATGCCCGAACCGTGGAGATCCCCGACCCGGGTGACCTGTCGACCCTGGTGCCGGCCGGTGGTGGCACTGCTTGGATCCGCCGCGAGTACGGGATGGTCGGGTTCGGCGAAGTGGCGCGGTACCAGGCCGAGCCGGACGATCCGGAGCCGATCCGGTCCGCCGACCGCTGGTGGCGCGACTTCAGCCGTTCGCTGTCGGTGACCACCCTGGACGGCGTCGCCGGCAGTGGACCGATCGCCTTCGGCACCTTCTGCTTCGACCCCGGCCACAGTGCCCGCACCGGCGTCCTGGTGGTCCCCGAGCTGACCGTCGGCCGTCGCGAGGGCCGGGCCTGGCTCACCCTGGTGACCGAGGACCCGACCGCCAACCCGACCCTGGACGGGATCGCCGCCGCGGTCGACCAGGGCCCGGGGTGTGCGATCCGGTGGTCCGACGGCGCACTCAACGGGCCGGCCTGGGAGGGCGTCGTCGCCACCGCCGTGGAGCGGATCCGCGCCGGCGTGGTGGAGAAGGTGGTACTGGCCCGCGACGTCCTCGCCGAGGCCGACGAGCCGATCGCGGTCAACTCCGTGGTGGGCCGGCTGACCCGCGACTACGAACGGTGCTGGACCTACCACGTCGACGGCTTGGTCGGCTCGACCCCGGAGATGCTGGTCCGCCGGGAGGGCGGGCTGGCCACCTCCCGCGTGCTGGCCGGAACGATCCGCCGGACGGGCTCCGACGACCACGACCTGGCACTGGGTGCGGCATTGTCCCAGTCCAGCAAGGACCTCAGCGAGCACGAGTTCGCCGTCCGGTCCGTCGCCGACGCGCTGGCGCCGTACTGCTCCGGGATGAACGTGCCCGATTCGCCGTACGTGCTGGAGCTGCCGAACGTGTTGCACCTGGCCACCGACGTGACCGGCGTGGCGGCCGACCAGTCGTCGGCGCTGGCACTGGCCGCCGCGCTCCACCCGAGTGCCGCGGTCTGCGGCACCCCCACCGACAAGGCCCGGGCGCTGATCGCCGACCTGGAGCAGATGGACCGCGAGCGGTACGCCGGCCCCGTCGGCTGGCTGGATGCCCACGGTGACGGCGAGTGGGGCATCGGGCTGCGCTGCGGTCAGCTCACCGACGACCGGCTCGGCCTGCGCCTGTTCGCCGGCTGCGGGATCGTCGCCGACTCCGATCCCGAGGCCGAACTGGCCGAGTCGAACGCCAAGCTCGTACCGATGCGCGACGCCCTCGGCTGATCACTCGCGTAGAAGGGCGTCTGAGCGACACCGGTGACACATGCGTCCAGGCACGTCGCTGTGGCGCCCCTTCCTGTGCACCACCGACCCTGACCCGTGGTCCACAGCCGGATTCCTCGGTACGGCATGCGGCGCCAGATGTGCACGGGGGCGAACCGTTCTTTCGTTGCCGTGTCACATGGCAAGGCCGGGCATCGTGACCCGGGACACATCAGCCCGAGCTGCATACCGTTCCTGATCAGGCGTTTCGGTCATCGGTGACAAAGGAGCTTCCATGGCAACGTCATCTCACGTCCTGTCCCGACGGAGTTTGATCGGGGGTGCTCTCGGGGCGGCCGTTGTCGGAACGGCCGCCTGCACCTCCGGTCAGGGTGGCGGAAGTCAGTCCGGCGGCGAGGTGCGTGGTGCCGGCCTGTCGATGCCCACGTTCCAGACCCTCAGCGCCACGCCCCCGGACCTGCCCGGGGACTCGCTCGGGGTGCCGGAGGGCTACCTGTCCTACCCGCGACCGGCGAAGTCCGTCACCTCGGAAACACCGGGTCGCGGGGGCGAGATCACCGCACTCCTGCCCCAAGAGGTCCAGCCGCCCGTGCCCATGGAGCAGAACGCGTGGTGGCAGGGGCTCAACGAACGTCTCGGAACCAAGCTGTCCATGCAGTTCGTGGCTTCGGAGTACCCGGCGAAGCTCACCACCGTGGTGGCCGGCGGAGACCTACCGGACGTCATCGAGTTCCCGCACACGTTTCCTCGGCTACCGGATGTGCTCGAGGCGATGTGTGAGGATCTCACCGACCACTTCGCCGGTGACGCCGTGCTCGACTACCCCGCCCTGGCCAACCTGAGCACGACGAGTTGGCAGTCGATGGTCCAGGGCGGTCGGATCCGGGCGATGCCGGCCCAGAACATCGTGGGCTCCGGCACGTGGATCGTCCGCGGCGAGATCACCGAGAAGCTCGGCGTGAGCCTCACGCCGGGCAACGCCGACGAGGTCCTGTCGATGGCGAAGGAGGTCACCGACCGCAACAACAACCAGTTCGCGTTCGCCGTCCCGTACCACGTCCTCAGCGCCCTCGGCTGCACCATGTGGAACTCGCCCAACAACTGGGCCCAGGTCGACGGGAAGTTCGTCAAGAACGAGGAGACCGACGAGTTCGCCGCGGCACTGGAATGGACGACGAAGGCGTGGCAGGCAGGCGTACTGCACCCGGAATCGTTCGGCACCATCAACACCCCGGGGCTCTACCAGTCCGGCAGCGTCGTCTTCTACAACTGGGGCGGGATCGGCTGGGGGCAGATGCTGAACGACAACTTCGGCGACCTCGACATGCAGTTCATGCTCACCCCCGCCGCCGAAGGTGGCGGACCCGGCAACCAACGCCTCGGCCGTGGGATCGTCGGACTGGTCGCCATCAAGAAGCAACAGGACCCCGAACGCGTCCGCGAGATCATCAACGTGATCAACTACCTGGCTTCACCGTTCGGATCCGCCGAGGAGCTGTACACCCGCTGGGGCGAGGAAGGCGTCCACCACACCTGGGACGCCGAGCTGCAAACCCCCGTGCTGACCGACAAGGGGCTCAACGAGATCGCCCGGGAGACCGCCTACATCGGCTGCAATCCCTACGTGGCCTTCAATCCCGGCTACAGCGACAAGACCGAGGCCTTCCACGAGCTCCAACAGATCGTGATCCCGAACGGGCGGTCCGATGACACCATCGGGCTCTCCTCGACCACCGACAGCAGCAAGGGTCCCGGGCTGACGCGCGACCTGAACGACGGGATCTTCCAGATCATCCGGGGCCAACGCTCGCAGAGCGACCTGACCGCGCTGCTCGACGACTTCCGCAAGGACGGTGGCGACAAGATCCGCGCCGAGTACGAGGAGGCATTCGAGAAGTCGCAGTCCGAGTGACTCAGGACAGTGTCGGGACGTCCCAGCAGCCGGTCGGGTCGGTCACGAAGTGCCACTGCCGCTCGCCGGGGCCACCGGTGTGACGCAGCGTCACCGGGCCACGGCTGCCGAGGTGCCGCTCGACCTGGTTGGCGTGCAGGGCCGGCCGACCGTCGTCGAGGGTGGTGAACCAGACCGCGGCCTCACCGTCGCTGAGCCGGACCCAGCCGGCCACGACCGACCATGCCAGCAGCCCACCACCCAGCCAGTGGGTGGCGACCTCGGTGTCGTCGGGAACGCCGTCGACGACATCGGTCACCGTCACCCGGGCCCCGTCGAGGGCCACCCGCCGCCGAACTCGAGCACCGTCGGGCAGGTCGGTGAAGCAGCGGGACAGGTCGACCTCCACCGGGTCCAGGCCGAGCAACTCCCCCGCCTTCACCGTCTGCTTCCGGCCGTCGATCACCGGCGCATTGTGCGCCCCGGCATCGATGGTGAAGTCACGCTCGGGCCCTCGCCGGTACTGCTGGTAGCCGGGATCGGTGATCCAGCACCGGCCCCGCCAGCCGAGGACCAGCTGTCCGCTGTCGGCGTGCAGGTGACCCATCGCGTTGCGGGCCACCCCGACCACGATGGCCGGGTCATCGGCGGTCCACCCGTCCCGTACGGCCACCGCCGTCGGCAACTCGTGCACCCCGGTCGGCGGTGGTACGGCGTCGCTTCCCGACTCCGGCCCGGTCAGCAGTGCGGTCAACGCCGAGGCCGGCAACCTCGACGGTACGGCCCGCGACAGCACCCATGCCGCGCCGCCGGTGCGCTCGGGCCCGTACCAGTCGAGCAGTCGCGCCAGACAGGTCAGCCACATCGTCATCTCGGCCTCGACGTCGCCGAGCGGTACGGCGAGGTCGACCCGGCCGGGCACGGTCTGGTGCACCCACTCCACGCACAGCCCGGCGAACACATCGGCGTACCGGTCGACCAGGTCGGCCGCATCCGGCTCACCGGCGAGCCAATCGGTGATCGAGTCGAACAGGTAACCGTTGTACGCGGTCTGCTCGGTGTGGTGGTCGGCGCGGCGGGCCTCGACCCAGGCATCGACCGCGGTGACGGCACGAGCGGCGTAGGTGGCGGCCACCGGGTGGCCCACCACCCGGGCGAGCTGGGCAACCCGGGTCAGCACGATCAGTGGGATGTTGTGCAACGACTCGTCGGCGACCCACTGCTGCTCGAACCAGGCCGGGACGTCGCCGTCCAGCAGGGTGTGCGCGGCCCGTACGGCAGCCTCCCGCAGGGTGGGGTCCCAGCCGTCGAGTGCGAGGCCGCGGGCCAGGGCGCCGGCCAGGTGACCGGTCGGCAGGCCCACCACGTCACGCCAGTTGCGGAAGTGGTCCCACCCGGCCAGGGCCGCCAGTTCCTGCTGCAACAGCTGGCCAGCCTCGGCGTCACCGAGCAGCTGCCAGGCCCCGGCGAGGGTGTCCCACCGCTCCTCCAACTCCCAGGTGAGCCAGATCAGCCACGGGTAGCGTGCCAGTTCGGCCACGTCGTCGGGGAGGTTCGACGGCCGTTCGTCGACCGGCAGCCGGAACGCCCAGTGGTACCCGACCCGGTAGTGGTCCACGACGACCTCGCGGGCCGCGCGGTGGCGTACGACCCGTGCCCGCAGCTCCGCGGTCAGGTCGTCGTGTCCGTACGCCCGGTCGCCCGGCCCGGGTTCGTCGGCGAACCCGGCCTGGTCATAGCCGATCTTGACGGGGGAACGTCGCCACGCTGCAGTCATGGGCGGTCACGCTACGGCAGCATCAGGCATCCTTGGTCCATGTCCACCGATCCCACCGCGCTGCCCGAGCCGGTGGACGGGACGTCGCGGACCCGTGGGTTGCGGGCCTGGTTGATGGCTCCGGTGCGTACGGTGCGGGGCCGGATCCTGACGGTGATGCTCCTGGTCACCGCGATCGCGCTGGTCGGCAGTGGCGCCATCTCGTACCTGGTGGCCCGCAACGAGGCCGACCGGACCGCGACCGCGGCCCTGCAGCAGGAGATCGCGGAGTTCCGGGCGACCGTCGACGTGGCGCTCGAGCAGCGGCGTGACGTGGTGACCGGGCCCGAGGACGTGCTGCGGGTGGCGATCCGGGCGGTGTACCCCGACGCCAACGAGGGCGTCCTCGGGATCGTCGACGGGGAGGTCGTACTGGTCCCGGCCAGCGGATCGGACCTGCAAATGTCGTTGCAGAACGACCAGGAGTTCATCGGCATCGCCTCCGCTGCCCGACCCGGCGAATCCTTGGCCATCCGCCACGTCTCGACCGCGGTCCATCCGTCGCTGATCTACGTGTCGGTCCCGGTGCAGGTCGAGGGCGACCCGTCGCTGGGCCACTACGTGGTCGCGATCGACCTGTCGGTGGTGATCGGCGGCATCAACCGGGACTACCTCGTCTACACGATCGTCGGCGCCAGCGTGCTGGTGCTGGCCGGGTTCGCCGGTTACCAGGCGGCCGGGCGACTGCTGGCACCGTTGCGGTCGCTACGCCGTACGGCCCAGCGAATCACCGACACTGACCTGTCGGACCGGATCCCGGCCGACCAGTTGGAGAGCGGCGACGAGGTCGCCGACCTGGGCCGGGTGATGAATCAGATGTTGGACCGGCTGTCGACCTCGTTCGACACCCAGCGGCGGCTGCTGGACGACGTCGGCCACGAACTGCGGACGCCGCTGACGATCATGCGCGGCAACATCGAGCTGGTCGATCCGCACGACATCACCGAGGTGATCGACACCCGCGAGCTGGTGCTGGAGGAACTGGACCGGATGGACCGGATGGTCGACGACCTGTTGGTGCTGGCCAAATCGGGCCGGCCCGACTTCATCCGGCCCGCGCCGGTGTCACTGGCCGACCTGCTGTCGGGGGTGATGGACCTGATCCACACGCTCGGGTCGCGGCAGTGGCGGATCGAGTCGGAGACCGACACGATCATCACGGTGGACCGGCAACGCATCGTGCAGGCCATGCTCCAGCTCGTCGCCAACGCCGTCCGGTTCACCGCCGACGGTGACGTGATCGCGATCGGTGGCGAGGTGGACACCGATCACAAGCGGGAGGTCCGGATCTGGGTCCGCGACGAGGGGACGGGTATCGCGGCGGACCAGCAGGATGCGATCTTCGAACGTTTCCACCGGGGCGGCAGCCTCGACTCACACCCCCACGGCGCCGGGCTCGGGCTGTCAATCGTCACCGCCATCGCCGAGGGCCACGACGGGCGCGTGGACCTGGAGTCGACCCCGGGACAGGGTTCCACGTTCACCCTCTGCCTGCCGGCCGGGTCGGGGTCTGCCATCGTGGAGCCGACCGCCGACCGCCCCGACCGCCCCGACCGATCGACCGAGGAGTAGCCCGTGCCTGCCATCCTGATCGCCGACGACGAGCCACGGATCGCCTCGTTCATCCAGAAGGGGTTGAAGTCTGCCGGGTACGCGACCACGGTCGCCAGCACGGGTCCCGAGGCGTTGGAGTACGCGCTCAGCGGCGAGTTCGACCTGATGTTGCTCGACATCGGGATGCCCGGGATGGACGGGTTCGAGGTGCTGAAGGCCCTGCGTGGGCAGGGATCCCGGCTGCCGGTGATCATCCTGACCGCCCGCGACTCGGTGACCGACACCGTGGCCGGGCTCGAGGGTGGGGCCGACGACTACATGTCGAAGCCGTTCCGGTTCGAGGAGTTGCTGGCCCGGACGCGGATCCGGCTGGTCGAGCCGACCGGCGACCAGGACACGGTGCTCACCGCCGGCAAGCTGAGCCTCGACCTGCGCACCCGCGAGTTGGCCGTCGACGACCGGCGGGTCGAGCTGTCGGCGCGGGAGTTCTCGTTGTTGGAGACGTTCATGCGTCACCGGGGCCAGGTGCTCAGTCGGACGCAGTTGTTGTCACAGGTGTGGGGGTACGACTTCGACCCCGGTTCCAACGTGGTGGACGTGTACGTGCGCTACCTGCGCAACAAGATCGGCGCCGACCAGATCCTCACCGTCCGCGGGGCCGGGTACCGGCTACGGGACGACTGACGGACCTGATCGGCGCCGCTGCTTCTCCGACGCTGATCAAGCCGACGCGGCTCAGTCGGCGCTGCTGGCCGATCCGGCGCTGTTGGCCGAGCCGGCGCTGGCCGCGGACTGTGCACTCACCGGGCTCACCGGCGTCTGCGGGCTGACCGGGCTCTGCGGGGCCGGGGTCGGCGGGCTGACCGGCGTCTTCGGGCTGACCGTGCTGACCGACGTCTTCGGGCTCGCCGGGCTGGCCGTGGGCGGGGCCGGCTCGGTGGCCGATGCGGACGGCGTACCGGGCGCGCTGCTGCTCGTCGGACTCGCCGGCGGCTGCGGGTTGGCCGTGGTCGACTTGGTGGAGGTCACGGCGATGCCACCACCGGGCACCTCGGCATCAACCGACGGCAGTGCGGCGAAGGTCGCCACGGGTGCCAGTACGAAGGCGGCCGCGCCACCCACCACGATCCACTTCGTTGACTTCCCCATGCCAACCATTCAATCCCTACCGGATGAGGCCATCAGGAAAGGTTGATGAGAGATCTCTCATCCGACGGGGCTAGCGGCCACGGGCCGCCTTCACCTTGTCGTACTCGGCCTGCTGCTGCTTCGCCTTCTCCTGCATCTCGGCCATGTTGAACGAGCCCAGCAGGACGAACGCGCAGATCAGCACGAGCACCACCGAGATGATCCACGGCAGGCCGAAGATCAGCGGGGCGGTGATCAACAGGCACAGGTCGAAGCCGCGGATCAGGTTCGCGATCATGCCCGGCGGCATCGCGCCGGCACCGGTGGCGACCATCGGGGCGTTGAAGTTGATCGGCTTGGCGATGGTCCACCGGATGGCGCCGAGCAGCCCGGCGGCGGCCACGATCTCGGCGATGATCATGGCATCGGGGATGGTCCGTACGACCGCCCCTTCGCCGAAGCCGAGGTAGGCCGGGAAGGTGGCGAAGGCCCACAGCACGCACAAGATGGCGGGGACGATCACACTGGCCCGCTTGATCTGGCCGGGACTGAACGGCATGGAGCGTTGCATGCCGCCGGACCGCGACAGCACCCGCAGCCCGCCCAGCATCCCGGTGACGGCGGCGAACAGCGCGATGGCCGACACGACCGGTGCGATCACCGCCAGGCCCAAGGCGTCCAGGACGTACGGCACCACGATCGACACCGCGAACGGCAGCAGGGGTCGCGGGAAACGCAACAGGCGTTGGGCGTCCCGCAGCGCGAGGGTGGTCAGTCCGGACGAGCGACCCCGCCGGATCCGGACGTGTCCGATCTCCTCACAACGACGCTCGGTCAAGATGTCGCTCATCAGCCCCAGGTCCAGGGCGAACATCGCACCGGACAGCCCCTTCGCCAGCGAGCCGCCGCTGGTCAGCCGGGTCCGTTGCAGTCGGTTGAGGTGTCGTCGGGCCAAGATCAACATCAGTCCGCCGCCCAGCAGGCCGACCCCGGCGACCGCGCCGGCCACCACGGTGGTCATCGAGTCCAGCGGCGGCAACTGCAACCGTCCGGCCGCCACCATCACCACCGCCAGCAACGCGGCGAACGTCACCAGCGCGAACAGGGCACTCAGCACGCGGGTGACGACGTTGTCGTCGCGGCCCTGCTGGGCAGCGGCCAACGCGACGGCACCACCGGCGGCGAGCCCGGTGGCGAGCACCCAGCCGACGATCGCGACCAGCGACGACCCGGTGAGCGCGGCGACCAGCCCGCCGAGCAGGGCGCCCACCCCGATCGTGACTGCCACGACCGCGTACAACCTGGGTGCCAGCAGCCGGCCGCGGCGGACGGGGGCGTCCAGCAGCCAGAACCCTTCGGCGGCCGAGGCAAGGACAGGGCCGAACAGTCGGCTGATGGCGAGCGCGAGCGCGATCGACACCGCGACCGTCGCCCAGGGCAACAACGTGCGGGCGGACGTACAGGTGTCGGTGGTGCAGTTGGACACCGAGCCCTGGGCCTGGACGATCACGTTGGCGATCATCGCGCCCAACATCACGAACGCGAAGATGCCGACGTAGGCGTTGGAGACGGCCTCACCGAGGCGGCGGGTGGCGCGACCCGAGCGCCAGTCCTTCATCAGGTCGGTCAGGTCACGCTCGTGGATCAGGGAGTCGTCGACCGCCAACGAGGCGCGGCCCGACGCGGTGCCGTCCGCCGGAACCGACGTCATCGCCGGCCGCCCTTGCGCTTGCCCTTCGGTGGTGCCCCGCCCGGCTTGTTGCCCGGCTTCGGGGGGCCGCCCTTGGGCTGGCCGGCACCGGACTGACCGGTCGGCTGGGAGTTGTCGGTGGGCTCGTCCGCGACGTCGGCGTTGCCGCCCCGGGCGCTGCCGAGGGTGACGATGCGGGTGGCGACGTTGTCGACCAGGTGCGGTTCGTGGCTGGCGAACACGATCGCGAGACCGTCCTTGCGTTCGGTGATCAGCCGTTCCGCCAGCCACTGCACGCCCTCGACGTCCAACCGCTGTTCGGGCTCGTCGAGCACCAGCACCTTGCGCGGCCGGATGAACGCGGTCGCCAGGGCGAGCCGACGCCGCTGCCCCGAGGAGAGGGTTCCCGGCAGCTGACCCGACTGCGGCACCAGCTGCACCTCGTGGAGCACCTCATCGACCACGCTGTCCGGATCGACCAGACCGTGCGCGCGGGCCAGCAGGTCGAGGTGCTCGACCACCGACAGGTCGGGGAAGAAGTCGAGGTCGTCGATCACCACGGCCATGTTGCGGCGGATCCCGGCCGAGGTCTCGAACATCGGCTCCCCGCACACCTCAACCGACCCGTCGTCGGAGGAGTCGGCGCCGACCAGCATCCGCAGCAGGGTGCTCTTGCCCGACCCGTTGCGCCCGGTCAGCGCGACCGCCTCGCCCGGGTAGACGGTGAGGTCGATGCTGTCGAGGACGGTGAAGTCGCCGTACTTCTTGGTCAGGTTGCGGATCTTCACCACGGGCTCACGTTTGGGCACCGGGACAGCTTAGTTGGCACGGTCCGGGGCCGGGCACCGGCGGCGATTGGCACTACAGCTGACCGCGTACCCACCACTGGGTCGAACCGCTGGGTAGACTTCGAAGCATGTCGGTCGATGAGGTACGCGCTGCGATCAGGCAGTTGGCCATGGAGGACCGCGTTGCCTTGGCCGCCGAGCTGCTGGACGATCTTGAGCATCCGTCTCGGGCCTCTGAAGCCGAGGTCGACTCCGCGTGGTCAGCCGAGCTGATCCGTCGGCTCGACTTGGCCGAGAGCGGCACTGTCGAGGGCTTGACCTTGGATCAGGTCGAAGCTCAGTTCGGGCGCCTGAGCGAGTGAGCCGGGTCCGGTTCCTGCCGGTCGCGGCCAGCGAAGTTGCCGAGGCCGAAGCGTGGTACGGGGATCGGTCGCCAGAGTTGCAGCGCCGACTGCGTGCTGCTGTTCGGGCCGCAAGTTCCGACATCGAACAGTGGCCGGATTCTCACGCGCTGTGGCCGCTGCCTGCCGGCGACCGACGGGAGATCCGCTCCGCGCCGATCAAAGGATTTCCCTACCGATTGTTCTACTCGGTGACTCCTGATGCGGTGTGGGTGCTCGCATGCGCCCACACGAACCGTGAGCCGGGTTACTGGGTGGATCGCTCGTGATTGATGGTCCGGCAGGTCCCCGGTCATTCACCTACGGACGGCTCGACTCACCAACCGGCCCAGTGGTGTGTCCGCGCCGATGCCCGGGAGCAGTCCGGCGCCGGTCAGCGCATCCCCGGCCGGGTCGTGGCGGCGGCGATTCGGCAGGGCCACCTGAAGGTGGGTCTCGAAGGCGTCCCGCAGCGGTTGAGAGGCCAGCGCGTTGCCGGTGGTCACGACGATCGGGCCAGCCGGCTCGGTGTCGAGCAACCCACCCCACAGCAGTCCGGCGCGTCGGCAGGCGACGTGCACGGTCTGCGACAGTTCACGGCCGGCGTCGTCGGTGATCTTGGCGGCGATGCGGTCGGTCCCGGCCAGCTCGGCCACGTCGCGGGCGACCGAGGCGATCAGCCGGACCCGGTCGGGGTGCTGTTGCAGCCGGACGCCCAGGGCATCAAGTCCGTCGAACCGGTCTGCCACCCGGTCGCGCAGCGTGGTCGGGGCGCCGCGGCCGTCCTCGGCCCGCAGCACCGCTTCGACGGCGGCCCGACCGATCCAGTGACCCGACCCGGCGTCGCCGACCAAGGACCCCCAGCCGTCGACCCGCGCGGTCGTGGTCCCCACGCCGAGTGCCACCACCCCGGTACCCACCGCGAGCACACAGCCGGGTTCGCCGGCCAGCGCGCCGAGGTGGCTGGTCACCGAGTCGTGGGCGATCAGCATCGTGGTGAGGGCGGCGGTCGCCGGTGTCGGCGCGCCCGGGCCCGGCAGCCGGGTGGCGACCTCGGTGGCGACGGTGGGCGACTCGACGCCGGTGCTGCCGATCGCCACCGTGGTGGGAGCGGCGGCACCACGGTCGCGGGCGATCTCACAGGCCCGGACGACGAGTCCGGCGAGTTGGTCGGCCACCGATTGGTCGCCGCGCAGGCCCGGCAAGGTGATGCCGTTGCGATTGCCGGACAACGCCAGCCTGGTGCCACTCTGGCCGACGTCCAACGCGACGACGGTGCCGGGATCCGGCATCGGGGTCCTCCTCGTGGGGTGCGCGTTCTAGGGTTGCTCGACATGGGCAGTCACGCATCGGTTCTGGACCGGATCCGCGGTGGGTTGATGGTGTCATGCCAGGCCTACCCCGGCGAACCGATGAACGTTCCGTCGATCATGGCTGCGGTGGCGGCATCGGTGGTCGCCGGGGGTGCAGTTGGGGTTCGGGCCGAGGGCCTGGCCGACCTGCGCGCGGTACGGGCAGCGGTGGCCGTACCGCTGGTGGGGTTGGAAAAGATCGGCACCGACGGGGTCTTCATCACCCCGACCCTGGCCAGCGCGTTGGCGGCGGCGGCCACCGGCTGCGACATCGTCGCGATCGACGGCACCGTACGGCCCCGGCCCGACGGCCGCGACCTGGCGACCACCGTCGCCGGGATCCGCGCCGCGCACCCCGAGCTGTTGATCATGGGTGACTGCGCGACAATCGATGACGCCCGGGCCGCGGTTGCTGCCGGGGTGGACTTGGTCGGTACGACCTTGGCCGGCTACACCGAACACCGGGCACCGACCGAGGGCCCCGACCTCGACGTGCTGGCCGAGATCTGTGCCGCGGTTGATGTCCCGGTCGTCGCCGAGGGGCGGTACGAGACCCCGGAGCACGTGGTGGCCGCGTTCGACCGGGGTGCGTTCAGCGTGTGCGTCGGGAGCGCGATCACCCACCCACAGCGGATCACCGCCCGTTTCGTGGCATCCCTTTGACAGTCCCGGCAGCGGCCCGACCGTCACGCGGCGGCCCGGCCCTGACGCAGCAGGCGTGAACGAACCGGGTTGTCGGACCCCTTGGTTAGGGTGGTTCCGTGTCCACGACCAGCAGCTCCACCTCGCCCGATCCGACCCGTCGCTCCTACCGCGCCACCCTCGCGAAACGCCGAGCCGACGTGGCCGAGATGTTCGACGGCGTCGCTGCCCGGTACGACCTGACCAATGGTGTGATGACGGGCGGGCTCGACCGCAGTTGGCGGCGGGCGACGGTCGAGGCGATCGAGCCGACGCCGGGGCAGGTGATCCTCGACCTGGCCGCCGGGACGGGTGCCTCCAGCCTGCCGTTGCGCGACGCCGGGGCGACGGTGGTGTCGGCCGACCTCAGCCTGGGCATGCTCAAGGTCGGTCGGGAGCGGCACCCCGAGCTCAACTTCACCGCCGGGGACGCGTTGCGGCTGCCGTTCGGTGACGCCACCTTCGACACCGTCACCATCTCGTTCGGGTTGCGCAACGTCGAGGACACGGTGGCCGCGTTGACCGAGCTCCGCCGGGTCACCAAGCCCCGCGGCCGGATCGTCATCTGTGAGTTCTCCCGGCCGACGTCGACCCTGATCCGCACCACCTACGACAAGGTGGTGATGCCGCTGCTGCCAAAGATCGCCGGCATCTCGGCCTCCAACAAGGCCGCCTACACCTACCTGTCGGAGTCGATCATGGCGTGGCCCGACCAGCTCGGGCTGGCCACGCTGATGATCGAGGCCGGCTGGAACGTGGTCGAGTGGCGCAACCTGTCCTCAGGCATCGTCGCTCTGCACCGGGCGCGCGCCTGATGATCCTGCTCGACGCCTACGCCGCCCGCAGCTGTGCGGTGAAGACCCACAACACGTTCGACCCGGGAGTCACGTTGGTGGCCGGGCCGATCGACGAGGGTCTGCAGGAGCTGTTCGACCAGGGCCAGGAGTTCGAGGACCAGCAAGTCGCCCAGTTGCTCGCGGCCGTCCCGGGGTTGGTCGACCTGCGCGAGGTCGAGGATCGGGCCGAGGCGGCCCGTCGGCTCCGGGCCGCGACCGCCGACGGTGTCGTCGGAGTGGTCGGCGGATCGCTGCCGGTCGACGCGGCCGGCCATCGGGTGGGCCGGGTCGACCTGCTGCTGCGGGGCCCGGACCGGCATGACGGCAGCGCCGGCTACCTGCCGGTGGAGATCAAGCGGCACCGCGTGCTGGAACGCCGCCGGGCCAAGACGGATTCACCGGCGGCGTGGCTCGCCCCGTTCCACTCCCCCACCGCCGCGGTAGAGACCCTCGACCGGCGGTTCCGGTACGGCAGCCGCGAGGGTGACCTGGTCCAACTCGCCCACTACTGGCGGATGTTGGAGGCGGCCGGGTTGGCCGCCGGCGGCGAGCCGTGGGTCGGGGTGATCGGGAACGACCCCGAACCGGGTGGGGTGATCACCTGGGTCCGGCTCGACGCCCCGGTCGCCCGCACGTTCTCCCGTACCGCCGACACCGGTTGGGTGCGGCGTTCGATCCTGGAGCGGTACGACCACGAGTTCGCCTTCCGGCTCGACGTCGCCGAGGTCGCCGCCCACCAGGGCGAAGCCGATGCCCGGCCGCCGCTGGTGGAGCCGATCCGGGTCGACGAGTGTGCCCGCTGTCCGTGGTGGGAGTACTGCCGCTCGGCGATGGACGCCGACGACCTCAGCCTGCGGCTCGACAAGGGGCCACTCGACGTCCGCGAGATCTCGGTGCTGCGGCGACGCGGCATCGGCACGGTGACCGAGCTGGCCGCGGCGGACCTGGCCGAGCTGTTGCCCGGCTACCTGGCGGAGGTGACGCACCGCGACAACGCCGAGAGCCGGATCCGGACCGCCCACCGGCGTGCGGTGATGTTGGCCGACGGCACTCCCCTGGCGCGGACCACCCAGGGCGCGATCGCGGTACCGACCGCCCCGGTGGAGATCGACTTCGACCTCGAGGCGTCGGCCGACCAGCACGTCTATCTGTGGGGCTTCCTGGTCAACGACGGCGACTCGTCCAGCTACGTCCCGTTCGCCGAGTTCAGCGACCTCGACGACGACGGTGAAGTCGCGCTCGCGGTGCGCGCACTGACCTGGTTGCGGACCCAGGTCGTCGAACACGGCGCGACGGTCCACCACTACTCCGGGTACGAGGTCTCCCAACTGGTGAAGCTCGCCGAACGGAGTCCCGAGCACGAAGTGCTGCAGTGGGCCTGCGAGGCAACCGGCCACGACTTCGTCGACCTGTACGAGGTCGTGAAGCGGCACTGGTTCGGCGTGGCCGGGTTGGGGCTGAAGCAGGTCGCCACCCAGGGTGCTGGCTTTTCTTGGCGGGACGAGGATCCCGGCGGGCTCAACTCCCAGACCTGGTTCCAGGAGGCGGTACACGGTGAGGACGAGGCGACCCGGCTCGAAGCCCGCAACCGGGTACTGGCCTACAACGAGGACGACGTGACGGCCACCCGTGAGGTACGGCGTTGGCTGCGCGCCCAGTCGGCCAAGATCAACTGATCCCGACTGCCGAGCAGCCCACACCGCCCCGCGAGCCTTCCGACCTCGGTCAGAGATCCATGGATATCACTGGTCAGACGCACCGGGACGCCGTTGCCAGCTGCCTGCATGGACTCCTGGAAATCTGCGGGCGAACTGGGCAACGCAGGCATTCGCCGCGCCCGGTCGGCTTCTTCTCTCACTTCGCCCCCGCTGCTCAACACTGCCCCTGCTGCAGTGGGGGCAGGGTTGAGCAGTGGGGGCGAAGTGGAGTAGCCATACCCGGCCCCTGGACAAGCTCGCGGGACGGGGTCAGGGAGCGATGGCGGATGCGGCAAGGGTGGCCCAGCGCGCTGCCTGCGCCGGCCGGTCCGCCCGGTCCACCGCCACCTCCACGACCTCGATGCCCTCCACGACTGCGGCCAGGGCGGCCTGCAGTTGATCATGGTCGGTGACGAGTCGGTGACCGACCCCGTACCCACGGCACAGCATCGACAGGTCGGCTCCGTGCGGCGTGGCGAACAGCCGCTCGAACCGGCGCGGGGGCGGAGTGGCCCCGTGCTCGAGGGTGGCGAAGATGGAGCCGCCGTCGTCGTTGGCGACCACGATCCGCAGCCCGGCGGGGACGGGTTCGGCGGCCCCCACCAGCAGCCCGCCGATGTCGTGCAGGAAGGTGAGGTCGCCCAGCAGTGCCCAGGTCGACCGGTCGGGCTGGGACAGCGCGATGCCCATCGCGGTGGCGTTGGTGCCGTCGATGCCGGCCAGCCCGCGGTTGGCGTGAACGACCGTGGCGCCGACGAACGGCACCAGGTCGAGATCCCTGACCGGGTTGGAGGATCCGACGACCAGTTGGTCCGGGTCGGCGGCCGCGACGGCCCGGGCGAGGTGCAGTGGGTGGAGCCTGCCGTTGATCATGGTGGGCTCGTCGGCGAGCAGGCCGATCAGCGCCCGGTCAGCGGTTCGCCAGCGCCGCAGCCACGCCGTACCGGCTGGTTCGAGCGTCACGCCGGGGACGACCCGGTCGGCGTGCAGTCCGGGATCGATCCAGTCGGGGTGGGGGTCGACGACGACCACCTCGACGTGTGCGGCGGCGAGCAGTCGCTGCACCGGCCTGGACAGCGTGGGCCGGCCGACCATGATCACCCGGCGGATGTCGGACCCGAGTGCGGTGCCGAGCAGCAGCCGGTACGTGGCGATCGCGGTGGCTGAATGCCGGGCGTTGCTGGACGGCTCGGCCAACAGGGGGAATTGTGCGGTCGCCGCAAGGTCGGCAAGGTGCCGACCGCGGGCGGGCGGCAGGTCACCGGCCACGATCACCGTACCGTCGACCGCCGGCAGCGCGACCGGCTCGGCCGGCCGGATGACCGGGTCGATCCGGGTGGCCACGACGTCGCCCGGTGCCGTGGTGGTGTCAGCGGTTCCCGGGGTGAGTGGATCGACCAGCGCGACGTCGAGGTGGACCGGCCCGGGCGTGGTGCCCCGGAGTCCCGTGGCGGCGGCACACAACCGGGTCACCGCGAAGCCCCACGCCGCCGGATCGCCATCCGGGGCGGAGATCCTGGCGTCGGCCCGGGTGTGGGCACCGAACAGGCCGAGCTGGTCGGTCGTCTGGTTCGCCCCGGAGTTGATCATGGTGGCCGGGCGGTCGGCGGTGATCAGCACCAGCGGGATGCGCGAGTGGAACGCCTCCATCGCGGCGGGCAGTAGGTTGCCGGCCGCCGTGCCGGAGGTGGTGATCACCGGCACCGGGCGGCCGCTCCCCCGGGCGAGCCCGAGCGCCAAGAAACCTGCGCTCCGTTCGTCGATCCGGACGTGGACCCGCAGCCGGCCGGCGTCCTCGGCTTCGTGGGCGGCGTAGGACAGGGGTGCGTTGCGGGAGCCGGGCGCCAGCACCAGGTCGGTCACCCCGTGGTTGATCAACTGCCCGATCACGATGCGCGCGGCGCGGGTCGACGGGGCCGCACCACCGGCGGCCGGATTCGTGGTCATGTCGTCACCTCGAGGCATCGGGTGGCGGCGAGCCGTTCCCGCCAGAACTGTTGCCGGTCCGCCGGCGTGGCCAGCGTCGTGATCAACTCCGGATCCGGTTCCACCCGCCCGACCGGCAGTTCACCGTCGACGGCCAGCAGCGGTGCGGTCGCCACATCGGCGGTGAACAGGGCCGCGGTGTTGAGCCCACACGCGTACGGCAGGTTTGGCAACGCGGCCGCGAGCGCCACCCCGGCGGCCAGCCCGACCGAGGTCTCCAACGCCGAGGACACCACGACCGGCAGCGCGATCCGTTCGGCGAGCTCGAGGCACGCCCTGACACCCCCCAGCGGTTGCACCTTCAGCACGGCGACGTCGGCCGCCTCCAGCTCGGCCACCCGCAGCGGATCCGTACTGCGCCGGATCGACTCGTCCGCCGCGATCGCGATGTCGACCCCGGCCCGGGCCAGCCGGCGCCTCAGTTCGGCCAGCTCGGTGACCTCGGGGCAGGGCTGTTCGACGTACTCCAGGTCTTCGCTGGCCAACCGCCGGAGTCGTCGCTCCGCCTCGTCGACATCCCACGCAGCGTTGGCGTCGACCCGCAACCGGCCGCCCGGCCCGAGGGCGTCGCGTACGGCGTCGATCCGGGCCAGGTCGTCGGCCTCGGTCTGACCCGGCTCGGCGATCTTGATCTTGGCGGTCCGGCAACCGCTCACCTGCGCCATCTCGTACGCCCGCTCCGGTCCGACCGCCGGGATGGTGCAGTTGACCGGCACCGTCGCACGGACCGGGGGCGGCGCGGGCTCGGTGGCCCAGGCGACACAGGCCTGCCACCACGGCACCAGTTCGTCGCCGGTGTAGTCGAGGAAGGGGCCCCACTCCGACCAGCCGGCGGGGCCACGGACCAGCAGCACCTCACGGGTGGTGATGCCGCGGAACCGGGTCGTCATGGGCAGCGACACCACGACCGACTCCACCGGGTCGAAGGTGGCAGCTGTCATCAGGTCAGCTTAGCGACAGCGCCGGACTACGCTGGGCCGGTGAACGTGATCCGCCCCGTCGACGCCCGCGAGGTGCTTCCGGGGCTGCGGGCGGCACTCGACGGCGGTCCGGCGATCGCACCGCTGCCGCCGGATCCGTCGGATGCGTTGCTCGACATGGTGGCCCCCGATCGGCCGGCCGAGGTGCCCGACCTGGCGGTGGTCGTCGCCACCTCCGGGAGCACCGGCACCCCGAAGGGGGTCCTGCTGTCGCGGGCGGCGATCCGTGCCGGGGTCACGGCCACCCATGATCGACTCGGCGGCGACGGCGACTGGACGTTGGCGGTCCCCGCCCACTACGTCGCCGGGCTGATGGTGATCGCCCGTACGGTCGTCGCCGGGACCGCCTTGCACCACGCGGCCGCGGACCTGCACGACCTGCCGGAGCTGCACCACCCGCCCCGGCCGCAGTACCTGTCGCTGGTGCCGACCCAACTGGTCCGCGCACTCGACCGGCCCGAGGTGCTCGCCCGGTTGGCCCGCTACGACGTGATCATGGTCGGTGGCGGCCCGCTGCCCGCACCGGTCCGGGAGCGGTCCGAGGCCGCCGGGTTGGCCGTCGTCTCCACGTACGGGATGTCGGAGACCGCCGGCGGTTGTGTGTACGACGGGGTCCCGCTGCCCGGGGTCGAGGTCGCGATCGAACCCGACACCGAGCGGATCATGATCACCGGCCCGATGCTGTGCAGTGGCTACCGACTGCGGCCCGACCTGACCCGGGAGGCACTGGTCGACGGCTGGTTCCGCACCAGCGACCGGGGGCGGCTGGTCGACGGCCTGGTGTCGGTGACCGGCCGGCTCGACGACGTGGTGATCAGTGGCGGCAGCAATGTCGACCTGGCCGAGGTGGAGACCATGATCAACTCCCGGTTGCCGGCCGGCCACGAGGTCGCCGTCATCGGCGTCGACGACCCGGAGTGGGGCACCCGGGTGGTGGCGGTCACCGACCGGCCGCTGACCCGCGAACAGCTGCGAGGCTGGCTCACCGGCCCGCTGCTGCCCCGCCAGGTGGTCGTCCTCGACTCGCTCCCCCGCACCGCAAATGGCAAGATCGACCGGCCGGCGCTCCGCAACCGCGTCGGTGAGTCGGCCGAGGAGGATGCCCGCAGATGACGACCGTGGCCCAGTGGGTGGAAGGTGCGCGCCCGCGGACCCTGCCGGCGGCGTTCTCCCCGGTCATCGCCGGCACCGGCATCGCGTTCGCGGTCGGCGGTTTCGACCCACTGGCCGCCGCGCTCGCGCTGGTGGTGAGCGTCGCCCTGCAGATCGGGGTGAACTACGCCAACGACTACTCCGACGGGGTGCGCGGCACCGACGACGAGCGGGTCGGGCCGATGCGCTTGGTCGGGTCCGGTGCGGCCCGGCCGGCGACGGTGAAGGCGGCCGCCTTCGGCTGCTTCGGGGTCGCCGCGCTCGCCGGCCTGGCGCTGGTCGTGCTGACCGCGATGTGGTGGCTGTTGGCGGTGGGCGCGCTGTCGATCCTGGCCGCCTGGTTCTACACCGGTGGCAAGAATCCGTACGGCTACCTGGGGCTCGGCGAACTGTTCGTCTTCGTCTTCTTCGGTCTGGTGGCGGTGTGTGGGACGACGCTGGTCCAGGCCCGGTTCGTCCCGTGGTCGGCGGTGGCCGCCGCGGTCGCGATCGGCGCCCTCGCCTGTGCCATCCTGGTCGCCAACAACCTGCGCGACCTGGCCGGCGACACCGCCGTGGGCAAACGTACACTCGCCACCCGGCTGGGCGATCGCGGCACCCGCTGGTGCTACGTCGCGTTGTGCGTCGTGGCGGCGCTGGCCGTGGTCATGGTGGCGTGGCTGGTCAGCTGGTGGTGCCTGCTGGGGCTGGTGTTCGTCGTACCGGCCGCACTCACCTGTCGGATCGTGCTGGCGGGTGCGGGCGGAGCCGACCTGATCCGGGTGCTCAAGATCATCGGGATCGCCGAACTGCTGTGCGCGGTCGGGTTGGCCGCCGGATGCCTGTTGGCCGGCTGACCGACCCGACTATCATCTGTGCATGGCGCGTTATCTGCCGCTGATCATCATCGCGCTGCTGATGATCTACTGCGTGGTCGAGGTGGCGCAGGCGCCGAGCGCGGCGGTCCGCCGGATGCCGAAGTGGATGTGGGCCGTCACCGTGATCTGCCTGCCGCTGGTGGGATCCCTGTGCTGGCTGTTCCTCGGCCGGCCCACCAAGGAGAGCTTGGGCGAAGGAAGCCGGGTCGTCGGTCCTGACGACGACCCGGACTTCCTCCGCCGGTTGTGACCTGGCCGCTCAGACCAGCGCGGCCCACGTCTTGGGTCCGACGATGCCGTCGGGCAGCAGCTTCTTGGACTTCTGGAACGAGATCGCTGCAGACCTGGTCCTTTCGCCGAACTCACCGTCGACCGCCAGGCCCTTGCCGTGGGCGTTCAGGGCACGCTGGGTGGCGCGCACCGCGTGGCCACGGCTGCCCTCCTTGGTGGTGACGATGATCTTGCCCCACGTCTTCGGCCCGGCGATGCCGTCGGGCACCAGGTTGGCGCTGCGCTGGTACGAGATCACGGCGTCCTTGGTCTGCTGCCCGAACACACCGTCCACGGCGACCGAACGGCCGCGGGCGCGCAGCAGGTACTGCAGCACGGAGACGCGCCAACCGGAGCTGCCCTTCTTCAACGTGGGCCAGCCCGACGACGGCGGGGGCGGCGGATCGTTGGGCGGCGGGTTGCCGCCGAGCTTCGCCGCGACCCGCGCCAGCGTGCCGCTGCCGGGACGGACGTTGATCTCGAAGTGCATCTCGTCCTTGCGGCCGGAGTAGTTGCCACCCCAGCGGACGGTGCCCTCGCAGGCGTTCAAGATGGCGGCGATCTCGCGGCGTTGGGCCGAGCTGAAGGTGCCAGACACACCCAGCGGGTGCTCGGGGGCGTTGCAGTCGATGGCGGTGGCGCTCGAGTGGTTCGACAGCGTCGTGCCACCACGGATCGGACGGTACGCCCAGCCCCAGCACCAGCCGGAGCGGAGCGGCTCCACGCGCTCGTGGAAGCGGCGCGCGACGTAGCCGAGGACGGTGCCGACCTGGCCGGTCCGGACGCCACCGGGGAAGGTGACCCCGTGTGCGGAGAAGCCGCGGTTCAGCGCCGAGCTCCCCGAGGAGGTGATGCCGGGCCAACCGTTCTGGCTCGAAGCCGCCATCGCGGGCAGGACGCCCGCGCCGGCAGCGCCGAGGCCGACGGCGGCGATGCCCGCGCCCCGTAGCAGCAGTCGACGGTCGAACCCGCCGCTGAGCAGCCCGGTCCCCTCGGCCGGCAGTTCCTCCTCCTGCAGTTCGCAGTCTTGGTCGTGCAGTTCACACATGATGTGCCTACCTCCCGCCGGTCTACGAGAGGACCGGCACCCTGACCCGGCGCAGTGCGCTTCATCGGGCCTACGGACAGTGTCTGGCACATGTCTAACGAGGCGCCGGGTCACCGGGGGCCCGCCGCGAAGCTGCCTGCCGGAAGCGGCAGAAGCGCGGTCACCGCGCCGCGAGTCCGTACCGCTGATCAGTCGAACGGCCAGCGCACGCCGGTGCGCTGTTGGGCCAACTCCCACAGCAGTTTCCCGCTGTTCGGGTCGGCCATCACCAGCGGGACGGGCTGGGTGGCCGGTGGCCCCCACGCGTCGAACCGCGGGCCGATGAACTCGCCACCCGACAGCGACAGGTCGGTGGCGCCACGGATCAGGGCACCGGCACCGTCGTCGGGGCCGGCTGCGATCCGACGACCGATCCGGTGGAACACCCGACTGAACGGTCCCGGGTCCTCGGTGGCGAACAGGTTGGTCGACGCCCAGCCCGGGTGCACGACCACCGAGGTGAGGTGCCGGGCGGCCGCCTTCGCGCGCCGGTCCAACTCGATGCCGAACAGCCCGCACGCCAGCTTGGCCTGACCGTACGCCCGCGACGGCGTGTACGGGCCGGCCTCCCCCAACCGCGGGTCGAACGATCCGACGGCCTTGGCCATCAGGCTCGTCACCATCACCACCCGGGCGTGGTCGGACCGCAGCAGCGCTTCGGTCAGCCCGGCGGTCAGTGTGACGTGGCCCAACAGGTTGACGCCCGCGTGGGACTCGAAGCCGTCGACGGTGAACGTCCGCTCCTTGCCGAAGATCGCGCCGGCGTTGTTGACCAGGACGTCGACCCGGCGGTCGGCGTACGCGGTGACGAACGTACGGACCGACGCCTGGTCGCCCAGCTCGAGCTCGGCCACCTCGAGGTCGGCCGTCGGCACCACGGCCCGGATCCGGTCGGCCGTGGCCCGCCCCCGGCCCACGTCGCGGACCGCCAGGCACACCGTCGCCCCGGCGGCGGCCAGCACCCGGGCGGTCGCTTCACCGAGCCCGGAGCTGGCTCCGGTGACGATGGCCAAGCGGTCGTGCAGGTCGACGTTTCCCATGGGCTGAAGCGTACGAGGCGCTCCCCCGCGACGCCGGGGCGGGCCGGTGCCTTCAGGCCCGGAACGGGAACCAGGCGAGCTCCAGGCCGTACATCCCCCACGTGCCGTCACGCTCCGGCTCGAAGGCGAACCGCGGGTTGTTGTACCACCCGTTCGTCACGTCGGAGTAGAGCGCCCGGACCGAGTCGGTCGGGGTAATGTGGCTGATCTCCAGCTCCCAGTGCACCCACGTCATCAGCCGTCGCCCCTTGACATCCATGCCGCCGTACCCGCCGAGATTGGTGACCAGCTCGACCGCCTCCGTCTCCGGGTCGTACGTGATCAGGTCGCCGCGCGGACGTCGGGCCATCAGGTACAGCTTCCCGCCGCGCATGATGATCCGCTCGTACGAGGCCACGTCCGACCGGGGTTCGGCCCGCCACAGCAACTCGCGGGTGTTGAGGTCGATCGCCGCGATCTGCGCGACCGGCGCCACCGGGCCCGTACCCTCACCGTGGGTGTCGCCGGCCACGTAGGCGATGTCGCCGACGACGTGCAGGCCGCGGACCGACTGGTCGGGCAGGTAGTCGGTCCGCACCTCGACCGCGTGGTCGGCCAGGTCGACGAAGCTGACCGCCCCCTGGTTGCCGCCGATGTGCGGCCCCGACACCACCACCAGCTGGTTGCGTCGGTCGTCGTAGCTCATCAGCGCCGGCCGGTACTGGCCGGTCAGGGTGGCGACGTCGGTGCGCTCGACGGTGTGCTGGTCGAACCGGGTGATCGTGCAGCCCGGGTAGATGGCACCGTAGACGCTGCCGTCACCGACCTCGGCCAACGCCTTGATCTCACCGAAGTTGTCGACCCGGACCTTGCTCCCGGCTGCCAGGTCGTGGACCTGGCTCGCACCATGCCCCGCCACCCAGATCGTGCCGTTGCTGTGCCGGATGAGGTCCTGGGCGCGGTCGGGATAGCCGGCGTCCTCGACGGTCGAGAAGACCTCCGGCTCCTCGCCGAGGGTCATCTTCCAGAAGCGCCCGCTGTCGCCGGTGCCGACCAGCACGCCCGGTTCGTACTCGCCGAGGAAGTTGTTCTGCCCGTCGTCCTCGAGCGCCTGGCCGACCTTGACCAGCTGGTCGGCGTCGCAGCGGTAGATGTTGCCCGAGGTCCGGGCGATCGCGTACACCGCACCGTCGGCGGTGACGCACATGAAGTCGATGTAGCGGTCCTTGCTGTCCAGCAGCGGCCGCGCCACGTGTTGCGTACCGTCGGTCGGGTCGAAGGAGACCACGAACTTGCCGGTGCCGATGTACAGCAGGCCGTTCGAGTACGCCATCTTGATCGGGATCGTCCGCCCCTCGCCGAGGTAGGCGGTGATGTCACGGCCGTCGGTGCCGGTGGCGTCGAGTGCCCACTCCTTGATGCCGCCGGGAGCGTTGGCGCCGCCGTACACGTGGCTGTCGGTCACCGCGAGCGAGTTCGCGTAGCGCGACTCGGACACGACGCCGTACGTCTGCACCTCCTTGGTGGTCAGGTGCACCCGCCGGACCGTGCAGTCGGGGTAACTGCTCAGGTACAGCCAGTCACCGGCGATCGCCATGTCGTACCACCAGGCACCGGCCGGGCCGGCCTCGACCCACGCCTCGAAGGCGTGGGTCTGCGGGTCGAGCCGGAAGATCGATGCGTTGCCGGCCATCCCGACGTACGCGTACGTGCCGTCACTGGCCATCATCAGGCCGCCGGCCCCAGAGCCCGAACCGGGCACGTCGACGTCGGCCACCCACGTGACCTCGCCGGTGGTCAGGTCAGCCTCGACGATCCGCAGGTGCTCACCGTCGACCAGATAGCGGGTGGTCTGGTAGACCTTGTCGCCCACCCGGGTGGCGCCCCGCATGGCGGCGGTCAGGATCGCCGGGCCGTACGTCGTCGGCTGCACCACCGGACGGGCGGCGACCGCGGAGTCGGCGAGCCCGCCCAGGGTCAGCGCCGTACCGCCGAGGGCGGCCAGCCCGAGTACCTGGCGTCGGCTGGGTCGAAGGTCTTCCATGGCGCACCTCTTCGTGTCGGGGACGAACTGCAGGTCAGTGGACCGAACCTAAAGCCCCTTCCTGACAGTCCGCAAGCCCCTGACACCAGGTGGTGCCCGACGTGGTCAGCGCACCTCGCCCGAGAGGGGGTCCTCGTCCGCCCGGTCCTGCTGCGCCTGCCCGGTCGACGGGTCCTGCTGGGTCTGCCCGGCGGGCGGGGTACCCAGCTTGTGCTCGCCGGTGTACTTGTCGACCAGGCCCTGGATGTCGATGCCGGTGGTGTTCTTCAGCATCTCCATGGTCTGCACGACGTTGTCGGTGACCTGCTTGGGCAGCGCGCTGGCGCCGTCGGTGGAGACGACGGTCAGCTTGTCGATCGACGACATCGGGCCGGCGACCTCGCGGGCCACCTGCGGCAGCACGCCGACCAGCATCTCGAGCACGGCGGCCTCGTTGTACTTGGCGTACGCGGCGGCCTTCTTCTCCATCGCATCGGCCTCGGCCTGCCCCTTGGCCAGGATGGCGGCACCTTCGGCCTCACCCTCGGCCCGCAGGGCCTCGGCCTCGGCGACACGGCGGGCCTTCTCGGCCTCACCACGACGGGCACCCTCGATGGCCTCGGCCTCGGCCAACGCCGTACGGCGGGACTTGTCACCTTCACCGGTGAGACGGGCCTTCTCCGCCTCGGCCTGAGCGGCGGCGATGGCGGCCTGCCGGCGGGCGTCGGCCTCCTTGATCTCGGCGATCCGGCTGGCCTCGGCCTCGGTCTCCACGCGGTACCGCTCAGCGTCGGCCGGCTTGCGGACCTCGGTGTCGAGCTGGCGGTCCTTCAGGGCCGCCTGCCGTACGGCCACCTTCTCCTGCTCGGCGAGGATGGCCTGGTCGCGGTCGGCCTGGGCCAGCGGGCCGGAGGCCGCGGCGCGGGCCTGGGCGGCGTCGGTCTCGGACTTGATCTCGGCGACCTTCAGCGCGAGCTCACGGTCGGAGATCGCGATCTCCTGCTCGGCCGAGATGCGGGCCTGCTCGGCGGCCTGCCGGGCGAGCGCCTCGGCCACGGCGGCGGTCTGGCCGACGCGGGCGGCCTCGGGGCGACCGAGGTCGGAGAGGTAGGAGCCGTCGTCGGTGATGTCCTGGATCTGGAAGGTGTCGAGCACCAGGCCCTGGCCGGTGAGCGAGGCCTCCGACTCGTCGGCGACGCGCTGGGCGAAGGCGGCGCGGTCACGGATGATCTGCTCGACCGACAGCGAACCGACGATGGAGCGGAGCGAGCCGGCGAGCGTCTCCTGGGTGAAGGTCTCGATCTCGTCCTGCTGGGTGAGGAACCGCTGGGCGGCCGCACGGATCGAGTCCTCGTTGCCGCCGACCTTGACGATCGCGACGCCGTCCAGGTTGAGCTTGACGCCCTGACCGGAGACCGCACCGCGGATCTGCACCATGATGCGGCGGCTCGACAGGTCGAGGATGTGCAGTCGCTGCACGAACGGGACGACGAACACCTTGCCGCCCATCACGACCTTCTGGCCCGACAGGTCTCGCGAGACCTGGCCGGTCTCGGGGTTCTTCACCGCCTTCCCGCTGGAACCGGTGACGATGAACGCCTCGTTGGGGCCGGCGACCTTGATGCGGGAGGTGATGAGGCCGGCGATCAGCACCACCAGGACGACGATGCCGATCACGGAGATCAGCACGGGATTGAACAGGTCGAACATCAGTTCCTCACGGGTCGGAGCGGCGAGCGGGTCATGGTTCGAGGGGCGCCACCATGATCGAGGTGGCCGAGAGGACGGCTGTCACCTTGACCGGGGTGCCGGCAGACAGGGGGACGCTGGATCGGGCGTTGAGCTTGGTGATGTGGCCGGCGGCGACGAGGCTGACCTCGCCGTACCCTTCGGCCGGGATGTCGGAGATGACGGTTCCGGTGGAGTCCACGAGGGTGGCGGTGTTGACGTTGTGCTCACCGCCGGTGTTGCGCAGCTTGAGCGTGATCCAGCCGACCCCGGCGCCGACGGCGAGCCCGACCACCAGACCGACGATGATGGCGACGATCAGCTGGTCCGGCAGGGCGGAGAGGACGAGCGCGCCGGAGAAGCCGAACGCACCAAGGAATCCGGCGACCGCGGCACCGGAGAAGATGTCGCCGCCGATGCCTTCGAAGACGCCGTCGAACACGTCACCCAGCACGATGGAGGCGAGGAGGAACAGAATGCCGACGGCACCGATGATCAGGAACGCCGTCATCTCGTCAAGTCCTCCACATCACTGGTCCGGGGATCATCCTAACGTGATGAGCAGTCCAGTCCCGTCGGCGAGACCGAAACGTCACCCCACCCCGCCCGTCGAGCCAGTCGAAACGCCCGCCGAGCCTGTCGGGAGGTCGGGCCGCCCGTAAACAAGGGCGTCTGAGCGACACACGTGGACGTATGTGTCGCCGGTGTCGCCGTGGCGCCCGCCTCTACGGGCCGGAGGCGGTTCACGGTCCTCGCAGGCCGACCGAGCTGGGGCCCGGCCCGACCGCCGCGCTTGTCGAGCCCCCTGGCGCGGGGTGTTTGTTCCGAGAGGACACTTGGAGAGGCATTCCAGCAGATGCCACCTCTCCGACTGCCCGATCGGCGCGGTGCCACCTCTCCGACTGCCCGATCGGCGCGGCGCCACCTCTCCGACTGCCCGATCGGTGCGGTGTCACCTCTCCGACTGCCCGATCGGCGCGGCGCCACCTCTCCTACTGCCCCGTCGACGCAGCGCCCAAGCTCAAGGCCCTTCGCAGAGCTCAAGCCCTTGGGAGCTCAGGGCACGAGTCAGGTCTCCTCGAGACGTCGGCCACGCCATTCCGGCAGCATGATCGCCGCGACACAGGCCATGCCGAAGGCGACGGCGAGCACGATGAACACCAACGGCAGGTCTCCGACGGCGGCCAGGATCGGGACGACGATCGGGGCGATGATCGAGGCGAGTCGACCGAACGCGGAGGCCGCGCCGGAGCCGGTCCCCCGCATCGTCGTCGGGTAGATCTCCGGGGTCACCGCATACAGCGCACCCCAAGCACCGAGGTTGAAGAACGACAACAGACAGCCGGTGATGAGCACCATCGGCTCCGAGTTGGCCAGCCCGAAGCCCACCGCCGACACCGCCGAGCCGAGCAGGAAGGTGGCCAGGGTCGCTCGGCGGCCCCACTTCTCGATCAGGATGGCCGACACGATGTAGCCCGGGATCTGCGCCAGCGTGATGATCAGCGTGAACTCGAACGACCGGACCATCGGGAACCCGGCGTTGACCAACAGGGTCGGCATCCAGATGAAGGCACCGTAGTAGGCGAAGTTCACCCCGAACCAGGTGATCCACAGGGCCACGGTGCGCGGGGCGAACTCGCGGGCGAACAGGTCCCACACCGGCGGCGCAGGCACCTTGGGCGCTTCGGGCGAGTCGACCGGTTCGACACCCTGGTCGGCCTCGAACCGACGCACCACCTGCTCCGCCTCGTCGTGGCGGCCCTTGCTCTCCAGGAAACGTACCGACTCCGGCAGGCCGCGCCGGATGACGATGGCGTACACCGCAGGCAGCGCGCCGATCGCGAACGCCCACCGCCACCCGTCGTCCAGACTGGGAACGAGCAGGAAGGCGATCACCGCGGCAATCACCCAGCCGACCGCCCAGAACGCCTCCAGCAGCACGATGATGCGACCGCGGATCGAGGCCGGGGAGAACTCACTGACCAGCGTGGAGGCGACCGGCAACTCGGCGCCCAGCCCGATGCCGACCAACAGCCGCAGTCCGGCAAGGACGATCACCGCGGTCCACACGCTGATCCCGCCACCGGGGGCCGGGGTGAGCGCGGACACACCGGTCGCGATGCCGTACACCACCAGCGTCAGCGCGAACACCGTACGGCGGCCGATCCGGTCGGCCAGTGCGCCGCCGACGCCGGCGCCGAGCGCCATCCCGACGAAGCCGGCCGACGCGATCACCGACCCCTGGGTGGAGCTGAGGTCCCACTGGGCGATCAGCGCGGTCAGGATGAACGAGATCAGGCCGACGTCCATCGCGTCCAGCGCCCAGCCGACCCCGGACCCGGTGATCAACTTGAGGTGCCGACGCGAGAACGACAGTCGGTCGAGCCGTTCGGGGCGGGTCAACTCACGGGACGGCGCCTCTGTCATGGGCCGACACTATCGCCGCCGCGACGTTCCCCGCGTACGACGCTCAGCCGCTGACGCCGTCGTAGAGGGCGACCAGGTATGGATGGTCGGGATCGTGCTCGGCCAGCGGGACCGGATCGGCGACCACGCCGACCGGACGGCGCCCCTCACCGGGCGCACCGGTGTGGGCGTCTCCGCAGCGGGTCCGCACCTGCTCCACCTCGGCCAGCAGGTCGGCGACGACGGTCGGTTCGGCGGCCGCGAGGTCGGTGGTCTCGCCCGGGTCGGCGACCAGGTCGTACAGCTCCACCACCTCGCCGAGCGGTGGTTCGTGCCGCAGCACGTGAAGCTTCCAGCGTCCCTTGCGGACGGCCTCCAGCTCGTTGCGCCAGTAGTACGGCAGGACGGAGTGCGGGGAGACGGCGTGGTCGGGGTCGAGCCAGAGGTGTTGGACGTCGTGGCCGTCGCGGACGCGGTCGTCAGCGAGGGTGGCGCCGGCGATGCCGGCCAGGGTCGGCAGCAGGTCCATCGCGCTGGTGACCTCGGCGCTGGTGGTGCCGGCCGGGACCTGCCCGGGCCACCGGACGATGCACGGCACCCGGACACCGCCCTCGAAGTTGGTGCGCTTGGTGCCGCGGAGCGGGTCGTTGCTGCCGCCCTCGTCGTTGACCCGCGAGCCGTTGTCGGAGGTGAAGATCACCACGGTGTCGTCGGCCAGGCCCAACTCCTCGAGCTCTGAGAGGATCACCGAGGTGGACCAGTCGACGTACTCGACGGCCGCCCCGTACACCCCGTTGTGCGACTGGTCGACGAACCGCGGCGGGGTGATGTGCGGCAGGTGCGGGTGCAGGTGCGCCAGGTAGAGGAAGAACGGCCGGTCGCGGTGCCCGCGGAGCAGCCGTACGGCCTCGGTGGTGTAGCGCTCGGTGAGGGCCTCCATCGACGGCTGCAACTGCACCACCTCCTCGTCGACCAGCAGCGGCAACGGCACCGTCCCGGTGCGGCGACCGTCGTGGGACATCATCCCCATGTCGTTGCTGTACGGCAGTCCGAGGAAACTGTCGAAGCCGTGGCGGGTCGGCAGGAACTCCGGCTGGTCGCCGCAGTGCCACTTCCCGATCATGGCCGTCGTGTACCCGGCGTCACGCAGCACCGAGGCGATCGTCTGCTCACCGGCGGCGAGACCGTACGGCATCCCCGGCTTCAGCACCGGTACCCCGTCGAACTCGCCGAACCCGATGCGTGGTGGCAAGGAGCCGGTGAGCAGGGCGGCCCGGGACGGTGAGCAGACCGGCGAGGCGACGTAGAAGTCGGTGAGCCGGAGACCATCGGCGGCCAGGCCGTCGATCGCCGGCGTCGCGTTGCGGGTCGACCCGTAGCAGCCGAGGTCGCCGTAGCCGAGGTCGTCACAGTTGATCAAGAGGATGTTCGGTCGCCGCGCTGCGCTCATGACCCCAACCTCTCACGTCGCCATCGACGACTCCGCCCCCGCTCCTCAACTCTGCCCCCGCTGCAGTGAGGGCAGAGTTGATGAGCGGGGCCGGAGTGGAGCGAGGGGGCGGGGTGGAGCGAGGGGGCGGGGTGGAGCGACAGGGCGAGGTCATTCCCCGGCGACCTCCAGCATCCGCCGGATCATGGCGGCGAACTCCTCCGGCCGGGCCAAGTCGTTCCAGGTCCACCGTGTCACCCACCAGCCGAGCCTTCGGAGTCTGTTCTCGCGGCGCTTCTCCGCGGCGAGGACGTCGGAGAGCTGCTGACCCGGGCGGAGCAACCTGCCGTACTTCACCTCGCCGTCGAACTCCCCCAGCAACCGCTGCTGCTGCCACGCGAAATCGCCCCGCATGGTGCCGCTGCTGTCGGTCAGGGCGTACTGCAGGGTGGGCATCGGCAGTTGAGCCTCGTCCATGACGGCCCGACTGTGCGACTCACCAGCTGACTCGCTGTGGGGATCGGCGAAGTGCAGGGCCCGCCGCGCCTTGACGTTGCCCGGGCGGCGCGGGTGATCGACGAGTGCGCCCAGCATGGCCGTACGGTCGGCACCTCGGCGTACGGCGGCGTCGGCCACGGCCACCGCGTCCCGAAAGCTGAGCACCCGGCACAGGTCGACCGTGGTCCTCGACATCGTCGTGACCGCCACGCCGTCGATGAGGCACCCGTCCAAGGGGTCAGCGGTGAGATGGATCCGCACCGGGCCACGGACACGTGTCCCGCGACTGCCCTGTCTGGTCAGGTGGACCTGCTGCAGGGAACGCCGGTCAACCGGCAGGCCGTGGAGTACGGCCGCCGACTGGTGCGACACGAACGCCGGGAGGTGGAGCTGGGCCACGGTCGCCATGACCAGTTCACGGTGTTCTTCCTCGGGCAGCAGTGCTCCGCGTGGGCGGTACGCGCCGCGACGCACTCGAGTGACGTTCCCCGACCGCACCTGACGTGCAATCGCGTTGTCGTCCACACCACGCGCAAGGTACTCAGACCTGAGTCTCATCGCCCCAGTCTGTTGGAGGGGACGCCCCGCCGGAGCCCGTTGTCCACAGGTGCATGGGGCCGACCTCACCTCGGACAGCTGGGCGAGCCATGGGAGCGCTCCGGCCCACTCTGCCCCGACTGCTCAACCCTGCCCCCGCTGCAGTGGGGGCAGGGTTGAGCAGCGGGGGCAGAGTGAGCCCGAGCGCGGTCCCGCGACCGATCTCAGATGATGCCGTGCGCGTCCAGCACCCAGCGGACCGGGTCGAGGCAGCGGAAGGATGCGATGCCACGCTTGTGGATCCGCTCCCCCTCGGCGGCCTCCCCCAACGCCGACAGGGCGAAGAAGCGGTACGGGAAGGTGTTGCCGGTGTGGGGCCGGGTGATGCTGGTGACCAACGACTGCGCGCCGAGACGGGACAGCAGCGACTGGACCTCGAAGTGCAGCAGGTTGCCGTCCAGCAGGTCGTAGTGCGGGCTGCTCATCCCCGGGTCGCGCATGAACCCGGCGCCGGTGTTGGACATGATCCGGCTCCACGGACCACCCTTCACCCGTCGCAACGCCTGCATGGTGTCGAACTTCGACAGGATGATCGCGATCTTGGGTTGCCCCTGCCCGACCAACCGCAGCAGGTTCTCCAGCACGACCTGCGGATCGCCGCCCTCGTGCAACTGGGCCGACACCAGGTCGGGCAGCTGCCCGGCGATGGTCGGCACCTGGGTCGGGTCGAACATCGAGAAGATCGCGTCGGCCTGGGAGAAGAAGCCGAGGTGGGTGGCGTTGGTGACCGGCCGCTCCAGGTCCTCCCCGGCGACGTCGCGCAGCACCAGGAAGCGCCGCTTGCCGCCGAAGATGCCCAGGCTCATGATCAACGGTTCCCGTTGGTACGAGTCGCTCAGCGTCGCGACCGGGGTCGGCTGGATGATGCCGCGCTTCTCGTACAACGCCTTCTCGTACACGTTCTTGTACGTCGCCCGGCCCCGTTCGGTGGCGAAGATCATCGAGCCACCGAGCTTCTCCACAAGGCGTTCCAGCTGCTTGATCATGACGCCGACGTACACACTCTTGCCCGTGGCGCGGGCACCGGCCATCGCGATGCAGACGGCTTCACCGTCCCGCCAGCCCGGCGGCAGCTCGTAGTGGCAGGTGGCGCAGACCGGACGCATCGGCTGCCGGCACTCGGGACAGGCCAGGTTGACCGGCGGGTTCCACTCGTACTGCTCGGGCGGCCGGGTCAGCTTCACGATCCGTCGCGAGTGGGTCTGCACGCCGGTGAACCGGGTCGCGATCAGGTCAGGCCGCAGTTCGCAACCCTGGTTGACACATCGCCAGGCGTGGACGTCGGGAACGATCCCGTGGAAGCAGTGGGGGCACTTGGTCACGAGGCGGCCACCTGATCACGCAGTGGCGCCACCAACGAGGCGACGATGTCGGTGACCGCGTTCCGGTCGGAGCCGAACGTGGCCGGCTGGCTCGCACTGTCCGGCAGCCCGACCACGGTGGTGGCGAGGTGCTGGTGAAGGGCGACCTCGCGGGCCGAGTTCGGCATCACCAGCACCAGGTGGGCGCCGGGCGTCCCTGCCAGCGTCGCGGCCTCGGCCGGTGCCCCGTCGGTGATCAACCAGGTGACGGTACGCGGGCCCTCGGACTCCCCTGCCTTCCCGGTGGGGCCGGGGCGCTGCAACGCTTCGGAGGCACGGAATCCCGTCGTCAGCGGCAGGTCCGCCACGGCCTCGGTCACCGCGGCGGTGAGCCGTTCCGGTGGCGTCGTCGGCAACCAGCGGGCCCGACCGGCGACCAGGCAGGCGCGCAGGCTCTCGTCGGCAGGCCGGCCGATCACCCGGTGCACCCCGGCGAGGATGTCGACCACCTGCGCGACGGTGCCGTCGGTGAGCAGCGGCCGCATCGAGGCGGACACGTCGACCGCCACCACCGCGTCGACGGCGTACCGGCCGGTCAGCTGATCGGTCCCGAGGATCTCGCGGGCGGCGTCGCGGGCCATCGCCGCACCGGGTGGCAGCGGCGCCTCCGCGGCCGCCGGGCCGAGCACCGACACCCGGATCCGATCCCCCTCGGGGTCGAGGGTGACGATGTCGCGCCTCATCAGCCCGGACACGTCGAGCCCGTTCAGCACCCCACGGTCGGGGTCGAGGTCCTGGCGGGACTCGTACCCGACGGTCAGGTTGAGCAGCGAGCCCGGGCCGAACCGGTCGGCACCGTCGGGCAGCGCCTGCACGGTGATCGTCTGGTCGACCTGCGGGACGACCAACAGCCCTGCCGCCGGGGTGATGGACCGCACCGGGCCGTCGAGGCCGATCGCGGACAGGCGGGCACGCGCGTTGCTCGCCTGCAGCCGGATCGTCACCGGCCGGGCCGGCAGGGTGATCGACTTGCCACCCTCAAGGACGTACGTGGGCACGGGCCCTCCTCCTCGGTACCTGTCTGGTCATGGTCATTGTCCCCCGCCGAAGAAGCCGCGACGTCGGGGTTCCTCGGGGCCGAGCAACTCGTTCAACCATTCGGTGACCAGGCGACCGTCACCGCGACCGCCGGCAATACCCTGGCGGATCGCGTCCTTCAGCTCGTCGCGATTGGGGTGCTCACGCCCCTTCAACACCTTGCGGGCCGCGGCACGCAGCACCCGGGCGGTGTCGACCCGGATGTGTTCCAGCCAAGCGATGCGGGTGTCCGGCCCGGTCACCATCACCCCGAACCGGGCGTCGCTGCGGGCCAGCCGGGTGACGAACGCGGCGATGTCCATCCCGGCCACGTGCGCCGCCACCTCCTCGGCGAACCCGGTGTCGAGCCGCAACCGCTGTTCGTCGAACAGCGGCCGCAACGACTCGAGCCGCTGCTCCTGCTCGTACCCGGTGACCAGTCCCGGGTCGGCGATCGCGAGCACCACCGCAAGTTGGATGTCGCGTCCGATGTCGGGGCTGAACGGGACGGCCGGCACGAGTTGGCCGGCGGCGGCGCCGTCGATCGCGATCCCGACGGCCTCCTGCTTGTGCCCGAGCCGTGACCAGCCGGGCTGCAGCACCCGCAACGCCGCGATGGCGCCGACCGGGGTCCCGGCCATCGACGGTCCGGTCGCCTGCCAGCTCGAGCCGCTGAGCTGCTGACAGATCCGGGTCAGTTCGGGCGAGTCCGGTGCCGCCTTGAGCGTGGCCAGCCACGCCTGCGCCGGGAACCGGTCGCCGAAGGTCGACTGCAGCCGTTCCAGTTCGGTGACCGGCCACGGTTCGTCGAGGTACGGCCGGAGCTGGTCGGCACTCGCCCCTTCGGCCAGCATCACCCACAGCGCCAGTGGCCGCATCGTCGGCATGGCGGCGGCCAGCTGCGCTGCGACCTCCCCACGCAGCCGGGTCTCCTGGTCGAGCTCGACCCCGGTCGGCAGCTCGGCCGACACGCCGGTCGGGAACAGCCAGCGCAGCAGGCCGCGCGGCAGTCGCTGCCCCACCTGTCCCCCGGTCCAGGAGGTGTCGTCGTGCAGGTTGCCGAGCAGCAGGTCGCGCGGGTACTCCCCGATCGAGCCGACGGCAGCGATCACACCGTCGGTGTCGCGGGCCAATGCGGGCATCACGCTGCTGACCACGAGCTGTCGCAGCACCTGGTCGAGTTCGGGGTCACGCAGCCCGACCGCCCCGGTCAGGTCGGCCAGCCGGATCGTGGCGACCGCGACCGTCCGGGGATCGGCGGCGGCCATGTCGCGCAGGTCGGAGGCCATCGTACGGGCCCGGTCGCGCACCTCCTCGTCGTCGGCCAGGTCGATCGGCGCGGCGGGGCCACCGTCGGCAGGCACGATCTCCGGTACGGGCACCGGCTCGGCCCGGGTGAGCCACTCCAGGTCGGTGACCGCGCGTCGGACGTACAGCCGAGCGACCACCGGGTTCGGACTGGTGGCCGCGGTGATGGCGTCCGGTCGGCAGGCGTGCCACGCGTCGGCGGTGGTGCTGCCCAGGTTGGCGCTGATCAGGTGCTCGACGGTCGCGGCGAGCTGCTCGTCCTCGGCGACCGATGGTGGCGCCCCGGCGGCGAGGATGGCGGCGGCCTCGTCGAGGCCCTCGGGGAAGTCGGCCTCGGCCTGGGCGACCACCAGCGACAGCGCCCACAGCGGGTCGGCCGCCGCGGCGTCACCGACCCGTTCGACGAGTGGGTCGATCGCGCCGAGGGCCTGTTCGGCCTGCCGGCGGGTGGCGCTGACCGCCTGCACCAGTCCCGACCACGGGGTCACCTCGATCTGGTCCCCGGCGGCGGTCCGGTGGGGTCCGCCGCCGAAGTCGCCGAGCCCGACGGTCTCGGACTCGTCGATCACCACGTACCGGGCCGTCCGGTCGCGGACCACGGTCGGTCCGTCGGCGGCCGGTAAGCAGGCCAGATGCACCCCGCGGCCGAACACGCCGGCCAGGCCGGTGGCCCGTTCGAGGGTGGAGAAGAAGAAGTCGCGGGCACCGATCGGCGCCATCACGTGGCTGATCGCGGCCACCCAGGAGGCGGCCCGGTCGACGTCGGCGACCAACAGCACCACCCCGGGGCCACCGGCCATCGCGGCCCGGCAGGCGTCGAGCAGCACCGAGAAGGTGGCGATCTGCAGCTGGGTGGTGTCGGTCAGCAGGTCGACCACGCCGGCCAGGGTGATCGCCTCACCGGGTCGGGGATCGTGGCCGGGCAGGATCGCCTCCCGGACGTCGTCGGCACCGAACGGGGTCCGCCAGTCGGGGCTGCGCCACAGGTCGATCGGCCGCCAGCTCGGCGTCGGGTCGTGCCGGTCACGGTCCAGCAGCATGTGGGCGAACACGTTGCCGGGACGCCCGGAGGCGTCGGTGCCGGCCGGGGCGGTGTGCCAGATCGCGGCCCCGACCTCGCCGAGCGGCGCCCGGACCATCCGACGCGGCAGCCCGGCGATGTCCTCCGGTGTCGGAAACTTGGGCACCTCGACCCCGGTGTCGAACTGGGTCTGTACGGCGTCGCGCAGCAGTGCGGTCTCGGCCTCGTCGAGGTCGCCGACCGACTCCTTCACCTGCCAGCCGCCACGCTGGCCGGCCGGGTCGTACGAGGTGTAGGTCAGTTGCGCGAACCGGGGTGCGCCGTCGGTGACACGCCGGACGGCCGCGGTCGGTGTCGGCCGGGCGTGCCCGAAGGCCCCCGCATCCCCGAAGGCCCCCGCGTCGCCGAACGGGCTGTCCCCGTACGCGAACCCGGACTCGTCCTGCGGTTCCAGCCCGAACTGCTGGTCGCCGAACCCGCCGGTCTGGTCGCCGAATCCGCCCGTCGAGCCTGTCGAGACGCCGTACTCCTGGCCGCCGTACTCCTGACCGAGCCCGAACTCCTGGCCGCCGGCCGAGGCCGGGGCGCCGGGGAAGTTGCCGAACGGGTCGCCGCCGTACTCCGCCGGGGCGGCGTCACCGTAGGAGGCGAGCCCGAAGGTCGCGTCCTGGGCCGGCTGCTCGACCGGACCACCGGCCGGTGCCGGGTACGCGTCGTACGACGGCTCCGTGGACACCGGCGGTGGGCCGAACATCGCCTCCGGCGAGGGGGCCGGCGGTGGCTGCGCAGCCGGGCCCGGCTGTCCCGGTGTGCCCTCGTACGGCGGGTGGGGCGACTGCCCGGAGACCGGCACGGGCTGTGGCGACCCGCCGTGGTACGGCTGCTGGCCCGGGTACTGCGGCGATTGTCCTTGGTACGGCTGCGGTCCGCCGTGCGGCTGCTGACCCGGGTACGGCTGATGCCCGCCGTACGGCTGCTGCCCGTACGAGGGCTGCCCGTACGAGGGCTGCCCGTACGAGGGCTGCCCCGGGTGTGGCGGGCCCGGCTGGTACGGCTGCCCGGGCCCCGGCGGCGGGGCCGGCGGCTGGTTCGGCTGGTTCGGCTGGTTCGGCTGGTTGTCGCTCGGGGGCTGCCCGGGGTGCGGCGGCGGCTGGTTCGTCATGATCAACCCCGCACGATCAGCGTGTTGATGTCGGGGTCCAGCAGCGCGATCGTCATCAGCCGCTCCGCCGGCAGGTCCAGGAACAGCCGGACGAAACCGGGCGCCCGTGGGGTCGCGTTCCACACCTGCTGGGACCACTCCGGGCTCAACCCGGACGGGACGAACCGGCGGACCGGCAGGGTCGCCGAGCCGTCGTCGAGCACCACGTCGACCGGTTCGCCGTCGTTGATCTCGAGCGGCAACCGGTCGGCGTTGTAGACCAACATGAACGGCGGCGCGTGCGGCAGCTTGATCTCCGAGGCGATCCGCAGGGTCAGCACGGGCAGGCCACGGTTGAGCAGTCCCTTGCGCTGCTCGATCATGTAGTTCAACCGCAGCAGGCCGTCGTACTGCACCGAGACCGGCGAACTCTCGATCCGCTCGCCGGCGCTGTAGGACACCCCGACCATGTGCACCGAGCAACCCGGCGTCGGCAACGGCTTGGCGAAGTGCATGCCGCCGAGCCGTTCGTACTCCCGGGCCGAGATGTCCATCCGCTGCGCGGTGTCGATCAGCTCCGAGGCAGGCTGGTCCTTCGCGCCGAGGAACACCGACACCTCCGCGGCACCACGCGGCCAGCCGAACTTCAGCACCTGGGTGTGGGTCCGCTCCACGATCACCGGGTCGCTGACGCTCATCGTGCGGACCGCCGGGATGGTCGCGCCGACCTGCACCTTGCCGTCCAGCACCGTGACGGCGGTGAAGTAGGTCCGCACCCAGCCGCGCGGCCACGGCACACTCCGCATCGCGGCCTGATCGCCCTCGTGCACGACGGGGTGGGCCAACTTCGACTCGTCGGCCAGGTTCATCTGTGGCAGCACCGACTCGGGCTGCACCTGGGCGGCCGCCCCGGCCCGGGGCCCGGTCTCGGTGCGGAAGATCAGCACCCGACCGGCCGGCGGGCTGGTCCAGGTCAGGTCGAACTGCGGGTCGTCGGGGTCGTCGTCGAGCTCGATCGCCAGGTCCGCGACCGGCTCCAGCACCGCCGAGACCAGCAGGTTCTTGGTGGTCGGCGCCGACAGCCGGATCAGTCCGTCGTGCTCGGCCTCGCAGAAGAACTGGTAGACGTACCGCTTGCCGCGTTGTGCCTCGTGGTCGACGAAACCGCCCAAGTTCGCGTCGTTGGCCAGGATCCGGTACGCCGGGTCGCCGAACCCGGACTGGGCCCGCTCGATCGGGATCCGGTACACCTGCACCCGCTTGATGCCGGGGAAGGTCGACCACTGGCCGATCACCCGCCCCTCGTCCTCGCGCAGGTCGAGGTCGGTGATCGGGGCGACCACCGGCAGCACGGCCTGCAGCACCGGCTGGTTCGCGTACGCCTCCTCCTGCGTCGCGCCGCTGTTGCGCCACACCTGCAGGTAGCGGATCGCCGCCCGGAACCGGCGGTCGTCGACACAGGAGGTCTGCTGGGTCAGTTCGACGAAGTCGGCGTTCTGCGGGTCGTACGGCGCGTAGTCGTCACCCGACACCACCCGGTACACCACGTACGCGGCCTCGCCGCCTTCCGCGTCGGCCGACGGGGCGTCCCAGCGCAACCGGATGCCGCCACCCGGCGCCGCGGCGGCCTGGATCCGACCGCCCTCGGCCGGCGGACCGGTGAAGTCGATCGGGGCGAACTTGGCCCATTCGAAGCCGAGCCGTTCCTGCCGGGCCTCCTCGGTCTCCTTCGGCGGCGGCACGTTGGCCTGGTGCCCGGTGGTGGCCGAGGCGGCACTGTGCGGGTACGCGGCCGAGGCGGCCGATGCCGGGTGCAGTGCCGAGGTCGCCGACCCGGGATGGCTGCCCGACGCTGCGGACTGCGGCGGCCCGGCCGACGCGGCCGAGTGTGGGGGCCAGGCCGACGTGGCCGAGTGCGGGGGCCGACCGGGCGGCGGTCCGCCGGGCCGTTGCTGTCCGGGCTGCCCCTGTGGCGGACGCTGCCCCACACCGGGCTGGCCCGGGTGGCCCTGCGGTCGTGGCTGTCCCGGATGGCCCGGCTGGGCGTAGTGCGTGCCCTGACCGTACGCGCCGGGTTGGCCGGGCTGCCCCGGCATCCCGCGCGGTGGGCCGCCCTGCCCGGGCGGCGGTCCGGCCGGTCGCGGCGGTGCCCCGTTGGAGGCCTGCGGGGCGGCGAGTGCCCGCGCCATCGGCTCGGCGAACGGCTTCAGCGACTCCGGGAGCACCTCGGCGATCGCCGGGGCCGTCCGACGGCCCGACCGCGCCACCATCGACAGATGGATGTCGCGCAGCGCCTGGATGCCGGGCCGGTTGGCCGCGGCCTCCGCGGACCGCCACGACTTCAGCCGCGCCAGCGCTCCCTCGGCGTCATCTCGACCGTCGTTCACGCGTACTGCCTCCTCCTCGATGCCCGATCAGAACGTCCACTGGGCGTCGTCGCTGCCCAACTTGGTCTCGGTACGGGTCTGCTCCGGGATCGCCTGCTCCAGGATCGCGAGCTCGTAGTCGGGGAACCCGTCACCCAACTGCACCAGCACCGTCAGCCGGGCCAGCCCGTCACCCGCGGTCCGCCGCCAGTTCTGACTGACCCGCGACCGGGACCCCATCCGGGCGTGCACCGCGAGCACCGCGGTGTCGAACGCCTGCGGGCCGAGCCGGTCGTCGGGCAGGTCGAGGTTGGCGAGGAAGTCGGCCATCTGCTGTGGCCCGGCCGACGGGTCGGCACCGCGCACGCTGGTGACCAGGGACCGCTTCAGTTCGGCCTGCTGGCCGTCGAAGGTCGACACCACGTACGTCCACACCTGGTCGCCGGCACCCGGCCCGGTGCCCTCCCGTTCCAGCACGTTCGCCCAGCGGGTCAGCAGCGAGTTCGGTCCCGGCGGCATGCCGAACAGGCGGTCCGGCCGCTCCGACACCTCGTAGCCCTCCGGCCCGATCCGGGCCCCGGCCTCACGCAGTGCCTGCTCCCACGGCATGGTGAGCCAGCCGATCCGGTACAGGTCGCGACGGATCGTGACGACCGCCCGCGACACCTGCTCGGGTTGCACCTCGGCGACCCCGAACCGGGCCGCCATCGGCAGCCCGTCGCTGATCGGCTCGAGGTCGGCGTCGGCCTGCGGCGGCTCGCCGAACGGGCGAGCCACCACGGCACCGGCGACCCGGCTCCACTCGAGGTAGTGCGAGTACAGCTCGGTCTGCCGTTTCAGGTCGTTGCTGGCGTGCCGCAGGTTCTCCCGGTTCACCTCGGCCTGGTTGGTCGCGATCTGTCGTCGGTGCAGCTCGCCGAACAGGGCTCGTTGCCCGGTGAAGAACAGGCCGCCGGTCAGCACCGCCCACACCGCGAAGATGCCCAACCCGATGTAGAGCGCGATGTCCCAGGCGATCCAGCCCTGGATCACCGCGACGACGTCGAACCCGACGAACACCAGGAACGCGATCAGCAGGATCCGCATGGTCAGCGCCAGCCGTTCCTGTTTGGCCTGGATCTCCCCACTCAGGTCCGGTACGGCAGCTGCGGCCTGGATGTTCTGCAGCAGGCCGCGGACCTCGCCGGCGGTGTGCTGGATCTGCGACACCAGCGTGTTGCCGACTTGGACCGGGTACGAGCGGGCGAACCGCTGCTGCCAGCCCTGGATCTCGGCGTCGACCCGGTCGGCCTCCACCGCCAGGTGCTGGTTCCGCGAGGCCTCACCGAGCCTGGTCCGCGTCATCGCCGTACCGAGGATGTCGGCGGGGTGCAGCCGGTCGGTGCCCAGTTGCTCGGCCAGCTGTGCCGGCAGCTGCAGGGTGTCCTGCGGGCCGGGCGCACAGTCGGACGGGTCACGCAGCACGGCCCGGTCGGGGCCGATCTGGATCGGCGGCAGCCCGTTGGCATGGTCACCGGCGTCGGCCAGGGTGAGCGCCCCGGCGACGTAGTCCTTCACCACCAGCGACAGGTCGTGCCGGGTCTCCTCCTGTGGCGCGCCACGGTTGAGCAGTTCCGACATCTCGCTCGACGCGAGCGCCAGGTCCTCCCAGCCGGCCGGGTTGCCGTCGGCCCGGACCCCGCCCACGACGACCTTGTACGACGAGGGCGCCGCCCCGAACACCAGCTCGTGGGTCACCTTCGCAGTGGCGGACGACACGGTGTGGACGACCGAGCTGTACCAGCGGTTCGGCGACATCTTGATCGAGTTCCACAAGAACCCGAGCATCATCGTGAACGCCTTGCCGCCACCAACCTCCTTGGCCACCTCGGCCTTCATGGTGGCGCGCGGACCACGAAGCACCGACCGGTGCTTGCTCCACAGCGCGTTGGCCATGTTGGAGGTCGCCAACTGCACGTCCTCGGCGTACAACGCCTGCGCCGACGACTGCCGCGGCACCGGCAACCCGTCCGCGGTCGACAGCACCCCGTTGCGTACGGCCTGCTCGACACCCTCGGCGCTGTAACCGCGGACGAACGAGCGAGCCAGTCGGACGGTACGGCCCGGTGGCGGGTTGGTGTCGTCTAGCGGCGCCTCGGGCACCTGCCGCCACAGGCCGGTCAGGCCGGCGACCCCGGCCGCGGCGTGGGCTCCGACGGCGAGCACGTCGCTGCTGCTGCTCAGCACCTGCCGCCCCAGGCCGGGGCCGCGACTGTCCTCGGGGCTGAGCAGAATGTTGTGCCAGCCCTCGCGGGCGACCTCGTGGCGGGTCGCGGCGTCCGGTCGGGCGATCAGCAACCGGACCAGCTCGACCCGCGCCTGGGCGTTGCCCAGCACCAACTGGGCGACCTGCGACTCGACCGCGGCCGACACCGGCTCCGCGTCGTCGACCAGCGGCACCAGCACACAGATCCGGACCCGGGCGTAGCGGCTGGACGACAGCACCTGCTGCAGCCCACTCCCGTACGACCTACCGTCGTGGACCCCCAGGCAGGGCACCAGGTTCGGTTGCACCGTCGCGGCGTCGACCCAGGCGAACGGGTTGCACAACCCGACCGCTGACCAGTCGGTCAGCGCGTCTCGGACCCCGTTCATCACCCCGGGCGGGGCCACCAGGACGGTCAGCGCAGTCACGCTCAGAACACCCCGCCGTCCGGCATCTCGATGGTGGTCGACTGCGGCGTCCCGCCCAGCGACTGCTTGGGCTGCTCGACCTGCTTGGCGCGCTCCTCGGCGGTGTCGACGATCTGCAACAACGACCGCATCACGTGCCAGATGTCGGGTGCGAGGTCCCGGAAGATCGGGGTCTGCGACGCCTGGTCGCGGGTGGTGATCTCGGAGAAGCTGCCACCACCGGGGGCACCGTCGCGACCGGCCGGCAGGAAGTGCACACCGGCCAGGTCCTTGATCACCGTCAGCCATTCGCGGGTCGCGGTGGCGCGCTCCTCGATGGTGGTCGCGGCCGCGATCGAGGGCACCCGTGACGGCTGGCCCGAGGCGGTCCGGCCACTGCGGAACCATTCGGTGAGGCGCCGTTCGGCCTCCTTGTCGAGGATGCCGGTCGACACCCCGAGCGGGTTCGAGTCGTACAGCTCCCGGAGCAGCACGTACGGCCGCAGCGAGCCCATCACCGGGGCCTCGTGGATCTGCGTCTGCGCCAACATCACCGACTCCAGCACCGCCGGCAGCCAGTCGTAGGTGGCCTTGAACGCCCCGGGCGGGGTGAGCAGTGGGTGCGGGAACGACGACCAGTTGCCGGCCTCACGGTCCCAGATCTCGACCGGCCGGTTGTACGGCGAGTCCGGCAGCCGGATCTCGCCCAGCACCTGGCCGAGGAACCAGCCGGCCACCATCGCCTGCCGCTCGGTGTCGCCCATCGGCAGGCTCGCATTCAGCGGGCGGGCACGGCGGTACGTCCAGAAGCCGGCCCGACCGGCCGGCGGGGTCGACCCCCACTGCACGCCGACCGGCTTCAGCACCGACTCGAACGCCAGCGGCGAGTAGAGCGGGTAGGAGCCGAACACGTCGACCCGCCGCGGGTCGCCCTGGTCGGACAGCGCCTTGTTGAGGTTGGTCATCGACGACGAGTCGATCAGCGGGTTGCCCTCGAGCACCTTGCGCAGGTCGGCGACGATCGGCAGGTCGGCGAACGGGATCTGGGAGAACTTGTAGCGGTACTCCACACCGCGACCGTGGAGGGTCTGCACGGCCTTGTCGTTCACCCCGATCAGCGGCTGCGCCAACGCCAGGGTCTGGGAGAACTTGCTCGCCAGGTCGGTGACGCGCTGCGCCTTCTCCGACTCGCGGGCGTCGACCCCCATCACGAAGTCACGCAGCGAGACCGAGGTGAACCGGTCGAACGACTCGCCGCGACGGCCGACGAACATCCGCGCCCGGGTGAGCAACTCGGCGGGTCGGACGTGGAAGTCGTAGCGCGACTGCGACGGCACGATCGAGTCGCCGGTCGACGGGTCGAACGCGAACGCGCGCGGCCGCCAGTCGCTGGTCCGCTCGACCAGCCCACCGGGGGCCTGTTCGCCGCCGGTGGTCTGCCACAACCCGGAGACCACCGAGCTGATCACGGCCTCCCTGGCACCGGCCAGGTTCTGCGGGCCGTCGGTGATCGCACGCTGCACGTCGGCGACGAACTGGTTCATGAACTGCCGCGAGGTGGTCAGCAGCACCTCGTTGTTGGCCTCGTCGAACCGGCTCGGCACCTGGGAGTCGGCGTCGGACGGCCACGCCCCGTACTGGTCGGTGGCGAGCCGGGCCAGACCGTCGTGGCGGACGTCGGAGGCGCGGGCGTTCTCCAGCAGTCGCTGGGTGTCCTTCAGCGAGTTGATCATGGTCGGCAGCACTTCCGACAGCAACCCCTGCAGCACCCGCGACACCAGCCCGGAGGCGTGGGCGTAGATCTGGGTGCGGGCGTGACCGCGGATGCCCGAGGTGATCATCTCGTGGATCTGGGCCCCGTTGGACACCACACCCTTCACCCCGGCCATGGTCTGCTGCACCTGTGGTGGCAGCGCGACGATGTCGGGCGGGGTGTGCTCGGCCAGCGACTCGGCCCCCGGGATCACGTACTCCCGCAGGTGCACCGACAGCCGGTCCAGCACGGCGGCGGCGTACGGCAGCCCGAGCCGGGTGACCGCTTCCCCGGTGACGCCCTCGATCCGTTCCAGCAGTTCGTCCTTCCAGCGGAAGGCCCACTCGTACGCGGCCGCGTTGCACGCCTCGGTGAGCGGGTGGCGGCGGGAGTTGAGCTGGTGCTGCAACATCACCATCCACTGCGAGGCCTGCTGGCCGTCGGGGTTGGGGATGTAGCCCGACACCTCGTTGTCGGTGACGAACCGGGCCGCCCCCTCGGCGGCCTGGCGCGGCAGCGCGGACGCGGTCATCCAGTTGCCCATGTCGGCGGTCGGGTTACCGCCACCACCGACCGGCAGCCCCATCTGGGACAGGATCGGACCGAACTGCGAGTCGAGCAGCACGTTCAGCTGTTCGAGGCTGGAGGCCGGGTTGCCCGGCTGCAGGTGGCCGTCGAGCAGCCGGTCGACCGACCCGCGGGCGAGCCGCTGGGCGGCATATTCGGCGTACCGGTCGCGGCCCATGCTGAGGGAGGCGAAGCCGAACGACCCCCACGGCAGCGGATCGGTGTTGGCGCCCCAGCCGAAGTACTTCGGGTCGGGCGAGACCGAACCGGTGTTGCCGAGGTCGAACTGTTGGAACTGGGCGGTCGCGACCGGCGAGACCATCATCCCGGCCAGCCCGCGGGCCAGGCCGCGGTAGATGGCCTCGGGCCGACCGGTGCCGAAGGTGGTGCGCTGGGCCCCGATGGTGCGACCGACCGGGAACACGCGGGCAAACGGCACCTCGGCACCGGCCCCGTCGCGGTGACCGAGGGCCGACAGCACCTGGACGTCATGGGCGCGGGCGGCACCGGACTGGCTGGCGACGATCTCGCCGAGCATCGCCAGCGCGTTGGCGCGGACACCGGTGCGGGCGGACTCCGGCAGCGAGTCGAAGATGTCGGAGCTGACCATGAACACCGCCATCATCCGCGGGTCGACCCCGGCCAGGCTCATCAGCCGGCACACGTCGAGGGCCATCGAGGCGCCGGCGCCGCCCGCCATCGACGACACGACCAGCACGATCGGCGGTTCGTTCGGCTCGAACCGGCCGCCGGCGGCCTGGGCGAGCTGGGTCATCTCGGTGGTGGTCTCGACGCGGAACAGGTCGTCGTACGCGGCCTGGATGGTCTGGCGGACGTCACCGGCGCGGACCAGCGTGATCGCCCGACCGACCGCCCGGTACTGCCCGGCGCCGACCGAGATCGGGGTCGGCACCGACTGCGGGGCGCGGGGGGCCCAGGTGGCGAGCGTCTCGAGTGCGCGGGCGCCGATCAGCTTCTGCGACAGCGCGTGGTCGAGGTCGCCGTAGCTGCCCGACTGCGGGCCGAGGCCGAGGTAGCGGCCACCCTGCACCTGGACGTTGCCCAGACCGTCGGGACCGGCCTCCTCGCCGGAGGGCACGTCCAGGTGGACGAACTGCCAGCCCTTGGGGATCGACTTGCCCCAGATCGCCAGGTCGGAGGTGAGCTGATCCATCATGTAGGCCAGGGTCGCCCCGCCGGAGCCACCACAGCCCACTACGAGAAATCGCCTCACTGATTCGTCTCCCTTGTTCCTTGCGTCCTTGGTTCGTGGCCGTGCGTGTCGTACGGATCCGGGCCGGTGAGCGGACCGGGGCCTCGGTCAGCCGGAGCTCGACGAAGTTCCCATTCTCGGGGCGCCGCGGGTCACGTGGCACCCACAGCTCGACGTCGATCGATCACCGGCCACCACCCGAATTGTCTCCCGTGTCGAACGGGTTGGTGATCTGGGTCCCCGGTGGTGGCGCCGACGGGCGGAACTGGCCCGGTCCGGGCTGCTCCGGCTGCTCGGCCGGCGGTGCGCCGTCCGACGGGCGGGATGCGCCCCAGTTCGGGGATTCCTGCGGCTGCGGCTGTGGCTCGCCACCCCACCCCTGCTGCGGCTGCTGGGGCTGTTGCTGCTCGCCGCCCCACTGCTGCTGCGGCTGCTGCGGTTGCTGCTCGCCACCCCACGACTGCTCCTGTGGTTGCTGCGGTCCGCCCCATCCCTGCTGAGGCTGTTGGTCAGTCCACTGCTGCGGTGGCGGCTGCTCGCCCTGCGGCTGCCCACCCCACTGCTGCTGCGGCGGGTGCTGCTGCTCAGCCTGTGGCTGGCCACCCCACTGCGGCTGCGGCGGTTCCTGCTGCGGCGCCGGCTGCTGGCCACCCCACTGCTGCTGCGGTACCTGCTGCGGCGGCGGCTGCTGATCACCGGACGGCGGCTGTCCACCCCACTGGGGTTCCTGCTGCTGGGGCTGCTGGGCTTCAGCCTGGTGCGGCGCGCCACCCCATGGCTGCGGCGGCTGCTCGCCTCCGCCCGGAGGCGGATCGAACGGGTTCGCCGACGGCGCGGACGCCGCGGTGCCGGCAGCGGACGCGGCTGATCCAGCGGACGCACCCGACGGCGCACCGCCGAACTGTGGGCCACCGTGCGGTGCCGGCCCTTGCCCCCCCGGCCCACCCTGCGGCCCCGGTCCCGGCATGCCAGGACCACCGAACGGCGCCTGCCCACCCTGCGGACCGGGACCACCGAACGGATTCGGCTGCCCACCGGGACCAAGATCAGGACCGAACGCGAACGGCTGTGGTCCGGGCGCGCCGCCCTGGTCGGGACCTCCACCACCGAAGGGAGCACCGGGCCCGGCGTCGCCGCCGGCCGGCACCCCGGCGGTGGACCGGATCGCCGGCAGCACGTCGGGCACCCGGCTGTTGATGTCGTCCACCAACTTCTCCCGGGTGCTGGTCTGGGCGTCGGCCCCGACCAGCAGCAACAAGGTCGCCGCCTCCGGCGGACCCTGCGGATCGTGCAGCAGCACCCAGTGGTTGTGCACGTTGAGCGGCAATCGGGCCGCCAGGTCCTTGCCGTGCGGGCGGGTGTCGCTGGACGACGCGCCGATCCGGCCGGGAGTCTGCACCTCCACGTACCCCTGCCCGAACGGCGAACCGCCCATCTTGGCCTGCAGGGTCGCCGAGGACGCCTGAGCCGTACGCGAACCGTTGTTGGCCAAGGGCACCATCCCGCTGGACAGGTCCCGCTCCCGCAGTGCGAACGGCTGCCCGTCGCGCAGCACCTGTCCGGCCTCGACCGTCACCGGGTACTCCTCGGCGAGCAGGGCGCGGCCGGGGATCTTCGCCGTCAGGTACTTCATCAGGTACAGCAGGCCGAGCGGGATGCCCGGGCCGAGGATGGCGGCGACGATCAGGGTGAGGGTGAAGTTGACCGGGTTGAGCGGCTTCTCGAAGCTGGCGGTGCTCTGCACGGTCGCGTCGCGGACCTTCGACGGGTCGTCCTTCGGCGCGATCTTGATCGTGAACTCGGCGTTCAGCGTGCCGTTGTCCATCCCGGTGGTGGTCAGCGCCAACGGCAGGTTCGCCTGCTGGCCCTCCTCGACCTGCAGGCAGTTCTCGGCGGAGTTGTGGGTCGAGCTGATCGACACCTCGCCGATGTCCTCGGGACCGGCCAGCACGTTCGGGTTGCCGTTGCCCTCGACCCAGACACATCCCGGCCCGTTCACGGCAAGTTCACCCGGGGCGTTCTCGGCCCGGCCCTCGAAGGTGCCGAAGTTGACCTGGTTGCCCAGTGTCGGGAACCCGGCGGGCGGCTGGATGTCGAGCGGGATCCGTACGGTCTGCGGCTCCAGTGCAGTGCCCTTGACCACTTCCCCCTTGGCGTTCTTGGCGTCAGCGGTGGTGATCGCGAGTCGCAACGACAGCGTCGCCTGACCCGGCGGGACGTCGGTCAGGTCCAGGGTGAGCGGGGCCGCGATGGCGTTCTTGTCGAGTCCCGTGCCGAGCTGGACCTCCTGACCGTCGGGGGTCTCCAAGGTGGCGTCCAGCGCGACCGTGCCGAGCAGTCCGGCCGGGTCGATGGTGCCGCCGGTGGCGTTCACCAGGCCGAGCTGGACCTCGGTGGTGTCGCCGGCCCGAAGCACGGAGTTCTCGGCTTCCGGCCAGGTCGGGTAGACGTCACCGGAGATCGAGATCGAGGTGCGCGACTTACCGTCCGGCGACTCGCCGGTCGGGTCGACGAACACCACCGACCACGGACCGGACCAGCCCTGGGCCTTCTCCGTCGTCGCGGCCAGGTCGATCACGACCGTCTTGTCCGACTGCCACGAGTAGTTGATCTTGACCTGCTGGTCGTCGATCGTGGACGTTTCGCCGACCGCCTTCTTCTCGAGCTTGACCTCCTTGTCGGCCGGGGTCACCAGGTAGACCTCGGAGCCCTCGACGTCGGAGCTGCCGAGCACGTGCACCGACTGCACGGAGTCGTCGAGGACGAAGGTGTGGCGCTGCTCGGGACACGGCTTGCCCTGACAGACTCCGGACTGCTGGGTCTTGCGCTGCTGGGACGGGTTGGAGAACTTGTCGAACTCGAACAGCAGCTCGTCGATGTTGCTGGCCTCGGTGAAGCTGCCCGGCGGCTCGGTGATCCTGCCGCAGTGCTTGCCACCCTGGTCGCCGCCGAGCGCGATCGCCCGCATCAGCGTGTAGTCGGGTTGCTCCTCGCCCCGCAGCCCGACGCCGAAGATCGTCACCCCGGACGACCGCAGCTGGTCGGTCAGGCCACCGTCACGGCAGATCTGCCGCTCGGACTCGGCCTCGGCCTGTCGGGCGGCTTCCTCGCTGTCCAGCTTCAGGTCGGGCAGGTACGGCTTCGTCTCGCCGTAGTTGCGGCGTTCCTCGTCGGTCTCCCGGAAGTCGACGTCCAGCGAGCCGTCGGTGATCCAGACGACCGCCTGACAGCGATTGCCGTCCGGGTTGTGCGCGGCGAGGGTCCGTCGTGCACCCTCCATCGCCCACCAGTAGTCGGTCTCGAAACCCTTGGGACGGGTGGTGAAGCTCTCCACCGTGGCGAGCGTGCGGTCCAGGCCCGGCTTGTCGAGCTTGGTCCACGGCTGCGCCTCGACGTACTTGTCGGAGAACCCGGCGACACTGACGTCGAGCACGACCTCGGTACGCGTCGCGAACGAGTTGAGCTGGGTCAACAGGTACTTCGCCGCCGCGACCCGGGCGTTCTCGGGGTCGTTCTGGTCCAGGCTGCGCGACTCGTCGATGATGATCAACAGGTCGCCGGCCTTGCGCGACACCATGCAGCCGCCGTACGCGTCGACCGCTCCTTCGCCGGCGGCCTGCGCCTTCGGCGTCAGCCCCGACAGGCCCAGCGACACGATCAGGCCGAGCAACATCAACCCGGCCATGACCCGACTCATCGGGCCCTTCGCGGTCTTCACAGGCGTCCCACCCATTCTGCGATCTTCCAGGCTGCCGCCATCGTGCCGATGAAGCAGAGGACCAGTGCCACCCAGTACGCCGGCTTGACCCAGCCCTGGGCGGCGTACACCGCACCCGAGCGGGCCTTCAGGTCGGTGGTGGTGAACAACGCCAGCACACCGATCGCGACGGGGCCGGCCAGCACCCAGGCCACGATCGCGACGGGCGGCAGGCCACCCAGCACCAGCGCGAGCACGATGCCGATGACGGCCAACCCGGCCGCGACCGCGAGCCAGTGGATCGGTGGGGCGGAGGTGACCAACTGCTGTGGCGGTTCGGCCTCCGTACCGAACATGGTGACCGGGCTGGGGGCACCCGGGACGTTGCCGCCGAACACGCCGCCGGAGTCGGGCTGGCCGCCGAAGGGGGGTTGCTGCGGCCCCCCGGCACCCTGCTGGGCGGGCGCGAACGGCGCCTGTGGGGGTGCCTGCTGGCCACCGTGGGCGCCGCCGTTGCCTTGGGCAGTGGTCTCGCTGTACTCACTGAAGTCCCAAGGGTTCTGCGTCATGACCAACTCCCGTGGGTGCCTGGACGATTTTGGGCGATCGGCGCAAGTATAGGGTCGCCACCGGCCGCTTCACGGTTCGGTGATCAAGGGCTGCCCATGGGGGCAGGGGTTGTTTCGGGGTCAGCCCGGATGCACCTGCGGGCCAGCGTGTCCCGCCAAGCACTGCCACCGGTCGGCGACCCGGACGAAGGTCTGGGTGAGGTGCAGCCGCAACGTCTGCTCGACCCCGTCGATGGTCACGTCGTCGCTGACGTCGGCCACCAGTACTGCCGTGTCGCCCACCACCGAGACCTCCGCGGCGTTGATCCGTTGGCCACGCCACACCAGGCTTCCACCGGCGGTGTTGGTGGCGACGTAGGTGTCGCGGTCCATCACCACACCCCGGGAGCTGGTCCACCGCAACTGTGGATGCATCATCTCGCGCAGCGCGTCGGCGTCGCGGGTGGCCAGCGCGGTGGCCCGGCGGTCGGCCAGGGCGAGGATCTGATCACGGTCGGTCATGGGCACAGACTCCCACGCCGCCGCAGCCGGCCGGCGCGGTGGCCGTACGGCCTGCTGGCTCCGACCCCGGAGCCCGCGGGAAGTGACCCGGTGTGCCCACGGAAAGTGACCCGGTGTGCCCACGGGAAGTGACCCGGTGTGATTGCGTCGGCTGGCTACCGTGGGGGCATGTCCGTCGTCACGCCCGAGCTGCGCCGCGCCACCCTGGTGCGGAGTCTGCCGCCGGTCGTCCTGGTCGTGCTGATGTGGTTGTCGGAGATCGTCGACACCGTCCTCGGTGGGGCACTCGACCAGTACGGGATCCAGCCGCGTGAGCTGGACGGACTGCCCGGCATCCTCGCCGCGCCGCTGCTGCACGCCGGGTTCGAGCACCTGGTCGCCAACACCGCTACGTTCATCGTGCTCGGCCTGCTGGTGGCCTGGTTGACCCGACATTTCTGGGTTGTCACGATCGGGGTCGCCGTGCTCGGCGGGGCCGCGGTGTGGCTGGTCGGAGCGCCCAACACCGTGCACGTCGGAGCGAGTGGCCTGGTGTACGGCTACACCGCCTTCCTGGTGGTGTACGGCTTCGTCGCCCGGAGGATCACCGCCGTGGTGATCGCGGTGGTCGTCTTCCTGGTCTACGGCAGCATCGTGTGGGGTGTCCTGCCCACCCAGACCGACGTCTCGTGGGAAGGCCACCTGTTCGGCGCCGTCGCCGGTGTCGTACTGGCGGTGCTGCTCGGTCGCCGTGACCGGCGCCGTCCCCGTACGGCCCTCGACGCCTGAGCTCGTTTCGCCGGATCACCACGCTGCAGGTCAGACCGGACACCCGGGGCCACAGGGCCGCGCGCCGCCCCGCCAGCCGGCGTCGTACAGGATCTGCGCCAACTTTCCCGCGGTGTAGCAGGCCCGCTCGGTGCACTGCCGCCAGCCCAGGCGGATCGTGACCCGGCCATCAAGTCGGGCGTCGAGGTCCCGCTCCAGATCGCGTTCACGCTGGCCGGAGGTCCCATGGAAGAGGCGGCCGTCCAGTTCCACGATCACGGACTGGTCCTCGTACACGACATCCCGAAACACCCGGTAGGTCGCGTCCTGCACCTGTCGACGGCCCGTCGGTAGCCGGTGCGGGCGCTCCACGCGGGTCAGGTAGGCATGCTCGAGCACCGAGCACGTCCCTTGGTCGACGTCGGTCAGCACGGAGGCCAACCAGCCTCGTCGTCGGATCCGGGCTCGGCCGTCGAGCGCGGCCAGGAGCCGCGCCGGTGTGGTCCAGCGTGCCTGGCAGACGTCGGCCAGGATGGCGACCGCAGCATGATCAGTGGCTGCCGCGCTCGCCACGTCGAGGGTCGCCTCGGTGACCCGGACCCGCGGCGGCCAGGCCGTCGCAGCCACATCCTGCTCGAAGCGAACCGAACGGAGCACTCGGTATCCGTCGATCGGTGCCCGCTTGTTGGCGAGCGGCACCACGAGGTCGATCCGCTCGAGGGCACCCGCCGGGCCGAGTGGTCCGCGCTGCCTCCTGGCGTCGGCGTAGGCACGGAGTGCTGACCAGCCTCCGAGTGCCGCGGGTGAGCAATGCAGCACACCGGCCCAGGCGCGCTGCAGCCAGGAGGCCGGGCCGGTGTGGTCGACGTAGACCCCCGGGAGGATGCGAGCCCAGACGCGGTTACGTACGAGGCGGGCCAGGTCGTGCGGCCGCAGCCCCAGGTCGAGCGCCTGCCGTCGGGAGATCACTCCGTGCTGTTGGCCCAGTCGCCCCTCGATCGCCTCCCACCCCATGGCGTCGAGCTTCGCGGGAGTGGCCCGGAGTCCGCCACCAACCCTGTGGACAACTCCCCAGCCCAACAACGTGGCCGATCCGATTCACCAGGTGGATCGGATCGACCACGTTGACGGTCGCCGTGGGTCTCTCAGTCGCGCACGTCGATGTCCTCGGTGGAGTTCTCGTCGACCTCGACACGACCGGCCACGCGCTGATAGCGGTTGTTGTGCACCTGCACGTCGCGGGCGTTGCGGAGGTAGACACCGGTCTGGAACGGCCTTGTGTCCAGGTCGAGGAACGAGTTGCCCTGGATCGTGATGCCGCTGTTGTAGGCCTGGTTGCTGAAGGCACCGTTGTTGGCCAGTGTCAGGATCGCGGCCGTCCGAGGGTGTCTGGTGTACTTCTTCACCCACCCGGAGCCCTCGAACCGGTTGCCGCGGATCGTGACGTCCCGCGCGAACGACCCGGTGCCGGCGCTCGTCGTGCCGAGCCCGATGTCGTGATACGCGTTGTTGGCGAATCTGCAGCCGTTCACGCTCAGGTTGCGGTTCATGAAGACCAGGGCCGTGCCGATGTTGTCCTCGATGGTGGTGCCGCTCAGCCGCGCTGAACTCCACTCGTGGCCGCTGCTGCTCAGCAAGGTGCCGACCCCCGCTGCGGCGGGGAGATCCGAGTCGAGCCGGACGCGGAACGCGGTGCCTGCCTCGTCCACCGGCTCCGCGGCAACGACGTCGGCGTGGCCCGGCAGTGCCCCGGCCCAGAAGGTCAAGGTGTCTCCTGCCGTGAACGGCAGCTGACGCGATCCCGCGCTGACCGGTGCCACCAGGATGGACCGGCCGTCGCCGGTGTCACTCACGCGCAGGAAGGAGCTCCGCGACACGAGCGGATCCCACCGCACTCCCTTGATGTAGCAGTCGGTGACGCTCAACGTGCCCGTGCTGTTGGAGAGGTGGAGCGCATCACGGGGACCGACAGCGAGGTCGCCGACCGGCTCGACGACCACGCGGGTGAGGGTGACGTTGTGCCCGTAGCCGGCGAGCATCCCCATCCCGACCGCGTTGTGGATGTGCAGGTTCTCGATGACGAGGTCGCGGCAGCCGAGGGCGAAGATGTTGTACGAGCCACCCACCACGTTGAAGTGCCATGACACGCCGTCACCCGGCGCGACGCGGTCCGAGAAGCCGTGACCGGTGATGCGGTACCGGCGTCCACCTCCACCCGGCACGCTCTGCCAGAGGTTGTCGAACTGGGCGGGGTTGGTGCCGATCGTCAGCGGGGCGACGCGATTCAGCCGACCGGTCTCGAGGTTCCAGCTGTTCGCCGAGTAGCACCGCATGCCGTCGAACTGGGTGGACCCCTCGAACACGTCGACCTCGACCACGTCGGAGCTGGGGTCGACGGCGACCACCTCCCCCGACGACGTCGCTCGCGGCGAATAGTCGAGGGTGAGGTTCTGCAGCGTCAGCGCGTGGCAGTCGGTCAGGGTGAACTGGGTGGCGGGTGCGATGTCGTTGGCCAGCGGCAGCCCGCCGACCAGCCTCGTGGCCGGGCGTCCATCCGCGGCGACGCTGCCGACGAGGGCAAGTCCCACCGCACCGTCGATGGGCAGGCTGGCGCCCCCGTCGGGATCCGGAGTCAGGTGGTAGGTGCCCGGGTCGAAGTGCACCGTGGTCGGGCGGGAACGGGCCATCGCCGCGGCGATCGCTGCCCTGATGGCCGCGGTGTCGTCGACGCCGTCATCGGGCATCGCACCGAAATCGCGGACGTGGATGGCATCGGAGTCCGCTGAGGCGGTGCCCGCAATCCAGCTCGTGCTGGCTGCGCCGAGCCCGGCCCCGGTCAGTGCCAGGAAGTGCCGGCGGCGGATGGTTCGATCGGATCGTTGGTCCATCATTCACACTCCGTCGTGTCATGCTGCATGGGGGATCCATGATGTGCGTGCTCCATGCAAGCACGAACCGCCTGTCTCGAGCAAGGCCCCGGGCCAGCCTGATGCCCCGACAACGTGGTCGATCCGATTCACCAGGTGGATCAGATCGACCACGTTGTTGGCCCAGGTCAGCCGAGGAAGGCGCTGATCAACGGTCCGGCGGTGCCACTGCCCGACTCACCGTCGTGGACCATCACCGCGATCGCCAGGTCACGGCCGTACGCGATCATCCACGCGTGGGTCGCCGGCGGGCTGGCCGTACCGTACTCGGCGGTGCCGGTCTTGGCGCCCACCACCTTGCCGCGCAGCGACCGACCGCTGCCCTCATTGACCACCGCGGTCATCATGCTGGCGAGCTGGTCGGCCTCACCCGGGGTGAGCGGCTTGCCGGGCTGCTTGGGGCGGTTGTCACTGATCAGGTACGGCACGGTGGTACGGCCGGCCGCAACCGAGGCGGCCACCCCGGCCATCGCCATCGGGGAGGCCTGCACGGTCCCCTGCCCGAAGCTGGCCTCGGCCAACCCGACGACGTTCTCCGGGTCCGGCACCAGCCCGTAGAAGGCGGGGAACCCGGCGTCATGATCATGACCCATGCCCAGGCTGACCGCGGCCTCGCGCAGCGCCGGCCCGCTGAGCCGGTCACGTTCGTTGACGAAGGCAGTGTTGCACGAGAGCGCGATCGCGTCCCGGAGTCGCATGGTGCCGACCCGGCTCGGCGGGAAGTCGTCGTAGTTCTTGATCACCCGGCCGTCGACGACGGTGGTCTGCGGACACTGCACCGGCGAGTTGGGGGTGAGCCCGGCGCGCAGCAACGCCAACGCGGTGACGATCTTGAACGTGGAGCCGGGGGCGTACCGACCGAAGTTGGCGAGCGGCTGGTTCTGCGCGTTGCCGCTAACCGACAGCACCAGCACTTCGCCGGTCGACGGCTGCACCACCGCCATCGCGGCGGGTGGGCCCACCGGCCCCATGATCTTGTCGGCGCGGGCCTGCAGGTCGAGGTCGAGGGTGATCATCAGGTCGGTGCCCCGGACCGGGTCGGTGGCGAACAGCTCCACCGGCTCGATCGGGGTCGGGGTTGCCGCCGGGGAGGCAGGCGTGGGGGAGGCAGGCGAGGGAGCGGCCGAGCCCGCAGCGGGCGACGAGGTCGCCGGCGCGGGCGGGCGTGACACGATCCGGACGAGGCTGCCCGGCGTCCCCCGCAACTGGTCGTCGTAGCGCTGTTGCAGTCCGCTCAGCCCGACCGTGTCGCCGGCGACGACCTTGCCCTCCGAGGAGTCGATGACCTCCTTGGTGGCCTTGCCTGCCGTGCCGAGCACGCTTGCGGCCAGCCCCTTCTCGACCGCGAGCACCTGCTCGTCGTCGACGGCCAGGGCGCCCGGGATGTCACCGAAGGTGGGTGGCAGGCCGCTGCGCGGTGTCCGTACGGTCAGCGCCTCGACGAAGGCGCGTTCCCCGGCAGCGGTGACCCGGTCGATGAAGCCGTCGGCGTCGACGTCCAGCAGGTCGGCGAGTTGGCGTGCCGACGTCTCGGCCTGCTGCGGGGTGACCCGGGTCTTGTCGATGCCGAGCCGGAGCACCGGCATGGTCGACATCAACACCTCGCTGTTGCGGCCGACGACGTTGCCCCGCGGGGCCTGGGTCCGGGTGTGCACGAGCCGGGTGTCGGCCGACAACTGTGGATGGACCACGGTCGGCCCCCACTGCAGCAGCCAGCGGTTGTCGCGGAGCACGAAGGGTGCCTCGAGGTCGTAGGTCCACTCGCCGCCGGGCAGTGCCCAGCCGAATCCGAACCGGACGAACCCCATTCCCTGGTCGAACCGCACCTCACCGGCGGTCACCGTCGGCAGCACCTCGTCCATGCCACGGCGGATCTCGTCGTAGTCGGCCTGGGCGACCTGCGGATCGGTGATCGGCGCGGCCGCCAGCTCACCCGAGGTCAGGGCCGCCGCAACCTCCGCGGCGACCTCGTCGAGTGGTCGGTCGGGGTCGTCGGGACCGGGCGTCCCTCCGGTGCACGCCGACAGCAGGACCACCAGCACGAGGCCGACGATCCACGGCAGCGACTTCATGGTCCAAGGGTGGGCGATGCCGTCGGGATTGTCCAAAGGGCGAGCCATCGGCACGACAACCAGAGTTCACCCGAAGTCCATCCGTACGGGGCATCGCTGCCCCTCCCGCTCTCGTAGCGTGCCGCAGAACCTTGTTTCCACACAGATCCCCGGGGAGCCGAGATGGGCCAGATGAGAAGGTACGTCGCCGCCATGGTGACGGTTGCGATGACGGCGGTGATCATCGCCGCGGTGGGCAGCACGTCCGCCAGGGCAGCGACGTCCGCCCTGTTGATCAGTGAGTACGTGGAGGGCTCCTCGACCAACAAGGCCGTGGAGATCTACAACCCGTCCGAGGCCGCGGTCGACCTGGCCGGGTACTCGCTGCAGGTCTACTTCAACGGCTCCAGCAGTGCCGGCACCACGATCCAGCTGACCGGATCCGTCGCCGCCAAGGGCACTCACGTGGTGGCCGACGACCTGCTGGCCGAGTACGCCCAACAGACCACCGGGGCGAGCCTGTGGAACGGTGACGACACCATCCTGCTGAGCCAGGGCTCGGTGGTCGTCGACTCGTTCGGCCAGCTCGGGGTGGACCCGGGTTCGTCGTGGGGCAACGGCGCCACGGCCAACCACACGCTGCGGCGGCTGCCGTCGGTCTGCACCGGCGACACCAACCCGAACGACGCGTTCGACCCGACCGCACAGTGGGAGGTGCTGCCGCAGGACACCTTCGACGGTCTCGGTGAGCACACCACCGAGTGCTCGGGCACCCCGAGCCCGACGCCGACCTCGTCGCCGACCGGTTCCCCGACCACGTCGCCGTCCACCCCGGTCGAGATGACCTGTGGGGCGGACGCCACCGCCATCGGCGCCATCCAGGGCGAGGGGGCCGCCAGCCCGATGGTCCAGCAGACCGTCGTCACCGAGGGCGTCGTCGTCGGCGACTTCCAGGTGGGCGGATTCAACGGCTACTACGTGCAGGACGCCGGTGACGACAACCCGGCCACCTCGGACGGCATCTTCGTGTTCGCCCAAGGTGGTGCGGAGGTCGCGGCCGGTGACGTGCTGCGGATCCGCGGGGAGGTCTCGGAGTACTACGGCATGACCGAGCTGACGGTCGAGGAGTTGGTGGCCTGTGGCACCGCCGAACTGCCGGCCGCCACCCCGATCACGCTGCCGATGAGCGAGACCGAGCGTGAGTCGCTCGAGGGCATGCGGGTGACGATGACGCAGACCATGCACATCCTCGAGTACTACAACTACGGCCGGTACGGCGAGATCGCCATCGGCACGTCCCGGCAGCACCAGCCGACCGCGGTCGCCGATCCCGGCTCCCCGGAGGCGCTGGCCGTGGCGGCCGCGAACGCCGCCAACCGGATCACCCTGGACGACGGCCGGAGCTGGCAGAACCCCGACCCCGCCCTGCACCCCGGTGGTGGCGAGTTCGGGCTGACCAACTTCTTCCGCGGCGGTGACACGCTGAACGGCGTGACCGGCGTCCTCGACTACCGGTTCGACCTGTGGCGGATCCAGCCGACACAGCCGGCCGAGCACACCCCGGCCAATGAGCGGCCGGCCGTGCCGCAGGTCGGCGGCGACGTGCAGGTCGCCTCGTTCAACGTGCTCAACTACTTCACCACCCTCGGCAGCCGTGGCGCCGACACCCCGGAGGAGTTGGAGCGCCAGCAGGCCAAGATCGTCGCCGCCATCAACGAGATGGACGCCGACATCGTCGGCCTGCTCGAGATCGAGAACAACGACGACGTCGCACTGAACACCTTGGTGGCGGCGCTGAACGAGGCGGCCGGCAGCACGAAGTGGACCGCGTTGGAGACCGGCAAGCTCGGCACCGACGAGATCACCACCGCGTTCATCTACCAGCGGTCGTCGGTGCACCCGGTGGGCAAGTTCGCCGTGCTCGACGGCACGGTCGACGAGCGGTTCAACACCATGAAGAACCGGCCGGCGTTGGCGCACACCTTCGGGGTGCGCGGCACCGGCTCGCGAGTGACGGTGGCGGTCAACCACCTGAAGTCGAAGGGTTCGGACTGCAACGACGTCGGTGACCCGGAGGACCCCAACGGTCAGGGCAACTGCAACGGCACCCGTACGGTGGCCGCCGAGGCACTGGCCGACTGGCTCGAGGGCAACCCGACCAGGACCGGCAGCGGCCGGAACCTGATCATCGGTGACCTGAACGCCTACGACCACGAGGATCCGATCACGGCGCTGACCAAGACCGGCTACACCGACCTGATCAAGAAGTTCCAGGGCGCCGAGGCGTACTCGTACGTGTTCGACGGCCAGCTCGGCTACCTCGACCACGGGCTGGCGAACGCCGCCCTGGCCAATGAGGTCACCGGTGCGGCGGTCTGGCACATCAACGCCGACGAGACGAGCCTGCTCGACTACGACATGACCTTCAAGGCCGACGCCCAGGACGCGATCTTCGCGCCCAACGCGTTCCGCTCGAGTGATCATGACGCCGTACTGATCGGGCTGTCGATGAACCCGGGCCGGGCACGCCGCTGACGCGACCCACGCCCGTCGAGACGACATCGCCCCCGCTGCCCTCGTGGCGGCGGGGGCGTTGTCATGAACGCACGTCGAGCTTGTCGAGACCCCTCACTGTTGATCATGGTGCAACCCGGCCTCGTCCAGCAGCAGACGGACGTGCAGCCCGAGCCGGTCGAGGAAGGCGTCGTCATGGCTGACGATGATCAGTCCACCCCGATGGCCGGTCAGGGCGTCCACCAGGACGTCGACGGTCGGCAGGTCGAGGTTGTTGGTGGGTTCGTCAAGCACCAACAACTGGGCAGGCGGATCGGCCAGCAGCAGCTGTGCCAGCGCGACCCGGAACCGTTCACCGCCCGACAGCTCGGCCACCGGGCGGTGGACGGCGCCGGTCCGGAATCCGAAGCGGGCAAGGCGGTTCCGGAGGTCACCGGGAAGTGAGTCAGGGGCGGCCTGCCGTACGGCATCGAGGATGCTGACGTCGTCGGGCAGGTGGTCGAGGCGTTGTGGCAGGTGCCCGATGCGGTCGGTGTGCGCGATCGCGTGCACCCCGGTCGCCGTCGGTGGCCCGCCGAGGCCAACCAGGCCGTCCAGCAGCCTGGTCTTGCCGATGCCGTTGCGGCCGGTAAGGGCGACCCGCTCGGGCCCCTGCACCGTCACGACCGTGCCGGATCCGTCGCGCAGTTCGGCGAGGCGGCGGTTCGCCGGCACCTTCGGGTCGGGCAGATCGACCCTGATGTGGTCGTCCCGGCGGATCCGGTCGGCCTGCCGGTCGACGAGGTCGCGGGCGGCGTCCACCTTCTCGTCCAGCTCGCCGCGGAGCTTGCCGGCCGACACCTGGGCCTCACTGGCGCGCTGTTTCATGATCGTCTTGGGTCGCCGCTTGTTCTCGTAGTCGGTCCGGGCGTAGCGGCTTCGTCGAGCCAGCTTGGTCTCGGCCTCGACCCGCTGCCGTCGCTCGGTCCGCAGTGCCTGCCGTGCCGTCCGCAGGGCCTGTTCGGCGGCCGCCTGCTCGGCGGCGACATGTTCGGTCCACGCGGTCCACGCCCCACCGAACACGGTGAGCGAGCCGGCCCGCAGTTCTGCGGTGTCGTCCATCAGGTCGAGCAGGGCTACGTCGTGACTGACCACGACGAGGGCGCCACGCCAACGCGTGATCATGTCGTACAGCCGGTGTCGCGAAGTGCGGTCGAGGTTGTTGGTGGGCTCGTCGAGCAGCACGATCGGCGTCGCCGCGAGCCGCCGTCCGACGAGGGCGACCAGCACCGCTTCGCCTCCGGACAGCTGGTCGATCGTGCGGTCGAGACCGATGTCGGGCAGGCCGGCCCGGGTGAGTGCGGCCAGACTGCGCGACTCGATCTCCCAGTCGTGGCCGACGACGTCGAGGAGTGCCTGATCCGTACGGCCGGTCTCGATGCTGCGGATGGCGTCGAGGCGTTCCCGGACACCAAGCAGGTCGGCGACGGTGTCCGCGGTGCGCAGCGTGAGGTGTTGCGGCAGCAGTCCCACCGCACCGGTGGTGGTGACCGATCCGGCGGTCGGGGTGAGCTCGCCGGCGAGCAGGCGCAGCAGCGTGGTCTTGCCCGTGCCGTTGGCCCCGACCAGTCCGGTGCGGCCGGCGCCGAAGGTGGCGTCGATCGCGTCGAGTGCGACGTCGCCGTCCGGCCAGGCGTACGACAGCCCGGACAGCACGACGGCCGGATGCGAAACAGGGTTCGGGTGTGACAAGGAGGCTCCAGAGGTGGTCAGCGGGATGCTGACTCCTCGAGCCCCGGCACGCGGTGTGCGGGCGAGCGAATCAGCGCAGAACGGCTGGGTGGCGCTCGTCGATCAGCACGGTGGTGTCCTTGCGGCAGGGAGTGGGGCAGGAGCCCACTGTAGGCGGGGCCACTGTCGTACTGCAACGAGTTTCTGTGGCTCCCGCGGACGCCTGTGGTGCGGTGCCCCCGGTCGGATTCGAACCGACGATCCGCGGATTAAAAGTCCGCTGCATTGACCAACTATGCTACGGGGGCAGGCACATGCTACAGGTCCCGCCGCAGCCTGACGGTCGCCAGAATCACCCGGCCTGCGAGGCCTTCGCTCACCGAGAGGGCACTCGGCGGGGCCATCCGGCGGGATCGACCACGCCAATTGCCCCCTCGATGCGGGCGTCACCCTCCAACTGCCCCCTCGGTGCGGGCGTCCCCCTCCAACTGCCCCCTCGGTGCGGGGGTCAGGGTGTACGGCGCGGTCGGTTCGGGCTGACCGGTGTGTCGGGTGGTCGTGCGATGCCGTGGCGGTGCGCCCACACCGCGACCTGGAGACGATCGCGGAGCGCGAGTTTCATCAGCACCCGACCGACATGCGTCTTCACCGTGGCCTCGGACAGGTAGACCACGCGGGAGATCTCCAGGTTGCTGAGGCCGTCGGCGACGAGGCGTACGATCTCGAGCTCGCGATCCGTGAGCGAGTCGGCGGCCGGCGGGACCACGTCGGGACTCCCGGCGGGCGGATGAGCCAGGAGCCGTTCGACGACGCGGGCGGTGATGGCGGGTGAGAGTACGGCGTCGCCACGTGCAGCGGCCTGGATCGCCGTGGTCAGTTCCGCGATCGGTGCGTCCTTGACGAGGTACCCGCAGGCGCCGGCGGCAAGTGCGGCATGAACGAGCTCGTCGGCATCGAAGGTGGTCAGCACGATCACCCGCGCGGCCGGGTCGGCAGCGAGGATCCGTCGCGTGGCCTCCAGACCGTCGGTGCCCGGCATCCGGATGTCCATCAGCACCACGTCCGGCTTGCTCGCGGCGACCGCCCGGACCGCCTCGGCTCCGTCGCCGGCCTCCCCCACGACCGCCATCCCCGCCTGGGCGTCGACGGTGGCGACGACCCCGGCGCGGACGAGGTCCTGGTCATCGACGACGAGGACACGGATCACGTCGCCTCCGCCGTCGACGTGGGGCCCTCGGCCACGACCGGCAGGAGCGGCACCGACGCGGTCACCGTGAAGCCGTTCGAGCGGTCCACCGTGAGCGAGCCGCCGACGGTGTCGAGACGCTCCCGCATCCCACGCAGGCCAAGCCCGCCCCCGACGGTCTCGCGAGCCGGGGACGCGACCGTGTTGTGCAGGATCACCACGAGGCGATCCTCGCCCCAACGCTGCTCCCAGTCGAGCATCCCGTCACCGTGACGCAGGGCGTTGGTGAGCCCTTCCTGCACGAAGCGATGCAGGACGAGCTCGGTGGCGGGATCCAGGACACGCGCCGTACCCACCGTCCGTCGTCGGATGCGCAGGCCGAGATCCTCCATCCGCGCGGCCAGGGCGTCCAGGTCGGGCAGTCCGGGCGGGGGGCCGGGGTCCGACCCGGGACCACCGTCGCGCAGGGTTCTGAGTGCCGCCCGGAGGTCGTTCAGCGACTCGCGAGCCGTCTCCTCGATGACGTCCAGTGCTGCGATCGCCTGCCCCGGAGCGAAACGGGCCACCCGCGCCTGACCGACGATCACGGTCAGCGAGTGGGCCAGCACGTCGTGCAGGTCGCGCGACATCCGGGCCCGCTCGGCGGCCGCGACTGCTTCCTCGCGGTGGATGCGCCCCTGCTCCTCGAGTTCTCGCCGCACGTCGTCCGAGCGGGCGGCGCGCAGCTCCGAACGCCGCAGGAACCCCAGCACGATCGCGACCGCGGAGACCGCCAGCAGCAGGACCGCCAACAGCCACGGCTCCGGCCCGAACGGACTCCGTACCACCGCCGGGTCGACGGCGTAGCGGATGGCGGCCACGATCGGGCCGATCGCCGCCACGGCGAGGGCCACCCGACGGTCGCCACGCGAGGCCGCCGCATGCAGTCCGACGAGCAGCAGGAGGCCGGAGGGGAACAGCACGAACAGCCCCGTCACGACGGCCTGCGCGGCGATCGCCGCAGTGATCAGGAGCAGGGCCGTGGTCGGAGCCCGACGCAGCGCCAAGAGGGCGGCGTGAGCGGCGGTCGCGGCCAGCGAGACGACGACTCCGCCGCCGATCGGGAGCGAGGTGACCGCGATGATGATCGTCATGGGAAGCAGCAGGACCGCGGAGCCGATGACGAGCAGCAGGAATCCGCTGCGGTGCATGCTGCTCCGGGTCACTCCGCGCCTCTGCTCGCCTCGTCGGATCGTCCTCGCACCCCACGAGCTGGCCGGGCCTCCCCGTACAGCACGGTAGCCGCTGCGAGCACCACACCGAGCAGCAGCCAGGTGCCGTAGACCGCAGCCACCAGGATGATCCGACTCGGATCCCCGAGCGTGAGCGGCGACGCGGCGAGCCCCGTGGCCTGCGCCAGGACTCCGAACACCATCAGTGCACCCATGCTCAGCGGTGCGAAGGCTCCACCCCAACCCGCGACCAGGAGCGGTACCCGGGCCACGGCCGGCGTCCGCGACGCGGTCAGGCCGATGAGCACGACGGCAGCCAGTCCGAACAGCGCGAACTCCATCGCGGGGAAGCCCACGGTGTAGGCGCTGTCCTCACCCTGCCACCACCACACCAGTTTCAGCAGGGGGTACGGCAGGCAGAGGAGCAGCCCGAGCACGCGGACGATCCGTCGGCTCCGGGCGGTGACCGGGCGCTGTGCGGATCCCCCGTCGAGCCTGGCCCGCCGCGCCAACTGGATGGCCCCGAAGGAGGCGCCCAGCGCGCTCAGCCGGGCGACGGCTCCGGGGAGGTCGACCTCGGCGAAGTCACCTGCCGGGATGCCGGTGACGGCGAAGAAGGCGCGGAACCCGTCGAGCACCACGCCGCCGGATGCCCCCAGCAGGACGGCGGCTGCGGTCCAGGACGCGGCCTGCGCCGACCTCCCGGGTGACAGCCACCCCAGTACGAGGGCGATGCCGAGCAGGCCGGCGCCGACCAGCCCGAGCCATGGTGGCGGAAAGATGGCGGAGTAGTCCGCGCCGCGGCCGGTCGCCAGTGCGAGGACGGCGGCGCCACCGGCGAGGATCGCGCCCAGCGTGGCCGCCGCTGGGGCGATGCGCAGCAGGGGTCCGGTTCGACGAGGGCCGCGCGACAGTGTTGGCGTCAGGTTCGTTGTTGCTGTCGGGTGCGTTGCAGTCATGATCTCAAGGCTGCTCGTCGACCACGTGCGCAGGCATCCTCCTCAGGTAGCGATCGTCGCGACCTGGGTAGCGCGCGCAGAGTCGCGTCATCGCTCATCGACGGGGCAGTTGGAGAGGACAACACCTCCCGCCCCACCACTCCGGCTGTCCTCTCGGTGGAGCGACGCCTCTCCAACTGCCCGATCGGTGATCGGCAGGGCTCCACCCCTTCGACAAGCTCAGGGGACGTTCGACACGCTCAGGGAACGGGGATCGTGGCAGGCTGGGTCCGTGGAGACGTGGATGCTGCTGCCGCTGGGCATCTTGGTGATCGGGGTGGCCGTGGTGGCGTACGGCGCCCTGCACGACCGGACCCGACGCCGCGGGGAGGAGGCGCAGCTGCACAGCGCCCCGGAACGGGACATCCCCGGACTGCCGCACGATGCCCCAGCCCCGTCGTACGTCCTGGCGGAGGCGGCACGTCGGCCACCGAGGGGGACCGCACGCGAGATGTCGGGGCGCGACCGGACCGCGCTGGCCACCGATCTCGAGTCCACCGACCCGATCGCGTACGGCTTCGCCGACGAGGGGTTCGTCACCGACTCCCCCACGCGCCGTGCCGTCCTGGACGAACCTCGGGTCCTGGTCTGCGCCGATCCGATCACCTCGGTCCGGGAGGTGCTCAACCCACTCGAGCGGCTGACCGCCACTGAGGTCGGCCTGGTCCTGGTGGCCCCCTCGTTCGGTGCCGAGGTGGTCGACACCCTCGCGGTGAACGTGATCCAGCAACGGCTGCGGGTGGTCGCGGTCGCCGTCGACGACGATGCCGTACGGGCAGCGGTCGCCGCGCGGTCCGGCGCCACCGAGGTGCCCGGGACCGACCTGCAGGCGGGGTACCTGCCCGATGATCATCTGGGCCACGCCGCACGGTGGGTCAGCACCGCCACCCAGAGTTGGCTGCTGCCGGTCGCTAGTGTGCAACCGTGAGTGATGAATCTGGCGAAGAGCCTGCCCGGCCGGAGGGTCGGCCCCTTCGGCGCTGGCCGAAGTGGGTGTACACCGTCGGGGACGAACCTGACGCCCGCTTCAGTTTCGCCAACGAACGCACCTTCCTCGCCTGGATCCGGACCGGGCTGGCCTTCCTGACCGCAGGCGTGGCGATCTTCGCCCTGGTCGCGATCGAGCCCGCGATGGAGGTGGAGGCCCGGGCCGCCTCGCTGGTGCTGGTGGTCACCGGCGTGCTGTGCGGTGCCAGCGCCTTCTTCCGGTGGGCCCGCAACGAACGAGCGCTCCGCGAGTCACGGCCACTCCCCTCCTCACCGGTGATGCCGACGCTGGTGCTCGTCCTGGTGGTCGTGGCGCTGATCGCCCTGATCTTGCTGCTGCCGTGACCGACGACGGCGCCGACGACGCCCGGCCGTGGGAGCACCACGTCTGGGATCGCGGACTGCAGGCCGAACGGACGAGGCTCGCCTGGGGTCGGACCGGACTCGCCGTCACCGTCTGCACCCTGGTCATCGCCCGATTCGTCGGCACCGTCTCCCCGGTGCTGGGGGTGCTGATCGCGGTGGCCGCGATGGCCTGTGGGCTGATGATCTCGCTCTCCTCACGCCGGCGTCACCGCCGCGCGACCCGCGCCACCCATCAGTCGGCCGTGTTGCCGGACGCCCGTTCCTTCGGCTGGCTGAGTGCCCTGCTCTGCCTGGCCGGCATCAGTTCCGTGGTGATGATCATCGTGTACCGGCCCGACCTCTGACCGGCCAAGACTCTCAACCCGAACTCGAGCCCAGTTGATCATGCGCTTCGGCGCGCGAGGTCGGGTCGGGAGCCCTCGTGGCCGAACGATCAGGCGTACCCGAGCTCGTGCAGTCGGTCGTCGTCGATACCGAAGTGATGGGCGATCTCGTGCACCACGGTGATGGAGATCTCCTCGTGCACCTCCTCGATCGTCCGGCAGTGCCGCAGGATCGGCCCACGGAAGATCAAGATCCGGTCGGGCAGGGTGCCGCCGTACGAGGAATCCCTTTCTGTCAAAGGAATCCCTTCGTACAGGCCGAACAGGCTCGACTCCCCCGCCGGCGGCTCGGGCTCCACGAGGACGACACAGTTCGTCACCAGTCGGGCGAGCTCGTCGGGCACCACGTCGAGGGCACGATCGACCTCCGCCTCGAACTCCTCGACACTCATCTCCACGGCCACACCGACATCCTAGGAGGGCCGGCGCAGCACAAATCACACCCCCGTAATTTCTTGGATGTCATCCGCGTGTCGCCTTGCCTTCTGCCCAAAAGTCACTTCGTTACCTTGCTGAAACCTGTGGGGCAGGCTTAAAGTCCTGACACGTCTGGGGTAGCTGTGACTGGCGTGGCGAGTGTGTCGAGGGAAAGCGACACAGTCGCCGGGGAAGCGTCACCACAGCTGCAGTTCCCGACTGGACAACTCCATGCATCTGTCTCGCGATGGTCCGGGAAGGCCGTCGGGAAGGACCACTGCTGTGACGACTCGTGCTGTGCGACGAGGAAGACGCTTCGTGGGTGTGGTTGCGGCCGTCACCATGACGGCCGGGATCGCGGCCACGGCCAGCATGCCGTCTGCAACTGCGGACGGCGCGCGACTGACAACCTGGACGGCACTGAACGTCCGCTCCGGCCCGGGGCTCAACCACCAGATCGTGGGTGGCCTGTACCCCGGTCAGCTGGTGACCGCGGACGGGGTGGCCCAGAACGGGTGGACCCCGGTGAAGTTCAACGGCAAGCGCGCCTGGCTGTCCAGCCGGTACGTTAAGGCCGCCGGCGGCAGGACGACGTCGAACGCCGCCGACTCGACGACGGTGTCGGGCAAACCGGCCGGCCGCAAGACCACCACCGCACTGAACGTCCGCACCGGTCCCAGCACCGGCTACCGCGTCGTCACCGTGTTGGCCCGGGGCACCACCGTGGCCACCACCGGCGCCTACCGCAACGGCTACGCCGAGATCCGGTACGGCGGCCACTCCCGCTGGGTCGCGACGCAGTACCTGAGCGACACGATCGGCGCGTCGAGCAGCGGCTCGAGCACCCTGCCGAGCGTCACCGGCACCCGGATCGCGACCACCGCCCTCATGATCAGGACCAACTCGTCGTCGAACTTCCACAGCCTCGGCGACGTCCCCCGGGGCACCAAGCTGTCCATCACGGGCAAGCAGGAGAACGGTGTCGCCCAGATCATCTACAACGGTGCCGTGCGCTGGGTCAACGCGCACTACCTCGCCCGTGACACCAGCGGCCCCGCCAAGCCGGCCCTGCCGAAGGTCGTCGGCCACCGGTGGGCGACCACGGCGCTGATGGTCAGGACGACGTCGACGTCCAGCTTCAAGAACCTCGGCGACGTGCCCACCGGCACCAAGCTGGCCATCACCGGCGTCCAGCAGAACGGCGTCGCCCAGATCGTCCACAACGGTGCGGTCCGCTGGGTGAACGCCCGCTACCTGAGCACCTCGGCGCCACGCGCCGGCAGCGATTCCGGACCGGTCAAGGGCACCGGACTGAGCGGCCTGACGTCGCGGACAGGGGGTGTGCTGGATGCGGTCCACAACCGCTACCCCAGCGGCATCTCCTGGTACAACGGCGTCCGTCCGGACTCACTGCCCGACCACCCGTCGGGTCGTGCGCTGGACGTGATGCTGGCGAACTACCAGAGCTCCGCGGCCAACAAGCAGGGCTGGGAGATGGCCAACTGGCTCCGCGCCAACGCGGGCTCGCTGGGCATCGAGTACATCATCTACGACCAGCGCATCTGGAACGTGAAGCGCAACAGTGAGGGCTGGCGCTGGATGGCAGACCGTGGCTCGGACAACGCGAACCACAAGAACCACATCCACATCACCACCCGGGCCTGACCTGCTCGCCGGAGCCTGACTGTTGGCCCGTACGGACCGCCCACCCGAACCCCGGGTTTGGGCGGTTCGTGCTGTCAGCGCTTAGAATGGTCCGACAGGTCCCCATCGTCTAGCGGCCTAGGACACCGCCCTTTCAAGGCGGCAGCGCGGGTTCGAATCCCGTTGGGGATGCAACGGTCCTGAGTCGCGACATCGTTCACACGGTGTCGCGACTCAGGGCCTTGTCCTTTCTCCGGCGCCTGCGCGGAGGCGGCTGGCCCGACCGCTCAGCGGTAGGCACCCAGTGAGCACGTCGTCCCGGTACGCAGCTCCCCGTCGAAGTCGCCCAGCACGTTGATCGTCGAGCCGTCGAACAGGGTGAACGTCGGGATGCACGGCGCCGCGTCGCGGGCCGGGCTCGTCGGGGCGAGGCGCCAGTCGGTGCCGACCGCGACGAACTGCGGGTCGGCGTACACCCCACCCGGTTCGACCGGCGGCGCCTGGTCGGTCTGGTGGTACAGGTTGTGGTCGTGTACGAAGTTCTCGTGCTCGGTGCCGGCCCGGATGGCGTACCCGGCCGCGACGTCGACCACGATGTTGTTGGCGAAGGTGACGTTCACGTTGTTCGGATTCCACTCCCAGCCGGTCGGCAGGTGACCGCCGCTGGCGAGGTAGACCCCGTACCGGGCACCGACGACGACGTTGTGGAAGACCGCACTGTCCTTGGCGCCGGTGAACGAGAACGCATTCGGGATCGTCGGGACCCCGTCGATCACGGTGCCGTGCACGATGTTGTTGTACGCCACCATGTTCCAGGCCTCGAAGCCGTTCAGCGTCGGATCCTTGGTCGAGATCCCGTCGGTCGAGCCGCCGAGGTAGATGGCCCCGGTCATCATCGTGCGGTTGAGCGCGGTCACCACGTTGTTGCGGATCGCGATGTCCACCGAGCCACCCTTGGCCAGCAGGCCGACCCGCCCGACGTCGCGGATCACGTTGTTCTCGATGACGCTGTTCCAGACGTTCACGAAGTCGATGCCCTCGTGCTCCATGTCCTCGATCAGGTTGCCGCGGACGACCATGCCCTCGACCAGGTAGCCCTTGACACCTTCCTCGTACGCGCCGTGCAGGTGGTTGTCGAGGATGTGGACGTGGTGTGCGCCCTCCCGTACCTCGACCAAGATGTCGGCCGTCGTCGGTCCGGGGACGTTCTCGGTGATCTCGAAGCCCTGGATGGTGATGTGGCTTCGGTCGATGATGCTGAGCTTCGAGGCCGGTAGGTCGTGGTACATGATCTTGGCCCCGTGCGGATTGCGGGAGCGCAGCACGATCCGTTCGGTCGCCGTACCGCTGTTGGTGAAGGTGGTGGTCTGGGTCTCGTCGTAGGTGCCGTCCTCGAAGACCACGGTCGTGCCGGGGCCGGCGACCTGGGACGCCTTGGTCACCGAGCGCCACGGCAACTGTTCGGTGCCGGGGTTGTCGTCGTCCCCGGTCGGCGAGGCGTAGTAGGTACCGGCCGCCACGGCGACCGGGGGCCCGGTGACGGCCGGGTTCGTCACCGGGGAGACGGTGAAGTCGTCGATCTGCACCTCCGAGCCCAGGTCGGCTTGGATCCCGGCCCGGCCGTGGGTGAGGACATGATCCGTTCCGCTGATCACCAGTTCGCCGTTGACGTAGAACTCGATCAGCGCGCCGCTGAGCACCATGGTCATGTCGGCCCACTCCCCGACCGGGGCGGCCCAGTCGTGGCGCTGGGCGACATAGGTGTACGCCCCGGCGGCCCGGCGACGGATCGTGATGCTGGTGTCCTGGGCGTTGCCCATCATCTGCACCTGGTAGTAGTTGTCGTCGTCGAGGTAGCGGCCGACCAGGCTGACCCAGGCGCGCGACTTGGTGAACTCGACCGTACGGACCCGGGCGCTGACGGTGTAGTCGCGCCACTCCTCCGACCCGGTGACTGCCCGCTGCAGGCCGGGGGTGTCCGGGTCGGTGGTCAGCACCATGTTGCCGGTGCCGTCGTCGACGGTCTCGAACGTGTACGGCCGGGGGAACTCCCAACCGGGCATCCCGTTCTCGAAGTCCTCGGTGAACACCGGGTCGCCGACCACCGGGATGCGGTTGTTCGCCTCGACGAAGACCGCACTGTTGCCGGTGGCGTGGCCGGCGTCGGCGATCGCGATCTTGACGTGCACCGACTCTCCCGGCACCACGGTCGCGATGGCGGTTCGTACGGTCGACACCGCGGCGTAGCCCAACTCGGGCGCCGGGGTCGCGTCCGCCAGCACCGACCGGGCGGTGACCGGGCCGCCGGACTCGGTGGTCGCGACGTTGACGCCGTCGACCCACAACCCGAACACGTCCGGCTGGCCGGACTCCCCGGCCTCGTCGGAGGCGAAGGCGTACCGGAAGGCCAGCGTGTCCGAGGTCGGCACCAGGTCGAACTCGACGACCGAGGCCTCCTTGGAGGTCCGGCCGATGCCGGCACCGCGCAACAGGTCGGTCAGGTCGGCGTCACCCGACGTCCGCGTCACGGCCGAGTCGGCGGTACCGGTGGCGAGCGAGATCCCTTCCCGCAAGCCCAATGACTCGACGTCGTCGAAGCGGGAGGCGGTCCCGGCGGCGCCGGCGAACCGGGCCTCACTGATGGCGATGTCCTCGCCGGTGAGGCGGGACGCCAGTCGGTGCCCGACCCCGCCGTCATCGGGTTCGGGCACGGTGGTGGCAGTGGCGGTGGCGACGCCGGGGACGAGGACGAGGGACACCATGAGGGCAAGCGCGGACAACACGGCAGTGGGGCGCATCATTGGACCTTCCTGAGGGTTGCCGCAAGGAAAGCGCAGTCGCTGCAAACTGTCAACAGTTCTGCGGGACAACCGTCAGAATGCGGCGGCGACCTTCACCTGACGACCTTCCCGTGACGCCCCTCAGGCCGCGGTGACGGCCGCCCGAAGCCGTACGACCAGACGATCCAGTTCGGCGCGGGTGTGGTCGTCGATCCCGGCGGCGACCGGGCCGCGCATCCGCGGGTCGTCGAGCACGCCCTGCTGTTGCAGCAGGTGCTTCTCGATCACCACGAAGCTGTCCAGCGTGGTCTGCAGCGACACGATCTGCGCCAACGGACCCGCGATCGCATAGGTACGGTCGTCGTCGCCGTCCTCCAGCGCCCGCCACAGCGCCGACAGCGCCCAGATGAGGTCGGCGGCCGGCATCGTGCCGACCACACCGCGGCGGTGGGTGTCGACCAGGTGGAGGCCACCCGTACCGTCGAAGATGCGAGCCTTGCCGTCGGTCAGGTCCAACAGGTCGGTGATCCGGGGACCGATCGGGTGGGCCTCGGGCTTGAACATCGCCCGATCACCGAACTCGGCGTGCAGGCCGGCCTGCAGCTCCACCGACAGCGGCTGGCCCACGTACCCACTGGCGTCCTGCACCACGACCGGGATGTCGACGGTCTCGATCACCGTGGCGAAGTAGCGCCGCAGCGCGGGTTCGTCGAGCCGGGTCAGCATCGGCGGCGTCGCCATCAGCGCGGTCGCGCCGGCAGCCTGTGCCGTACGGGCGTGCGCGACGGCGATCCGGGTCGACTCGGCTCCGACGCTGGCGACGCTGGTGCCGCGTCCCTCACAGGCCTGGGCGGTGACGGCGTTCAGCTCGTCCCGCTCGGCCGCGGTCAACCGCAGCACCTCCGAGACCATGGCGACCACGATGCCGTCGGCGCCGTTGTCGAACGTCCAGTCCAGCAGCCGCGCGTGCGCGGCGCGATCAAGGTTCTCGTCGGCGTCGAAGGGGGTCTGCATCACCGGAAGGACACCGGCCAGCTGCTCAGTCATGGGCACACCATGTCAAAGTCCGCCCGATGGACCAAATGCGGCCATTGTGCGGACCACGAGGTGGGCGCCCCGACTTCAAAATCCGTTGCACGTCGCAGGCAACCTTCGGCTGCGGCCAATCGTAAACTCTGCATAAACCACCCCCCGTACGGGTCGGCGGCCGACATCGACCGCCACCCAGCGGTTGACGGAAAGCAGAACAGATGGCCCGCCCCACCATCCCGGCGATGATCACCACCTTGGTCCTGATCGCGAGCATCGCACTGCCGTGGAACGCCTACGCGGAATCCCCGACCCCACCGGCCACGCCCGGCACCACGCCGTCCACGCCCGTCGAGCCTGTCGAGACGCCCAGCCAGCCCGCCGGGACGGCCACACCTGCAACGCCCACCGAGCCTGTCGAGACGCCCACCACACCCAGCAATCCCCCCGAGTCGCCCACCACGTCGGCCACGCCAACCAAGCCGGAGGAGACACCCACCGCCGGCAGGCCGGGCAAGTCGCCCAGCGCGCCGCGGTCGACACCGCCGACCAGCCCCCCGTCGGCGTCGACCCGGGCGGTGACCCCGATCCAGCAGCGGTACGCCGACCTCGGCGGTGAGGACGGCGTGCTGGGCAAGCAGACCGCGGCCGAGACCGAGTTGCCCGACGGCGGCCGGATGGCGGTGTTCGAGGGTGGTCGGATCTACTGGTCCCCCGACACCGGCGCCCAGGAGACCTGGGGCGCGATCATGAACCGCTGGGGCGGCTTGGGCTGGCAGGCCTCCAGACTCGGCTACCCCACCGGCCCGGAGCACTGCACCCTGCGCGACGACGGCTGCTTCCAACGGTTCGAGCTCGGCAACGTGTACTACCTGCCCGGTGTCGGAGCGCAGCCGGTCTGGGGCGCCATCGGTGGCCGCTGGGGCAATCTGGGCTGGGAGAACGGCGCGCTGGGCTACCCGATCACCGGCGAGCAGTGCGGCATCCGCGACGGCGGTTGCTTCCAGAAGTTCGAGAACGGCCACATCCACTGGTCACGGGCCAGCGGGGCCCACGAGACGTGGGGCGCGATCATGAACCGCTGGGGGTCGCTCGGTTGGGAGCGGAGCCGCCTCGGCTACCCGACCGGGCCCGAGCAGTGCGGCCTCCGCGACGGCGGCTGTTTCCAGCGCTTCCAAGGCGGCATCTTCTACTACGTCCCCGGTGTCGGCGCGAACCCGATCTGGGGGTCGATCGGCACCCGTTGGGGTGGCCTCGGCTGGGAGAACGGCCAGCTCGGCTACCCGATCTCCACCGAGTCGTGCGGGATCCGCGACGGTGGCTGCTACCAGAAGTTCGAGCACGGCCACATGTACTACGTGGGTGGGGTCGGTGCCCATCCCGTGCTCGGCGCGATCCGGGACACCTACCGGTCGATGGGCTGGGAGCGGAGCCCGTTGGCGTACCCGACCGGGGCGGAGGTGTGCAGTGGCGGGTCGTGCCGACAGTCGTTCCAGTACGGGACGATCACCTGGGCGCCGGGCAGGATCACCGTCTCGTACGAGATCCGTGCGGTCATCCGACGGACCACCGCGGCCGACGTGCTGCACACGTACCGCTCGGGATGCCCGGTCGGGCCGGCGAACCTGCGCACCATCGAGATGAACTACTGGGGATTCGACGGGCTGCTGCATCGTGGCGAGCTGATCGTGCGGGACCACCTGGCGAGCGAGGTGGTCGCGGCCTTCACCGACGCGCTCAACGCGCGCTGGCGGTTCGCGCAGATCGAGAACCCGAACGAGTGGGGTGGTGCCGATCCGCCGATGATGCAGGACAACAACACCTCCGGCTTCAACTGCCGGCCAGTGGTGGGCAACCCGTACGCAGTGTCGCCGCACTCGTACGGCACCGCGATCGACACCAACACCGTGCAGAACCCGTACCGGGACCGCAACGGGACCTGGTGGCCCAGCAACGGACACCCCTACATCCTCGGGGCCGTGCTGAACCGGAAGCAGACCCACTTCGCGGTGATGACCACCAGCTCACCAATGACCCGGGCGCTGGAGTCGCGCGGTTGGTTCTGGGGTGGCCGCTGGTCGCCCGGGCGGGACTACCACCACTTCGAGCGGCGCTGATGGCCCCGCATCCGTTCCCGACACGGCGCCTCGTCGTCGGGCTCGGGCTGGCCGGGGCGGTGCTGCTGGCCAGCTGCACCGGGCCCACCACCACACCGCCGGCCCCGAGCACCCCGCCGGGCACCGTCGTGCCGGCGACGGCCGGGCCCTCGGGCCCGTCGGGAAGCTCCTCCCCCGGTGCGGGTCCGTCGTCGACCCCGACCCCACGGGCCCAGCCGCCCCGGCCGACGGCCCAGGCCGCCTCGACCGCCGGGTCGCTGACGGCTGCGGACCTGCCGGCCGAGTTGCCGGGCGGGTTCAGACCGGACGCCCGGGAGGCCGCCGAAGGTGAGTACGTCCCGAACGGGACGTGGGTGCACGAGGTGCCCGGCGAACAGGCGTCCTGGGAGGCGATGCCGCCGTGCGAGGCGAACCCAGGCGGTGGCTGGCCGGTGGCGCAGCACGCACTGGCCGGGACGTACGCCGACGCCCAGGGCCGTCCGGGGAACGGTTTGGTGCTGCAGTTCGCCGACGCCGGACAGGCCGCTGCGTACGCCCGCACCTACCGTGAGGTGCTGGGCAGCTGCCCCGAGCAGAACGGCATGCCCGCCGCTGCCGAGCTCGAGTCAGAGGCGGCGTGGTACGCCGGCCGACGGTCGTACGGACCGGAGCGCTGGAGCGAGGTGGTGGCCCACTCCGGGCCGCGGGTCTGGCTGGTGATCATCAACGATGCGGGGGCCACCGAACCGACCGAGCTGGCGACCCTCGCCCGATCGCTGGTGGGCCGCTGAGCACGGTCGTACCGCGGACCGTCCTCGAATCCTGATGCCTCATGTCAAGATGCCCGCTTGGTGTGAGTCGTTGACTCATCTGAAGATGCCCGCGTGGGTGGGGTCGTTGACTCATCTGAGGATGCCCGCGTGGTGGGGCGGTTGAGTTTGGTTCGGCTGAGGTAGACGTGGTTGGTCTTGGCGCGGCGTTGGACCTGGCCTCGGCGGCGGGCGAGTTCGAGGAGGTTGCCTTGAAGGTCGGCGATCTGGTGGGTCAGGCCGAGGAGGTCGGTGTCGTGGTGCAGGGCTTCGAGTCGGGTCCGGTCGTGGGGGTCGAGCAGGTCGGGGTGGTCGCGGAGGAGCCGGTCCAGCGGGGTGGTGGCTTGGTCGTAGCGTTTCGACACCTTCGCGCCGGTGCGGTGTTTCTCGACGAGCTTTTGTTGGGGGAGGAACAGGTTGACCTGGCACGACACCAGCGGCCACAGCTGGTTGAGCAGGGTGAGCTCGCGGCGGGTGTCGTAGCGGTGGTAGCCGACGTTGCGGCGGACCACTGACCAGTTCTTCTGCTCGATGTGGGCCTGGTCGTTGGAGTGCGCGGCCCGGCCGCGGGAGAAGCTGATCTGGCGGCTGGCGCACCAGCGCAGCAGGTGGTGGTTGATGAACTCGGAGCCGTTGTCGGAGTGGATGCCGGCGAGGTGGAACGGGAACCGGAGTTGGAGTTGTTCCAACGCGGTGGCGACGATTCGTTCGCCCTTGGACCGCACTGAGATCGACTCGGTCCAGCCGGTCGCGACGTCGGTGGCGTCGAGGGTGTAGTGGAACTCGCCGTTGTTGTCGCCGCCCTCGTGGCCGACCAGGTCGATCTGGATGAACCCGGGCCGGGTGTCGTCCCACTCGGCCCACGTCTTCAACGGGATCGAGGTCTTCAACAACGATCCGGGTCGGGTGTGGGACATGCCCTGCTGCGCCACCAGGCCGGTGCGGGCCGGCGCCAGCCGGCGGTCCATCGTGGCTGCCGACATGGCACGCACCTGCGCGATCACCGTCGGGTCGATCCGGTCGAGGTGGCCGAACCGGGCCAGGTTGTCCAACGCGGCATCGATCCCGGGCTGGAGCCGTTTGCCACACGGTCCGTCCAGCACCGCCCAACACCGGGTCAACACCTCGACCGCGGCATCGTCATAGCGCCGCACCGGTTCCCGGGCCTTCCGCGGGCGTGGGGTGTCGCCTTGGGCCAGCATCGTCCGGATCGCCTTGCGGGCATGGTCACGATGCCAGCCCGTCACCTCACACACCGCGTCCAGGATCGCGCCCTTCTCGGCCCGGGTCGCCTTCGGCCACTTCGCCAGCTGCGCCTGCGTGATCGCCTTCCGCTGCGTCAACGTCAACTCCATCCCACGAGGGTCCACCCCACGCGGGCATCTTGAGATGAGTCAACGACCCCACCCACGCGGGCATCTTGGATGAGTCAACGCGCGAATTGGCACAGGCCGTCCCGGTCAGGTATTGTTTCGCCGGTTGGCAGCGATGCAACACACCAGGCCCCGTGGCGCAGTTGGTTAGCGCGCCGCCCTGTCACGGCGGAGGTCGCGGGTTCGAGTCCCGTCGGGGTCGCCCAGCGGTGATGTCACAGCGTCGCCGCTTTTGTGTTGCTGCCAACACCTTGGCCAGGTAGCTCAGTTGGTACGAGCGTCCGCCTGAAAAGTGGAAGGTCGCCGGTTCGACCCCGGCCCTGGCCACCACCGCACCAGACCGTCGTTGCCCCCGGAATCCCTGCCACACAAGGGAAGCCGGGGGGCCTTGTTCTTTCTCTCGCAATCCCCGACGTTCCCCAACCGGCCCCGACGGCACTCCGTCATCGTTTACCGGATCGGCTTACCGCCCCGCCTGCAACATGGCCCAGTCTTACCCAGATCCTTACCGGATCATGGCGTCCATCCGGTCCGCGACGTCGTCGAGACCGCGGTCCCACAGGTGCCCTAGACTGTCTAGCATGAGTTGCACCATTCCCGGATGTGACCACGTCGCCACCCGGCGCGGATGGTGCGACACTCACTACCGGCAGAGACTGCGAGCCGGCCAACTCGACCAGGGCACACTGCAGCGGGCACCACGCAACGCGACGCCAGTCGAACGACTTGAGCACCGCGGATGGGACGTAACCCCCACAGGATGCTGGGAACTGCGCACCACGACAACGCGGCCACACCCTCGGATCAAGCTCGCGGGCAGGACATGGGCGATCGCTTCCCGCGTCGCCTACGAGGCGTGGGTCGGCCCGATCCCTGATGGCCTCTGCGTCCTTCACCGCTGCGACAACCCACCCTGTGTCAATCCGGGCCACCTCTTCCTCGGCACGCGCACCGACAACTCCGTCGACAAAGTGACTAAGCGGCGAGCACCCAACGGCGAGCGCATGCGCCACAAGCTGACGGACGTCCAAGTTGCCGAGATCAGGACCCTCCACGAGTCAGGATCGTCCCAGGCGACGCTTGCTCGCAGGTTCGGGGTATCCAGCGGACACGTCTCTCAGATCGTCAACGGCAAGACCAGGGTCGAGGTCACGCGTCCCCGCCGCTGAGCAGGCCATCCATTCGTACGGCGGCGACATCATCCAGCCCTCGATCCCACAGGTGTGAGTACAGGTCCAGCGTCATCGCTGCGGTCGCGTGCCCGAGCATCCGCTGCACCGCCTTCACGTCGGCACCCGACGCGATCGCCAACGAAGCCGCAGTGTGCCTCAGATCATGGATGCGGAACCCGGACGGGACCAGCGGCTCCCATACCCGTTCGCGCCAGTTGTCCACGTCCACCCGACCGCCACGCGGCGCGGTGAACAACGGCTCACCCTTCGCCCGCTCGAGCGGCAGCATCGCGAGCACACTGGCCGGGACCGGCACATCCCGCGCCATCCCGGTCTTCGACTTCCGCACCCGGGCACGACGTCGCCGCACGTCGACATCGCCGACGTTCAGCGCTGCCGCCTCACCGACCCGGATCCCCGTCGTGCCGAGCATCATCACCATGGCCCGGTACACGCCCGCGCCCACAGCCAGGGCGACCAGCTCGTCCGCTTCGAGGTACTGCGGCTCGACCCGCCGCAGCTGCCCCGGGTTGATCCCCTCGCACGGATTCTTGTCGAGCATGCCGCGGTCGATCGCGATCTTCAGGGCACCCCGCAAGCACTGCAGCGCCTTCGCCCGCGTGGCGTTCGCCGCTGGGCGCACCACCAGCCGGTCGCCCTTGCCGCGCTCCGACGTCATCGACGCGATCCACACCTGCACTTCGTCGTGGCGGACCTCGGTGACCGGCACGGTCCCCCACCGGGCGCGGACCCGCGACGCGTCAGCCTTCGCCGCGAGTACGCTCTTCCGCGCCAGGTGCTGCTTCCCTGCCTTCCAGATGTCGACCATCGCCCCGACCGACTCCGCACCGGCCGGGGCGTGGCGGTCGCGAGGGTGCGCCAGTGCTGGTCGGCCTCGGTCTTCGTCCGGAAGCTCTTCGTCGGGTGACCGGGATGGGTGACCCGGTACCGCAGCCCGCGACCGTGACGCTTCGTGGGCTGGTCGTCCCGGCCGACCCACAGGTCGATCACCCCCATGACACACTCCGCAGCGACCTCGCGGCGCGCCGGTCGTCGCGGATCCTGCGGAGCCGGCCGACGACACCCGGGTACTTGCGCAGCGCTTCTGGGTCATCGATCAGCTTCGCGAGGCGCAGGTGGTACTCGTCTGTGCGGATCTGCAGGTCGTCGGAGACCCGCTGCCGCTGTGGCCGGGGCAGGTGGCAGGTCTCGATGATCCTGCGGTCGATGTCAGTCATAGCTCTGGTCACCGCCGCCGCCGAGGCTGCCAGGGCCCATCGGGCACTCTCGGTTGCCACACACGCGCACAGTTTTGGTTGGGCCGGGCCCGCCCAGGCTTCGGCTCTGGTGCGTCTTCGTCGTGAGTGAACGACCGCAGGTCCTGCACTTCGTGTTCGGGATCCTGAGCTCGTTCATGATGTTCTCCTTCGTTGGTGTGCAGGCGCCCGATGCGCCTGTCCACATGTATAGACAGGGCCACCGACAGTTCCGCTGTTCACAATTCCTCCAACCTTCTTGCCACGTACGCCCGCTCTGCGGCCGGCGCGTGCACCGGGTCGAGCCGGGCCCACAGCGTCGGCTCGTCGACCCACAGGTCGTCCGCTGCGCCGTCGTAGTCGTCGCCGTAGAAGCACAGGGCATCGGCTACCGCGGTGATGTCCGGCAACAGCCACGCGGCCGCAGCAGCACGGACCTGACGTTCAACTCTGGGCGGTTGGCAGCCGCGGTGGTCCCGGCGGAGATGGACAAGCTCGTGCGCGAGGGTCGAGCGTCGCTCACGTTGGACGAGACCACGGTGCATCCAGATCCGGGCAACCCCGTCAGTCAGCGCCCAGATGCCGTGCGGCAGGTCGGCCCAGTGGACGTCGATGTGGGGGTGGTTGGTGCGGAGGTCCCGCCAGGGGTGCGGCAGCTGTGGCGGTGGCATGGATCCTGACCGTAGTGGCCGGGGCAGACAGGATCCGCTGACGCCGCGGAAAGTCGCAGAATGCGAACACTCGTACTGAAGTCTGTCAGACTGACCCCATGCACGAACTTTCCTCCCTCGTCTCGATCGGTTACGAAGGACGCGACGCTGACGACCTGGTCCAGCGGCTCGTCTCCGAGAACGTGACTGTCCTCGTCGATGTCCGACTCACCCCCATCTCTCGGAAGCCTGGTTTGTCCAAGACTCGCCTCGCGGAGAAGCTCGAGGCTGCCGGCATCCGATACGTGCATCACCGCGAGCTCGGCAACCCGAAGGACAACCGCGACGGGTACCGTGCTGGCAGCTTGGCTAGCCGGGAACGGTTCGCCCGGGTCCTCCAAGACCAACAGGCCGAGGAGGCGCTAGCCCACGTCCGCGAGCTACTCGAAGGCGGATCGGTAGCCCTGTTGTGTTTCGAGCGTGACCACTCGCACTGTCACCGCAGGATGGTCGCCGACGCGATCCGGCGACAGGTGCCCGATGTACGGCTGGTGACCGTCTAGGTCTTCTTTGGCCACCACACGCCCAGCACCGAGAAGGACTGCCGGTACTGATGTTGGTTCCCGATGAAGAAATACGTGTCCTTGGTGTCAGCCACCATAGACTCCCACTTTTCCAAGACCTTTTGGCCGGTCAGGTCACCGTAAATCTTCTGCCACGCGTGCCCCGAAGACCCAACCTCCCAGTCAAGCACTTCTTGCTTGTGGCCGTTGTCGCAGCTAGGAGATTCACAGTGGTAGTGGTACCGGATTCGATGCGGGACGGGCTTCAGTTGATTGAGTGGTGGCGTAAAGAGGTCGCCCTGCGCAGCTCGTTCTACCTTGGTCAGCTGAGTTCGTGACCAGTCCTTGCCTGGCAGGAGCTCCACCCTGGTCACGGTCGGCCGAACAAGCCCCAGCGAGGGCGCGCCGACGTCCATCGTGACCGCCCGGTTCGCCGCGACCAGATCGCAGGTTGTGGTCGCTCCGAGCAGCGGACCGATGAGCTCGCGCCTTCGCGTCCAATTCTTCTTCGTATCAATCGCTTCGCCGAGCTGAAGCGAGCGATTCCAGATCCGGTTTGTACGACTCCGGCCGGGGGTCGTACGACCCGCGTGGCGCGGCATCAATCTCGACGATCTGCCACTTCTTGAACTTGTCGGCATAGTCCATCGCCCTGAATGAGATGGGGTAAAGCCTCACCCAGGACGGCTCCGGACCGTCCAGACGCACGCCGGCGACACACACCGTCTCCACGTGATTCTGCGATGGGGTCGGGTACGTCTTGACCGTCACCAGTAGTTTCATCCGCTCGTAACCCTGCTTCGGCATTGCTACTCCTTCTTCTCATCGTTGAGTTGTTCGGACGCCTCGTCCTGCTCGCGCCGGCGACGGTACCAGCCGGCTCCTGCTGCTCGGTGCGGGCGGCGAGCTCGTCGATGTCGTCAGGCAGCTCGGGTGGGCTGGGGAACTGGTGCACGGTTGCCTCGTGTCCAGGGGGCAGGCGCTCGCGGTGGGGGATGATCTCGTCGTCGATGATCACGTCGGCCAGGTCGTCGACCGGCGGCCGCACGCCGCCTGGTTGTAGCTGGTCCCCGGCGTCTTGTTTGCCGGCCGGGGTCGGCGGTGTGTTTTGGGTGGCTTCCGCATCGCCACCACTCCCCTTCGCTATGGCGATGATCAGCTCTGTGATCGCCGCCTGCTGACGAGGGTCGAGCCGGGAAACCTCTGGGGGTGGGACCCACTCGCCTGCGCCGACCTGGACGCCGGCCGCCTGGTGAACCGCTGTGAGTGGCAGGTCGTATGCGTCGGCCAGGGCCTGCAACGTCTGCTCGTCTGGGTGCTCCGGGTGGTTACCGCGTTGGTAGTCAGCCAGTGTGGCGAAGTGGAGCCGCCCCTCGATCTTGTCGGCGCGAGCCCTCACGGACATCCGGCGCTGGTCGTTCGCTCGCTTCAGGAGCTCACTCAGTGCCGTCATGGCTCCATGCTCCGGTGACACGTAGAGGCGCAGCAACTCGACTGTAGGCAGACACGACTACAAACTACAGCGCTGTACGACTGGCGTCCCGCCTGACGTGCCTAAATCTGGGCTTGCGTCCGTAGGCACAAGGTGCCTACACTGTAGGACGTCGTTGACTACAAACGACACATCGCCTACATTGAAGGAGGAACATGCACCACCTGGACGCCTGGAGGCTGATCGTGAAACTGAAGTCACACCGAGCACTGCGGGAGTACATGGCGTTCCACAAGCTCAGCTCCCGAGGTCTCGCCCGCAAGGCCGGCTTGAAGCACGCGGCTGTCGGCCACCTGACCCGCGACCCGAAGCTGCCGACATCCCGGAACACGTGCTCTCTCCGCACGGCCCGATCCATCGAGGAGGCGTTGGGGTGCCCGCCCGGATTCCTTTTTGAACCCTCGATGTCGCCTGTAGCCGACTCCAAGCGACGCGCGGCCTGACCGCGGCAACGCACCCAGCATCACCACGGCCCACACACCACAGAAGACGAGAAACCAATGAAGACACCCACCAGCTACCACGCCAGCCTCGCCGACGCCATCGAGGCCCGCGCGACCGGCCCGTTCGACTACTCCCTCTGCCTGTACATCAGCGACGGCGGAACGCTCATCATCGCGTCGACCCCCGAGATGACTGACTCCCGTCGGCCCCGCGACCTGTTGGCGGTCCTCCCCATCGACCTCGGAGCTGGGCGCGTGATCCCGCTCTGGCCGGCAGTCAACCCGGACCTGGTCAACGGGCTCGAGCAGGAGCTCGCCCAGCGTGCCGCGGCGGTGACGGCATGACCGCCGCCAACCACGGCATGAGCACCGGGCCCAACCCCACAGACGTCGCCGAGCTCCGCGACCTGCTCGACCTGATGGGCAACTTCACCAGCAACGACCAGACCAGCGAGCCCGCTACCTCCTGACATCGGACTGGCTGCGCAACAACGGCGCACGCCTGGCAGAAGAGTCGCACGCCGCGCTGGCTGAGCTCAGGGCACGAGCACAGGCGGGCGGCCGGTCGTGACCAAGCAGCAGAAGACCATCCTCGCCCTTGCCGCGGCCGGCCTCGTCGCAGCTGCCGGCCTCGCCTGCATCGTCGCCGGGCTCGTCCACCACATCGACTACCTGATCGCCGCCGGCGCCGCCGGGATCGCGTCGATGCTCGCCATCCACTACCGAGGAGGTGAGCAGTGATGCCCAACCTCCCAGCGCACCTGCCGGTCGGGACCATCGTCCGCCGAGGCAACGGCACAGTCCGGTGGCGCATCAGCGGACTCGTCGGGCAACTGATCGCGCTCGAACCTGTCGGCGGCGGCTACACCAACGCGTCCGTGCCCCTCGACCAGGCGGGCACCCTCCTCGTCATCCCGGGTGGTGAGCGGTGATGCCAGCCCCGAAACTCGCGCCAGGCTGGATCGGCCCCGAGCAGGCATCCAAGGTCCTGCCCCTCACCGCCGACGAGATCCGCACCCGCTGTGCCCAATACCAATCCAGCAAGGGCCGGGACCGGACGGCGATCCAGTGCATGAACCTCGCCCCGCGCGGCTCCGTGCGGGCGCGGTGGGCGATCCCCGAATCCGAGCTCACTGAATGGCCCCGCCGGCAGATGTCGGCCACCACCGCAGGCGGTGTCCTCTGATGGCCACCACCACAATCGTGCCGGGTGCCGGCGCAGGGGAGGACCCGGCGCCCGGCACACCCAACCAGACGTGTACCCACAAGCGCGTCACCCACGTTCACGGGTCCCGCACCACGTACGTCGTGGACCGTTGCAGGTGCCGCTGGTGCACCGCGGCTAACACCGATGCCGCACGCGTCCGGTCACGCGCGAAGCTGTACGGCCGGTACAACCGGTACGTCGACGCCGAGCTCGTCCGCAAGCATCTGGCGACCTGTCCGATCAGGGCATGGGCTGGAAGTCCGTCGCCCACGCCGCCGGCGTCACACCCTCCACCGTCGGACACGTCCTGTACGGCAAGTACCCACACCAACCCGAGCACCCAGAGCACCGGCCACCACGCAAACGGGTCACCCGGCAGGTCGCCGAGAAGCTCCTCGCCGTCAAGCTCAACCTCGCCGGCGGCGCGCTGGTCCACCAGGCCGGCACGGTCCGCCGACTCCAAGCCCTCATCGTGTGCGGCTGGTCCGGCAGCGAGCTCGGACGCCGCCTCGGCTGGACATCGGCGAACATTTGGGCCCTCATCCATGGCACCCGCGGGCAGGTCACCACCACCACCGCGGCGAAGGTCCGTGCCCTGTACGACGAACTGTGGGACCAGCCGCCGCCCGGCACCACCCGCTACGAGAAGCAAGCCGCAACCCGGGCACGGAACCTCGCCCGCTCGTGGGGATGGGCACCACCGTTGGCGTGGGACGACGAAGACCTGGACAACCCGTACGCCGTCCCTGAAACCGACACGCCGTCCACGCGGCCGACAGGAAGGCCGGCAACGGTCGACCTGGACGACGTCGACTGGCTCCTCGACGGCGGTACCAGCCTCGATGAGATCGCCGCCCGCATGGGCGTCACGGTCGGCTTGATCGAGCAGGCCCGCCGGGATCGTCAGCGGAGGGCTGCCTGATGACCTGGTCTCTCCGCCGCCAGCTCGAGGAGCTCCACGACGACGTCCCGTCACGCGAGGAGCTCGCTCGCGACGCCGAGCTCGACCGCAGGTACCCGCCCAAGTTGTCGGCGGAGACACGGGCGCGGATCCGCACGGTCGTCGGCGAGGACCCGTGGGCACGCCATGGGGGTGACTGCTCATGAAGCGCTTCACCGTCTACAGGCACAAGGTGCTGCCCGACGTGTTCGTGCCGCACCCGTGGGTCGTCGTCGAGCGACGCGTCGGCCGGCCGCCGATCCACCGCTACTACCCCACCCACCAGCTCGCCCTCAAGCACGTCACCGCACGCCTCAACATCCGCCCGACCCGAAAGGACACCAGCACATGACCTCCACACAGGTCGACATCACCGCCCGGCTCGCCGAGCTTGCCCACACCCACGACCAACTCACCACCGCGCTCGCCACGGTCACCGAACGGCTCGACCAGGTGAAGAAGGAAGAGATCCGCACCATCACCGGCGGCGACGGCGCCCACCTCCTACCCGACGGGCACAAGATCACCGTCACCCCCACCCGCAGGTTCAACGAGACGCGTGCCCGCGAAGTCCTGTCGCCCGATCTCGTCGCTGCGATCACCGAGGTCAAGTCGACAGTGAGCGCAATGCTGGCGAAGCGGGTCCTCTCCGGCGCCGACTACGAGGCCTGCCAGACCGTCGCCGGGAAACCACGCGTCACCATCTCGGTCGAGAACGGTGGTGAATGACATGCCGGCCCTCCTGATCCCGACCCTGCTCGTCGGTACCGCGGTCACAGTCGCGGTCGCGCACTGCTGGTCGTCACGGTCCGCGGAATCGTCGCCCTGGATGAGGCGCTGGTCGCCGACTTCGACGACTTCGCCGAGCTCGCTGAGACCGATGAGGCGGATCGATGATCACCTCTCAGTGGCCGAGCAACCGCGACGACTTCGCCGACCGAGTTGACGCGCTCGCGAAGCGGATCACCTATCACGCCCGGTCGATGGGGTTGCTGATCCGGCGGGACGGCCTACCGAGGGGCCGTTGGTTCATCCAGCTCACAGTCGAGCGACGTGACTCGATCACGGGCGAACTGGGGGTCGGCAAGTCCGGGAGGGCGTACCTGTCTCGCCACATGACCGACTCCGAGATCGTCCAAGCGATCTTCGGGCTGATCAAGGGCTACGAGGAGCACGAGTGCCGGGAGTGGTTCCGCCTCGACGGGGTCGCGATCTACGGCCCCCACATCGATTACCGGGCGCTGCTGGTCGCCGCCAAGCAGACCGATGCGCGCACGGTCCCTGCCACACAAGGAGCATCAGATGCCTGACCTGCCTGATCTGAACCTCACCACCCGCTGGCACATCCGCTGCTCCTGGTGCACCAAGACCCAGCCCCTGATCGATGATCACGACCTGTCGGTCCAGCTGGCCCGGTCGGTCGGCTGGCGGACGCTCGAGCTCGACAACGGTGTGGTGCTGCAGGTGTGCCGCGACTGCGCCCACACCATCAGCCGCGAACGGACGCCGTCATGATCAGTTTCACTGTCCACGGCAACCCAGCGCCACAAGGCTCCAAGATCCGCACCCGCTACAGCATGCGCGAATCATCCGAAGCGGTCATGCCGTGGCGCGAAGCGATCAAGGCCGCCATCCACGTCCAAGACATCCCCTGCACACCCGGGCCCGTGTTCGTGTCGATCACATTCCGGTTCGAACGGCCCAAATCGCACTACGGGACAGGGAAGAACGCGAGCCGGCTGAAGCCGTCCGCCGACCCGTATCCGGTCGGCCGGCAACGCGCGGCGACATCGACAAGCTCGAGCGCAGCTCGTTCGACGCGCTCACCCAGGGCGGTGCGATCACCGACGACGCATACATCGTCAGGAACCTGACCGCGAAGGTGTGGTGCGGACCGGCAGAGCGGGCCGGGGCGACGATCTGCATCGCACCGATGCGCACCGCCCCGGACAACGACGGGTCACAGCCATGACCGACCCGACCAACCCCGACCACTACCGGTCACATCCGTCCGGAGTCGAGTGCATCACCATCACCGAGCACCTCAACTTCTGCGTCGGCAACGCGATCAAGTACTTGTGGCGTGCCGGGTTGAAGGGCGACGCACTGACCGATCTCCGCAAGGCGCGCTGGTACGTCGACCGCGAGATCGTCCGCCTCGAACAGGAGGCGAAGACCCGTGACTGAATCAATGTTCGACGACTACCCCGGCACCGACGAACCCGAACCGTCCGTCGACCCGTACGACGGGCTCGGCCACGACGCCCGGCTGACCGCGAAGCGACGCGACCAGATCGCCCAAGGCATCCACCCCGCCACCGGGCTCATGATCATCCGCGACACCGACCGGACCTGTGCCGACTGCAAACACCTGTGGTTCAAGCAGAACCGGACATTCAAGGGCTGGAAGTGCCAGGTCGCAGCGAAGCACGGCAACCACGGGCCCGACATGCGCAAGTCGTGGCCGGCGTGCATCCGATGGGAGCCGAAGCCATGACGTTCACCGCCGCAGACTTCGCAACACTCGCCGCGCTCGACTTCCCCACCGAGTGCACCGAGAAGAACTGCACGAAACGCGTCGCCCGGCAGGCCCACTGCCCGAACTGCGGCCGCATCATCGTCGGCCCCACCTGTCTCCCCCACGCCCGCAAGACCAACCGGCGGCTCCACTGCCTGGCGCAGGCCGGATATCTCCTCGCCTGCCGCCCGTGCGGGCACATCAACCAGCCCACCGACCTCGCATGGAGGACCCTATGAACACCTGCCCGCCGGCGCACAAATCCTGCGGCACCACGACCAGCGGCCACACCTGCTGGAAGAACACCGGACACCCAGGCGCCCACTCCTGCATCTGCTACCTCACCTGGCCAGCCGTCGAATCGGCCGGGGCCCAATCATGACGATGCTCCCGCCGCCACTCCCCACCCACCTGGACCAGCGCCGACCCGACGCCGCAGCCAGGGTCGCCACCGAATACCTCGACATCGTGACACGCGCGATCGTGGAACACCCCCGCTCCCAACAAACCCAGATCGGCCCGTCCGAGATCGGTGATCCCTGCTCCCGCCGCATCGGCTACAAACTCCTCAACACCGCAGAGAAGGACCAGGCACCGAACTGGAAGGCAACGATCGGCACCGGCACACACATGTGGTTGGAGACCGCGTTCGACGCCGACAACACCAAGATCAACACCAGCATGCCGCTCGGCCAGGAACGGTGGCTGATCGAGACCCGCGTCAACGTCGGCACCATCGACGGGCTCGGCGACATCACCGGCTCGTGCGACCTGTACGACCGGTGGACCGGGACCGTCATCGACCACAAGACCGTCGGCCCCACCCAACTCACCAAGTACCGCAAGAACGGGCCCGGCCAGCAGTACCGCACCCAAGCGCACCTGTACGGCCGCGGCTGGCAGCGCGCAGGCCTGCCCGTCGACCACGTCATGATCGCGTTCCTGCCACGCAACGGCGAACTCGCCGACGCGTACATGTGGTCAGAACCGTACGACGAGCAGGTCGCCGTTGACGGGCTGAACAGGCTCGCCGGGATCCACCTCGCCACCACTGCGCTCGGTACCGCGGCGCTCGGGCACCTGCCCACCGTCGAGGCCTATTGCTCGTTCTGCCCGTTCTTCCGTCCGGGCTCCACAGACCTCGCCGCCGGGTGTCCCGGCGACGACACGGTCATCGACCAGATGGCCACCAACCAACACCAGCAGCTCGCCGGCCTCGTCGGCTGACCGAGCACCATCGCGCAGACGCGCAGAAACCGGAGAAACACAATGTCCACACCCACTGCAGACCAGGTCCTCATGGGAGGCGGCGGCGCCCCGGCCGGGAAGATCGACATCGGCCAGCCGATCGCCGGCCGGATCCTCGAGGTGTCCGCCCCGTACCAGGAACGCGACTACGACCCCAAGAACCCAGGCAGCGGCGATCTGAAGTTCTTCAAGAACGGCAACCCGATCCTCACGTTCTTCATCGACCTCGCCACCGACCAGCGGTCACCCGAGATCGAGGACGACGACGGCACCCGCCGCGTCTACATGGACGGCGCCCGCATCAAGAAAGCGGTCAAGGCCGCCGTGCAGGCCGCGGGCGCGAACGGGCTGACCGTCGGCTCGTACCTGGCGATCGAGTGCACCCACTACGACGAGCCGAATGACCGCCGATCGGGGAAGAACTACCAGGTTCGGTACACGCCCGGTGCGCCGCCGGCGAACGACGTGCTGATGGGTGACCAGCAGACCGGGGAGATCCCTGCCCAGCAGGCACAGCAGGCGTACGTACGCACAGCCGCCGCAGCAGCAGCCGGTGCAGCAGTACGAGCCCGCAGCGCCGCAGGCGCAGCAGCAGTATGCACAGCCGCAGCAGCAGGGGTACCCGGCCCACCAGCCCGGGTATGCCCAGCCCACGCCCACACCGCCACAGCCCTCTCAGCAGGCCCCGGCGCCACAACAGCCTGCACCGGCTGCACCGGCCGGGCCCACCCCGGAGCAGATCGCCGCCGTTCGTGCGGCCGGGCTCGACCCGGCCGTCGTGTTCCCCGGATACCAGGGCTGACATGGACCTCACCCCACGCGTCTGGCGAAAGGCAGACCTCGACGACTCGTCGAGCGACCCGACGCTGACACCCGAAGGTCCGGCCCGCCGGGGCGCCAACATCGTCTGTTCCGACCTGATCGCGCCCCACAAGCCGTCGATGCACTACCCGGTGATCGACCTCGACATCCCCGTCACGCTCATTCCCTCATCCACACCTGGCCACTCACACCTGTACATCGACACCGCCGCCGTCCCTTGGGACAAGTTCGTCGACGTCCTGCAAGCGCTCGCGCACGCAGGGATCGTCGAACAGGGCTACGCCGATGCGTCCGTCAGGCGTGGCTACAGCGCGGTCCGGCTGCCGTGGATCAAGAAGAAGACCACTCCCGCCTCTACCGAAGGGAAACCGACGCCATGACCACCCAACCCGAGCCCGGCCAGACACGGCCGTTCGCCGACTGGATCCGCGAATACAACCGTGGCCAACTCCACGACGAGATCTCCCACGCGCTGCAGGAGCTCGCCACCGCGGTGAAGGACCACCAGAAGGCCGGCACCATCACCGTGACGGTCAAGATTGAACCGCTCAAGGACAACAGCGACGTCCTCAAGGTGTCCGACAAGGTCACCACCAAGGTGCCCCAACCGGACAGGAAGGCGGCGATCTACTTCGCCGACGCCGACGGCAACCTTCGCCGCGACAACCCCAACCAGCCATCCATCCCCGGCACAGTCCGCGCCGTCCCCAACTCGGGCGACGACGTACCCAGAAAGGTCAACGAACGATGAGTGAATACCGCACCGAAGCCGAAGCCGTCACCGCCACCGTCCTCGCAGGAACCGACCCGACGTACCTCGAAACTGGGGTCCGCGAGGTGCTGCTGCACCGCGACGCCACCGGCCAGCCGTACCTGATCGACACCGAAACATTCCAGTCCGCCCCGGCACGGACCCGCCGCGACGTGGTCGTCGAAGACGTCGCCAGCTTCAAGTGCTACTGGGCACGCCAAGAGACCGACGAGCTCCCGATGGCGCCGGAGATCTGGGCCAACCGGACAACGCGGACCATCACCGCGATCTTCAACCCCAGCACCAGCCACGCCCCCGCCTGGGGAGACCACACCTGCACACTCCGACTCCAACTGTCACCCGAATGGATGGCGTGGACCGAGATGTCGGGACAGTTCTACCCGCAGGTCAGGTTCTCCGAGTTCCTCGAGGACCACCTCGCCGACGTCCAGGCGCCGGCGGCCGCCGACATGCTCGAGCTCGCACAAGAGTTCCAGGCAACGAACAAAGTCACGTTCGAGTCGTCGCACCGCAACAGCGACGGCACCCGCCGGGCCGTCTACAAGGACGACCTGAAGGCGTCCGGTGGGAAGGGGGCGATCGACATCCCTGAACGGATCACCCTCGCGCTCCGCCCGTTCGTCGGGTCACCGCGGTTCGAAGTCGGCGCCTGGTTCCGGTTCCGCATTACCAGTGACGGGCTGGTCCTGGCGATCAAGCTCGACCAGCCGGACGCGGTCCTCGACGCCGCGTTCGACGAGATCGGTCTGCAGCTGACCGAGCTGGCGCCGGTGCTCCACGGCCGTGTCGCCACCGAGGGCCACGGGCTGCAGGTGTTCACCACGGACTGACGTGCAGCCACTCGTCCACACGCCTCACCGGGTGTGGACGGGTGCAGCCCGTCAGACCACACCACTACCCAGGAGACCAGCTGATCATGGATGACCCACGAATCACCCGAGCACGCGAGGTACTGGCCGCGCCAATCCGGGGCGACCACGAGTCTGAGGCCGCACGGGCCGCAATGCTCGACCTGCTGGCCGTGATCGCCGACCACCGGGCGGTGATGGACACCCAACAAGAAAAGTGGATCCGGGAACAGAGCCGCGCACAGGCTGCCGAAGCCGGTTTGAGGGCCACGCAGACGGCCCTGCGCGAGGCGTTGAAGAGCAGCCCGAGCGCACTCCAACGGCTGCAGCTCGATGCCGTGGTGGCCGACCGGGACCAACTATGGCCGGCCGAACACGCCCTGGGACTCGTCCGCGCCGAGCTGCGCGCCGAGGCGTTCATTCGCGATGCCGAGGGTCGGTCAATCACCCCGGCTGACTTGTTCGCGCTCGCTGCGACCTTCACCGTCGAGTGGGTCGCCCAGGTCGTTCGAGACCGGGATGCCCGATCGGGTGATCAGTCATGACGGCCGAGTACCGGATCACGTTCACGATCGAGCGTGCCGCGGACGACTCGGACGACTGGCAGGAGGTCGGGTTCGGATCGTCCGGCGCGTGGCACAGCATCGACTCAGCCGAGCACGACATGGGCTCGATCATCAGCAGCCGGTCATGGGAGACCGAGCCGGGGATGCCTGATCCGGGCGAGCTCGAATCGGGCGATCCGGAATGACCTGCCCAGAATGCGGCGCGCCCTGCCACCGTGACAGCTGCGAGGACGGCCACCACGACGTCGGCCACTGCTTGTGCCCAGCCGGGCACCGCTGGACAGCCGAATGCGGCCACCATGCCGGCCCATGGACATGCACCAAACCAGCCAGACACAACGACGGGCGCCACTACCAACGCGCCCCAGCCCAGCCCGTCGACACCATCGCCTCCTGGCAAGACGACGGCCACGTCGTCCTGGTCAAAGCCAGCCCCACACCACTCCAACCAGCCCTGTTCTGAAACGAAACCAGATGACCACCATCGTCGCCGCAGCCATCGCCTGGTACGAAGCCGGATGCATGCCCGTCCCCACCGCCCTCGACGGCTCAAAAATGCCCGCCATCCCCTGGAAGGGCTACCAGAACGAACGACCCGACCTCCCCACCGTCCTCAGCCTGTTCACCCGCCCCACCGACGGCCTCGGCATCATCACCGGCCCCGCCAGCAACAACACGCTCATGCTCGAGCTCGAAGGCCGAGCCGTCGACGCAGGCATGGACCACCACCTCGCCCAGATCTTCCACGACCACGCCCTCGACGCCCTGTGGGCCAAGATCAACAGCTACAGCGAAACCACACCGTCCGGTGGGATCCACTGGTACGTCCGCGTCGACGGCGACGAGCTGCCCGGCAACCAGAAACTCGCCCGCCGGCCAGCCACCCCCGACGAGCTCACCATCAACCCGAAGGAGAAACTGAAGGTCCTCGCCGAAACCCGCGGCCGCGGCGGCTTCTCCGTCGTCGCACCCTCCCACGGACGCACCCACCCCACCGGCCAACCCTGGACCGCCACCCACGGCACACCGGCCGACATCCCCACACTCACCACCGACGAACTCGACGCAGTCCTCATCCTGTTCGGCATGCTCGACCAAACCCCCGACATCGACACCAGCACAACACAGCCGATCGGCACCACCCGCACCGACGGAGACCCACTCCGCCCCGGCGACGACTACAACACGCGCGCCACCTGGACCGACATCCTCACCCCGCACGGCTGGAAACCCGCCAAGAAACTCGGCCGCGCAATCGGGTGGGTCAGACCCGGGAAGACCGATCCCGGCATCTCAGCGACCACCGGACGCAACGACGCCGACAACCTGTACGTGTTCTCGAGCTCCACCGAATTCGAGCAGGAGAAGCCGTACAGCAAGTTCGGGGCATACGCAGTCCTCGAGCATGGCGGGGACCACGCCGACGCTGCCCGCGCGCTCCGCGCAGCAGGCTACGGCGACCCGTCCGCCGACGGTGACGGCAACGCTGCTGTCCTCACCCTCACCCAACACGCCGGCGGTAACCAGCCCAACCCCGTCGACGGGACATCCGCGCTCAAGATCGACATCGTCGGATCCGACATCCCCCAAGCCCACACCACCAGCCTCACCGACCAGGGCAACGCGGACCTCCTCGTCGAGCTCCACGGCCACACAATGCGCTGGGTCGCCGCCCGCGGCCAATGGCTCCACTGGACGGGAACCCACTGGCAATGGTCAGACGACGACGGCGAAGTCATCCAGCACGCAGCCCACACCATCCGCGCGATCCACGACACCACCGATCCCGTCAAGAAACACAAGACCAGGTCACTGTCGCGCCGCGGCCTCGAAGCCATGGTCCGCCTCGCCAGAGCCAACCCCGCCATCCGCGTCACCCCCGACCAGCTCGACGCCGACCCCTGGGTGCTCAACACGCCCGGCGGACTCGTCAACCTCCGCGACGGAACCATCCGACCAACCAAACCCGTCGACCTCTGCACCCGAATCACACAAGTCGACGTCGACTACACCCCCCCCAACCCGATGGCTCGAATTCCTCGACGACACCTTCAACAGCGACCAAGCCATGATCGGCTTCTTCCGACGCCTCGTCGGCTACGCCGCCTGCGGTGAAGTCCTCGCCCACGTCCTCCCGTTCCTCCATGGCGCAGGCGGCAACGGCAAGAGCGTCGCCCAGGACACCACCGTCGCGATCCTCGGCACCTACGCGTCCACCTCACCGCCCCAATTCCTGATGGCCGGGAAGAACGACGAATCCGCAATCGCACGCCTCGCCGGGCTCCGCCTCGTCACCTGCTCCGAAGTCACCCAGTCCGCACGATTCGACGAGGCGAAGGTGAAACTCCTCACCGGCGGCGACCTCATCACTGCACGCTTCCTGTACGGCCGCCACTTCACCTTCACCCCGACAGCGAAACTGTGGCTCGCCGGGAACCACCAGCCACGCGTCGAGGCGGGCGGGGACAGCTTCTGGCGCCGCCTCAGACTCGTCCCATTCACACACACTGTACCCGCAGAGAAACGCGTGGAAGGGCTCACCAAGAAGCTCGTCCACGACGAAGGGCCCAAGATCCTCGGCTGGATCATCCAAGGCTGCCTTGAGTACCAGCGGACGGGTCTTGCCGAACCTGACCAGGTGATGGCGGCGACAGCCAAGTACGCCGAGGAAGAGGATGCGCTCGCCCGGTTCGTCGGAGAACGCATCATGCTCGGCGGGGGCGACATGGCCCGCGAGAACACCGCCGCAGTCCGCAAGGCTTACAGCTCCTGGTGCCGCGACGAAGGCGAAACCGAGGTGTCGCCCCAGGTGTTCGGCCGCGAGCTCCGCACCCGCTGGGGCATCCAGTCGACCCGATCGAACGGGCAGCGCTTCTACACCGGCATGACGCTCTACGCCGACCCCGACGAAGAGACTGAAGAGTCGTGGTGGCAGCGATGAACACCCAACAAGGAGGAACCCCACTATGCCCAGCCGCTACGAACTCAACCCCAAGCTCGACCGTCTCCGCGCCGTCCTGGCGAAGGCTGAACGCAAGCTCCACCTCGCCCAACCGATCCGCAGCGCAGACCTGTACGCCGAGGCAGAACGTGCCGTGGATGCGCTCGTCGAGCGCTACCAGCGGATCACCGACGAGGCCGAAGCGACCCATCCCGACCGTCAACGCCTCCGGATCCAACAGTGACCGTAGTGACCATCCAGTGACCAGGAAGAACGGCTTCGGTCACTGCCTCAAACCGCATGGGGCCGCCGTAGAACGCCCATCAGTGACCACAGTGACCATGTTTTACACATCCTCCCTATTAAGATACGCACGCGTGCACGCCCAGGCAGGGGTAGCCGGACTCTTGCAGGCCCGGTCACTGTGGTCACTTCGGTCACTGCCCATCCCAGGCGGTGCCAGATGACCGCCCAGGACTCACTCATCCCCGCCACCGAACCAGCACGCAAAGCCCGGTTCGTCGGACCAGACCGGCGCACCCTCACCCACCAACTCCGCGCCGCCGGCCAACTCGACACCCGCGACCACCGCTGCCACACCTGCCGCACCCCAATCCTCACCGGCGACGACGCCGACATTTGCGCCTGGCCCGCAACCGTCGACCTGCTCCCACTCACCCCACTCGGCGAAGCGCTCGCCCAGATCGACGGACGCCACACGTACACGATCGACCGGCCCGCCGGCCTCATCCGACTCCGGATCCGCCGACGCCGCTCCTGGACCATCCGGGCCCGCCCGGCCGGCCAGTCGAAGCGATGGGCCCCGTACGACGTCGTCGCCGCCCACAACTGCACCCCAACCCCTGACGCGCTCGTCGCCCCATCAACGCTCATCCGCGCCCGCACCGCCAACACCGCCGGCCCGCCACCGTTCTGACCTCGAGGAGACCCGATGCCCGACTTTCCGCACCGCACCCGATCCAACCGGCCACCCGACCGCCAGCTCGCACCGCCGCCCGTGCCACGAATCCGCACCATGACGCTCACCCCGGGCGAACCCGTCCCCTGCGACGACCTGTGTCCGTCCTGCCACAACCCGTCCATGATCGCCATCCCGGCTTACCTGATGACCGACCACGGGCTGCACCACATCGCCACCCACGTGTCATGCCTGGACTGCGACACCGACCTCGAGGAAGATCACCAGTGACCGCCAGCTGCACCCACCAACACCTCGAACGCGCCGACCTCGGCCAGCTCCGCTGCATCCACTGCGGACACCTCATCGGCCGGCCACCAACGACCGACTACGACCGAGCCACGGCCCAGCTCGCCGAGCTCCCGGGCCTTGCCCGCGAGGTGTGGGACACCCGGTACGCGCCGAACCCGACCCCACGCGCGAACCGGCTGACCCGCACCCCGCCCGGGTCGAAACCGCCGACCCGGCTCGCCCTTGTCGACGTGTACCGGCTCGACGAGAAGGGCCACCTCGCCACCCTGTGGGGTGCGGTCGACGCCATCCACAAGCACCGCGGCGACCATGGCCTCACCGAACCCGCCCTGCCACACGCCACCTGGCAGCATGCCGCCGCATGGCTCGCCAGCACCCACACGTGGTGGGACGGGCAGCACAACCTCGTCGGCCCGGTCACCGCTGCGATCGCGTACGTCCACCAGATCCTGCTCGACCTCGCTCGTCCGCCACGCACCGGCGCGTATCCGTGCACCCGGACCGGATGCCCGGGCACGGCTCACCCACAACCAGGTGGGCAGTGGATGCGTTGCGAGTACGGGCACGAGGTCGAGGGGATCGGCGCCGCCCGGGCCCGGCTGCAACGGCGTGGTCCGATGACGGCGCAGCAGATCGAATCCGAGTACGGCATCAAGGCCGCCACCGTTCGCCGATGGAAGTCCGACGGCCTGATCACCCCCACCGGCACAATCCGCGCCAACGCCCGCGGTCGGTCAGCCGACCTGTGGAACCCGTGGGACGTACTGCAGATCGAACACGCCGAGCGTGTCCAATGCTGAGATGTCGGACCGAGAGTGTATTTTGTGATTCACGGGTGTTCGTCGACCCCGGAAACTCACTCCCCCAGCAGCTTCTTCCCTCGGTACTCGTCGTCCCTCCGCGAGTTCGCGAGGAACGTGCCGCCGAGGATCGGGTCGCACAGGTAGTAGCCGGACGTGAGTTCAACCCACAGCCCGTACTCGACCAGCTCGCCAATCAATGCGGCGAGGTCGTCGCCGCCGTCGGCCATCGGCATGTTGTCGAAGCTGATGAAGCCCGGTGTGCTCAGGGTCATCGACGCTGCTCCCGTGGCCAAGTGCAGCCAACGTGCTGCGTCGCTGAGGCCCGGGTAGTCCGCCGCGCTGATCTCGGTACGTGGCTCGATGGCGCTCATGCCACGCAACCCTTCGCTGCCTGGACGTACGGCTCCACCCCGGTGATCCCCGACTGCTTCGTCCCGTCGGGCCACTGGGTGAAGTTCTTCGCGAACCCATCCACCGACAGGATCGGCCCCGTCGTCAACGACGTCGTCGCCCACACACCAGTCACCGGATCGCCACCCGGTGCGTCGAAGCGGATCGCGACGACGTACACCTCCTTGTGGTCCGGAGACTTCACCGCGGCGGCCTTGATCAACTTGTACCCAGCCTCCTTGGCTGTCCCATCTGGGGCGCCATCCAAGATCGTGACTGCGAACTCGTCGGTCACCTCGAGGCACTCGAACTCCGCCTCGGTCGGTGACGGTGCCGGCTCCTCCTTCGACGCCTCCGACGAGGGGGCCGGCTCCGACATCTCGGTCGACACCGGCCCAGGGGGTGGCGTGGCGCCCACCTCAGGTGGCAATGACAGGCAGCTCGTCAGCGCGAGCACGGACACAGCAGCGGCTACGGCCGCGGGCAAGTTCCTCATGGCGCTAATGGTGGCAGCAGCCACCGACAAAAGGTAGGCAGCATGTCCACCCACGGACGATCAACCCGCCGATGGAAACGACTCGTCGCGAACCTCAAAGCACGCCAACTCCCCTGCTGCATCTGTGGCCAACCCATCGACTATCTCCTCCACCGATGGCACCGAGACGCATTCACCACTGCCCACTACCTGCCCGTCGCGACCCACCCACACCTCGCTGAGGAGCCCAGCAACATCAAGGGGGCAGCGCACCGCGCGTGCAACGCCAGCGAAGGCACCAACGTCACCCAACCCGGCGACGGCACAAGCCCCACCAGTCACACCTGGTAACGACCAACCACAACACCGGCCGCCCGCAGAAAATCCAGCGGACGGCCCGACGGCCCACTCCCCGCGCGAATCGATCTTCTCCCCCCGGCTGGGTTGAGGGGGGTCGCGCGGTAGATAGCGATGGAGGTCCCTTCGATGCATGAGCTTCCTGCAGGCGAGGCTGTGTCGGGCACGGTCCTGGACGACGACCAGAGCGTGGAGGCGGCGACGAAGGCGTCGATCAAGGCTGCGAAGCTCGGCACGATCGACCTGGGTGCGGCGCGCACGCTCGAGGGACTGGCCAAGGATGTCGACTCGATCCTGACGACCGGGCTGAACCGGGTTGGCAAGTTCGGCTTGGGTCGGAGGTCCCGCGGATCTTCACACCGCCGCTGCGTGAGTTGACCCCCGAGACCAGTCTCGGGTTCGAGGTCATCGAGTTCGCGACCGTGATCCTCGGCCTGACGCTGTACCCGTGGCAGAAGTGGCTGCTGATCCACGCGCTCGAGCTGCGCGCGGATGGCCGGCTCCGATTCCGGAACGTCGTTGTCCTGGTCGCACGCCAGAACGGCAAGTCGACGCTCAGCCAGGTCCTCGCCGCGTGGTGGCTGTTCGTGTGCGGTGTCCGGCTGGTGCTCGGCACCGCGCAGGACCTCGACACCGCCGAGGAAGTGTGGGACGGCGTCGTCGACCTGGCGACCGCGACCGACGAGAACGACGAACCGCTCCGCCCCGACCTCGCCGAGCTGGTCCGCGCCGTCGTCCGCGTCAACGGGAAGAAGAGCCTCGACCTGCTGACCGGTGAGCGGTACAAGGTGAAGGCGTCGACGCGGCGTGCTGGTCGTGGTTTGTCGGGTGACCGGATCATCCTGGATGAGTTGCGTGAGCACCAGTCGTGGGAGGCGTGGGGCGCGATCACGAAGACGTCGATGGCCCGGCCGGACGCGCAGATCTGGTGCCTGTCGAACGCTGGTGACGTCACCTCGGTGGTCCTGCGGCACCTGCGGAAGATGGCGCATGGGCCCCTCGGTGACCCGGACGGCATCATCGCCGCGGACCTGGTGTCGGAGCTGCCCGATGAGGCCGAGCTCGAGGAGATCAGTCTCCACCTTGACGACACGTTCGACACGGACGACTTCGACGTCGACGAGGACGACCTCGGGATCTTCGAGTGGTCCGCGCCGCCGCACTGCGACGTGCGTGACCGTGATGCGTGGGCGCAGGCGAACCCGTCGATGGGCCACGGGCTGGTCGCCGAGTCGACGATCGCGTCTGCGGCCCGGACCGACCCGGAGTGGGTTTTCCGGACCGAGGTGCTGTGCCAGTGGCCGGAGGGCCGGCTGGACGGGATCTTCCACAACACGGTGATCCCGACCTATCTGCGGTTCTGCGAGGCGTTGGGGTTGACCCCGTCGGGTCGGGCGCGGGCCTCTGCGCCGGCGCCGACGAAGAAGTCGAAGTCGAAGCTGGGCGAGATGCGCGACCGGCACCTCAACGCCGTCGGCTGACTATGTCTCGGGCACGGAAAGTGCGGCTTGGGTCGGAGGTCCCGCGGATCTTCACACCGCCGCTGCGTGAGTTGACCCCCGAGACCAGTCTCGGGTTCGAGGTCATCGAGTTCGCGACCGTGATCCTCGGCCTGACGCTGTACCCGTGGCAGAAGTGGCTGCTGATCCACGCGCTCGAGCTGCGCGCGGATGGCCGGCTCCGATTCCGGAACGTCGTTGTCCTGGTCGCACGCCAGAACGGCAAGTCGACGCTCAGCCAGGTCCTCGCCGCGTGGTGGCTGTTCGTGTGCGGTGTCCGGCTGGTGCTCGGCACCGCGCAGGACCTCGACACCGCCGAGGAAGTGTGGGACGGCGTCGTCGACCTGGCGACCGCGACCGACGAGAACGACGAACCGCTCCGCCCCGACCTCGCCGAGCTGGTCCGCGCCGTCGTCCGCGTCAACGGGAAGAAGAGCCTCGACCTGCTGACCGGTGAGCGGTACAAGGTGAAGGCGTCGACGCGGCGTGCTGGTCGTGGTTTGTCGGGTGACCGGATCATCCTGGATGAGTTGCGTGAGCAGCACCAGTCGTGGGAGGCGTGGGGCGCGATCACGAAGACGTCGATGGCCCGGCCGGACGCGCAGATCTGGTGCCTGTCGAACGCTGGTGACGTCACCTCGGTGGTCCTGCGGCACCTGCGGAAGATGGCGCATGGGCCCCTCGGTGACCCGGACGGCATCATCGCCGCGGACCTGGTGTCGGAGCTGCCCGATGAGGCCGAGCTCGAGGAGATCAGTCTCCACCTTGACGACACGTTCGACACGGACGACTTCGACGTCGACGAGGACGACCTCGGGATCTTCGAGTGGTCCGCGCCGCCGCACTGCGACGTGCGTGACCGTGATGCGTGGGCGCAGGCGAACCCGTCGATGGGCCACGGGCTGGTCGCCGAGTCGACGATCGCGTCTGCGGCCCGGACCGACCCGGAGTGGGTTTTCCGGACCGAGGTGCTGTGCCAGTGGCCGGAGGGCCGGCTGGACGGGATCTTCCCGGCCGGCGCGTGGGAGGCGTGCGCTGTGACGCGACGCGCGGATGGGAAGCTCGCGCCGGCTGACCGGATCGACCTGTCTGGCCGGCTGTCGTGGGGCTTGCAGTTGTCGTGGGACCGGAAGCGTGCGTTCGTCTTGATCGCGGGTGAGCGGCTGTCGGACGGTGTGCCGCAGATCGAGGTCGCCGCGAAACGGGTCGGCACAGACTGGGTGGTGCCGTGGTTCTCCGACCCGGACCATCCGGAACGGAAGACGCGGCCGGTCGCGATCCAGCCGGGCTCGCCTGCCTGGTCACTCGCTGATGCGTTGATCGCCGCCGGTGTCGAGGTGGTCGAGTGGAAGGGCCCTGACGTTGCGACCGGCACCGGCTGGTTCTACGACGAGGTCGCCGAAGCGGTCCACGACGTCCCAGGGTTGCGCCACACGAACGATCCGGCGCTGAACCTGGCTGTCCGTGGTGCAGCGAAGAAGGTGAACGGCGGCGCATGGGTGATCGACCAGGCGAAGTCGACGCACGACGCTGCCCCGCTGGTTGCTGGTGTCGCCGCGGCCTGGCTGTACCACCGTCCTGAGCCGGCGCCAGCTGCGCCGCCTCCTGCACCGCCGACGCTCGCATCGCCCTCGACCGCCCCGACCAACGACCTCGTCACCGCGAGCTTCTGACCTCGAGGAGGTACACAGGTGTCCCTTCTTGACCGTGCTCGGAACGTGTTCCGGCCTCGCACTCCGATGGCTGCTGTTGCGCCTCGGGTCCACACCTCGGAGTCTGGTTACCAGTCTGCGCAGTCGGGATCGTGGTGGACGCTCGGCGATGACGCCGAGAAGAACATCGAGCTGCAGTGGCCGCGGTCGATCGAGGTGTTCGACTCGATGCGGCGGCAGGACCCGCAGGTCATCTCCGTGCTCCGCGCTGTGACGTTGCCGATCCGTCGGACGTCGTGGTGGATCGATCCGAACGGTGCCCGACCGGAGGTTGTGCAGCACGTCGCCGAGGACCTCGGTTTGCCGGTACGAGGTGCGGCGGCCGTGGAGTCTCCGCTGCGTTCACGAGACCGGTTCTCGTGGCCCGAGCATCTGCGGTTGGCGTTGACGATGCTGCCGTTCGGGCACAGCTTCTTCGAGCAGGTGTACCGGATCGACGAGAAGACGGGGCTGGCGCGGATCCGGAAGCTCGGGTGGCGGCCGCCGCGGACGATCAGCAAGGTCGACGTCGCCGCTGATGGTGGCCTGGTCGCGATCTCGCAGCACTCGTCGGTGACTGGCAAGGATGCCGAGATCCCGGTCGATCATCTGGTCGCGTACGTGCTGGACCGTGAGGGCGGGAACTGGTTCGGCCAGTCGATCTTGCGGCCGGCGTACAAACCGTGGTTCTTGAAGGATCGGGCGTTGCGGACGCAGGCGCAGACGTTGGAGCGGAATGGGCTGGGCGTGCCGCTGTACAAGGCGTCGAAGATGCCGGAGGGCATGGACGCCGAGGCGGCGCTGGCGGCGGAGAAGGCCGACCGAGAGGCCGGGCTGAAGCTCGCGCAGGCGTGGCGTGGCGGTGACAACTCTGGCGCGTCGATCTCCAACAGTGCTGACCTGGTGTTGCGTGGCGTCGAGGGTGACCTGCCTGACGCTGACAAGCCGGTGCGGTACCACGACGAGCAGATCGCCCGCGCGGTCCTCGCCCACTTCCTGAACCTGGGCACGGAAACCGGCTCGTGGGCGCTCGGTACGACGTTCGCAGACTTCTTCGTGCTGTCGTTGCAGACGGTCGCGCTTGACGTTGCGGACGTGGCGACGCAGCACATCGTCGAGGACTTGGTCGACATCAACTGGGGCCCGGACGAGCGGGCGCCGCGGATCGCGTTCGACGAGATCGGGTCGCGTCACCCGGCGACGGCTGAGGCGGTCAAGGCGCTCGTCGACTGTGGCGCACTGACCGCCGACACATCACTCGAGACCCACCTGCGGACCGTGTACGGGCTGCCCGAGCTCGACCCCGAGACAGCCCGATCCAGCACTGAGGACGAGGGATCTGGGACCAGCAAGCCAACAACCGACGGCCGAGGAGGCTGAACGCAGCATGACGCATTCACCACTGGTGGACCGGTTCCACTTCATGGCCGCACCGAACGCATCCGCGAAGACCCCGGTTCGCGCTGATGTGCCGGCGAACACCGGAAGCGACCAGGTCGCGGTTCTCCGGATCTACGATCCCATCGATTCGTGGGGCGGGCCGTGGGGACTGTCGGCTAAGGAGTTCGTCGAGGCGCTCGACGGGATCCCGGAAGACACGGCAGAGATCCACCTGCACATCAACTCGCCTGGCGGGATGGTGTGGGAGGGGCTCGCGATCCTCAACGCGATCCGGCAGCACCCGGCTCGAGTCACCACCGTCGTTGACGGGCTGGCCGCGTCGGCTGCGTCGTTCATTGCGATGGGCGCCGACGAGGTGGTCATGGCTCCGAACAGTGAGCTGATGATCCACAACCCGTACGGGCTCGCGATCGGTGACCACCTGGTCATGGCGAAGATGTCCGACGATCTGGTGCACGAGACGAAGAACCTCGCTGACATCTACCGCCGGAAGGCTGGTGGTGACCTCGAGGCTTGGCTCGCAGCCATGGCGGATGAGTCCTGGTACAGCGCAGAGGAAGCGGTCGAGGCCGGGCTCGCTGATCGGTTGCTCGACGACGCGCCGTCGGACCAGAGCAACCTGAAGGCGCGGTTCAACCTGTCGACGTTCGCTCATGCAGGGCGCGACCACGCGCCCGCCCCGCGGGTCCGAACCCGCACCGCGGCCGCGATGGCCGCCCCACGACCGCCGGCCGAGCCGGAGGAACACAACCCCATCCATCCAACCAAGGAGGAACCCATGGCGACTCTCGCAGAGGGCATCCGCCAGCGGCTCGGCATCACCGACGAGTCGACCAACGACGAGGCCCTGCTCGCAGCGCTCGACGAGACGCTGACCGAGCAGGCATCCAACGACACCGAGGTGCCAGCTGTTCCGGCTGGGACCGTGGCCGTCGACGAGGCCACGCTCGCGCAGCTGCGCGCTGACGCTGCCGCCGGCCGTGAGGCGCGCGACCAGCAGGTCCGTACCGACCGGGAGGCGGCCGTGAACGCTGCCGTCACCGACGGGCGCATCCCGCCCGCCCGTGCCGCCCACTGGATCAACCAGCTCGAAGCTGACCCCGGCGCCAGCGAAGTCCTCGCCGGCCTCCCGAAGGGCCTGGTCAACCTGGCCCCGGCCGGGTTCTCCGGCGGGGTCGACGAGTCCACCGACGACAACGTGCTCTACACCAAGGCGTGGGGCACCGAAGAGAAGAAGGGTGCCTGATCATGGCGGATTACCTGCCCCGTTTCAAGCCCGGCCAGACGTTCACCTGCAAGGCCTCCGCGGCCGTCACGGGTGGCCAGCTGGTCGTGGTCACCGGAGACCGCCGGGTTGGCCCGGCCGGCGCAACCTCGACCGCTGTGGTCGGGGTTGCCGGATTCGACGCTGCCGTTGAGGCTGACGTCACCATTCACGCGGGTGGTGTGCAGCGACTGACCGCTTCGGCGGCGATCGCTGCCGGCGCTGAGGTCGAGTCTGCCGCTGACGGGCAGATCGCGACGGCGACCACCGCACCCATCGGCGTCGCGCTCGCGGCCGCCTCGACCGGGGACGTCGTCGACGTCCTCATGAATCGCTGAGGAGCCTGAGATGGCATACACGTACCCATTCGCGCACCCCGAGGGGACTCTGACCCCGGAGGAAGTGCATCGGCTCCTGTCGAACTCGCGGGCAATCGCGCGCCGGTTGCGGACCCTGGCCGATCAGCGATTCATCGCTGACTTCCTGCTGGGTGGCCGGTTCTCCGCTGCGGGCGGCGGCATCTTCTACGAGGACGGCCAGACGCTGTTCGCCGCCGACGATCCTGAGGCGGTGGCTCCGGGAGCGGAGTACCCGCTGACGGTGATGACGGCTGACGAGCTCGCTGCGGCGAAGACCACCAAGTGGGGTCACGACTCCGAGGTGTACGACGAGACGATCGCTCGCCTCGCGCTGCAGCCGGTCGACCGGACCCTGCGTGGTCTGGTCAACTCCGTCGTCCGTCTCGTCGACAGCGTCGCGCTCGCCGTGGTCGGGTCGAAGGTCGTCGCCACGTACGACGCCACCGCGGCGCCGTGGACGTCGGGCGAGAACATCGTCACCGGTGTCCTGTCCGCGAAGGCGGCCGGCGACAACCAGGGCGACGGCGCGTACGACATGGACACCGTCGTGCTCACCCCGGTCCAGTTCGCGAAGGTGATGGCGTTCCTGATCAACGGGAGCTTCCTGCCCCGAGAACAGGGCAACCCGGTCACCTCGGGGATGCCGGTCGACGCCCTGGGGATCACCTGGACCACCTCACCGCACGCGCCGTTCACCGACCCGATCCTGGTTGACCGTGACCAGCTCGGCGGCATGGCAGACGAGAACATCCAGTCCCCGGGCTACGTGTCCGAGGGCGGGATCGGTGTCGAGTCGAAGGTGCAGCGTCTCGTCGGCGCGGACGACCGTGACGGCTACCGGCTGCGTGCCCGCCGGGTCACCGTGCCGGTCGTCACCGACCCGAACGCCGGCATCCGGATCACCGGAACGGGGCTCTGATCGCCATGGCGTACCAGGTGACTGGCGCCGTCGCGGTCGCGAAGTTCAGCGCCGGCGGTGAGGGCTACTTCTACCGGGGGTCGATCCTGCCACCTTCGGTGGACCGCAAGGAGGCCGAGCGGCTGATCAAGGTCGGCCTGGTCACGAAGGTGGCCGACCCGAAGCCTGCCCCGCAGACCCCTGCACCGCCTGCCGGCGGCCAGGACGATCAGGGCAAGCCCGACGGCGACGACGGGCAGAAGGGTGACGTTGACCTCGAGCAGCTCGACCTCACCGGCCTGCGCGAGTTCGCCGAGCAGCACCAGATCGACCTGGGCGGCGCTGATCGTGCCGACCGGGCCCGGAAGGTCATCGCCGCAGCACTCGCGGACAACTGACCCTCCACCCGTGAGCGGTGTGTGCCGCCGTCAACCCTGCAGACGGGCGGCACACCCCGGCACACCAAACCCACACACCACAAGCCGAAACGGGGTGCCCGTGATGTTGACCCTCACCTACGAAGACCTCGGCCTCACCGACGCGTCACGCGGACAACTCACTCAAGCCCAGATCGAAACGAAGATCGTCGACGTCCTCGCACTCGCGAAGATCCGGGCACGCTGCCTGTTCACGCCGACCGCAGACGCGGACAGCGTGGCCGCCGGCCGCGCGATCCTGCGAGAAGCGCTGCTGCGGTGGGTCCGTCGCGCTGGCCGCGGCCACGGCGACGTGCAGACCCAGTCCGCCGGACCGTTCGGAATCACCGTCGACACCCGCACCGGTGACGGTTCCGTGGTGTGGCCGACCGAATGGGCCGACCTGGCCGGCCTGTGCGGCGCAGCCCAGACCGCAACCCCGGTCGGGTCGTTCCCCGCCGCCGACAACTACGCCCGACTGTTCCAGACCGGCTGCTGATGTTCTTCCAGTACGGGGAGCCGCTCGTCCGGCTCCGCCGGCAGACCATCACCCACCCGGTGTCTGGCGCCACCACACTCGGCCCCTGGTCGACAGCCGTCGCGGAGCCGCTCGACGGGTGTGCGATCGGGCACCGCTCGAGCGTCGAGCTCGTAACGTCCGACCGCGACCGCGTCGAGACTGACCGGTCCGTGTACGGGCCGTACGGGCTCGACGTGATCGAAACCGACCGGATCCGCGACGCCCGCGGCCGCGAATGGGAAGTCGACGGCGAAGTGGCCGACTGGCGAAACCCGTTCACCGGTTGGGAAGCCGGCATCGAGATCCCGATCCGACGCTTCAAGGGGTGAACCTGATGTCCGAACCCGTATTCGAGCTCGACCCCAGCTACCTGCACGCGCTGGCGCACAGTGCCGAAGCGCTCGGCCTGTGCATGGACGCCGCCGAAGGGATCGCAGCGATCGCCCGCGCGACCGCGCCAGTCGACACCGGCGACTATCAGAGGTCGATCAGCGTGGAGGCTGCCACCCGGTCCCGTCGTGTCGCCGCCGAGGTTGTCGCCACGGACCCGGCAACCATGATCATCGAGGCCCGTACCGGGAACCTCGCTCGCGCGTTGCGGAAGTACCGTGGCTGAACGGATGTTGTACACCGTCGACGTCGAGGCGTGGACGGCCCGCAAGATCGCCGCGTTCCTCACCGCACGGCCCGATGCGCCCGACGGGATCATCGTGTCGAACGAATGGTACGACCCCGGCCAGGCGCCGGTCTGGTACGTGGTCGTCCGCTACGACCCCGGCGCGCGTGACCGGTTCCGTGAGGACGCGGCCGGGCTCGGGATCACGATCATCGGTGACCCCGACGACATCGCCGGTCTCGAAACGAACCGGGTCGCGAACCTGATCGCCGCGTACCTGCAGCTGCTGCCCGCGGTCGAGCAGGGCAACCCGTACGCCGACCTGACCGACGTGTCCGGCCCGGCACGCATCGACGACGAGTCCGGCCGGCCAGTCCGGTACCTGACCGCGAACGCTGTCCTCGTCGGCACCCCCACCCAGCTGTAACCACCCCCTTGTTGTCGTGCGCCCGCTGGGCGTACGCGGCGGCCATGCGCTCGCCACCCATCACCACCCAACCCACCCCAGAAGGGACAGCAATCATGGCTGCTGACGCAGAAGGCAACGACCTGGGCGCCGTCGCGCTCCCACTCACCGGTCACGTCGGGATCGCCCCGTCCGGGACCACCGTGCCCACCAGCTCCGAGGGCGCCAACCCCGCCCTCACGATCCCGGGGCTCCGCAAGCTCGGCCTCCTCACCACCGACGGCGGCCCCGACTGGACCACCGAGCCGTCCGGCGACCCGATCGAGTTCTGGCAGGACGGCTACAGCATCCCGTCCGGGCTCGCGAACGCCACCCTGGCAGTCGTCCTCGCGCAGACCGACCCGCTGTCGCGTGAACTCACGTCCGGGAAGGTCCCCGACGCGAACGGCATGATCGACGTCGACGCCGGCGGACACACCAACCGCTACTTCCTGTGGACCGAAGAGGTCTTCAAGAATGGTGCGACCCGTCGCCGTGCCGCGCCGAACGCCGGCGTGCAGACCGTGAAGGTGCAGAAGTCGGAGCGGGGCACCGTGAACGGCATCGAGATCACCTTCAAGGTCGACCGCTCACCGTCTCACCGTCGATCAACAACACCCACTTCCGTGAGTGGATGATCGACGCGATCGCGACCGTCGCCCCCGCTGTCACCGCAGCGACCCCGGAGGGCGCACTCGAAAGCGAGACCGTCACCGTCACCGGCACCGGATTCATCGGCACCACCGGCGTCACCGTCGGCGGCGACCCCGCGACCTCGTTCTCGGTGGTGTCCGGCACGTCGCTGACGTTCGTGATGCCGGCCGGGATCGCCGGATCGGCACCGATCGTCGTCACCAACGACGCCGGATCGTCCTCGCCGTTCACGTACACCCGCGGCGCCTGAGCAGCGCCCCTAGACCCGGTGGTGTGGTCGCGGACGTGTGGGCCCGCGGCCACCACCGGCACCAGCAACACCCACACCCGCCCACACAGCCCACCAAGGAGAAACATCATGCCCACACCCCGTAAGACCACCGCTCGCAAGGCGACGAACCCGGTCAAGCCGAAGTCGCAGGTCGTCGAACAGCACCTGCACTTCCGCACCAACGACGGTGACACCATTCGGATGCCGCTGAACATCAAGCTCGACCTGCTCGAAGAGCTCCTCGAGCTGAACGACAAGCTCGACGACCCGCGCGAAGGGTTCGCGCTGATCACTCGTGTGATCGGCGCCGATGCGAGCAAGGTCGGCCTGCTCGACCTGGGCGAGCTGATCGGTGCATGGTCCGACGCGCTCGGCCGGTCGTTTGCTGGTGCGCTGGGAAACTCGCTGCCCTCCTTGAACTGAGGAGGGACCACTACATTCCGCTCGTCGCGGACTTCCGCGAGCGGTTCGGGCTGTCCGTCGAGCTGATCGGTGAGCCGGGAGGCTGTTCGATCCCGGAGGCGGCGGCGCTGGCCGTCGCGCTCCGGGAAGACCCATCCACCCGTTGTGGTGCAGCCGTGCAGGGCTGGCACCGGCCGGCGTCGATCAGCGACCTGGTGGCACAGCTCGCCGACGAGGCGGTCACGAACCTCGCGATGTCGTTCCTCGCCTCGACGACGGGGAGCAGCAGAAGCCAGTGCATCTGCCGTGGCCGTGGGAGAGCGGCGACGACAAGCCCGTACGCGAAGTCGCAACGGAAGCCGAACGGGCTTCTGCAGTGGCCGCACTTAACGCCGTGTCCGTTTTCAGCTGATCATCAGGGGGTGTCGTGGCGAGCAAGCAGGTCGGTTCGGGGCACGTCGCGATCTTCCCCTCGTTGAAGGGGTTCGGCTCTGCCGTCGCGAAGGAGACCACCTCTGCCGGCCGGTCGGGTGGCCGGTCGTTCTCGAACGGGTTCAAGGCTGCCACCGCTGACCTTGCTGGTGCGTCGCTCAAGAAGCTGCAGACGGACGTATCTCGGGCGTCGCAGTCGCTGTCGCGCGCCCGGCTGGCGGAAGCCGACGCCGCGGGGAAGGTCCGCGCTGCTGAGGCGTCGCTGGCCGACGCCCGCCAGAACAGCACCAGCGGATCCGCCCGGCTCGTCGCGGCGGAGGAGAAGCTCGCGTCGGCGAAGCGGCGGTTGGAGACCGCGCAGGACAAGACCGCCGCCTCGTCGAAGCAGCTCACCGCCGCCCAGTCGGCGTTGGAGGAACAGACCGAGGAGACCGGCCAGGCCGGCGGGAAGGCAGCCAGCCAGTACTCGCGCGGCTGGGCCGGGATCCGGGAACGGATCAGCACCGCACTGCGCGGCGGTGTCCGCGCGGCCGGGAACGCGGCAGAAGCCGAGGCTAAGGCGTCCGGTACCCGCGCCGGCGGGCTGTTCCGTGCCAGCCTGGCGTCCGCGATCGGGAACCTCGCCGCGCAAGGGTTTTCCCGGCTCGGGCAGGCCATGGGCACGCGATCACCGAAGGGTTGCGTGGCGCTCTTGATCTTGAGCAGTCCGTCGGCGCGATCGACAGCATCTTCAAGACGTCCTCCGGGCAGATGCACCAGTGGTCCGGCCAGGCCGCCCTCGCTGTCGGGTTGACGAAGAACGAGTTCAACGAACTCGGGGCCGTGATCGGCGCGCAGCTCAAGAATGGCGGCACCGCCATGGACGAGCTCGGCCCGAAGACGAACGACCTGATCACTCTCGGCGCGGACCTGTCGTCAATGTTCGGTGGCACCACCCGCGAAGCCGTCGAGGCGTTGTCGTCGGCGTTGAAGGGTGAGCGGGACCCGATCGAACGGTACGGCGTCAGCCTCAACCAGGCGAAGATCGACGCCGAAGCTGCTGCGCTCGGGTTCAAGAAGGTCGGCGGCCAGCTGTCGACCGAAGCGCAGCAGGCCGCGACCGTCTCGCTGATCATGAAGCAGACCGCCGACGCGCAGGGCAACTTCAACAAGGAAGCGAAGCGAACACCGGCGCCGGCGTGCTGCAGCGGTTGAACGCGACGTTCGACGACGGCAAGACCCGGATCATGTCAGCGTTCCTGCCCGCGCTGACCGCGCTCGGCGGGATCGCCCTGCAGGTACTGCCCGGCATCGTGAGCAGCATCGAAGGCGCCGTTGGCGGGGTGATCGACACTCTCGGCCCGATCATGGCCCAGGTCGGCCCCATGTTTGGCCAGATCGCCCAAGCAGCCGGGCCAGCCCTGTCACAGCTCGGAACGATGCTCGCCCCCATCGGTGAAGCGTTCCTCTCCGCCCTGATGCCTGCGCTGCAGCAGATCCTCCCGATCATCGGGCAGGTCGCACCCCACTTCTCCGTGGCAGGATTGGCACTGCAGGCGCTGGGCGCCAGCCTGCCCTCACTGATCGGCCCGCTCACCCAGCTCGGCGCCAGCCTGGGCGGCATGTTCGCACAGCTGCTGTCGACCGCCGCGCCCGTTCTCGCCACGATCGGAACACTGATGGCCGGCACCGTGGTGCCGCTGATCAGCCAAGTCGTGTCCAGCCTGCTGCCGCCGCTGATCGGGATCATCTCATCCCTCGCAGCAGCACTCACCCCCGTCATCGGTGCGCTGCTGCCCGTCGTGACAACTCTCCTCGAGTCGCTGATCCCGCCGATCGCCGAGCTGATCGGTAGCCTGCTGCCGCCACTCGCCGGCCTGTTCACCGCGGTCGCCCCCATCCTGACCATGATCGGCGGACTCCTCGGCATGGTCGCCCAAGTCCTCGCCGCCGTGCTGATCCCGGTCATCCAAGCGCTGATGCCGATCGTCACCACGGTGTTCGGGGTGATCGCGAACATCATCAGCTCCGTGCTGCAGATCATCACCGGCGTGATCAACCTGTTCGTCGGTGTCCTGACCGGCAACTGGGAACAGGCGTGGAACGGGATCCGCGGGATCGTCGAGGGCCAACTCGGCCTGATCGTCGGGATCCTCGAAGGGATCGGCCGGATCATCGTCGCGGTCGTCGTTGGGCTCGTCAACGCCGTCGTCGGGATCTGGAAGGGCCTGTGGGGCCTCGTCTCGGGGCTCACGAATAGTGCCGCCGTCGCGCTTGCCGGGGTGTTCCGTTCGATCGCCGGCACGCTGGTCGGGTTGATCAGCGGTCTCGTGCGGAACGTCCAGAACGTGTGGAACACGTTGGTCGCCACCCTGACCGGCGCGGCATCGAATCTGCGGAACACTGTCGTGTCAGCATTCTCTGGTCTCGTGAGCGGTGCCCAGAACCTGATCGGCTCGTTGGTGTCCACGGTGTCAGGGATCCCGGGTCGGATCCGGTCCGGGATTGGGAACCTCGGCAGCATGCTGTACAGCACCGGCCGGAACATGATCCAAGGGCTGATCAACGGAGTCCGGAACATGGCCGGCAACGTCGCCTCGGCGGCCCGCAGCGTCGTCAACGGTGCGGTCAGCGCAGCGAAGAGCGCACTCGGGATCGCATCACCGAGCCGAGTGTTCATCGGCGTCGGCGAGCAGTCCGGCGAAGGCCGGCGAAGGCATGGAAGTCGGGCTGCGAAACATGACCCGCAGGGTCTCGGATGCAGGTGCGGCGATGGCCGAGAGCGCCGTCCCGGCCGGCGGCACGTCCACGGGGGCGGGGCGTCGGTTGGCGGGCATGTCGGTGACGATCCCGGTCCACAACACCGATCCGCACGCGACGGCGACGGCGATCGCGGTTGCTCAACGGTTGGAGGCGTTCGCGGTATGACCAGGCGGATCACGTACAACGGGCACATGATCAGCGACGACCAGCTGGTCGAGATCATCACCCAACCCGGTGGCCTGGTCATCAACCCGAGCCTGATCAGCAACGGCGGTTTCGACACGAGCGTCGACGGGTGGCTGGCGCAGACCGGCGTGGGCGCTCCCGTGTGGTCCAGTGGGTCGCTGCAGGCAGCCGGGAACGGGACGAACAGCGGCATGCTGGTGCGCCCGACGCCCTCCCCGTGGGGTGTGTCCGCTGGGCAGACCGTCTACGTGCGTGCCCGTGTGTCCATGGCGTCCGGCCAGGTGCCGACACAGTGCCTGGCCCGGATCGTGTGGGGCACAACGACCGTTGTCGACCCGCCCGGCTGGGCTCCGGGCCCAACCGGGCACGAGCTACGGTTCTCGACGGTCGCCCCCATGGACGTGACGCCGACGACGCCGTGCTCGATCCACCTCGGCGTACGGTTGCCCGCCAACGCCACCGCCACCGACGTGTTGCAGCTCGACGAGGTGATCGTCTCCACCGAAGACGTCCCGTACTCCGAGATGACGGAACAGCTGACGGTGTGGGAACTCCCCTCCCCGTTGTGGGTCGTCACCGCAGTCGACGGGCTCCTCGACGGCGCCGCAGCCGTCTACGAGCAAGGCCAACGGGTACAGGCAGACGGGGTCTGGAAGACCCGCTCGTTCCGTGGCCCGCTCGCTGGCGGGATGACCGGCCAAGTGGTGTGCCGCACACCGGAGGAATGCGAACAGGCAATGGCGACGATCCCGTCGCACCGTGGCCCTCACACCAGCACCGTTGACGTTCCACTTCGCCCAAGGTGATCAGACGATCATGGTCGAGCGTGACGGTGTCGTCGCGATCGAACGGGTCACGCCGCTGTCGTTCCGGTGGTCCGCAACGGTGATCGCCCGGGACCCACGCTGGTACGCCGGCGGGCAGGACAACCCCGACGCCGGAATCACCTACCACTCGACCGGGCTCCCGCAGACCAGCGGCGGGCTCCGTGCCCCCGTCACCGCCCCGTTCACCGTCGGCGGCAGCTCGGCAACGGGCGACCTGCTGATCACGACCGCTGACGGCGGCGTGTGGGAGTGGCGGATCGACGGGCCGGTCACGAACCCGCGCGTCATCGTCGACCAGGGCGACGGTCTCCGGACCGTCGGCTGGCAGTTGTCGTTGCTCGCGGACGAGTACCTGATCATCGACCCGCAGGCGCGCACGTCGATGCTGCAGGGCACCGCCGCACGGCCGCCGCCGCGCAGCGGCAGTGGCCGCTCCTCGCGCCCGGCACACAGCGCGTCCAGTTCCGTGCCGACGACTACCACCCACTCGCGAAACTCACCGTCGCCGTACGGCCGGCCGTCTGACCCAGGAGGAGACCCGCATGCCAGACACACCCAGCTGGATCAACGACCCCACCGGAACACTCGGCGCGGAGATGAACGCCGCCGAGCTCCGCCGCGCCCAATCAGCCCTGCTGGCACACGACACGAACACGCTGTCCGCCAGGGCCGGGGTGCTCCACGGTCTCAACGTCACCGTCGCCGGACTCACAGCAACCGTCGGCATCGGTTCCGCTGTCGTCACACCGGTGGCGGGCGCCCACGGCTCCTACGTGGTCGCCACAGCCGCATCCGAGGCGGTCACTCTGGATGCACGGGATGCGACGTATGCGCGGATCGACCTGATCGTGCTGCGCATCCAGGACCCCGAGATCTCCGGCACGACCGCCGGCGCAGTCGTGGACAAGGTGACCGGCAGCCCGGCAGCAGTACCAGCCGCGCCGACGGTTCCGTCCGGTGCGCTCGAGTTGGCGCGAGTCACCGTGCCGGCCGGGACCGCGAGCCCGTCGGTGGTCGACCGCCGGCGGTGGACCGCACCCTTGGGCGGCAGTATCCCGTGCCTGTCGACGTCCCGCCCGTCCGGTGCCGGGCTCCGGCCGGGCCAGTTGATCTTCGAGACCGACACCGCATCGACCTGGCAGTGGACCGGCAGCTCGTGGGAGTGGGTCGCCGGGAACCGTGAATGGGTCAAGCACGCAACCGGGAGCCTGTTCTTGCCATCGTCGGGAGGGTTGAACTGGTACAACGATCCGCACCTCACGGCGACCGTCCCCTCGGGCAAGTACCTGTTCGACGCGCTCATCGTCTCCGAGTGTGCCGTGAACGACACCGACATCTCGACGGGCTTCTTCGGGGTCACCACGATCAACGCGATCTCGATGCACGGCTCCCACCTGACCGCAACGTCCGACACCGGGCCCCATGGTCAACTTCTCCACGATCGACCAAGCAGGTACGTACGGTGTCAACTGGGGAAGCGGAAACTGGTTCACCTCGGTCCGGCTGTCCGGCGTCGTCACCGTACCCGGTGGCCTGATGGGGTTCCGTCACCGCCGCTACACCAACACAGGCAACCAGGTCGTCCGCCGGCCAGGATCGTGGTTGCGGTTGACCCGGGTCGACTGACGTGCCGGCCATCCAATGGGCCGCAGTCGAACCAGCCACCGGCCAGCTGATCGCCGAACTCCCCAGCCTCCGCGTCACCTCGTCCGTGCCCGTCATGATCGGCCGGGCCGGTGGTGCCGTGTCTGCCGAGCTCCCCGTCACCGAGCTACCGCCCCGGTGGGACCTTGCCACAGAACCCGGACGCACGGTGATCGTCGCCACCTACGACGATGCTGACCAGACTGTCCTGTGGGCCGGGTGGGTCGTCAGCCGCGAGGGCGGCTCGGGCCCCACGATCAAGTTGTCGATCGTCGACATGTACGAATGGCTCGACCGGGCGCCCCGTTACACCGACCGCGAGTTCACGGGTGTCGAGCAGACCCAGATCATGCGGTGGCTCGGGCTCGACCTCCTCGCCGCCACATTCCACGGCACAGTGGTCGAGACACAGACCGGCATCCTGCGGCAGCGGACCTACCTCGGCGACGACGACAAGACCCGGCTGTCGGCGATGCAGCAGCTCATGTCCGTCATCGACGGGTGCGAGTGGATGATCAGCTGGCGATGGGCCGCGGACGGCACCCTCGTGTGTGAGCCGACCGTCGCCGCCAGGCTCGGCCGTGCCACCCTCCCCGGGCACGAACCGTTCCTGTTCTCCCGACCCGAGTGGCGGACGGTGCAGGACTACAGCTCCGGACGCGGCGCCACCATCGTCACCGGTGTCGCAACCCGTGAAGGTGACGAGCGCGTCCAGGTCACCGTCACCGCCCAGGACCTCCTCGACGCCGGATACCTGCCTGTCGAGTACAGGTGGACCCCGGACACCGGATCCACATCGGAAGAGCTCATCGGATCGTACGTCGCGGCGAAGGCGACCGCAGTACGGCAGGGAACCGACACCTATGTGCTGACCCTCCACCTCGCCGACACCGACATCGTCCTCGGCCGCACGATCGGTCTCGGCGACGACGTCCAGGCAGACCTCGCCAACACCGCCTTGCCTGAACTGGACAGGACGGTACGGTCCCGGCTGATCGGGTGGGTCGCCGAACCGGATCCGGTGTCGGGCCAGATCACCCGGATCGAGCCGATCCTGTTCGGGCTCAGCGACGAAGGAGGCGTCTGATGGGCCTGCTAGACGCGTACCAGCCTGGCGACGACGCCGGCCTCCGCCAGATCCTCGGCAAGATCGGCACACTCCGCCGCGACCTCGACGAACTGTCCGCCAGCGTCGGGAAGTTCGGCGCCATCTACAGCCAGTCCGGCATCACGATCCGCGACGGTGGGACGATTACCGGCGAGGGCGGCGGCGCGCTCGACTGGTCCGGCGACGCGGACTTCGGCGGCACGCTCGACGTGACCGGCGCGGCCACGATCGGCGGCACACTCAACGTCACCGGCGACGCCACGTTCTCGGGCGACACCACACTCGGCGGAAACCTGACGTTCGGGAACGACACGATCCCCCCGGAGGCCCTGTCGTCCCGGGCCGAGGCCAAGACGTTCACGGTCGGAAACGACGGTGCGGGTGGGATGGTCACGAGCCGCACGATCAGCCTCACCGTGACCGCCCCTGCGTGGGCGACCGCCACGAGCTGCATGGCGTGGGGCGTGTCGTCGCTCGCCATCGCACCCGTTCGGGGGGTGTCGCACATCACGATCGACGGGAATCAGGGCACGACCATGGAGGGCGGCGCGGACTTCTCACTGAACGTCAGCGCCGTCCATGCCCGCGACCTGACTGGCAACGCCAACTTCACCGTGGCGCTGTTCTCCGGCGTGCAGGGAATCGACCCCGCGTCCATCGCCCAGACACACTCATCGTGCAGGCCGTTTTCACACGCTGAGACCATTCCGGCGCGTGTCCCCCGCGTGCGCCGATTGACCCACAGGAGGGCCAGTGGAGTGGGGAATCGTCGGCGCCGCAGTCGTCGCAATCGTCATCGGAGCATGGCAAATGTGGAAGCGGCTCGCACCCGATGTGCGAGCCGAACGGACCGAGGAACGGCGGCTACGGCGCCGCGACAAGCGGCGTCTGGGCCGGGCGTACGACTGGGGCGACATGGCCGAACGGTTCATCTACGAGTCCCGCACCGACCGGCGTCGTCACGACGACAAACACCACCCCCCCCCCGGCGACGGCATCGGGGTCACCGAACTACCACCCGAGCTGCGGCACGGGATCCGCACTTGGGCGTCTCAGGGGGAGGACGACGATGAGTAGGGAAGAGATGGCGGCCGAAGATGTCGCCGACGAGCAGCGCATCAAGGCCGCGGGGAGGCGCGCCAAGACGATCGCGCTGCCACTGTGGATCTCGCGACACTCGCGATCTGCCTCACGATCTTCGTGGTCGGGATGATCCTGTCGAACGCGATCACCGACCGCGATGTGGCGCAGCAGCAGGCACGTGAGCAGGCGCTCACGATCGAGCAACTGTGTGCCCGCGACGACGAGACCGCTCGCCGTCTCCACGAGGTCGGCGCGTGTGAGAAGGCCGAGCAGGTGCAGCGCGCCGTGCCCGGGCCACAGGGCGAACCCGGCCCCCCGGGCGTACCGGGTGAGGCCGGCCCGCAGGGCCAGCGTGGCCTACCCGGACCCACAGGGCTGCCGGGACCGACCGGACCACCAGGGCCGCAGGGCGAGGCTGGTGCACCCGGCGCAGAGGGCGAGCCCGGCCAGGACGGTGCACCCGGGGCACAGGGCACCACTGGCGCCCGCGGACCACAGGGCGAGCGCGGCCCGGCAGGACCGCAGGGGCCAGCCGGCGAGAAGGGCGAACCCGGAGCTCAGGGCCCGCAAGGTGAGCCGGGAGCAAAGGGGAACCTGGCGCGGCCGCCCCGTCCATCGAGGGGCTCCGCTGCGAAGGGTCGCAGCTGATCGTCGACCTGTCCGACGGCACGAGCCGGACCGTGGAAGGCGCGACCGCCTGCCAGCAGCAGCCGCAGGAAACGCCGTGAACGCGCTCGACCTGGGCGTGTGCGTCGGGCTCGCCGTATACATCACGGCCGTGTTCCTCATGCGCGTGTTGATCACCCATTACCACCGGAGGAAGCACTGATGGCGACACCACTCACCCTGAAAGCGATCGAGGCCGAATGCCGACGGCTCGGGCTCGTCGACATCGAGTACGTGCCCGGCGCCGTCGGCCGTGACCGGCCCGGCGCGTTCTCACCGATCGGCATCACCCAGCACATCACCGCCGGCGGGCTCGGCCGCCGCACCGAGCTGCAGTACATCAACGACATCATCAACGGTGACTGGTCCGTGCCGGTCAAGGCGAACGCCGTCACCGCACCAGACGGCACGCTGTGTGGCTCAACGCCCAGGGCAACTCCAACCACTGCCTGTACTACTCGACCGCCGCGCTCAACGCCGCCCGAGCCGGGACGTTCCCGCTCGATGGCAACGCCAACATGCGGGGGTTCCGCACCAAGTGGTCACCCTTCGCGTACGGCAACGAGATGATCGCCGCCCACACCCCGAACCCCATCCAGATCTGGGTGGCGACCGTGTGGGCCGCGGCGATCGCCCGTCTCCACGGCTGGACCGGCCAGGAGACCCACGGCCACGGCGAGGTCGCAGCCGACCGTGGCTGGGGCGACCCGAACATCGACATGGGCCAGCACCGCCGCGACGTGATGGCGCTGGTCCGCCAATCCCACCTGATCCTCGTGCCCGGAATCCCCGAGCGCACCCCCACCGACCAACCACCCGAGGAGGACATCATGGCCAGCCTGCAACAGATGAGAGAGGCGTTCCGGGAGGAGCTCAACGCAGCTCTGCCCTACGGAAACAAGAAGATCAACCAGCTCGTCGACTCGACCGCGCCACTGCGCGGCGCGTTGGGCCTGTACGGCAACGCCAAGCTCAACCAGATCATCGTGATGCTTCGCGGCGTCGCGACCAAGAGCGACGTCGACATCGACCACGAGGCGATCGCCCAGGTTCTCGCCGACAGCCTGTCCCCGATCATCGTCGACGCGGTCACCGCCGCGCTCGGCAAGGTCGAGGTCGACGAGGCGGTCGCCACGCAGCTCCGCGACGAAATCTTCGCCGAGCTGTCCCAGCGTGTCCAAACCCCCGCCGACCCGGTCGACGACAACCTCGGGGAGCTTGCATGAACATCGGACTGTACGCGAAAGCCATCGCCGGCGCGGTCGTCGCTGGCCTCACCGCCGCCACCACCGCGCTCGCTGACGGCACGATCACCCTCGTCGAGTGGATGGTGATCGCCGGCGCGTTCCTGGCCGCCGCAGCCGCCGTGTGGGCCGTCCCCACACTGCCCGAGGGCGTCGCCAGGTACGGCAAGATCGCCACGTCGGCGCTGATCGCGCTGGCCGGCTCCCTCGGCACCGGGCTCGCCGACGGCGCCCTGTCGTCGCAGGAGATCATCACCGCCGTGATCGCGCTGCTCGTCGGGTCCGGTCTCGTGGCCAGCGTGCCGAACGCCGCCGGCGACGATCCTGCCGACCCGGTCACCCGCAAGCTCGTGCCGGTGTCGACAGCCACGAAGGCCGCCCTGGTCACCGGCGGCCGCTCGTACGTCGGGAAGCACTACGCGACGCCGACGGATTCGGAGGGCTGACCGGTGGTCGAGTTCCCCGCCAGCGTCGCTACCGGATTCGTCAGTGCCGATTGGTTCTCCGCGACCGGTACGCGCAGGGACGGCACGGTGACGTTCAAGCCGAACGTCGCTCAAGGCATCGTCCGGGTGCTCGAGTCAGGGCTGCACGTCGAGGCCGTCGACGTTCCGTTCACGGACGGGCTGCTGTCGGTCGAGCTCGCGGCGAGCACGGGCCAGGACTCGAACCCGGCCACGTGGAACTACAAGGCCGAGGTCAAGTTTTCCGGTGCTGGCGGGTACACGACGTACGTCGACGTGCTGCCAGGCGAGACGACCAACCTCGTCACGGACGGGGCCGCGGCGATCGCCGGTCAGCTGATAGTGCAGGGACCACAGGGGCGACGTGGGCCGCAGGGCCTGCCGGGACTCAACGCGATCCCGACCGACGACGCGATCGCCACGTACGCGCTCACCCCCGGCACCGCGACCGCCGACGCGGTGGCAGCTGTGATCGAGGATCGGTCGGGCTGGATCGACGCCCGACTCCACGGCGTCAAGGCGGACGGGGTGACTGACGACTCGGCCGCATGGAATGCGCTCGTGCAGTCGGTGCCGACCGGGACCACGCTGACCTGGCATGGCACGTCGATCCTGCGGGATCAGATCGTGTGGCGGGGCGGGGTGTCCATCGTCGGCAAGGGGTGGGGCAAGAGCATCCTCGCCACCGTCGATGACACCGGGCAGAAGTATTTCAGTGCGATTGACTTCACCCCGACCTCAATGGGCGCGTCGGTCGACAATCCCGTGGTGGACTGCCGGTTCGCCGATTTCGAGATCGACGGCTCCGGCATCAGCGGCCCGCTTCCACACATCGGATCGAAGGGCATTTTTGGCCAGTTCATGAGAAGGTGCCAATTCTCGAATTTGCTGATCCGGGAAACGATTGGCACCGGATTGGGCACCGACTACATGGCCGACTGCCTGATCAACGGTGTGATGACGATCAACTGCGGCCGCAACTGGAAGATCGCGAATGGCGGCGGCGGGCAGGCCGGGATCGGTGTCGGCACCGGCGCGTGGGAAGACGAATCGCTCACCATCAGCGACTGCCACACCATCAGCACCGACCCCGTGAATCGCCCGGCACACTGGGGGATCTTCGTCGAGTGGCAGAGCAATCAGCCGTACAGGGGCAGGGGGATCCGCATCGTCGGATGCTCGGCCACCGGCGCGGACTGCGGATTCGGTGACCGTGGCACGGCCGGGACGATCATGACCGGGAACACTGCGTACAACAACAGGCTCGGGTTCCACACGGCGATGGGCACCATCGACGGCCTAGTGGCCAACAACGTCGCGTACAACAACGCCGAGGACGGGTTCAGCAGTGACCCGACCATTCAGGGCCGGTGTGTCTGGCGCGGCAACAAATCGTACGAGAATGGCAGGGGCTACTACTTCGGCGCGACCGGCAATGTCATTCCACATTTGACGTTCGACGGCAACGAAGCGTACGACAACCGAGGGTCCGGGTTGCAGTTCGCCAGCTCGGCAGTAGGTGGATTCACCGACCTGGTACTCCGCAGCAACCGGGCATGGAATAACGGCACCGAGTCCGCCAATCAGTACACGAACCGTGGGATCAGAGTGGATGCCAACCTGACCAGGTTCTCGGTGTCCGACAACGATTGCACCGACACCCAGGCGGTCAAAACCCAGCACACGGGGATGACCTTCGGGTCGGCGTTCAGTCTCACCGATGGCAGGATCGTCGGGAACGTTCTCATCGGCAACGGCACCCGCGGTCTGGACCTTGGCACCAACCGCACCCGAGTCCGCGTGGCAGACAACTCCGGTTACGCCACCGAGGCTGACGGTGCCGCGACCATCCCCGACGGATCAGCCACCGCCACGGTCACCCACGGGCTGGCAGGCACACCGACCACCGTGATCCTCGGCAAGCGCACGGCGGCGGACGTGTGGGTGTCGGCCCGCACCGCCACGACGTTCACCCTCACCCGGACCGGCACGACCGGCGCGGTCACCGTCGACTGGACGGCGACCTACCGCCCCTGACCACTGCCCCGCACGACAACGGCCCCTCTCCGCCCTGCCTGGCGGAGAGGGGCCGTTTCTTGCGTTCAGCCGTACCGGACGTACAGGCCGGGGACCTGCTCAGCGACCCGGTACGCGACGGACCGCCACCAGCCGGCCGGGTAGTCGTCGTCGGTGGCGGGGATCGTGAGGACGATGTCGCGGGCGTCGCGGAGCTGGTCGACGAGCTGAGCCGCGTGGGCGGCGTGCAAGTCCTCGAGCGCCTGGAATGGCTTCGCTCATTGCCCGATGCCTGCGAGCCTTGGCCGCCACCGTAGATTCGTACCCACTTACTCTGGCTAGGCAGGACACCTACCTGAAAAGTGGAAGGTCGCCGGTTCGACCCCGGCCCTGGCCACCACACGAGAACTGCAGCACAGGCCCCAGATTCCCACCACCACAGGGATCTGGGCCCCTTTCCACTCCCCCGCAATCAGGCACGTCACCTGTCGGCAGGCTGCTGCACCCGTGTACACAAACCAGCGCCCGACCGGCACTCCGGATGCAAGGATCCGTTCCATGCCGGAGCAGCGGTCGGCAGTGCACCAGCCGCACGACTGGTCATGGAGCCAAGGGAGCCTCACGATGAGCAAAGTCGTTGTCAGTCAGACGATCACCGCCGATGGCTACGCCGCCGGCGTCAACCAGACCGAGGCGCACCCGTTCGGCGAGACGGCGGCGACGGGTGGGGCAACAGGCTGCACGCCTGGATGTTCGACCAGGCCGAGGAGAACCGCGCCGAGGTCGAGCAGCTGGGCAAGGCACGCGTGCACATCATGGGACGCAACATGTTCGGTCCGGTGCGTGGCGCGTGGGACCGGGACTGGAAGGGCTGGTGGGGCGACGACCCGCCGTTCCATGGGCCGGTGTTCGTCCTCACCCATCACCCGCGCGACCCACAACCGATGGCCGGAGGAACCACGTACCACTTCGTCACCGACGGCATCGAGGCTGCCCTGAATCGTGCCCGCGAGGTGGCCGGGGACGGGGAGATCGTGATCCAGGGTGGTGCGGACACCATCAACCAGTACCTGGCCGCGGGTCTGGTCGACGAGCTGCGGCTGCACGTGGTGCCGTACACGCTCGGCAGCGGCGCCCGCCTGTTCGACGGGGTGCCGCCACTGGATCTGGAGCAGGTCCACGCCCGCACGGCAAGCACGGTCATCCACGTGACCTACCGGGTGTTGCGCTGATCGGCATCAGCACCGGGAGCACCGGGCTGGAGTCCGCGCTCGCCGGACTTCCAGACCTGGGGACTCTCCTTGAACCGTGAGCCCGACACAGTTCACGCTCACCCCTCCGTCGCCGGAGCATCCACCGGCGCCTGCTCCAGCGTCCGCACGGCACCAGCACGGTCGCGCAGGCGCGCCTGCATGGTGTCACGCGCCAGCTCCGGCGGCAGCAGCTCGGCGAACTTCAGCTGTTCCAACGCCCGCTCAGAGACGAAGGGACCCACGCCAGAGTCGTCGCCCACCAGACCCCGCAACCGGGGCAGCAGGTTCCGGAGCACCCCCGCGCCCACCCCGGACCGCAGCGCGATCGACCGGTTGTCATAGCTGTAGCCCTCGTCAATCGATGTCGGATCGACCGCCTCGAGGGCAGCGATCAGCATCGAGTTCGCACGTCCACCGGCCCAGGTCCACCACTGGTTGCGTCCGGGGGCGGTCTCGACGACGGTCGACCGTGGGTGGACGCGGGGCGCGAGCTCGTCGCGGAGCTCGGCCAGTTGTGCGACGGCGCGGTCGGACAACAGCACCCAGGCCGGGGTCTCTCCCAGCAGAACGCGTCGCTCGGCCTGGACCAGTTCGTACCGTCGGGGTGGGGACAGCCCGATCCAGCGCGAGAACCCGAGCCCCTCGGCTGGCTCCACCTGCACCTGCCGACGGGACCAGCCGATGTTGCGGACGGTCCAGCCGCGGCCGGCGAGGGTGATCACCCGTGGCCCGGTCACCTTGCGGATCAGGACGTGCGGATCGACCGTGCCAACCTCCCGGTTTCCATGCAGGACGGAGAACTCTGGCGGCGACGTGAACACCGACAACACCTCCATGAAGTGCCGATGACCGAAGCGTCGCTCTGCGGCCGGTCCGACGAACACCATCTCGGAATCCGTGTCGAGGTGGCCGGTCTCCACCATCCAGTCGGTGATCGCCACGGTCTCAGCCGGTGTCGCAAGTCCCAGCCCCTGCAGCGATTCCGACCATCGCGTACGGCCGACCTGTCCGCGTTCCAGGCACAGCGCCAACAGCTGCTGGGCCAGCAGATGTCGTGGCGTCGGTGGTGCCGTCACCGGCTCGACGAAGCCGTCACCCCACAGCAACAGGATCGCCGCCGACGCCAACAGGTCACCGTCCCCCGCTGCCAGGAACAACGCATTGCGGCTTGTCCCTGCCCGTCGTCCCGTTCGCCCCAGCCGCTGCAGGAAGGCTGCGACGGTCGACGGCGCACCGACCTGGATCACCCGGTCGAGGTCGCCGACGTCGATTCCGAGCTCGAGGGTGGACGTCGAGACGATCACGCAGTCGCGCGCTTCGGCGAAGGCCTGCTCGGCACGCCGCCGCTCATCGACTGCCAGCGAGGAATGGGAGACGTAGGTCTCGACGCCCAGGTCGGTCAACCGTTGGGCCAACTCCTCCACCCTGGCCCGGCTCTCGGCGAACACCAGCCGCTTCTCGCCGCGATGGAGGGCGGCGATGACTGTGGCGGCATTGCCGAGCGAACCGACGAAATCGAGTTCGACATCGGGTTCCGGTCCGGGTGCCGCCGGCGGATTGATCACGGTGGCGGGTCGAGCGGTGCGACGACCCGAACCCTGCAACCAGGCCAACAGCTCGGCAGCATTGCCCACCGTGGCGGAGAGTCCGATCCGTTGCAGCGGCCGACCGGCGAGCTCGGCGATGCGCTCCAGCACCGCCAGCAGGTGCCAGCCACGGTCGTCACCGGCGAAGGCGTGGACCTCGTCGACCACGACCGTACGCACCTCCGACAGCATCATGCGTGGATCGATGGTGGTCGACACCAACATCGCTTCCAACGACTCCGGCGTCGTCATCAGGATGTCGGGACGCTCGATGGCGATCCGGCGACGGGCCGCGCCTCCCACGTCCCCGTGCCGCAAGGCTGCGGTACGCCCCAGCCAACTCGCGTACCCGGCGACGCGCGGCTCCAGGTTGTTGAGCAGCGCCTTGAGCGGGCACACGTACAGCACGGACGGTCCGGGCCACGCCTCATGCGCCATTCGGGTGAGGATCGGGAACAGTGCGGCCTCGGTCTTGCCGCCGGCCGTCGGCGCCAACAACAACGCGTCCTCGCCCGCCAACAACGGCGCGACCGCATCGGCCTGCATCGGTCGCAGGTCACGCCAACCGAGGCTGTTGACGACGTGGTGCTGGATCACCGGATGCAGTCGCTCGAATGCCTCACTCCCGGCCAACCCGCCACCCCTCTCCGGTGCCGCGCCCGACCGTCACAGGTCGAGATCGATGTCACCCGACCGTACGGGACGGGCCAGGTTGCGCTCGACCTCGGTGAGGTCCTGATCACCGATCGTCAGTTGGTAGTGCTCGGTGGGGTTGAAGTCCTCGAACTGATCAACCCGGTCGAGGACGTCTGCGACCAGCTTCTTCACGAAGATCCTGGGCGCGACGCCGACCTTGCCACCCAGGTCGCCGGCCACGGCGGCCGCCAAGTGGGTCACGTACGCATCGTCGACGACGGTACGCACCCGCTCGGCGTGCTCGCTGCCGTCGGCGTACAGGTCGCGGACCCGGCCGCCGAGCTCCACCAGCGCCGCATGGTCGAAGCCGCGCAGCCTCAGCTGCACCGCCCGCGGGTTGTCGAAGCGGGCATCGGTGTCGAAGTCGACCCGCAGTCGTTGCGCCAACGGCGCCAACCGGTTGATCCCCGACGGCCCCTCGAAGAAGGCCGGGGTGCCGGTGATCAACAGGTAGAGCCCCGGATAGCGGCCCGAGTCCACCTCGTCGACGAGTTGACGCATGGCATTGAGCGCCTTGTCCCGGACGTCTCCCCGCATCCGCTGCAGCGTCTCGACCTCGTCCAGCACCACCAGCAGACCGGGGTGGCCGGCGTCGCGGAGCACCACCAACAATCCTTGTAGGGCGCCCATCGCGCCGAAATGATCAAGGTCACCCTTGACACCGGCCGACCGCTTGGCGGCCGCCGCGACGTGTGGCTGCCCACCCAACCACGCCACCAACGCCTCGGCCCTCGGGTTGTCGTCCGCCGCCACCGCGCCGCGGTAGGCCCGCAGCACGGCGGCAAAGGCCGGCATCGTACGACTCACGGTGGCCAGCCGTTCGTCCAGCACCCGATCGACGGCCGCGGGATCAACCTCGGTGCTGGCGGCAACGTCGCCGTCGCGGCCGGCGACGACCTCGTCGACCAGTGTGAACAGCCACGAGTCGAGGACCGACCGGAAGGCACTCGGTGGCACAGACGCGGTGCGCAGCGACTCGGTGATCCGCCGGTACACCGTCTCCAACCGGTGCAGCGGAGTCTCGGTCTCGGAGATCTGCACCTCGGCCGTTGCGAAGCCGCGTCGACGGGCACGCTCGGCAAGATGCCTGCTGAAGAAGGTCTTGCCGGAGCCGTACTCACCCCGGACCGCCTTGAACACCGCACCGCCACCGGCGACCAGGTCGAGCTCGGCATCGAGTGCGGCCCGGAACGGGTCCAGGCCGACAGCAAGCAGGTCGAGTCCCTGGGCCGGTACGGTGCCGCGGCGCAGCGCATCGATGACCTCGCGTCGTCGCCGCGGCGACACCGCACTCACCGGCCGACTCCGAACTGTTCACGGAGCAGCTGCTCGTCCAGGATCACCATGCCGGTGCTCGGATCACGCCGGACCACCGAGTAGCCCTCGACGTTGAGCAGTCGCCGCAACTGCTCGAACGCTCCCGGCACCCGTGCCACCGCGACGCCCAGGATCTTGGCCACCTGAGTGATCGAGATCCGGCCGTGGGCAGACTGGGAAAGCGCGTCGAGCAACCTCACGACCTGTTCGTCGGTGATCGCGATGCGGCCCGCGAGCGTGCGCTGATCAGCGTACGTCGGCGTCGCGACCACCGCGGCACCGAATCCTCCCGGTTCTGCCGGCTCCGGCTCGTCGAGCAACGGCTGCTGAGCCAGCGTGAGATCCGATGGGCCGCGGGTGGCCCGGAAGAGTCGTGTGGCCCGTCGCGCACTGTCGGTCGGACCGCTCCACCAGTCCGGCTCCGCCGGAGTGGCCAGTCCGACGTCATCGGGCTGTTCGACGTCGCTGGGCACCAGAGCGATCACCGGCACCACCACCTCGGCCGGGTTGGCTCCTCCGTGATAGCCCGCCTTGATCGGTCCGTAGCGGAGTCGTTCGTTGACCGCCAGCACGGCGGTGTGGTCCGACGTCATCACCCGGTCACCCCGCACCAGGATCTCGTCCTCGGCCACCGCGCCCGTCGAGCTTGTCGAGACGCCCGTCGAGCCTGTCGAGACGCCCGTCGAGCTTGCCGAGCCGCTCGTCGAGCTTGTCGAGACGCCGCCGACCGGGCGATGCCGCGTTGCGCCTGGCACCCCCGACGCCAGGCGCGAGTACCCCTGACGGCGTTCGACGACGTGCCCGTGGTCGGAGGTGATCACGACCGTACGGCCGGCGTCACGGGCCCGCTCCAACAGCGCCGACAGGTGCTTCACCGCGTCGACCGACCAGTGGGTGCCGGCCGGGTCGCTGCGGTCGAGGGCGTCGTCGATGGTGTTGAGCACGCACGTGACCAGCGGCCGCTCGACGTCGTCGATCGCGGCGCGGACGGTGTCGGCGACGGAGTGACCGCCTCGCACCTTGTCGAGATCCCCCTTGTGGAACAGGGATGCGGCCACTCCGTGGGCGGAGGTGAGGGCACCGTACGCCTTGTGTTCGACGTTCTGCTGTCCCTGCGTCAGTCGCCCGGCCAGCAGCGAGGCCCGGCTCACTTCGGTGATGCTGGGCAGCACCGACACTCCTGCCACCCGTCGCTCCTGGCCTGCGAACAGCCGTTCCTGCCAACGTGCTCCGGCAGCGTTGATCAGATCGTCGAACAGTTCGACAGACACACCGGTGCTCAGTCCGTCCAGCACCAGCAGCAGCACCGGGCTCCGTCGCGCGAGCGGGATGACGAGGTCGGGCAGCACCCGCTCCAGCGGGAACACCGCACCCCCGGTGTCGGTCAACGGCTCGAACTCGGCGACCCCGTGGTCGCCGAGCGCCTTCGCGAATGCGGCGTCGTGGGCATCCCGGGCATCGCGGGACAGGCTCAGCACATGCCCCAGGGCCTTGCCGAGGTGCTCATCGGCGGCGCCTGCGGCGGCGTCGTTGACCGCGGCGTCGACATAGCCGTCCACGTCGAGCTGACGCCGGACCAGCCCGGCGAAGGCAGCGGCGCGGTGCCCGGCTGCCCCGGACGAACCATGATCAACATCGGCCAGCCACCGGGAGAGCCTGACGGCCCCGTGAAAGGCGGATCGCAGCGGATGGGTCTCGCCGAGGGCGTGGTCGCCGATCCGCCGCCAGGCCCGCTCGATCCCGTCTCCACTGGTGGTTGTCTCACCGAGCAGCGCGTCTGCGAGTTCACGGAATCGTGCCTCGAGGCCGGAGCCCAACAGGTCGGACTCCGCCGTGAGATGGGTGGCCTGTCCCTCCTTGAGGAGCTGGTCGGCACGGGCGAGTGCCTGTTCGGCATCGGCCCGACGTCGGGCATCCAGCAGCAGGGTGCCGGTGATGGTCCCGGTCTGTTCGGCGAGTTGCCGGATGGCGGTGTCCGGTGCCGGAGTCCACCGGTGACTGAGTCGCGCGAGTGCCAGCTCGGCGGCCGGACGCTGTTCGCTGTCGGTCAGCAGCTTCACCGCCAGCCCGAGCGGGAGCAGATCGCCGGGACGACCGGCGAGGAGCAACTCCGTGACGGCCGGCGCGGCATCTCCGGCGGCCGCGCCCAGCCATGCCACGACGGCGTCGCAGAGCCGATCCCCGCCACGGGTGCGCAGGTCGGCGAGTTGTCCGGGGGTGGCCTGTCTCGACGACCAGCCCAGGACCGTCACCGCATCGACCGGGCCGTCGGGCAGCCCCAACGCGTGGCGGGCCACGGCACCGAAGGCATGGTCGCGGGTGAGCAGCCCGGCCGGTGCCGGCGGCCACCCGTCGGTGGGCAACACGTCCAGCAGACCCAGGGCGAGGTCCCGGTGCCCGTGACGAGTGATCAACTGGGCATCGATCCCGGTCGCGGCGAAGCGCTGCCGGACGGCCTGCCACGGATCAGGACTGCGGAGTTGCTGTCCCACCAGGTGCGTCAGCACCCCCGGCCCCAGATCGCTCTCCGGGCGGTCGGTGACGATCACCAACCACTCGTCGGGAACGCGCTGTGCCAGCACCTCGCGGGCGGCCAGCGACGAGGGACAGCTGACCACCCTGACTGGCGTCCCGGCATGGTCGAAGCGCTGCTCCGGCTCGGCGACCCGTCCGCGGATGCCGATGGCGCCGTCCCGACTGGTGTAGCGACGCTCCACCACGTAGTCGATGATGGCGCGCACCATGGCCCGGCCGACCACCGCCACCGGAACCGCAGCCTGGACGGTCACTCGACGATCCGCCATTCGACCTCGACCTCGACGTCGGCGTGCTGCTGCCGGAACCGGTCGAGGTCACCCAGCACCTGGTCGACCGGGTCACCGGCGGCCAGTCGTCGTCCACCACGCCGGGCACCGCCGGCAGGTGATGGCGACCCCGTGGGCGGCTTCGGGGGTGTCGGCTTCGGGGTCGGCTGCGCGGCTGCCAACCAGGCGTACAGCCGCTCATCGGTGTTGCGCATCGCCGCGCCGATCAGTGCCGACAGTTCGTCGGCCTCCAACTGCTGCCGAAGGGTCTCCAGGATGTGCGCGGCCTCGTCGGCACGTGCCCCTTCGCCCGCAGCAGCCTGGCGGAGCGGGGCCAGCCTGTCCCACGCGAACTGTCGCAGCCCGTCAGCAACGGCGGCCGCGGAGCGGAGGGAACGGCCCAGTGCTGCGTCGGTCACGTGGTCGTCGGCCGCCAACCGGTTGGCCAGGTCGACGCCGTCGAGGTGCCGCAGTTGGTCACACAGGTGGGTGGCCGTCCGGGCCGTCGCGAGCCGGGGCGCCGCACCGTCCGGGTCAAGGCTGACCCGGGGGTACGACTCGCGCAGGGCCGACAACAGCGTGGCGGCGGGGCCGTGGAGGTCGGTGACCTGGCGTCGGACGGCCTGGCTCAGCTCGGCCACCGCCTGCGGTGTCAGGTGGGGGTTGGCAGCGACCCCGAAGACCTCACCGGCCCGCGCCACCGCACGGTCCCACGCGGCCGACTCGGGCAGCGCCTGTTCGCGCATCTCCATCTCGGGCCGCAGGCTGCCCGGTGCCGGGGTCGGGATGGCGGCGCCGAAGTTGTACCACGCGCGCAGCCGCAGTGCGGCCCAGGTCAGCACGACCAGGTCGGCCACCTCGTCGCGCAACCCCTTCGCCGGAACCATGGCGTCGATCCAGCTGCGCATCTCACGCACCGTCACCGGGGCATGTTGGTCACCACGTCGACCCAGCTCCCGGGCGAACTGGGTCGCCCACGGCTCGAACCGGTCGTCGCTCAGGATGAAGTGGGTCTCGGCGGCCTGACCGACGCCGAGGGTGTTGGCGACGCGACGGACGGCGGCGATGTCACCCTGCAGCGGCACCCGGTGCGCCTGGTCGGTCATCGCCCGTTCGACGTGTTCGGCCACCGCCTTGAGGTCACGCACCCTGATCTCGGTGTCTGCGGGATCGAACACCGGATGCCCCGGGTAGGTGGCGTCGAACGCCTGCCGGAGCAGGTTGTCGAAGGCGGCCGCCAGCGTGGCGCCGACCGGTCGCTGCGGCTGGAACGCACTGTCCATCGAGGTCAGCACCCGTTCGTGGGCGGCGTCCTCGACCACATCGGTGCCCGACGGTGCGGCGGCGTCGTAGGCCTCCTGGATGGCGCGCAGCAACGAGTGGCGCAGCGTGGCGCGCTGCGACTCCAGGATTGCGCGGGCCTGCACCCGGTCGGTTTCGCTGAGGTGATCGGCGTGCCGTGACCAGCGCTCGCCACTGCCCTCCAGCAGCCAGTTCAGGATCACGAGGCGTCGGACGTCGCGCATCCGGTCCTCGGCGAAGAAGCGCGGCAGCCACACAATGGTCTGGCTGCGGAAGTCTCCAGCCATCATGCTCTCGAGGCGTTGCAGGTCCTCGGCGGAGGTGTGGCCGGCCTCGTCGAACGGGTGGTCGACGACGACCCGCCAGGTGCCGGGGCGGGCGGTGAACGCGTCCTCGGGCAGCCAACTGCTGTCACGGACGTTGCCGAACACCAGGTCGACGTCGCGCCGGGACCCTCGCCAGACGATCTGGTAGGGCCGGGCGCCGCGCACGTCCTCGGAGCCGAGGTTGACCCCGAGGCTCTCGATCACCAGTTCCTTGATCAACTCGCGCCGGCGGCCCTCGTTGTCCTCACCGCGCGCCTTCTCGACGATCGACTCGTAGTCGACGTCCGACAGCTCCACCCGGATGATCGGGTTGCGGGCCTCGTTCTCGATGTGGATCTCGGGCACGTGCCTGGCCCATTCCCGGACCTTGGCCGCCACCATGGTGGCCTCGTTGCCGGGCAGTGGGGACACGATCGAGCCGTGGTTGAGCGCCGCCAGCCGTGACGGGGTGAGACCCTTCAACGCGGGCACGTTGGGCGCAACGGCCGACATCAACAGGGTCTGGGCGAGTCGCTCGTCGGCGAGCAGGCCCGGGGGTCGCTCCTTGCCGGCAGCGACATCGGCCTCGGACAGGTCGTACTTGGCCAGCAGCACTGGCCGGAGCTTCTCGGCGTACAGGGTGTTGGCGGCCCGGAACAGGGCGGCCACCTTCTGGTCGAGAGCCTGACCGCTGTGCCCTTGGACGACGTAGTCGAACGCGTCGCCGACCGGGATGACGTCGGCGGCGGTCAGCTCGTCTCGTTGGTCGACCAGCATCTGCTGCATCACCTTGAGCGCGGTCCGCTCTCGCTGCATCACGCTGGCCAGTGACCGCAGCGTCGACACCAGGGCGGGTGAGAACGGGTAGGTCTGGCGGAACGCGGCCTCGTCGGCGCCTCGGTGTGCATCATCGGTGTTGACGCCGTCGAGCAGGACGTCCCACACCGCCGGACGCCGGTCCAGGCCGCGGAACGATTCCTCCAGCGACTGCCGGGCCTCGTCGTCGCGGGGGGTGAGAAGGCGTTGCTGGGCGACGTGGGGCAGGTTGTCGTCGCCGAGCTCGATGGTGGCGAAGCGGCCCTGTTGGTGCTTGAAGGCCCGGTCGAGGGCGTCCTGTTCGGCACCGCTGGCGCCGGCGTCGGCGAACCATTGCCGCAGGTCGAGCTGGCGCGCGACGAACGAGATCAGCGGGACGGGGCGGTGGCCCACCGACGACTCGACCAGCTTGGTGATCTTCTGCGACTCGCGGCGGAAGAATTCCCGGTCCTGGACGCCGAACGCCAACCAGAGCACGAGTTCGTCGAGGAACAGCACCACCGCGTCGTAGCCGAGTCGGTCGGCGTGGGCGGAGATGGCGGCCAGTCCGGTGTCGAGGTCGACGTACCTCGCCTGCTGTGTGTAGGCCTGGAAGTAGTTCTCCACCAGGGCGCTGACGAGTTGTTGTCGATCCTCGGCGGCCGGGTTGGCCGCCTCGGCCGCCCGGTAGGTCTGCGCGTCCCAGGTGCCGGCGCCGAGGATGCCGGACCAGACGTCGTCGTGGGCCTCGGCGCCGCCGTTCAGGCCTTCGAAGAACTTGTCGTCGCCGAGTCGTTCCCGCAGGCCGGCCGCGTCGCGCAGCAGGGCGTCGGAGCGGTGCAGCGCCGGTAGCGGCGCGTCGGGATGCAGCTCGCGGATCTGGCGCAGGTAGCCGTCGAAGACGGCCCGCTCGAGGGTCTCGGCCCCGAGCAGGTGGAACGCCAGGGGCAGGAACGTCTTGCCCTGCAGCGCACCGTCGTGGCGGGCGATGACGGACTGCAGTTCGGCCTTGCTGCGAGCGTACGGTTCGTGTCGCAGTAGGGCGTGCAGCACGGCCATGAAGTGACTCTTGCCGGAGCCGAAGGAGCCGGTCAGGAAGGCACCACGACTGACCCCGTTGCCGACCGCGTCGGCGACCAGCCCGAGTGCGGTGTCGAACGAGTCGGCGATGTCGGGGGTGACGACGTAGGCGTCGAGGGTGCGGTGGACCCGATCCTCGCCGACACTGTCGGTAAGCCGCAGCACATAGTCCTCGGCACCGGCCCGCTCGGGGATGTCGATCAGGTCCTTGAGCAGCGTGGTCATGTGGTCGCCTTTCGTGCCCTGGCTGACTTTCGTGGGGTTGACTTGCGTGCCCGTGCGGCCGGTCGCCAGGCGGCCAGCTGCTCGATCGACTGGTTGACCTGGCGGGATCGTTCGTCCAGCTGCTCCTGGCAGAACACGGCCAGGCTCTGGCCGTAGACGGGGTGGATGTCGGAGTGCCACTGCGCCACCCAGGGTTGCAGCTCGGCCAGCCCGGCGACCAGTGGCACCAGGTCGTCGTCGGGGCGGCCTTCTTCCTCGCGGGCGGCGATGATGGCGGCCAGCGCGAGGGACTGTTCAGCGTGGTCCCAGCCGGCCCAGCCCAGCAACAGGGTCGGGTCGGTGACTCGGCCCGCGTCCGGATAGAGGATGAACCGTTCCTTCGGGACGTCCAGTTTGCCGCGGTGTTGCCACCAGCTCTGCTTGCGGAAGTCAGCGGTGGTGTACTTCGGCGGCACGGGGATCGGTCCGACATCCTCGCCGGCATCCTCGCGGCGCTGCAGCTGCCACGTCTCCTCCCACGCCCGGCGCTTGCGCAGGCCCGGCTCCTTCAGCCGCAGGGCCGCCAGATAGGGGACGGCCTCATCGGTCAGCAGCCGGGTCAACGAGTCGACCACCGGCACGTCGGGGCGACCTTCCCACAGCTGCAGCACCGAGACGAGATCGGCGTCACTACCCACGGCATCGGCCAGTTGGGCCACGCTCTTCGGCGTCGGGGTCGGACCGCTGAACCAGAACGCGCGGTCCTCCAGCCGGTCGAGCAGCCAGCCGCGCAGTGCTCGGTCCTGCCGCGTCTGCCACGGCTCAGCAGACCAGCGTCGCTTGTGCTCCGGCGACTCCAACAGCGCAACCCCGGCGTCGGCCTCGATCAGGTCGAGTCTCCGCTGCACCAGGTCACGGTAGGCCTCCGGCCAGTGCGCCGGGATCTCGGTGATCGGCGTCGACCCATGCCGCGCGAACCACGCCGTCTCCTCCTCGCCGGCCGCGACCTTGCGGGCCAGCGCGATCTCGAAGGCGCGCTCACCCAGGGCAATCTCCGGCAGGTCATCACCCTGGTGGACCAGCTCGCCACCCGGCAGCCCGTACAGTCCGTAGACAGCCCAGTCGAGCTCTTCCTGCTCGGCAATCATCCGGCCGCGGATCGACGCCGACGTTGCCGCTGCCTGCGCCAAGGTCGCAGCGGTCGGCACCCCCTCGACAACCTGCTCCGGTGCCGCAGCGCTCAGGCTGGTCGCCAGGCGATCCAGCGAGCGGGCACGCTCCCGCGGGAGCGTCTCCGGCAGTGGGTAGTCCTGCAAGGTCGTCCCACCGAACTGATAGCGAGGCTCCCAGTCCTCGTCGCCGATCCCCCCGCCGATTCCGCCGTTGCCCTTGTTGTAACAGTTCTGCTTCAGCCAGAAGCATGCGGTCGACGAGTTGAGGACGCCGAGCAGCCCGAGATGATCATCCTCGGTGGCCGCCTCCGGCAACTTGATCACTGGGGCTGTCTGCTTGAAGACCTTGCCACCCCGGTCCAGCACGAAGTGGTTGTGCGTGGCGACTTCCGCGTACGTGATCCCAAGTGGTGTTCGCATCTTGGACGTGTAGCACTCGAGGTGGTCGTACCACGGACGATTGCGCTGCTTCAGCGTCTTGCCGAAAATGACGCGCTTCTCCAGCCATGAACGATTAGGCCATAGACACCTCGCAACCAGAACCGATTCGGGAGAAACCCACGAAGGCTTGAAGACGTCAACATACGGCCAAAGCACAAGTGCGTCCGCACCTATGGCATAGTCACGGACATTCTCGCCAACGACAATCGGTGTGACGAAATTCTCGAGATTCAGCGCACGCACGGTCGATCCACGGATGAACCACGCATCATCCTCTCCAACAACAGTTGTGCGTCCGATACTGTCCACCCCTCTACCCAGTTGGGAGGGCGCTTGCTCAATTACTTCTAGGAGATCGGTAGCACCGCCGCCACTCAAACTCCACGGATGATCACGAAGAGCTGAGCGATCGAGGTCCGAAACAGATAGCCACTGATCCTCATGGCCGGGGTCCCCCACGTGATCAACGATCGACGACCACACCATGGCCTCGGCCGGATCCGCCGGACGCCCCGGCTCCCCACGGATCCCGAGCACCGCCCGGACTGTCGACCCAACCGGACGCTGGTTCCGCCCGGTGATGATCACCGTCGGCGTCCCGTGCCCGGGGATGTAGGCCCCCGAGGTGTCGGCGACCAACCGGAGGTCCTTGGCGACCAGGAACTCCTCGATCAGCTTCGACCCGAACTCCCGTTTCATGAACGAGTTCGACGTGATCTGGCCCGTCCACCCGGCGGGTTGATCACCACGAGCAGGCTTCGCCAAGGCAAAGAAGCGTTCCATGAAGGGCACGGTCAGCGCATAGGTTCCCTTGCAGGTCGGGTACAGCGCCCGGTACGCCTTGTTGAGATGCTTGTCCTTCACCGTGATGTAGGGCGGGTTGCCGACGACAACGTCGTACTGCCCGGGGGTGAGGATCCTCTTGAGTCGGTCGACGTCCTCGGTGGTGTAGGCGATGTCTGACATCTGCTGGTCATAGTCGGCCCCCTCGAAGGGCAAGGTCTCCGCGTCGCGACCGAACAGCAACGAGTCCCCCGCCACCACGTGATACTCCACCGCAGGAGCCTCGTCCAGCTCGCGCAGTCCGCAGGCGAGCAGCACCGCCACGGTCAACCGGAACTGGGCGATGGCCACCGCGAACGGGTTGATGTCGACCCCGTACACCGATTCGACGGCGAGCCGCACCCGTTCCTGCCGGTCGAGCGCCGGCGCCTGCCGGTCCCACCGGTCCAGCAACCGGTGGAAGGCGCCGAGCAGGAAGTGCCCCGAACCGCAGGTGGGGTCGATGATCGTGAAGCCGTCGAGGGGACGTTCGGTGAGTGCCGGCTCCAGGGTCTGGTCGAGGATGAACTCCTCCACGAACTCCGGGGTCTGCAACAGGGCGAAGGTCCTCTTGGCGTGATCGGACAGGTCCTGGTAGAGGTCACCGAGGAATCGGGTGGACAGCTCCGGGTCGGTGAAGTCGAAGATCAACTCACCGGCATCGTCGGTGCGCCGCCAGAACTGCAGCAGGTCGGTCACGGCCTGCCCCGACGGTGAGATCGTCCACAGTGGGGAATGTTCCTCGACCAGCGGTGCGGTGGCCCGGAGCCTGGCCAGGTGGGCGATCGCGGTCTGCAACCATTCGCGGTCGGTGTGGTCGGGGTGGGTGCGGAAGTGGGCGAGCTGGGCGTCGGTCGCCTCCCGGCGCCGCTCGACGGGGCCACTGATCCACACCGGACGGACCAGTCGGTTGTCCTCACAGAACCGGATGAACACCGTCGTCAGCACCCAGGCGACCGCAGCCTGGGTCACCCGGTCGTCGCGCCACGCGGTCCAGCCGGCAGCGGTCCGTTCGGCGCGCAGCAGCCGCCGATGCTCGTCCTGCCAGCGTTCCCGATCTGCGGGCAACAGATCCAGTCGCTCCCGCAGGTCGTCCTCGAGCGTCAGCACCTGGCGCTGGAGTGCTGCGACGAGGTCGGTCGAGTTGATCATGCCGAGGCACCCTCCGGTTGACGACGACTGTCGATCCAGCTCCGGTCAACCGCCACGAACTGCCCCGGTGCGGCCAGCGGCAGGGGGCGGCCTTCGAGCACCGGCCCACGGTCGGCCAGCAGTTGCGGCACCACCAACCACAGCGGTCGGCTGCGTGCGGTCGCCAGGTCGGTCCAGCGGCTGAGCGTGCCGAGTGCGGCGTAGCGGGCCAGCACCGACGCGTCGGTGAGGACCACCGGCCCGGATCCGCCGGCGGTCAGGGCGGTGTCGATCGCCGCTGCCACCGCGGGCATCGCCTTGCCCACCAGGGCGTGCAGCCCTTGTGCGGCGCGACTGCCACTGGCCTCCGCGTCGGCCGACAGCACCGCAGCCCAGGGCAGCTTCGCCACCGCCGCCTGCTCGCGCATTGCCTGCAGCAACACCTCGGTGATGTTGATCATGGTCGCGTCGTACCTGTCGTGAAGCACGACGAGGAAGCGGTCGAGCAGCGCGGCCGGTGGCGCCAGGGCGAGGAACGACCGGCGGGCGATGCTGTCGCTCAGTCGCTGGCCGACGACGCCGTCGACCGACAGTGCCGGCAGTGCGACCGCCACCGTGGTGGGGGCACGCGACTCCAGCCCGGTGGTGTCGTGCGGTGACTGCGGTGTCACGTAGCTGCGTCGCCGATCGTCGTAGACGAGGTCCAGCTCCGACTCCTCGACGATGCGGTCCAGGGCTGGTCGCTCCGGCAGCGCAGCGATGGCCGGGAACCGGGCCCGAACGCGATCGCGCAACTCGGTCGGCGGAAGCTGCTGACCGGCCGCCACGGCACGCAGGCTCAACGACACCGCCCCGGCAGCCGACAGCCCCCGGTGGTGCAGCTCGTGGTTGCCCGACGCCGCCGACCGGGTGGACAGGGCTGCGGCGAGCCGCGCCAGCCTGCCCGGTGACCGCAGCTCGTCCGGCACCGTGTCGGCGCGGTTGACCGTAGCGATGAGTTCCTCGGCGACCCGCGCTGCTGGCACCAAGGCATCGGTCGCATCCCCCGGGTTCACCGCCGACACCAGCCGGTCGGCCACCCGGCCCAGCTCCTCCACCACATCCAGGATGTCGGCATCGGTGCCGATCAACGCCGGACGCCCGGCCCGGCGACGCAGCTGATACTCGACGATGTCGTCCTGACCGCCACGGATCCGAGCGCGTTGTCGATCGACCACGACACGCAGCAGGCCGGCGACGATGCGGGTCTCGGCATTGTCGTCCGATGCCGGATCCTCGACCATCACGGTGATCAGCCCGTCGACCAGCTCACCCACGGTGGCGACGGTGCCCAACGCCTCGAGCCGGGCCGCGACCTCGTGTTCCAGCGTGTCGAGCACCTGCCGGGAACGGTCGTCGGAACCCCAGGCGTCGTGCAGCTCGGTGATCAGCTGGTTGCCACGACCCGACGTGATCGGCTTGGGCAGACTGGCACCGAGCTGGGCCTGGGTGGCGAACGCGTCGACGGGTTGCGGCGTGGTGCCGAGGATCTGCGCGGCGTACCGGGCCCTGGTCTCGCTCCGGTCTGCGCGAACCGCGTCGAGCAGTAGTTCGGCGACCGCCAGGGGGTCCGGCAGCACCGTTGTCCGGGTCGGGGTGCCGAATGGCCTGGACCGAACGGTCGAGGGAAACTTCTTCCGCCAGCGGGCTGCGGCGGCGCGGATCTCCTTGCGGGTCAGCTCCTTCACCCCGCTGGGGCGCGCCAGTCGTACCGCGTCCACCGAGACCAGATCGGCCACCGTGTGGACGTCGAACGGTTCCAGCGCCGACAGGGCCCGGGCCGACAGGCCCGCGTCGCTCAACGGCGTTGCGGGCGTCGCCGCCTCCTGCAACTCGGTCGCGTTGTCCGGTGCGCCGGTCTGGGTCTGCCCGAAGACCTGTAGCCAGGCCGCCAACATGTCGCCGGCGGTGTCGAACCTGGCGCTCCGGTCCCGAGCCAGCGCGGTGCGGAAGAACCCTGCCAGCGGCTGGGCCACCGTCCGGTCGAAGGCACCGTCGGCGACGGTCGCCTCATCACTGATCGCGGCCGGGTCGGACAGCCCGTCGCCGTACACCGGCGGCTGCCCGGTCGCCATCTCGAACAGCACCACCGCCGCGGCGTACAGTTCGGCGGCAGTGTCGTAGAGTTCCCGGCCGGCGCTCCCCAGGAACGGGTCGAGGTACGGCGGGGTCCCGGCCCGGACGGCCGACGCCGCGGCCCGGGAGAGCGAGAAGTCGAAGAGCACCAGGTGCTTCGCACGGTCGCTGCGGCTCTCCCGTACGCCCAAATTGGCGGGCTTGATGTCGCGATGGTCGATGCCGGCGGCATCGAGGTCGACCAACGCCCGGAGCAGATCGGTGCCCCACCGCTCCAGGTAGTCCAGCGACTGCCGCTGCCGATCCCCCAGCTCCTTGGCGAGCGTGTGGTTGCCGGCACTCTCCAATACCAGGGTGTCGCGACCTGCCACGACGATGGGACCCTCGAGCAGCTTGACGATGCGGGGGCTCGTGATCGACCGCAGCACCTCGGCCTCGTCGCGGAGCCGGTCAGCAGCGGCGTCACTGCTGGCCACCTTCAGCACAACCTCGCGTGCCGGTTCCTGGTGTTCATCGCGCACCAGCAGTCCGACGGCCGTCGATCCGGTGCCAAGTCGTCGGAGCAGTCGGAACCGGCCACCGAGCAGTGCCTGGGGTGCGGCGTCGAGCGGGTCAGGATCCGGCTCCGCGTCGGCGGCCGGGCTGCCCTCGTCGGCGAGTTGCTCGAGGAAGCTGCGTACGTCGGCGGTCCGCTCCGAGACCGCGGGGCGGGTCGCGTTGAGCACCGCCTCCCGGACGGCTGACGACACCGCCGGCAGTTCAGGTGCAAGATCGAGCCCGGACTGTTGCCGCAGGCGTGCGGCCAGCTCCGTGGCCGAGTCGGCCGGTCGGCGGCCACCGGCCAACAGGAAGAACGCCAGCGCGCCCAGGCCGAACACGTCGACGCGGACCCGATCCACCCCCTGCAGCAGGCCACCCTCCGGGGCCGCGAACGCGTCCAGCCAACGGTCGGTGCTCTCCGGTCGGGCGCTGTCGGCGCCGATCAGTGCGGTGACCCCGGTCGCGGTGCCGGTGCCGTGTTCGGCACGGACCCGGCCGGCGGACTGCCAGTCACGCACCTGCACGCGGAGCTCACCCTCCCGTTCCCGGACCCAGATGGTGTGCGGGTTGAGGCCACGGTGGACGACCTTGTTGCCGTGGGCGTACTGCAGGGCCTCGCCGGCCTTCCGAATGATGGAAAGCTGGGTCTCCAGTGACACCCCGTCCGGCTGCCCGCTCAGCCACAGGTCGAGCCGCTGCCAGTCGTCGTCCAGCGGATAGACCAGACCGACGCCGAGGTCGCTGTCGATCAGGTCCTCGGGCCGCAGCACGCCCTGGTGGTTGAGGTGCTCCATCACCCGGAACTCGTGCTCGGCGATGGTGGCCACCCGACGCCGCTCGGCCTCGGGTGCGGTGGGTGGCAGCACCTGGATCCGGATCCGGGCACGTCGTTGCTGGCTGATCTTGTGGGATGCTTCCCACTCCTGCCAACCATCGCCGTCGGCGATGGCCTCCTCCCGGATCACCCAGGATCCCGCTTCCCGTTCCCGACGCTGCACCAGGCCGATCCTGCTCATCAGCTCGGCGATCGTCCGTTCGCGAATCTGTCGCCGTGGGTCCCCGTGCTCGAGGAGCAGCTCAGAGATGCCGGGAAGGTTGCTGTGTCGCTCCTGGCCGTCGATGCCGTACAGCCCGATGGCACTGGCCTCGGACAGTTCGCTGACGAACTTCGGGTGGTGCAGGAACACCGACTCCTGCACCCACGGGACGACCGTGTGCGCGGGCGGCGCGTTGGCCTTTGTCTCCCGGACCCAGCGTTCGAACTCGTCCTTGAGTTTGCTGCTGAAGTACTGCGCCTTGCGGCGGGCCAGCTTGAGTGGCGAGTCCTCGGCGCGTCGCCCGTCACGCAGCCAGGTGTGGTCGTCACCGCGCAGCCGCCCGGAGTAGTACTTCAGCTCGACCAGGTGGAGCCGACGACGGCCCAGCACCAACAGATCGACCTCGTGCCAGCGGCCGTGGCCGTCCCGGAACTCGAAGTTGGACCAAGCATGGAACGGCGGTTGCTCCGGCAGCAGCTCACGGACGAGTTGCAGCCCCTCGGCCTCGTGCGGGAACTGCGACGGGGACACCTCGGTCCACCGCACCGGCTCTGGTGTCGCCACGCACTCCTCCTCCTGCCCGTTGCGCCAACCTTAGACCGTCGGCAACCCGATCAGCGTGACCGGTCGGGGTGCAGGATCAGCAAGCACGCGGTTGGGTCATGCCTCCGGCACGAGGATGGCTGTACGGTCACTCGCAGGCAGCGATGTCGTCGACGTGCAGGGTGCCTGCCACGGCCCAGCCTCACTCGTTGACGTTCGGATCCTTGGTTGTACGACCGAGCTCTGCCGGGGTGTCCTGCACGTCACCGACGATCGCCCCCGTACGGCGAAATGCCAGGTAGCGAGCGGCAAGGTTGAACATCGTCGAGATCCGGTTCCGGCCACCCAGCAGATACATCAGGTGGACCGCGATCCACAGCACCCACGCGACCGGGCCGGTGAAGCGGGCACCCTGCGGAAACTCGACGATGGCCGAGAGCTGCCCGATGGTGGCCATCGAGCCGCGGTCGGCGTAGTGGAACTTCTCGGTCGGCAGGCCCTGCTCCAGCCGGAGGATCTGCTCGGCGACGTGCTTGCCCATCTGCATCGCCGGTTGTGCCAACTGGGGTTGGGGTTCGTTCGCCGACACCGCGGCGTCACCGGCGGCGAAGATCAGGTCATGACCACGCACCCGGTAGTCGTCCTCCACGAGGATCCGTCCGCCACGACCGAGCTCGAGGTCCCAACTCTGCACCTCGTCCCGGCCACCGACACCGGCCGCCCAGACGACCAGATCGGAATCGAGGCAACTGCCGTCACCGAACTCGACACGGTCGGCGTGCACCTTGGCGATGGCGGTGTCCAACCGGACGTCGACGCCGCGCTTCTCCAGCTGCCGGCGGGTGTAGTCCTGTAGGTCGTCGTGGAACGGGGTCAGCAACTGGGGCGCCATCTCCACCAGCACCACCCGGATGTTCTTCGGGTCGAGTTCGGGGAAGGAGCGCGGCATCGCCACCTCCCGCATCTCCGCGAGCGTCCCGGCCATCTCGACCCCCGTCGGGCCGCCACCGACCACGACGACGGTGAAGGATCGACTCCGGGAGTCGGACTTGGCCGCCAGTCGTTCCAGCCCACCGAAGAGCATGTCGCGGGCCTGCAGCGCATCGGCCCGGGTGTAGAGCGACACCGAGTAGTCCGCCACCCCCGGAATGCCGAAGTAGTTGGCCTCGACACCGGCGCTCAGCACCAGGTAGTCGTAGCCCACCCGTGCCCCGTCGGAGCAGATGACCTCCTGCTGCTCGGGATCGAGGCCGGTCACCTTGGACCGGCGGTAGCGCGCCCGATGTCGGTGGCGACCGCTCAGACTGCGGATCGGGAAGGTGATGTCACCGGGGTTCAGGCCGCCGGTGGCCACTTGGTACAGCAGCGGTTGGAACGTGTTGTACGGGTGCTGGTCGATCAGCGTGACCCGGCAACCACCCTTGAGCAGGCGCTCGCGTGCGGCCACGCCAGCGAAGCCGGCACCGACGATGACGACGTGTGGCTCGTTCACCCTTACATCCTGCCCCCACCCCGGACGTCGGCATGTACCGGGGTGGTCAGCGGACAACCACCTCATGTCGGCCGGGCTCGACGGTGATGGTGAGCAACTCCCGACCAGCGTCGAAGCCGGACGTGACGGGCTGCCCGTCCAGCGTGATCGTGTCGCCACGCCGTACGTGGAACCTCACCTGTTGGGCCACCTCGGTCGACAGTGTCGCGTGGGTGGTGGCCGTCGCCTCGTCGTGGACGACGCCGAGGTTGATCGGCGCCGCACAGGCCAGCAACCGCCGTGACTTGCCGACGGCGGTGGTGCCACCGGTCACGGCGTAGCGCTCCACCACCGGACCCCGTTCGAAGCCGACCAGGAACTGTTCGGCATCGGTCCGGACTCCTTCGAGCACGACCGGCGCAGCTCCGCGACGGAGTCCGATGACGTCGGTGATCTCACGGCTCGCCCCCGGCCGCACCACCACGGCCCCGACGCCGGTCCCGCTGATCACCCGCCGGGCGGCCAGTGTGGGCAGTGGCGGCGCCTCAGTCGAGGTGCCGGAACGCACGATCTGGAAGGCATCGACGGAGATGAAGAACCCGGCCGAGGCGGCGTTCCGCCCGACGACGGTCAGCCGCACGGTGTGCACGCCGGCTGTCAACGACAAGCTGTCGAAGGTGACCGGGTCGGTGAGCCCGATGTCGGCTGCGTAGGTGTCCACCGGCTCCCCCAGGGTCACCCCGTCGATCGCGAAGGAGAGCTGCGCGTACGACGGCGACATGCCGAACCAGGCGCGGATGTCGTACGAGCCGGACTCGGCCAGTTCGACCGGGAACTCCATCCAGTCGCCGACTGCCGTGGCCCGCAGGAACACCACCGTCGCGCCGCTGATCTCCAGGTTGCGCAACCCGGCCCCGGACGTCGTGACGGGCAGACTCTCGGCCTGGAACAGCCCCGGCGTCTCCCGCGCCCCGGCCTGCAGCAGCGTCATGAACTCCGCCTCGCGGGCCGGTGCCCCACTGCTCAGGTGGATCTGTTGGCCATACTCCTCGGCCCCGGGCCAGGTCGCCAACGACAGCGTGCGCGGCGTCTCGTCGAGCACGGTGAGCCGCAGTTGCGCCGAGTTGTTCCACTGGTCGACCACCCGGCCGACCCGACTGTCACCCACCTCGAAGCTGGCCTGATCAAGTCGGTACTCGGTGCTGGGGCCCGTGCCCAGTCGCCAGTCGTACTCGTGCGGTGCGGGGGCCGCCAGCCGGTCGACCATCAGGTAGTAGTGGTCCGGCAGCGCCAGCACGTGCCGGTCGAAGCGGTCCAGAGGCGTCTGCTCGTACGCTTCGGCGGCCGAGCCGACGACGAACACGCATGCGGCCGACACGACCCCGGCGCGCATGGATCCTCGCCCCTGTGGGAATCCCTGGTGCACGCCTTGGCCCTCGCCGTCGACGTAGACGGTGTTGTGGCCATGGGTGACGGTGTAGTCGTTCTTCGGTCCGGAGATGTAGCTGCGATAGCCGGCGTCACCGGCGATCCAGTTGCCATTGCTGCCGATGATGAAGGAGTTCTGGTCGTAGTGGTTGTGGCCGAGCCGGGAGTCGTTGGCCTTCATCACCAGCAGCCGATCGTCGAACTCCCAGCCCGACCGGATCGACGCCCAGCCGAGACCGTCGATCACCGCACTGGTCGGCAGGTTGGTCGGTGCGGTGACCGGGATGTCGGGGTCGCCATAGATGAACTGCTGCATCGCCGGGGTCGACGGCTTCGCCTGTTGCAGGTACCAGCCAGCGTGGCCGTCCCCGAGTTGGCTGGACAGCACCCCCGCGGTGATCCCGAAGTAGGTCGCCGCCGATGAGTCGGAGATCGGCGCGAGGGCGGTGCTACCCGGCACCAGCCCACGCAGGATCCACCGCATCAAGTTGATCTTGCCCGCAGCGTTCGCCTGGTTGAGGTACGGATTGTCGAGCACCCCGGCGGCACCGGTGACGCGGGTGACGTGGCCGGCCCCCTCCAGAATGTTGTCCAGCGAGTAGCTGGTGTAGCCGTATCCCTCCTGACCGCCGGTCTGGAACAGGTCGAGGTACCAGCTGAACACATTGGACGCCCGGGTCAGCCAGGCGTTGCTGCGGTCATCCGTACCGTGCACGACGGCAGCCCCGGTTGCCAGCGCACTGGCCCGCAGCATCCAGTGGTTGTCCGGTGCCGGGGTCGTCAGGTCGAGGTAGAACTTGTGGACGCCGTGGGTGATCAGCGCTTCCCGGATTGTGGTGCGCTCGGTCTCGTCGAGCAGCTCGTGGATCACGTCGTAGCCGAAGGCCACACCGATGGTGAGGGCGGCGGTGGCCAGTTCGGTGCGGGTCCGGGAATAGGTCTGGTACGCCGGGTCGGTCCACGTCTCCCACTGGGCCAGCGACAGCAGGTATTCCTTGACCCGCAAGGCATACCGCTCGTCCCCGGTGCCCGCGTAGGCGAGGCTCATCGCCTGCAACCGACGGCGGATGCCCTCGCCCATGGCGGTCCAGTACGGGTACGGCCCGGCGGTGTAACCGGGCGGCGGGTCGTGCGGTTCCGGCTGCACCGGCGGGAGCGGGTAGACGATGGACACCCCGGCGATGTAGGCCTGCGTGAACTCGGTCTCCGCCACCGCGGTGTCGGCCTCGTTTACCACCGTGCGCCAGACGTCGGCCACCGGCGTACCCCACGGGTTGGGTCGGGTGTCGGTGGTGCGCTCCCGCAACGCAGGCAGCTCGTCGGGGGTGAAGTACAACCGCGGGTGACCCGACGCGGCGAGCGGAAACTCGCGCACCTCCTCGGCGGGCGGCCGGACCAACCGGACGTCGTCGAAGAACACGTCGCCGATGTCGGCAACCGAGGCATAACACAGGACCGTGACGTGGCTGGCCGCATCGGGGGCCCCCGCCCGTGCGGCCAACTGTTGCCAGTCGCTGTGTGAGACGTCGGCGCTGACCTGGGTGGTCTGGATCCGAGTGTCTGCGGCATCCCAGAACTCAAGGTAGAGGTACGGTCTGCTGCTCGTCCGCCGGGTCCAGGCCGTTGCGCTGTAGACGACGGCCGGTTCGGCCGGCAGTTTGGCGCTGCGCACGAAGGTGCCTGCGCTCGCGCTGGTGTCGACCAGCCGTACGGCCCGCTGTCCCTCGTGGACGGGGTCGGTCACCGACTCGACGGTGCCTACCCGATCCCACCCGACGGGGTGACCGGACGCGTCGATGGTCTCGAAACCACCGTTCGGCAGCAGGTTGTCCCCCGCGGCGACCGCCCGTGGCGCCCGGACACCTCCCAGGGCCGCACTCGTCAGGCCCACCGAGGCACCCAGCAGGCCGGTGAACGACCGCCTCGACAGGGTCGCCCGCTCGGGGCTCGTGGCAACCTGGCTGGAGTCGGTGACCGTCATGTGGGAGCCCTTCGGGGTGCGTCGCTGCGGAGTGGCACCAATGTGGCCCAATACGGCCAAGTCGTCAAGGGCTGTCCCACCCCGGTCTGCCCAATCGGCCTCAGTACCAGGCCGCGTACCCGCGCACCCAGCGGGCCATCTCGGAGAACACCTTGCTGCGTACGGGTTCCGGCGACAGCACGAGGTCGTGGATCCCGCCGGCAATCCTGACCACGGTCACGCACGAGCCGAGGTGGATGGCGCGGTGGGCGATCTGGCTGACGTCGAGCACGGTGTCGCTGCGGCGCATGTCGTCGTGCCACTTGCGTCGGAACAGCGAACGGTCGCTGGCCATCACCAGGATCGGTACCTCGATATCGAGTCCGGCGGCCACCCGCTGGTGCCCCCGCAGCACGGCCCGCAGCCAACCCGCACGGACCGCAGCCGACGGCGATGACTTCCAGCTGAGGTCGTAGTCCCATTCGCCGCCGGACCTGGTGTGCAGGACCCGGGAATAGAAGTCTTGGTCACTGACCGGGAGCACGGTGGTCGCCATCCGGGTGCCCAGCGCGTCGATCACCGGCGTTCCCAACGCTCGCACCATGGCGGTGGCCTGCAGGTCGAGCCACGGCGAGTTGAGGACCAGCCCGTCGATCCGGCCGGGGTTGTCGGCGGCCCAGACGCTGCAGATCAGACCGCCGGTGGAGTGGCCCATCAACAGCACCTGATCATGGTCGGTGCGGATCTCGTCGACGGCGGCGCTGAGCTCGGTGTCGTACTCGGCCAGGTCGGTCACGAACCCCCCGAAGTGACCCTCGCGCAGGCTGCGGCCGTACCGCCGCAGGTCGAGGGCGTAGAAGTCGAAACCCCGGTCGACCCAGAAGTCGGCAAGGTGGGCTTGGAAGAAGTAGTCGTTCCAACCGTGGACGTACAGCACCGCCCGTCGCGACGGGCGCAGCCGGGTGTCCTTGCGGACGAGGGTGGCGACCAGTTCCACGTCCTCGGGCTCACCGGGCGCGCGTTCGGCCCCGGGCAGCCCGATGTCGTGACGCGAGAACCCCGGCAGGATGTCGTCATCCCACCGGGGTGCCTTGTTCACGCGGTCCCTGTCGCCGGTCACGCTCGGGTCACTTCACCATGTCGACGTGCACGGGGTACTTGTACATCTCGCCCTTGCTGGCCTTGACCGCGCCGATGATCATGAAGATGTACGGCACGAACATCACCGGGATCAGCAACAGGCCGATGAAGATCACCGACAGCAGGCTGACCAGGACCCAGCCGACGATCTGGAAGATCACGTTCAGGATGCCGAAGTTCAGCGCCCGACGGGCGTGCTCGCCGACGAAGGCGCTGCGATCCTTGTACTGGATGTAGAAGATCAACGGGGCGATGACGCTCAGGATCACCCCACCGGCGTGCGACATCCAGGCCCACTGACGTTCGTCGGAGGGGCTCAGCGGCTGCTGACCGGCCACCGGCGGCGGCATGCCGATCACGGGGTCGACACCGGCACCTGGCTGTCCGGCCTGCTGCGGGTAGCCGCCGTGCTGCTGCCCGTAGCCCTGCGGCTCGGCGTAGCCCTGCTGGCCCTGCTGCCCGTACTGGCCCGGCTGCTGCTGGCCGTAGGCCTGCTGGCCCTGCTGCTGGCCGTACGGATCCGCGGGTGCGGCGCCGTACTGACCCTGCTGGCCCTGCTGCTGACCGTACGGGTCGGACGCCGACGGCTGACCGTACGGGTCAGAGGCCGACGGCTGACCGTACTGACCCTGCTGGCCCTGCTGCTGCCCGTACGGGTCCGAAGCCGACGCCGCCGACGCACCCTGCTGCTCGCCGTACTGGCCCTGCTGGCCCGGCTGCTGCCCGTACGGGTCCGAAGCCGACGCCGCCGAGGCACCTTGCTGCTCGCCGTACTGACCCTGCTGGCCCGGCTGCTGCCCGTACGGGTCAGAGGCGGACGGCTGACCGTACTGACCCTGCTGCTGCCCGTACGGGTCCGAAGCCGACGCCGCCGACGCACCCTGCTGCTCGCCGTACTGACCCTGCTGGCCCGGCTGCTGCCCGTACGGGTCAGAGGCGGACGGCTGACCGTACTGACCCTGCTGCTGCCCGTACGGGTCCGAAGCCGACGCCGCCGACGCACCCTGCTGCTCGCCGTACTGACCCTGCTGGCCGTACTGATTCTGTTGCTCAGTGCCTGGAGCCTGCCCGTACGGGTCCTGGCTCACGGGCTGGCCGTAGGGGTCGGTCGCCGGCTGCGCCTGCTGGTCGCCACCGACGGCACCCCACTGGCCCTGCGACTCCGCGCCCGAGCTGTCGGACTGGCCATCACCGGTCTGGGCGGCCCAACCACCGGCCTGCTGACCGGCGTCAGCCTGCTGCTCCTGCGGCTGACCCCAGCCACCGGCCTGCTGACCCGCGTCAGCCTGCTGCTCCTGCGGCTGACCCCAACCACCGGCGGACTGCTGGTCACCACCCCAACTCGAGGCGGCTGGCTGCTCCGGCTGTGCCTGAGCACCCCACTCACCGGACTGCTGCTCAGCTGGCGGAACAGGCTGTCCCCAGTGCCCGGACTCGCCGGAGGACTGGGTCGGCTGCTGCGACCAGGACGGATCCGACGGGTTCTCTGGGCTCTGGCTCATGGGTCAAGGCTAGAGCCATGCGGGGATCACCGCCAATCACCCCACGCCACAAGTCCGCCATGAGACGAACTTGCGTGGGACGTTCGGCGGCCCGAAGGTGTCGGTGACGTCAGCCGGACTGACGAAGGTGTCGTTCGTCGTCGCTGTCGTAGTCGTCGGCGAGGTCGGCATAGGCGTCCGGAATCTGCGGTTCCCCGCGATCGTCCCCGCCTCGCAACTCTCGCTCGAGAGACTCGAAATCGGTCTCTGTGGTCCGGTACTTCAGATCCCGGGCCACCTTGGTCTGCTTTGCCTTCGCACGGCCGCGCCCCATTGGGTCCGACCCCCTCGCATGGTCTGCGCCGGCGGCTATGCCGCGGGCTCGTCTGTTCACTGTGTCGTGAGTAGCAGGCTACCCAATCCGTTCAACCGCGACAAAGCGACCCACGTACCGGTCAGTGAACTCCCACCAACTCGGCCCGCGGCGAGCCCTGCGCAGCGTCCCGAACCTCCCCGCACACCCATGCGGGCACGTCGCGGGACATCAGGAATCGTACGGCCTCGTCCGCCGCCTCGGGCGCCACCACGACAGCCATCCCGACCCCCATGTTGAGGGTCGCCTCCAGGTCGGCCTGCGACACGCCACCGACCTGCTGGACCAGGCCGAAGATCGGCGCCGGCTGCCAGCTGCCGCGCTCGATCGTGGCGGCCAGCCCGTCGGGCAGGACGCGCGCCAGATTGTTGGCGAACCCGCCGCCGGTGATGTGGCTCATCGCGTGCACCTCGACCGCATCGATCAGGGCGAGCGCGTCGAGCGCGTACAGCCGGGTCGGCTCCAGCAGCTCCGAGCCGAGGTCGCGGCCGAGCTCGGCCACCTCCCGGTCGAGCGCCCAAGCGGCCTCGGTCAGCAGCACCTGCCGGACCAGCGAGTAGCCGTTCGAGTGCAGCCCCGACGAGGCCATCGCCACGACCACGTCACCGGCCCGCACCCGGTCCGGCCCGAGCAGCGCGTCGGCCTCCACGACGCCGGTGGTGGCGCCGGCGATGTCGTACTCGTCAGGTCCCAGCAGACCGGGGTGTTCGGCGGTCTCCCCGCCGAGCAGGGCCGCGCCGGTCGCCCGGCAGGCCCGGGCGATGCCGTCCACGATGGCCGCGATCCGCTTCGGGACGACCCGACCACAGGCGATGTAGTCGGTCACGAACAGCGGTTCGGCACCACACACCACCAGGTCGTCGACCAACATCCCGACCAGGTCGAACCCGATCGTGTCGTGCCGGTCCATCGCCTGGGCGATGGCGACCTTGGTGCCGACCCCGTCGGTGGAGGTGGCCAGCACCGGGTGCCGGTAGCGGGCCAACGCCGACGCGTCGAACAGACCGGCGAACCCGCCGATCCCGCCCATCACCTCGGGGCGGCTCGAACGGGCGACCGAGTCCTTCATCAGCGCCACGGCCCGGTCGCCGGCCTCGATGTCGACGCCGGCGCGGGCGTACGCACTTTGCGGACGGTCCGCGGGCCGGGAAGTTTCGGCATTCACGGGCGACTCGGCATTCACGGGCGACTCAGCATTCACGGGCGGCTCAGGGCATCCTCGGCGCCGACGCCGCCCAACGACTTCGACAGGCCGTCGGCGTCGGTCCGCTCGGCCACCCCTTCCCGGAGACGGGCCGCGAGGGGCACCTCGACCGGGTACTCACCGTTGAAGCAGGCCCGGCACAGCGACGCTGCGGGCAGCTCGGTCGCCGCGGTGAGACCCTCCAGCGACACGTACCCCAACGAGTCGGCACCGATCGAGCGACAGATCTGCTCGTCACTCAACCCGTTGGCGATCAACTCGACCCGGGTCGCGAAGTCGATGCCGTAGAAGCACGGCCACTTCACCGGCGGCGACGAGATCCGTACGTGCACCTCCGCCGCACCGGCCTCCCGCAGCATCCGTACGAGGGCACGCTGGGTGTTGCCGCGCACGATCGAGTCGTCCACCACGACGAGCCGTTTGCCCTGGATCACCTCGGGCAAGGGGTTCAGCTTGAGCCGGATGCCCAGCTGTCGGATGGTCTGGCTGGGCTGGATGAAGGTCCGGCCCACGTACGCATTCTTGACCAGTCCGACGCCGTAGTCGATGCCGGACTCCTGCGCGTACCCGATGGCACTGGGCGTGCCCGACTCCGGGACGGGGATGACGAGGTCTGCCTCGATCGGGTGCTCCCGCGCCAACTGACGGCCGACCTCGGTCCGCACCGTGTGGACCTGGCGGTCACTGATCGTGGTGTCGGGTCGGGCCAGGTAGACGAACTCGAACAGGCAGCCCTTCGGGTCCGCCTCGGCGAAGGTGAAGCTGCGCAACCCGTCCTCGTCGATGGCGACCATCTCCCCCGGTGCCACCTCCCGGACGAACGAGGCACCGACGATGTCAAGGGCGGCGGTCTCGCTCGCCACCACCCAGCCGCGCTCCAGCCGGCCCAGCACCAACGGCCGGATCCCCTGCGGGTCGCGGGCCGCGTACACGGTCTGCTCGTCCATGAAGACCAGGCTGAACGCACCCCGCAGCCGCGGCAGCACCTGCAGGGCGGCGTCGGTCAGCGACAGGTCGACGAAGGTGGCCAGCAGGGCGGTGATCAACGAGGTGTCGTTGGTGGAGTCCTTCAGGGAGGCGCGCAGGTCGGGAACGAGCGCCGGATCGGCGTTGACCGTCCCGTCGAGCTGCGTCTCCTCCTCCCGCTGGGCCAGCCACAGTTGCAGTTCCTCGGTGTTGGTGAGGTTGCCGTTGTGGCCCAGCGCGAGCCCACCGCCCACCGTCGGCCGGAACGTCGGCTGCGCATTCGCCCAGACACTGCCGCCGGTGGTCGAGTAGCGGGTGTGCCCGATCGCGAGGTGCCCCTTCAGCGAGCTGAGGGTGGCCTCGTCGAACACCTGGGACACCAGTCCCATGTCCTTGAACACCATGATCTGGCCGCCGTTGGAGACCGCCACCCCGGCGCTCTCCTGGCCACGGTGCTGCAGCGCGTACAGCCCGTAGTAGGTGAGCTTGGCGACGTCCTCACCGGGGGCCCACAAGCCGAAGACGCCACAGGCGTCTCGGGGTCCGCGTTCGATCGGATCGATGTCGAGGGTCAGTTGACCGTCGGGGCGTGGCACGCAGGACACCCTACCCTGATCGATCCCGGAACCCACCCCGCAAGTACTTGCCACCAAAGGGTGGCGGACTAGCGTACGGGGCATGGGTGGATTTCGGCTGCGTACCGTCGCGTCCCGCGCGACCGCGCTCACCCATGCCCTACCGCGGTGGGCGCCGCTGGCGCTCTTCATGATCGCCTGCGCCGTGTTCACCCTCGGTCTGGTGCTGCTGCAGTCCGCTGTGGGGCCGGCGCCGGAATGGATCGAACTGCATCACTTCGGACCGGCGATGGCGGTCGGCCTGCTGTTCCTCGTCTTCCGTGACCACCACCGGGCACCCGAGCTGGCACTCCTCGGCCGCCCCTCGCTGCGGTTGCTGGCCGCGGTGCTGGGTTCGGTGGCGATCGGTGCGGTGATCGTCATCACCACGATGGCGGCCCGGGACACGATCACGCTGACCCGGACCCCGCTGCCCGTGGCCGCGCTACCGGTGGTGATAGCGATCGCGACCGCGGTGGTGACCGCACTGGGTCAGGAGACGGCGTGGCGGGCCTACCTGCAACCCGAGCTCGAACAGTGGTGGGGTCCGCTGCCCGCGGCGATCGGGGTCGGGGTGTTCTGGGCGGTCTGGGCCACCATCAGCGGCGCCCTGTCCGCGGAAGCGGCGGCGGCCTTCGCGCTGATGACGATCTCGCTGAGCGTGCTGATCCGCGGTGTGCTGGAGTTCGTCCCGGGTGCGAACCTGGTGATCGGTACGGCCCTGCACGCCACCTTGAACGCGTCGATGCTGGTGTTCCTGCCCGAACGTGGCCAGGACCGGCTCTCGATGTGGGGGCTGGCGATCACCTCGCTGGTGGTCGCGGCCGTGGTGTGGCTGGTCGCCCGCTGGCGCTACTCCGCCGGGGCGGCCCCGGAGCGCGCACTGATGACTCTCGAGACCGACCTGCCGCCGGACGAGGTCGACGACCTCGAGGACCTGGACGACGAGGACCTGGACGACGACCTTGACGACGAAGACCTCGACGACGAAGACCTCGACGAGGGGTTCGACGAGTTCGAGGAAGCGGAGTACGAGGTGGAGCCGGCGGGCGGGCCGACCGTGGCCAGCATCCCCGAGGCCCTCCAGCGCCCCGAGGAACCCGTCCGGCACTCCGCCTGACGTTCACCCGACGGATCGGACCTGGTCGGCGATTCCCTGCAACAACAGGGTTTCGGACACGCACGCCTTCGCCAGGTCGCTCAGATGCACCGACTCGTCGATGCCGTGGGCACGGGTGTCGGGGTCACCCACCGCGGTGATCAAGATGCCCGCCTCGGGGAAGCGACGCTGCAGTTCGGCCACCATCGGGATGGAGCCACCCTGGCCGATCTCGACCGGCGCCACACCGAAGCCCTGCTCGAACGCAGCTGCGGCGGCTCCGGCGAACCGGCCACCCGGGGCCACCTGTGACGGCTGACCGACGTCACCTCGTACGACATCGACCCTGGCACCCCACGGAGCGGCCTGCACCAGGTGATCAGCCAACACGTCCAACGCGCGGGCCGCGTCATCGCCCGGCGCCACCCGCAGGCTCACCTTCGCCCGGGCCGTGGCGGACAAGGTGTTCGAGGCGTCCGCCACCGGGGTCGCGTCGATCGCCAGCACACTGACCGACGGGCGGGTCCACATCCGGTCGACGACCGGACCGTCACCGAGCTGGGACACCCCGGGCAACAGTCCGGCCTCGGCGGCCAGCCGGTCGTCGGGGTAGTCCAGCGGTGCCGCGGTGGTCGAGCCCAGGCCGGCGACCGCCACGTTGCCCTGCTCGTCGTGCAGCGTGGCGAGCACCCGACACAGCGTGGTGAGGGCGTCGGGCACGACGCCGCCGAAGGAGCCGGAGTGCAGGGCGTGATCGAGCGTCGACACCTCGACCACACAGTCGGCCAGCCCGCGCAACGTGGTGGTGAAGGCAGGTGTGCCGACCTCCCAGTTGGCCGAGTCGCAGATCACGAACAGGTCGGCGGCCAGGTCGGCGGCATGGCGGTCCAGGAAGGCGCCGACCGCCGGCGAGCCGACCTCCTCCTCGCCCTCGATGAACAGCTTCACCCCCACCGGTGGTTTGCCGTCGAACGCCCGCAGTGCGGCCAGGTGGACTGCGAGGCCGCCCTTGTCGTCCGAGGTGCCCCGGCCGTACAGCCGGTCACCACGTCGGGTCGCGGTGAACGGTGGCGACGACCACGCCGCCGGGTCGCCGGTCGGCTGCACGTCATGGTGGGCGTACAGGCAGACCGTCGGCATCCCTTCCGGGGCAGGGAAGTGGGCGATCACCGCAGGTCGGCTGCCACCGGTCCGCCGGACCGACACCTCGGGGCAGCCGAGCTCGACCAGCAGCTGGGCGACCGTGTCGGCGCTGCGTTCCACGACGTCGGCGTGGTCGGGCAGCGAACTGATCGACTCGATCGCGACGAGCTCGGTCAAGGTGTCGAGCACCTCGGGAAACAGGGATTCGACGGTGGCGGCGAGGTCGGTCATGTCCGCCACCCTATGGCCGGCAGCCCTGAGCCGGTCGCGGCGGCGTCAGCCGGCGGCTGTGGTTGCCTGGATCCAGTACCGACGCTTCGGCGCCGCGTCGGGCGCCGTACGCACGTCCTCCAGCACTCCCCCGCACGCCTCGATCACCGCCGCCGAAGCGATGTTGTCGTCGTCGCAGGTGACCAGCACCCGGGTCACCCCGGCGTCGGCGAGCCGGGCGACCGACTGGCGCAGGATCTCGGTGGCGTGGCCGCGGCGACGGTGCTCCGGCGCGACCGCGTACCCGACATGGCCCCCGACCTCCAGCAGGAAGTCGTTCAGCGCCCGCCGGATCGACACACGTCCGATGATCACCCCGTCCACCTCGGCAAGCAGGAAGTCGCAGGGCACCCGGCCTTCCGGCAGGTCCACCCCACGTGCCTCGCGCTCGGTCTCAGCCAGCACCTGGGCCCACGGCCCGTCGCGGTGCAGGAACTCGAAGTCCTCCAAGGCCAACTGGGCATGGAGTTCCCGGCACCGGGGTTCGTCGGACGACTCGGGTGGACGGAGGATCAACGACATGGCGACCATGATCAACCCAGGCCGATCCGTACGCAACCGAGTTCCGTCCTTGATCAGGCATGGAAGAAGGTCGCCGCTGATGGTGCCGACACCCTTGCCGCAGGGCTCCCTAGGATGGGCAGCATGCGTGGATCCCTGCCCTGGCAGCCGTACGGCCCGTCGGTCGAACACCTGGTCGCCCCGCCCGTACGCCGGCTCGCGGCGACGGTCCCCGGTGTCGAGGTGGCGCCGATCAACCCCGCGGTGGCCGACACGGCCGAGTTCTGTCGCACCTACGAGGTGCCGCTGGCGAACTCGGCGAACTGCGTGGTGATCGCCGGGCGCCGCGGCGAGGAGACCCGGTACGCCGCCGCCATGGTGCTGGCGTCCATGCAGGCCGACGTGAACGGGGTGATCCGCAAGTACCTGGGCACCCGCAAGGCCTCCTTCGCCCCGATGGACGACGCCGTCGCACTGACCGCCATGGAGTGCGGCGGCATCACCCCGATCGGGTTGCCCGACATGTGGCCGATCCTGGTCGACGACCACGTGTTGGCGGCCGGTGACGTGGTCATCGGTGCAGGCATCCGGGGCGCCAAGGTGCTGGTACCGGCGGCGTCACTGCTCGAACTGCCCGGCGCGGAGCAGCTGGCCCTCGCCCGGGGTTGACGGTTGCCCCGGTCAGCGGCGCGCAGCTCGGGGGTGTCGCCTAGATTGGCTTCATGCCTCGATCCATCGCGACCAACACCGAGGTCGACCTGGCCGGACTGCTGGAGTTCGTCAGACCACGCCACCACATGTTGCTCGCCACGGCCCGCGCCGACGGTCGTCCGCAGTTGTCACCGGTCACCGGCGGCGTCGACACCGTCGGCCGCATCGTGATCTCCAGCTATCCGACGCGCGCCAAGACCCGCAACGCCGAGCGTCGACGCCAGGTGTCGGTCGTGGTGTTGTCGGACGACTTCGGCGGGGCGTGGACACAGGTCGACGGTGACGCGGAGGTGCTCCACATGCCAGAAGCCGCCGACGGGCTGGTGGAATACTTCCGGTGCATCTCCGGCGAGCATCCCGACTGGGACGAGTACGTCGAAGCGATGCGGATCCAGGACAAGTCCTTGATCAGGATCACCCCGACGCGCTGGGGCCCGATCGCGACCGGCGGCTTCCCCGCCGACGTGGCTGCGCGACTCGACCGCTGAGCGGCAGCGACCGGCCGGCCGGCCAGATGCGCGTACGGTGAGGTGAGACCGCCGTGACGTGACGGCGCAGCAGCCGAGGAGAGGTCACCGTGCGGATCGAACGAGTCGACTCCATGGTCCACGGGGACGGGCACTTCGTCGCCGTCCACACCGACACCGGCCTGACCGGCTACGGCCAGTCCGGTTGCTGGGGCTACCCCACCGCGGTGGCGGCGGTGATCGACACCTTCGGCGACCACCTGGTCGGCAAGGACCCGTGGCAACGGGAGCACCACTGGCAGCACCTCTACCGGATGGCGCCGTTCCGTGGCTCGATCCTGATGGCGGCCGTCAGCGCGATCGACATCGCCCTGTGGGACCTGGCGGGCAAGGCGTTGGGCGTCCCGGTGTGGCAGTTGCTCGGCGGCAGCACCCGTGACCGGATCCGGCTGCATCGGCTGCTGGCGGGATCGGGCCCCGACGCCCTGGCCGCGGAGGCCCGCGAGGTGGTGGCGGACGGCTTCACCGCGGTGAAGTTCGACCCGTTCCCGGCCGACTACGGCGACCTGCCCCAGGCCCAGCTCGTCAGCCGGACCGTCGAGACGGTGGCCGCGGTCCGCGAGACCGTCGGCGAGGAGGTCGACATCCTGATCGAGCTGCACCGCAAACTGACCCCGCTGCAGGCGCAGGCCGTCGTCCCCCGGCTCGTCGAGTTCAACCCGCTGGCCGTCGAGGACGCGATCCAGATCGACTCCGTCACCGAACAGGCCACCATCGCACGACAGTCGTACGGCGCCCCGTTCGCCAACGGGGAACGGTTCCACTCGATCTGGGAGTTCACCGAACTCCTCAACCAGGGTGGCCCGCAGTTCGTCCGTCCTGATCTTGGTCTGGCCGGCGGCATCAGTCACGTGAAGAAGATCGCCGCCATCGCCGAGGCCCGGCATGCCGCGGTGATGACGCACAACTGCCTCGGCCCGCTGCTCACTCTCGCGTCGGTCCACGTGATGGCGTCGATCCCGAACTTCGTCACCCAGGAGTACAGCTGGGTCGACGACGAACTGCTCGACGGCCCGTTCGTCCCCTGTGTCCGGCGCGACGGCGGCCACCTGCCGCTGCCGACCGAGCCCGGCATCGGGGTGACCCACCGCCCCGGTGACTGGCAGCTCGACCTGGTGGGTCGGGCGATCCCCGACATCCCGATGCGGGCTGACGGTTCGGTCGCCTACAGCGTGTGAGGCCGGCAACGGCAGACTGGTGCCAGACACCCGTTCGACCGGAAGTGCTCGACGATGACCACGCCCACGATCACCACTGATCACCGCCTCAGTTCCGCCGACCATGCCTTCTTCGACCGCAACGGCTTCGTCAAGCTGCGCGGCGCCCTCGACCCGGCCGAGCTCACCCACTTCGATCCGGTGATCACCGACAAGGTGATCGAGCTCAACGACCAGGACGTGCCGCTGACCGAGCGGGACACGTACGGCAAGGCGTTCCTGCAGGTCTCCAACCTGTGGCGGACCGACGCCGAGGTCGAACGGTTCGTCCGCTCCCCCGACCTGGCCCGGCTGGCCGCCGAACTGCTGGGCGTACGGTCGGTGCGGCTGTACCACGACCAGGCGCTGTACAAGGAGCCGAGCGGCGGGCTGACCCCGTGGCACGCCGACCAGTACTACTGGCCGTTCACCACCGACCGCTGCATCACCGCGTGGATCCCGTTGCAGGACACTCCGGTGGAGTTGGGCCCGCTGTCGTTCGCGGCCGGGAGCCATCAGGTCGACCTCGGTCGCACCCTGCCGATCAGCGACGAGTCCGAGGCGCAGATCGCCGAACAGCTGGTCGAGCGGGGGTACGTCGTCGAGGAGTCGCCGTACGCACTGGGGGACGTGTCCTTCCACCTCGGCTGGACGTTCCACCATGCCGGCGCCAATCTGTCGGACCAGCCGCGCCGCGTGATGACGATCATCTACGTGGACGCGGACATGATCATCGCCGAGCCGGCGAACGACAACCAGGTCGCCGACCTCGCGACCTGGCTGCCCGGGTGCCGCCCCGGTGACGTGGTCGCCAGCCCGTTGAACCCGGTGCTGTACCCGGTCGACTGAAGGGCCGGGGGCCCACCGGACCGTCCGAGTCGGCTCGGCTCAGTCGCCCAGGGCCGCCGGGATCGTGGCCTGCCAGGCACTCCGGATCTCGGCCAGCGGCAGGCTGAACTGGTCACGGACCACCAGTTCGGCGTCGGCGCCCGCCGCGGTCACCTCGCCCAGTCGCTGCGCGCGGATGCCGTGCTGGGCGCACAGTTCGCCGAACGCGTCCTGCCCGTCGGCTGACAGCGAGACCAGCACCCGGCCGGACGACTCGGCGAACAGCGCTGCGGTGGGCTCGACCGCCGGCAGCTCGACGGTGGCGCCGAAGCCGTGCCGCAGCATCGACTCCACCACTGCCTGGGCCAGTCCGCCGTCGGCCAGGTCGTGGGCGGAGCTGAGCAGTTGGCGGCGGCTCGCAGTGATCAACACCTCGGCGAGCCGCTGCTCATGATCAAGGTCCAGGGCCGGCGGCCGACCACCGAGGTGATCATGGAACACGTCGGCCCACACCGAGCCGGACATCTCCTCGGTGTTGTCGCCGAGCAGCCACACCACGTCGCCCTCGGTGGCGAACCCGGACGGGGTCCGCAGCGCGACGTCGTCGATCACGCCGAGCACACCGACGACCGGGGTCGGCAGGATCGCGGTCTCCCCGGTCTGGTTGTAGAAGCTGACGTTGCCGCCGGTCACCGGCAGGCCCAGCTCGCGACAGCCGTCCACCAGGCCGCGGATCGACTCGACGAACTGCCACATCACCGACGGGTCCTCCGGCGAACCGAAGTTGAGGCAGTCGGTGATCGCCATCGGCCGGGCACCGCTGACGGCGACGTTGCGGTACGCCTCGGCCAGCGCCAACTTCGCGCCCTCGTACGGATCGAGGAAGCAGAACCGACCGTTGCAGTCGGTGCTCAGTGCCACACCGAGCCCGGTGCCCTCGTCGATCCTGATCATGCCCGCGTCCTCGGGCTGGGCCAGCACCGAGTCGCCGCGGACGTACCGGTCGTACTGGTCGGTGATCCACGACTTGTCGGCCAGGTTGGGTGAGGCGACCATGGTCAACAACTGGTTGGCCAACTCGTCCCCGCCGGCTGCCCGGGGCAGTACGTCGGCGGTGCGCGCCTGTACGGCGTCGAGGCCGGCAGGTCGGGCGTACGGCCGCTCGTACACCGGGCCGTCGTGGGCGACCGTCCGGGGCGGCACGTCGACCACGGTCTCGCCGTGCCAGTCGATCTGCAGCCGATCACCGTCGGTGACCTCACCGATCACGGTGGCCTGGACGTCCCACTTGCGGCAGATGTCGAGGAAGGCGTCGACCTTGTCGGGCTCGACGACGGCCATCATCCGTTCCTGCGACTCGCTCATCAAGATCTCCTCCGGAGCGAGCGAGGAGTCACGCAGCGGCACCAGGTCGAGCTCGACCCGCATCCCGCCGTCACCGGCACTGGCGAGCTCGGAGGTGGCACACGACAGGCCGGCCCCGCCGAGGTCCTGGATGCCGTGCACGAGCCCGGCGGCGAAGATCTCCAGAGTGCACTCGATCAGCAACTTCTCGGTGAACGGGTCACCGACCTGCACGCTCGGGCGCTTGGACGGCCCGGTCTCGTCGAAGGTCTCGCTGGCCAGCACCGACACGCCGCCGATGCCGTCACCACCGGTCGCGGCGCCGTACAGGATCACCTTGTTGCCGACCCCGGTGGCGTGGGCGAGGTGCAGGTCCTCGTGCCGCATCACCCCGACGCAGAGGGCGTTGACCAGCGGGTTGCCGGCGTAGGTCTTGTCGAAGACGGCCTCCCCACCGATGTTCGGCAGGCCGAGGCAGTTGCCGTACCCACCGACGCCGGCGACGGTGCCGGGCAGCACCCGGGCGGTGTCGGGGGCGTCCAGCGGACCGAAGCGGAGCGGGTCCATCACCGCGACCGGCCGGGCACCCATGGCGAGGATGTCGCGGACGATGCCGCCGACCCCGGTCGCCGCGCCCTGGTACGGCTCGACGTACGACGGGTGGTTGTGGGACTCCACCTTGAACGTGACGGCCCAGCCCTGCCCGATGTCGATCACGCCGGCGTTCTCGCCGATCCCGGCGAGCAGCTTGCCCGCACTGGTCTCCTGCGGCAACTCACCGAAGCGGCGCAGGTGCACCTTGGACGACTTGTACGAGCAGTGTTCGGACCACATCACCGAGTACATCGCCAACTCGCACGAGGTCGGGCGCCGACCGAGGATCTCGCGGATCCGGTCGTACTCGTCGGGCTTGAGTCCCAACTCGGCCCACGGCTGGGCGGTGTCGGGATCGTGCTGTGCGTCACGGACGGTATCGGCCACGAGGCAACGCTATCCGACGAGGCCGCGGTCGCGCCGGTCCGTCCGGACCAGCCACCAACCACTCGCCGCCACCCACACTGCGGTCCCGATGCCGGAGATGACGTCCGGCCCGGTCGGCGGATGCCACGCCCAGACCAGCCCGAGCACCGCACCTGCGGTCACCGCGACCGCGACCAGCGGCCGCCACATGATGTCGTACGGCAACGGCGCCGGTGGGCGGCGTCGTTTCCTGCTGGTCGGCTGCTCCTCGTCAGGTGCGTCGCGCGTCCGGGCGAGCGCCCGGGCCCACCACGGCCGGGTGACGATCGCGAGCACCGCGAGCGCGGCCAACGACAACACCGTCCACGCGGGCCCGTCGAAGCCGTGGAAGGAGCGCATCGGCCGTAGCGCCAGCAGGCTGTTGCGGTGCCACCAGCCGTCCAGGGCGGCGTCACCGGCGAACACCACGAACGTGGCCACCGCGAGCACCGTCGCGGTCGACCTCCCACGTCGTCGGGCGTACCACGCTGCACCCGCCACGCCGGCCCAGGCGAGCAGCACCGTACCGAGCAGGCTGGCGTCGGCGGACGAGGTGCGCCACCAGCCGATCGCACCCGCCACCTGCAGCGCAAGGGGCAGCCCGGCCGCCAGGATCGCCAGCAGGGCCGGGGCGGCCGGTCGTCCCTGTCGCCACATCACGAGCGCGATCAGCGTGACCGCGGTCGCCACCCCGAGCAGCACGATGATCGCACCGATCGGCGGGGTCACCAGCCGTTCGACCTGGGTGAGGTGGGCGGTCAGCCGGGGCAGGCTCACCCCACTGTTCTCCTCCACCTGCAGCGGACTGCCGACACCGGGGTCGGCCGGGTTCTCCGGCCGCGGCGGATTGGCGGTGTCGCCACCGGCCACCAGGGGTTGCACCGTCCACGACACGTCCGGGACGGTGACGACGCCTTGACGCTGGGTCGACTCCGACAGCAGCCAGCCGGGCAGTGTGGTGCCGAGCCGGTAGACCAACTGCGCGTCGTGCGAGCCACCGATGCCGACCACGACCACGGTCCAGTCGGGTCGGCCCGCCAACTCCTCGATGATCGCGTCGGACCGGTCACCGGCGTCGATCAGGGTGAGCGCACAGTTGCTGGTGTAGTCGCCGGCGACGAAGGTGTCGACGGTGGCGTAGTCGGCGTTGGTGCCGTCGCCGCGGGCGGCTCCGATCGCCGCACCCGGCCCGACGGCGGAGACGCACTGAGCGCCGGAATCGGCGAGGGTGCCCAAGGTGGCGCCGCTGCGGGCGGCCTCGGCCTGCCGGTCACGCCAGTTCTCGACCACACCGTCGTCGGTGACCGGCGGGGCACAGTCGACGGTGGCGGTCCGGCCGGCCGACAACGTGGCCCAGCCCGACGCCGGGCAGGCGCCGCCGGTCAGCACCGCCCCCACCTGGGCATCGTTCGCACCGAGGACGCGTTGGTCGACCTCGGTCGGGGCCGTACGGTCGACGACCCCGATGACCGCCACCTTGGGGGTGTAGAAGCCCGACGCCGTACCGACCGGCTGGGCCACCTGGCCGACCAGGTTGAGCCCGAACAGCAGCGCGATCGCGATCCCGAGGGCGACCGCCAGCGCGGCCACCTGCACCACGCTGCGTTGCCGGCGCTGGGCGTTGCGGTGGGCCCGGGCCTTCGACGAACGACGGGAGGATGAGCCCCGGGCGCGGCTGCGTCCGGCCTTGTCGGGCGGTGGCTTCGGCATCCTCCTCGCTTCAGACCAAGGCCTGGAGGTTCCCCAGGACACTGGTGAAGAAGGCGCTGCCGTCGGTCGACGGGCTGGTCAGCGGATCCACGTTGTGCTCGGGGTGCGGCATCAGGCCGACCACGTTGCCCTGCGCGTTGGTGATGCCGGCGATGTCGTTGGCCGACCCGTTCGGGTTGTCGAGGTAGCGGAACACGACCTGATCCTCACCCTCGAGCCGGGCCAGCGTCTCGGCGTCGGCGACGTAGTTGCCCTCACCGTTCTTCAGCACGATGGAGATCTCCTGGCCGCGGCTGAAGTCGGAGGTCCACACGGTGTCGCGGGTCTCCACCCGGAGTCGCTGGTCACGGCACACGAACGTCTGGCGTTCGTTGCGGGTCAACGCTCCCGGCAGCAGGTGCGACTCGCACAAGACCTGGAAGCCGTTGCAGATCCCGAGCACCGGCATGCCCTTGCCGGCCGCCGCGATCACCTGCTCCATGATCGGCGAGAACCGGGCGATGGCGCCGCAGCGCAGATAGTCGCCGTACGAGAAGCCGCCGGGCAGCACGAGCGCCTGCACCCCGTCGAGGCCGTCGTGGGCGTGCCACAGCGGGACCGGCGTGGCACCCATCAGCCGGATCGCCCGGACTGCGTCCTGGTCGTCGAGCGAACCGGGGAAGGTGACCACCCCGATCCGGGGGCTCACTGCGCCGCCTCGGGTTCGTCGGCCGATTCGGGGCTGTCCGGGCTGTCGGGGCTGTCGGGACTGTCTGGGCTGTCAGCGTCCGTCGCGGCCGCGCCGGCGCCGGCGGGCGACTCGGTGCGCACCTCGAACTGCTCGATCACCGTGTTGGCGAGCAACATCTCCGCGGCGCGCCGGATGTCGTCGAGGCGCTGTTCGGTGACCTCACCGTCCACCTCGATCTCGAACCGCTTCCCCTGCCGGACCTGGAGTCCGTCGAAGCCGAGCCGGGCCAGGGCTCCGGTCACGGCCTTGCCCTGGGGATCAAGGATCTCGGGCTTGGGCATCACGTCCACGACTACACGCGCCATGGGGGTGATCCTAACCTCCCGGCGCAGGACGTTTCGCGGACACGGCCCGGTACGGGACGTCGGCCGTCGTCACAGCACCAGCGCCGACCCGGTGAGGCGTTCGTACGCGGTCAGGTAGCGCTCGCGGGTGGCCTCGATGACCTCGGCGGGCAGGGGCGGCGGCGGTGCGTCGGCGGCCCGGTCCCAGCCCGACTCGTGCAGCAGCCAGTTGCGGACGAACTGCTTGTCGTACGACTCCAGTCGGCCCTCCTGCCAGGCCGCGCCGTCCCAGAATCGTGACGAGTCGGGGGTGAGGACCTCGTCGGCCAGCACCACGGTGCCGTCCGCGCGGGTGCCGAACTCGAACTTGGTGTCGGCCAGCACGATGCCGCGATCGTGGGCGATCTTCTCCGCATCGCTGTAGACCTGCAGGGTCCGGTCACGCAGTTCGGCGGCCAGCTCCTCGCCGACGGTCTCGGCCACGGTCTCGAAGTCGACGTTCTCGTCGTGCTCGCCCAACTCGGCCTTGGTCGCAGGGGTGAAGATCGGCTGGGCGAGCCGGGACCCGTCGTGCAGGCCCGCCGGCAGCGGGACCCCACACACTTCTTGGTTCTGCTGGTACTCGGTCCAGCCCGACCCGGTCAGGTAGCCGCGGGCCACGCACTCCACCGGGAGCATGTCCAACTTCTCGCAGACGATCGCGCGGCCGACGACCGCGTCGGGGACGTCGGTGGAGACCACGTGGTTGGTCATCCCCAGCTGCTCGAACCACCACAGCGACAGCTGGGTCAGCACGACACCCTTGTCGGGGATCGGGGTGCTGAGCACGTGGTCGAAGGCGGAGATGTTGTCGGTGGCCACCATCAACAGGTGGTCCCCGAGGTCGTACAGCTCCCGAACCTTGCCGGCGTGGACGAGCGGGAGGCCGAGGTCGGCGAACTGTGGTGGCACGCTCCGATCGTGCCACACCACGGCGCCCGTCGAGCCCGTCGAGCCCCTCGAGACGCCTGATCGCTCGTAAAGTCGGGCGCTGTGGCGACGTCGGTGGACGTCAGCTCCACGCGTGTCGCTGTGACGCCCTTTTGCACGACGAGCAAGCCTTGGAAGGGGCGACCGCACATATCACGCGATATGGTGATCTCATGGGGAACGTCGTCCTGGAGCTGCGTGAGTCGGCCGGCATCAGCCAGGCCGAATTGGCACGCCGGTCGGGAGTCGCCCAGCCCAACATCGCGGCCTATGAGGTCGGCCGCCGCAAGGCCTCGCCCGCGATGGTGCAGCGCTTGCAGCGTGCAGCTCGCCCCCTGCCGCGCGAGGCACTGGCAACACATCACCACGAGCTGGTGACCCTGGCGGCTGACCACGGGCTCACGAACCTACGCGTCTTCGGATCCGTCGTCCGCGGGACTGACGGCCCTGGTAGTGACCTCGACCTTCTGGTCTCCCGCTCGCCCGGCGTGGGTCTGATGACGCTGGCAGCGTTTGCCGAACGAGCCACCAACCTTCTCGGCGTCGACGTCGACGTCGTGACGGACGGCGGCCTGCCCGCCGACCATGAGTTGCTGACCACGGCCGTCGCCATATGACAGGGCGGGACCCAGCCGCACTGCACGAGATCGTACGGCTGTGCGACGTCGGCGCGGGTCTGGTTGCCCGCGGCCACGCGTGGTACGTCAGCGATCCGGACAACGTGCCGGGGCTGGCGGCAGAGTCGCTGATCATCAAGATCGGCGAGAACGTCGCTCGACTGAGTGACGAGACGACGGCGCGACACCCCGAAGTGCGGTGGTCACTCATCAAGCGGATGCGCGGCCGCCTGGTCCATCACTACACCGGGACCGACTACGAGGCCGTCTGGGACACGCTCGTCGCCGACCTGCCGACCATCCGTGGCCACCTCGCGGAACTGGTTGAATGACGCCATGGACACCGACCAGCCCTCCGCCGACGGCCCCGCCGATGACCGCCCGTCCGACGGCGCCAGCCCGGCCGACGGGGCCAGCCCGGCCGAGACCGCGCAACACACCGCGGCCCGGACCGAGGAGCTGACCGAGGAGGTCGGTCCCAAGCCGCGGCCGCGCCTGGCCGGCATCGTCTACAACCCGGTGAAGGTCGACCTGGCGCAGCTCAAGGCGGCGGTGTCGGCCGCCGAGCAGGCCGGCGACTACCGGCCATCGCTGTGGTTCGAGACCACCGAGGACGATCCCGGGGTGTCGATGGCGCGGGAGGCCGTCGATGCGGGGGTGTCGGTCGTGCTGGCGGCCGGCGGTGACGGTACGGTCCGAGCGGTCTCCGAAGGCCTACGCGGTGCCGACGTCGCCCTGGGGCTGCTGCCGCAGGGCACCGGCAACCTGCTGGCCCGCAACCTGGAGTTGACCCTGGACAACCTCGAGGAGTCCGTCTCGACAGCCTTCGCCGGCCGCGACCGGCCGGTCGACCTCGGCGTCGCCCGGTACAGCCTGGCCGACGGCAGCCAGGTCGAGAAGGCGTTCGTGGTGATGGCGGGACTGGGCCTGGACGCGCAGATGATCGCCAACACCGACGAGGACCTCAAGAAGAAGGCCGGCTGGTTGGCGTACGTCAAGGCGATCGGCCTGTCGCTGAAGGGGGGCCGACGGATCAAGCTCCGCTTCACCCTCGACGACCACCGGCCACGGGTCGCACGCGTCCACACCCTGCTCGTCGGCAACTGCGGATCGCTGCCCGGCAACGTGTTGCTGTTGCCCGATGCCGCTGTCGACGACGGCATCCTCGACATCGTGGCCCTGCGTCCGGACGGGCTCGTCGGCTGGCTCAACATCTGGGGCAAGATTCTGATCGAGAACGGCATCCTGCGTCGCACCGAGGTGGGACGCCAGCTCACCGGCGGCGAGCAGGGCAGCAGAGAGATCCGCGCCCTGCGCTACCTGCGCGGCGAGCGGCTCCGGGTGCAGCTCCAGGAGGCCGAGGAGTTCGAACTCGACGGCGACACCGTCGGCCAGATCCGCGAGGTCACCATTCGCGTCGAGCCGAGCGCCCTACGCGTCCGCGTCCCGGACTGAGCCCCGCTCGTACAGCGTCCGGACGATGTCCTCGATCGCCGGCTCCTCCAACGTCAGGTCGTTGATCGGGGCGTACGCGCTGGCCGCGGCGACCACCTGCGCGGCGGTGACCGTGGCCGGGTGGAAGCGGAACGCCTGCCGCAACCCGTCCAGCTCGGACCGGGCGAGCTCGGCCCCCGGGATCTCCAACGGTGCTTGCGGTTCGGCGAAGTCGATCACCATCGTGCGCTCGAGGGCGACCTCCCGGCGCAGCGCGTCGAGTCGCCCGTCATGGACGAGCCTGCCGTGGTCGACCACCAACACGCGCTCGCACAACCGCTCGATGTCGCCCATGTCGTGGGTGGTGAGCAGCAGGGTCGTACCCTGCATCGCCCGCTCGGCCTGCAGGAACTTGCGCAGCCGTTCCTTGCTGATCATGTCGAGCCCGATCGTCGGCTCGTCGAGGATGAGCAGCTCCGGCCGATGCACCAGGGCGGCGGCGACCTCACCGCGCATCCGCTGCCCCAACGAGAGTTGCCGGACCGGGGTCTGCAGGAACTCCCCCAGATCGAGCTGCTCGACCAGGTCGTCGATCCGCACCTTCGCGTCGGCGCCGGACAGCCGGTGCATCGCCGCGAGGATGGTGAACGACTCCGCCAGCGGCAGGTCCCACCACAGCTGGCTGCGCTGCCCGAAGACCACCCCGATCCGACGGGCCAGCACCTTGCGTTGCGCCACCGGCTGCAGGCCACAGGTCCGTACCGAGCCCGAGGTCGGCACCAGGATGCCGGTGATCATCTTGATCGTGGTGGACTTCCCGGCACCGTTGGCGCCGATGTAGCCACAGGCCTCCCCCGGCTCGATGGCGGCGGTGATCCCGTCGACCGCCGACACCACCTCGCGGCGACGCGCCAGGCGCCCGGTCTTCTTGCGGACGACGAAGGTCCGGCGTAGGTCGTCCAACTCGATGATGGCCATGTCAGCCTCCCGCTCCGGTGTACTTGCGAACGCCGGCCCGCCACACCAGGAGGGCCAGCAGCCAACTCCATGCGGCGAACAGTGGTGCGAACCAGGCGAGCCATGAGGGCAGCCCGGGTGGTCCGTCGAGCCCCAGGATCAGCAGCGCCGGCAGGTACGCGGTGATCGTGGTCGGGACGACGAAGGTGAAGAAGACGCGGATCGGTGCGAGCAGCACACCACCGGGCAGCCTGCTGGCGTAGCTGCCGCCGTAGACGAACGCGTTGGTGAACTCCGCACCGTTCACCAGCCAGAACTGACAGCCGCCGGCGAGCACGAACAGCGACGCGAAGATCATCATGCCGAACACCGGGGTGACGACGGTGAGCGCGACGGTGACCGGAGTCCACACCACGTCGAGCTGGGTGACCGACACCACCAGCGCAAGGACTCCGAACACCATGCGAGCGGCCCGGCGGAGTTGGAACGACGAACTCAGCAGCTGCGGCAGCAACGGCAGCGGCTTGGTCAGGAACGATTCGAGTTGGCCGCTGCGGATGAACGTGGGCAGCGAGTCCATCTGACCGAAGACCAGGTCGGCTCCGGCGAATCCGACGGTGGACAGGGCAAACACGAACGTCGCCTGCGCCAACGTCAACCCGCCGAAGACCGGCGACACCGACAGCAGGACGTAGATCTCGATGAACTCGAGGCCGCCGAGCAGGAAGGAGTTGCTCGCGTTCAACCAGAAGCTCGACCGGTACGCCAGTTGGCTGCGGATCCGGGCGAGGACGATGGTGCGCCACACCGCGAACCGGCGGTCGGGCGCCACGTGGAGGTCAACCACCTTGGATCACCAGCTTGCGGGTGCCGAAGTGCTGGGCGACCCGGGTGATCACCAACAGGACCAGCAACCACCCGACCTGGACGGCCAGCAGCCGGAGCGCATCCACACCGTCGACGCGGCCGGTCAGCAGGTCGATCGGGGTCTGGTACATCGACGGGAAGGGGCTGTTGTGGGCGATCGCCTGCAGGAACGGTGGGAAGAAGCCGACCGGCACGAAGAAGCCGGACAGCAGCTGCACCAGGAGCCCGTACGCGATCATGTAGCCGGCGACGTCGAGGGTCCACATCGAGATCAGGTTCATCCCGTAGCGGGCGACGAAGTTGACCGCCAGCCCGAGCAGCAGGCTGGCCAGACCCAGCAGGTACGTCCGGGGCGCGGTCGGCCACACCACCGGCAGCAACAGCGTCCCGATCAGCAGGATCGGGATGCCCCGGCCGAGGAACTGCATCCCGGCCCGACCGAGGTCACGGCACCACCAGTACAGCTGCAGGTCCATCGGTCGCGCGAGATCGACCGCGATGTCGCCGGTACGGACCCGGGTCGCGACCTCGCTCCACGACCACAACGGGATCGCCCCGATCAACGCCTGCCCCCACAGCACGTACGCGATCGCGTCGTCCCGGTCGTACCCACCGGCCATGCCCCCGGCGCCGGCCACCGCGGCCAGCATCACCCCGGCGCGGAGCAGGCCGAAGACGCCGTTGGTGAACACCCCGGCCGCCAGCGCGAGCCGGTAGGTTGCCTGCCTCCGGAACTCGGATGCGACGAGGTGGAGGTATGGGCGCACAAACGCAGGACATTACGGGTGACCACTCGGCGTGGCAAGCGATTTCGTACCGAAGCCACGCCTGCCGGGAGTCGGCCCTAGAGTCAGCCACGAGTCCGGGTGGAAGGGGTGACGCCGTGGTGGCGCTGGGGGATCGGGTCGGGGTGCCGGCGTTCCACGGATTGGCCGGGGTCGGCACCCGCGACATCACGCCCGAGCCGGGGATCCGAGCCCGCAACTGGGGGCCGGCCGACTGGGACGCCGCCACCGGTGTCCACCGTCGTTTCACCCTCACCGCGATCGCCCTCGCCGTACCGGAGCAACCCGACGAGCCGGCCGTCATGATCACCATGGACGGCACCTGGTGGCGCCGCGTGGATGACGAGGCCAGATGCCGCGAGGCCGTCCTGACGGGTCTGGGGCTGTCGGCGGACCGGGTGTTGATCTCGTTGTCCCACACCCACGCCGGACCGGTGCTGTGTGCCGCCGACGCCGAGCTGCCCGGCGGTGCGGCGATCCCGGACTACCTGGACCGGCTGGCGCACGCGGCGACCGAGGCCGCCCGGGAGGCCCTGGCCGATCTCGGGTCGGCCGTGCTGGAGTGGTCGACCGGACGTTGCGGTCTCGCCGGCAACCGGGAGCTGCTGCTCGAGGACGGCTGTGGCGGGCACCGCCCGGTGGTGGGCCACAACCCGCTGGTCGCCGCGCAGACCGACACCCCCGCCGACGACCTGGTGCTGGTCGGTCGATTGACCCGTGACGCCGGCACCGAGCGGGCACGTCCGCTGGCCACGATCGTCAACTACGCCTGCCATCCGACGACGATGGCGTGGCAGAGCTCGCTGCTCTCCCCCGACTACGTGGGCGCGATGCGTGATCTCGTCGAACGCACCACCGGAGCTCCGGTTGCCTTCCTGCAGGGAGCCTCAGGTGAGCTCGCACCGCGACAGCAGTACACCGGGGACACCGCGGTTGCCGACCGCCACGGCACCGGGCTCGGCCATGCGGTGCTGGCCGCCCTGGCTGCCCTGCCCGAGGCGGGCAGCGACCTCACCCTCACCGGTGTGGTCGAATCCGGCGCGCCGCTGGCGATGTGGGAGCCGCTACCCCGGCCGGCCGACCCACTGGTGCGGACGCTGACGACGAGTCGCGACACCGTCGAGCTCGACCTCAGATCCCTGCCCAGCTTGGCGGAGCTGGCCACCGAATGGGCCGACATAGATCCACGGTCCCGCGCCGAGCGCCTGCAACGGGCCCGGAACCTGCGTGACGGGTACGTCACCGGGCCGACCGTGCAGCACCCGGTGTGGGTGTGGCAGCTCGGCTCGGCCCTGCTGGTCGCCCATCCGGGGGAGGCCTACTCACCACTCCAGCTGGAGTTGCGCAACCACGCCGGGGACCGGCCGGTCCTGGTGGCCAACCTGACCAACGGGCCCGGGTTCGTCTACCTGCCGACCCGGCACGCGTACGAGGTGAACGCCTACCAGGCATGGCAGACCCCACTGGCTCCCGGCAGCCTCGAACGGCTGACATCCCATGCCTGCAACCGGATCGACGCGCTCGCGAGGGGCGTGGGACGGTAGCTTCCGGCGGGCCTCTCGACGAGCTCGAGGGTCGTGATGCGGCTCGAGGGCCGTGGCCTCAGTGCCGTCCGTCCGCCATCGCCACGTCGTGTTCGGTGCCGCACGGACCGCCGCCGACGGCAGCCTCGCGGGCGACCCGGTTGCCGGCGAAGTCGTACATGTGTGGCAGGTAGTACTGCGCGATGTGCGTCGCTGATGCGGGCAGGTAGTGGCAGATGAACGAACGGCGCCACTCGTCGTCGGTCAGGTTGGGGTTCGAGCCGTGCACCACGCTGCCGGTGAAGAACAGCACGTCGCCGGGTTCGAGCTCGAGCTTCACCGGATCGTGCCCGGGCGGTGGCGCCACGTACTCCCGGGCGATCGACGTCGTCGGGTCGGCCTCCTCGGGGCAGTCCACGGCCATGGTGTGGGTCCCGGGGCAGACCTGCAGGCCACCGTTGTCAGGATGGGATCGGTCCACCGCGATCCACGCCGCCACGCAGGTCAACGGTTCGACCCGCAGGTAGTAGTTGTCCTGGTGGAACGCCTGTCCTCGCGCCCCGGGCGGCTTGAAGTAGTACATCGACTGGCAGGCCACCACGTCCTCGCCCATCAGCGTGGTGAGGATGCGCTGCAGGCGTGGCTCGAGCAGCAGCGACAGGCTGGCGGGGTCGACGTCGTGCGGCTGCATCACCCGGGGGTAACGCCCGAGCAGGTCGTCGGCGTCGGGATCAAGGGTCCAGTGCCCCGGGATCGACTCACCCCGCGCGGCGAGGGCGTCGAACCTCTCCCGTACGGCGTCGATCTCGCCGGCGGCGAACAGCCCACGCTCCACGTGGAAGCCGTCGCGGTGCCACGTAGCCAGTTCACCGGGCGCCAGGCCGGTCGTCGAAGTCGTCGTCATGGCACCGATCATGCTCTCCGGACCCGCCGATCGCCATGGACAGATCCCACCTCCGTCATGGATAGTCATCTCATGGGAACGTTGGACGCGGCGGCACCGCTGTCGGTGAACGCGGCCGGACACTTCCACTACAGACGTTCCTGGGTGACGGATCGGAGTGATCCCGATGATCACCTGCTCATCTGGGTGACCGGTGGCTCGATGGACGTCACTGTCGCCGGGGTACGACATCAGGCCGGCCCAGGCGACCTGGTGGCGCTGCACCCCCACGTACCGCACCGCTACCGGCCCACCTCGACGGAGTGGGAGTGGTTCTGGCTCCACGCGGACGGGCCGGTCGCCGATCGGTGGTGGCCGGTGATCGCCACACGTGATGCTCCGGTTCGACGTTTCGGTGACTCGGCCGCCGTCCGGGAACGGTTCGCCGAGTTGGTCACCGCCACCAGCACCGCCGGGCTGACCGCGGTGGTCGCCGACGGCGCGACCTCGCGACCGGTGTCCCCGACCACCGGGCTCCTGGTGGATTCCTGTGCCCACAGCGTTCTGGGCCTGGTGCTGGCCCAGCTGGATCGACCGAGCGTCACGCCACCGGCCGGGCTCGCCGGGCTGACCCGATGGGTGACTGAGCACCTCGCCGAGCCGATCACGGTCACCGATCTTGCGGCCGTTGCCGGGTGGTCACCGGCACACCTGCACCGGCTGATGCGTCGCGAACTGGGGGTGGCCCCGATGCAGTTCGTGACGCGGCTGCGGATGGAGCGGGCCGAGCGGTTGCTGCTCGACACCCGGCTGGCCGTCGCCGAGGTGGCCAGGCTGGTCGGCTTCGAGGATCCGCTGCACTTCTCCCGGCGTTTCCGCCAGTTGACCGGACGGCCACCGTCGGCCGGACGTGTCCGACGGGTACGCTCCGAACCCAGTCCCGACGCCGGAGGCCAGTGATGTTGCACCTGACGACGATGACCGCGGTCGCACGAAACAAGCTCCACCACGGATTCCCGTCCCTGGCGACCGACGGGACCACCTGGTGGTGCGCCTTCCGTTCGGGCCGTACGCACGTGTCCGACGACGGCACCGTCGAGATCTGGCGCGAGGCCCGTACGGGACGCCGCGCTTCGGCGGCGGGCAGGGACGCCCGGCCACGCTGGCGCCGGGTGGCCCGACTCCGCTCCCCGGACCCGGCGCTGGCCGACCTCCGCGACCCGCGGTTGCTGCAGACGCCCACCGGGATCGCGGTGGTGGCCACCGGCACCCGCCGCGGCGAGGCTCCCGGGTGTCGGACCTTCCTGTGGACCAGTACGGACGGCGCGACCTGGGACGAGCCGCGTCCGCTCGGCCCGGAGAACACGTGGCTGTGGTCGTTGACCCACCGACGGACCGACGACCGGTGGCTGGCGGTGACGTACCCGTTCCGCGACACGCCGGCGGCCGACCGTGGGGCGGAACTGTGGCTGCTGGATCCGGTCCGGGCCGAGCTCACCGACCCGCGTGAGGTGCAGCCCGGCCGATTGCCGAACGAGACCGGCATCGTCGACAGCGACGACGGGCTGCGCGTGCTGGTCCGTCGGTTCGCCGACGAGCAGAGCATGGGCGACGGCACCGCGGTGCTCGGCCGGCCGGCGCCCGGCGACGCGGGCTGGACGTTCACCGACACCGACCTGATCATCGGCGGGCCGACCCTGCATCGGTTGCCCGACGGGCGACTCCTCGCCGGTGGCCGGGTGCGCGACCCGGAGCCACGCACCGTGCTGTGGCAGCTCACCGAGGACGACCGGCTGGTCGAGCTGCTGGCGCTGCCGTCGGGTGGTGACTGCGGCTATCCGGCCATGATCAACACCGACACCGGCGTGCGGGTGATCTGGTACTCCTCACACGAGGGCCCGACCGGTGTGTACGTCGCGGACCTGACCGTCGACTGAGCCTCGCCGCTCACACCTCAGGCGGTGCGGGACACCTCACCCACCGAGCCGACCACGTCGGGTCGCACCCCGCTGCCGCTGTCCGGCTCGGGCAGGGTGTCCCCCGGGTCCACCAGCGTGACGTGGTGCCCCTCGAGGGTGAGCCGCCTGATCACTTCCAAGATCATCCGACGTGCCGTGGCGTTGATCGCATGGACGTCCGACAGGTCGAACACCAGCTCGGTGGGGAGTTCGTCGGCCCGGGACACCAGGTCACGGAGCAGTCGTTCCGCACCGGCGAACTGGATCGAGCCGTGCAGGGCATAGACGCGGGCGTCACCGCCCTCGGCGTGGCGAACGGTGTGTGTCCGCCGGATGGTGGCGCGGGCGGGCTGGGCCGCATTCATCATGTGCAGCTCCATGTCGCGCGACAGCCGTCGGAACACGTCCTCACCGCGCACGCTGTGACCGTGTTCGTCCAACCGGGGCGAGAATGCGGCGATCCCGACCTGCCCGGGGAGTGCGCCGATCAGCCCACCGGAGACACCGCTCTTGGCCGGGATCCCCACGGTGGTGAGCCAGTCGCCCGCCGCGTCGTACATCCCGCAGGTGGTCATCACACTGAGCACCTGCCGTACGACGGCGTCGTCGACCACCTCCTCCTCGGTGATCGGGTGGACGCCGCCGTTGGCCAGGGTGGCCGCCATCAGCGCCAGGTCCTTGGTGGTGACCCGGATCGCACACTGTCGGGTGTAGCCGCGCACCACGGCGGCCGGATCCTCGGTGATGGTGCCGTGGCCCCGCAGCATGTTGGCGATCGCGTAGTTGCGGAAGGCCGTGGCGGCCTCCGACGCGTACACCGACTCGTCGACGTCGAGTGGCCGGCCGGCGAAGGCGGACAAGCCGGCCAACACCCGGTCGAAGCGATCTGCCGGTGGTCCGGCCAGCGTGTGCGTCACGATGGCCCCGGCGTTGATCATGGGGTTGAGCGGGCGCCCCGACCCCTCCTCCAGCGACAGTTCGTTGAAGGCCTCACCCGACGGTTCGACGTCGACCTTGGCCAGTACCGCGTCGAGGCCCAACTCCTGAATCGCCAAGGCGTACACGAACGGCTTCGAGATCGACTGGATGGTGAAGTGGGCGCCGCTGTCACCGGCCTCGTGGATCGCGCCGTCGACCGTGGTCAGGCACAGTGCGAACTGGTCCGGGTCGACCGCGGCGAGCTCGGGGATGTAGTCGGCGACCTGACCTCCCTCGTCCGGGGCGCAGGCGGTCATCACGTCGGCCAGGTAGTCCGGGATCGGGGAGCGCATGGCCTCCAGCCTGCCATCCCGGGCCGGGCGTCGGCCCACGAGTCACCGACCACCCCGCTTCACCGTCGGCGTTGCCGCATCTCCGCTACCGTGGTGCCGTTCCCGAGCGGAAGTGACACCATGACCGCACAGCCACCCGCAACCCAGCCCCCCACGGCCGAGGCGAGGACCGGAGACCGCACCACCTTGGAACGGTCGCTCAAACCGCAGTGGGTGTGGGCCGTCGCGCTCGGCTCGGCCATCGGGTGGGGAGCCTTCGTCCTGCCCACGGACTGGATGGCCACGGCCGGTCCGCTCGGCACCATCATCGGGCTGTCGGTCGGGGCCGCGCTGATGTGCCTGATCGCGGTCAGTTACGGCTTCCTGATCCGGACGTTCCCGGTCTCGGGTGGCGAGTACGCCTACGCCTACACGGCCTTCGGCCGGCTGCACGCCTACATCTGCGGGTGGTTCCTCACCCTGGGCTACACCTCGATCGTCGCGCTCAACGCGTCCGCGCTCGCCCTGCTGTTCCGACGGATGGTCCCGTGGGTCGTGGAATGGGTGCCCCTGTGGGAGATCGCGGGCTGGCAGGTGTACCTCGGTGAGGTCGTCGTGGCCAGTCTGGCGCTGGTGCTGTTCGCGGTGTTCAACGTACTCGGCACCACCTTGTCGGGTCGGATGCAGTTCGTGTTCTGTCTGATCATGTTGGCGGCCGTGGCCCTCCTGCTGATCGGCGTCCTCGTCCATCCCGGCGCGTCGCTGGGCAACCTGGTCCCCGGCTTCCCCGACGGCGCTGTTCCGCTGTCGGCGACCCTGGCCATCGTGGCGATCGCCCCGTGGGCCTTCGTCGGTTTCGACAACGTCCCGCAGGCGGCCGAGGAGTTCGACTTCGCACCGAGCAAGGCGTTCGGGTTGATCATTCTGGCGATCATCGCGGCGGCCGGCATCTACGTGGCCATGGTGCTGGCCACCGGTGCCGCCGGTCCGTGGACCGAGCTGGTGGCCGGCGAGCCGGTCTGGGGCACCGCGGACCGGATGGCAGGCCTGTTCGGCCCGATCGGCCTGCTGGCGTTGGCTGTCGGGGTCGCGATGGGTGTCTTCACCGGGCTCAACGGATTCTTCATCTCGGCCAGCCGACTGCTGTTCGCGATGGGACGGGCCCACACCATCCCGTCCGTCTTCGCCAAGGTGCACCCGCGCACCGGCACCCCGACGGTGGCGATCTGGTTCGTCGCGGCCGTCTGCCTGGTCGCGCCGTGGTTCGGCCGCGAGGCGCTTGTGTGGGTGGTCGACATGAGCTCGGTCGGCGTCACGATCGCCTACACCTACACCTGTCTGGCCGCCTTCCGCATGTTCCGGCTCTCCGGCGCCCCCGAACGACCTGGCGAACCGGAAGGTGTCCGATCCACCGTCAAGAAGGTGATGAGTGGGGTGGGCGCCTTGGTCGGCGTCGGGTTCTTCCTGCTGCTGATGACCCCCGGATCGCCGGCCCAGTTGGGAATCCCGTCCCTGGTCGCACTCGGGGTGTGGGTGGTACTGGGCGCCATCTTCTTCCTGTGGCACCGGGCCCGCCAGACCACCCGACTGACCGACCAGGAGATGGACCACCTGGTCCTCGGCGAACACCGACAGACGGTCTGAGCTCATCCTCAGAGCACGGCCCCCGGAGCGTACGCGGCGGCCTCGGGGTGCTGCTCGGCGAGCTCCGCCACGGCCGCGGCGATCCGGGCCACCTGGTCACGGGCCGTCCCGGTCAACGACAGCGGTTCGGCTGCCGCGGCGGCGACCTGCTCCTTCGACAGGCCGAGCCGCTGGTCGGCGGCCAGCCGATCCCACAGGTCGTTGTCGGTACGGCCCTCCTCACGCATCGCCAGCGCGACCGCGACCGCGTGTTCCTTGATCACCTCGTGGGCCACCTCGCGACCCACACCACTGCGTACGGCGGCCATCAGCACCTTGGTGGTGGTGAGGAACGGCAGGTAGCGATCCAGCTCGTTGTTGATCACGGCCGGGAAGGCACCGAAGTCGGCGAGCACGGTCAAGAACGTCTCGAACAGCCCGTCGAGGGCGAAGAAGGCGTCCGGCAGCGCGACCCGGCGCACCACCGAGCACGACACGTCACCCTCGTTCCACTGGTCCCCGGCGAGCTCGCCGACCATCGCCACGTACCCGCGGATGATCACCGACAACCCGTTCACCCGTTCACACGACCGGGTGTTCATCTTGTGCGGCATCGCACTCGAGCCGACCTGCCCGGCGGCGAACCCCTCGGTGACCAGCTCGTGGCCGGCCATCAGCCGGATGCTGGTCGCCACGTTCGACGGCGCCGCTGCGGTCTGCGCCAACGCGGTGACGACCTCGTAGTCCAGCGAGCGCGGATAGACCTGCCCGGTGCTGACGAACACGCCCGCCACCCCGAGGTGGTCGACGACGCGCTGTTCCAGCTCCGCCAGCTTGGCCTCGTCACCACCCAACAGGTCGAGCATGTCCTGGCCGGTGCCGACCGGCCCCTTGATGCCCCGGAGCCGGTACCGGGCCGTGAGGTCGACCAACCGGCCGTGCGCCTGCAGCAGTTCGTCGGCGGCGGTCGCGAACCGCTTGCCGAGCGTGGTCGTCTGTGCCGCCACGTTGTGCGAGCGACCGGCGATCGGCTGCTCGTCGTACGCGGTCGCGAGCCCGGCCAGCTGGACCAGGGTGGCCACCACCTTGTCGGTGATGATCGCCAGCCCTCGGGTGACCTGCAGCTGCTCCACGTTCTCGGTCAGGTCACGGCTCGTCATCCCCTTGTGGATGTGCTCGTGACCCGCGAGCGCGTTGAACTCCTCGATCCGCGCCTTGACGTCGTGGCGGGTGACCCGTTCCCGGGCGGCGATCGAGGCCAGGTCGATCCGGTCGACCACCGCCTCGTAGTCGGCGATCACCCGGTCGGCGTCGCCGCCACCGAAGTCGACCCCGAGATCACGTTGCGCCGACAAGACGGCCAACCACAGTTGGCGTTCCAGGATGATCTTGTGCTCGGCCGACCAGAGCTCACGCATCGGCTCGGAGGCGTAGCGGTTCGCCAGCACGTTCGGGATGCCCATGATCAACTCTCCTGTCCGGACTGCTGTTCCGCAGCGGTCCGCGCAATGTCGGTGCGGTGGTGGCCACCGTCGAGGTGGATGTCGGCCATGCCTGCGTACGCGGTGTCGCGGGCAGCCGTCAGCGACTCCCCCACCCCGACGACGGCGAGCACCCGGCCACCGGAGGCGACAACGCCACCGTCAGCCTGTCGGCGGGTCCCGGCATGAATCACATGGGCGTCCCCGCCAACACGGTCGAGGCCGGTGATCGGATCACCGGACCGCGGCGGTGCAGGATAGCCGTGGGCGGCCAGCACGACCGCGACCGCCGACCCGGTCCGCCACGCCAGGTCACCGACCTCGGCCAGTCGGCCGGTGGCCGCGGCCAGCAACACCTGCGCCAGCGGGGTCGCCAGCAGCGGCAACAGCACCTGGGTCTCGGGGTCACCGAAGCGGGCGTTGAACTCGATCACCTTCGGCCCGTCGGCGGTGATCGCGAGCCCCGTGTAGAGCAGGCCGGCGAACGGCGTCCCGCGACGCCGCATCTCGGCGACCGTCGGCTCGATGATCGTGTCGACGACCTGGGTCACCACCTCGGACGCGAGCCACGGCAGCGGGGTGTAGGCACCCATACCGCCGGTGTTGGGCCCGGCATCGCCGTCACCGACCCGCTTGAAGTCCTGGGCCGGCAGCAACGGCAGCACCGTCGTACCGTCGGTGATCGCGAACAGGCTGACCTCCGGGCCGTCGAGGAACTCCTCGACCACCACGTCACCGCACGCCGTGCCGTGGGCCAACGCGACGGCCCGATCGTCGGTGACGACGACGCCCTTGCCGGCCGCCAGGCCGTCGTCCTTGACCACGTGCGGGGCGCCCAGGTCGTCCAGGGCGGCCGCCACCTCGGTCTCGTCGTGACAGGTGATCGCCCGTCCGGTGGGCACTCCGGCTGCCGCCATCACCTCCTTGGCGAAGGACTTGCTCGCCTCGATCCGGGCCGCCGCCGCCGACGGCCCGAAACACGGGATCCCGGCGTCACGGACGGTATCGGCCACACCGGCGGCCAACGGTGCCTCCGGTCCGACGACGACCAGACCGACCCCGAGCTCGCGGGCCAGCGCGGCGACTGCGGCCGTGTCGGTCGCCGCGACCGGATGGTTGGTGCCGAGCTGAGCGGTTCCCGGGTTGCCCGGCGCCGCGTGGACGGCGGCAACGATCGGGTCGGCCGACAGGGCCAGCGCCAGGGCGTGCTCCCGCCCGCCGTCGCCGATCACCAGCACCTCGATCGGTTGCTGCGGGGTTCCGTCGTTGATCCGGGGGTCGCTGCTCACGCCCGGGATCCTAGTCGTCCTGCCGCCCGCCACCCCACTTCGTCCCGCCGCCTGCCGCCCACTTCGTCCCACCCGGGGCGGCCGGCCGGCAGGATTCCGCAAACCGACCGGTCGGCGGTCGGGGTCCTGCATTGGCCACGCCTGAGAGCACCCCCGCCCCACCGGTCAACCGGTCGGTTTGCGGAATCGAGGGACGTAGGCTCGCCGCCATGACCAGTCCCAAGCCCTCCAAGGACCAGCTCGGCACCGGATTCGGGGTGGCGGCGGCCACCTACCAGCGCGGTCGGCCCGACTATCCCGACGACCTGGTCGCCTGGCTGATCGGCGATGCCGGTCGGGTCGCCGACGTCGGCGCGGGCACCGGCAAGCTCACCTCGACCCTGCGGCGTCTCGGCCACGAGGTGGTGGCGATCGACCCGGACGCCCGGATGCTGGAGACGCTGCGCACGGCGGTGGGTGAGGTGGAGACCCACGTCGGGCGGGCCGAGCAGATCCCGTTGCCCGACGGGGCCGTGGACGCGGTCACCTTCGGGCAGGCGTGGCACTGGGTCGACCCTGAGCCGGCCTCGGTCGAAGCGGCAAGGGTGCTTGCACCGGGCGGGGTGCTGGGCCTGATCTGGAACATCCGCGACGACGCGGCCGCCCCGTGGGCCGCCGAGCTCACCACGATGGTGGCGCAGAGCGAAGCGGAGCGGATGCTGGCCGCCGGACCGCCCACGGTGACCGCTCCGTTCGGCCCCGCCGAGCACCGGGTGCACCGATGGCGCCGCAGCATGACGGTGGCCGATGTCCGCGACATGGTCGCGTCACGGAGCCACTTCATCGCCGCACCACCGGCCGAGCAGAAGCAGGTGCTGGCCCGGGTGACCGAGCTGGTCGAGAGTGTCGCCGACGCCGACGGCTCGGTCGAGCTCCCCTACCGTACGGAGGCCTTCCGCCACCACATCGCCGGCTGACCCGCATCGCCGACTGAGCCGGTGAAACTCAGATCAGGTCGTGCAGCGAGATCGTCTCCTCGCGGCCCGGGCCGACGCCGATGCCGGAGATCCGACAGCGGATCAGCTCCTCGAGCCGGCGGACGTAGGCCTGGGTGTTGGTCGGCAGCTCGTCGAAGGTGCGGCACTTCGAGATGTCCTCGGTCCAGCCGTCGAGGAATTCGTACACCGGGGTGGCGTGGTGGATGTCGGTCTGGCTGTACGGCAGCACCTCGTGCCGCTCGCCGTTGAAGTCGTACGCCACGCAGACCGGGATCTTCTCCCAGCCGGTCAGGCAGTCCAGCTTGGTCAGGAACACGTCGGTGAACGCGTTGGCCTGGACCGCGTCCTCGACCACCAGTGCATCGAACCAACCACAGCGGCGGGGCCGCCCGGTGGTCGCGCCGAACTCGTTGCCGATCGTGCGCAGCTTCTCGCCGTCCTCGTCGTGCAACTCGGTGACGAACGGTCCGGAGCCGACCCGGGTGGTGTACGCCTTCGCGATCCCGACGACCCGGTCGATCCGGGTCGGGCCGACGCCGGCCCCGACGCAGGCGCCGGCGGCGATCGGGTTGGACGAGGTGACGTACGGGTAGGTGCCGTGGTCGACGTCGAGGTGGTGGGCCTGGGCCCCCTCGAACAGCACCACCTTGTCGTTGTCGAGGGCGTCGTTGATCACCCGGGACGCGTCGACCACGTGCGGCCGGAGCCGGTCGGCGAAGGTCAGCAGGTGGTCGGTGATCTCGTCGGGCTCGATGGCACGCCGGTTGTACACCTTCACCAACAGGTGGTTCTTCTGCTCCAGCGCGGCCTCCACCTTGCGGCGCAGGATCGACTCGTCGAACAGGTCCTGGATCCGGATGCCGATCCGGTTGACCTTGTCGCCGTACGCCGGCCCGACGCCACGGCCGGTGGTGCCCAGCTTCGCCTTGCCGAGGAATCGTTCGGTGACCTTGTCGATGGTCTTGTGGTACTCGGTGATCACGTGGGCGTTGGCCGACACCAGCGGGTGCTGCACCTCGGCGCCGCGGGCGGCGAGGTCGTCCAACTCCTGGTAGAGCACGTCGAGGTCGATCACCACTCCGTTGCCGAGGACCGGCGTCACCCCCGGGTTGAGGATGCCCGACGGCAGCAGGTGCAAGACGTACTTCTCGTCGTTGACGACGATGGTGTGCCCGGCGTTGTTGCCGCCCGAGTAGCGGACGCAGTAGTCGACCCGGTCCCCCAGCTGGTCGGTCGCCTTGCCCTTGCCCTCGTCGCCCCACTGGGCCCCGACGATCACGATTCCCGGCATCTCAGCCGTCCTCCCACATGAGCGTCCCCGGGGGCCGCGCCACCCGGGGTTGACCGGGTCAGCCTACCGGAACCGGACCGGTGGGCCCGGCCGGCTCAGCCGATGAGTTCGCCGTACCCGGTTTCGGAGCTGTCCCGCAGGAACTGGGTGCACCGCTCGTACTCCTCGTCCTCACCGATCCGTCGGGCGGCTTCGGCGAGCGCCGCCAGCGCCCGCAGGAATCCGCGATTGGGTTCGTGCTCCCACGGCACCGGTCCGGTGCCGCGCCAACCTGATCGACGCAGCGCGTCGAGGCCCCGGTGGTAGCCCGTGCGCGCGAAGGCGTACGCCACGATCACGTCGGTCGAGTCGCCGGCCGCGAGCGCGCGTTCGGCGAGGACGGCCCAGACCAGACTGGACTGCGGGTTGCCGGTGGCGACCATGACGGGATCGGACCCGGCGGCCAGGTCGGCGGCAGCCGGGTCGACCGGCAGGTGGGTCGGCGCTGGGCCGTCGGCGAGCAGATTGCGATGGGTGTCGGTCACCTGCGCCATGCTACGTCCGCCCCGTGTGCCCCGCGCCGTGATGGGTCGACCAGCGGCCCCGGCCCGGCTAGGCTCAGCTCCCAGCCAGGTTTCAACGGCCGCTTCCGCGGTCCCGGCATCGAGCAGGAGGCCCCCATGGTCCTGTCAGCAGAAGAACTCGATCACCTGTACGACGCGTTGGTCTTCGACCGCGAGGGCGACAAGATCGGCACCGTCGGCCAGATCTACCTGGACGACGCCACCGAGCTGCCCAACTTCATCACCGTGCGGACTGGCCTCTTCGGCACCAAGGAGACGTTCGTGCCGGTCCGTGACGCCGAGTTCACCGGCGACACGATCGTGCTGCCGTACGAGAAGGCGATGGTCAAGGACGCCCCGAACGTGGAGCCCGACGGCCACCTCGAGCGGGCCGAGCAGCAGGCGCTCTTCGCCTACTTCGGGCTCGACGGCAACGGTGAGGCGAAGGCCGAGCATCCCGACTCCGACCGCGACCGGCTCCGTCGCCGGGAACGCCACACCAGCTGAACCGCCTGAACGCAGAAACAGTCCCGGACCATGATCGGTCCGGGACTGTTGCCGGTGTGACTCGGACGGTCGCTCGTCAGGCGTTGGGAGAGGTGCCTGCCGAACGCAGGTCCTCACAGCCGGTGATCACGCGCTGCGCCATCCCGGCCTCGCTGGCCCGACCCCAGGCGCGCGGGTCGTACGCCTTCTTGTTGCCGACCTCGCCGTCCACCTTCAGCACCCCGTCCCAGTTGGCGAACATGTGCGCCGCGGCGGGACGGGTGAACGCGTACTGGGTGTCGGTGTCGATGTTCATCTTGATCACGCCGTAGTCGACCGCGGCGCGGATCTCCTCGAGCGAAGAACCCGAACCACCGTGGAAGACCAGGTCGAACGGGCGCTCCTTGTTGATCTTGGCGCCGACCTCGTCCTGGATCTGCTTCAGCACCTCGGGGCGCAGCTTGACCGAGCCCGGCTTGTAGACGCCGTGGACGTTGCCGAAGGTCAGCGCGGTGATGTAGCGCCCCTTCTCGCCGGTGCCGAGCACCTCGACGGTCCGCATCCCGTCCTCGACCGTGGTGTAGAGCTTGTCGTTGATCTCGTTGGCGACACCGTCCTCCTCACCGCCGACGACACCCACCTCGATCTCGAGAATGATCTTGGCCGCCGCCGTCTGTGCGAGCAGTTCCTCGGCGATGGCGAGGTTCTCCTCGACCGGCACGGCCGAACCGTCCCACATGTGCGACTGGAAGAGCGGGTTCTGCCCGTTCTTGACCCGCTCGGCGGAGATGGCGACCAACGGCCGTACGAAGCCGTCCAGCTTCTCCTTGGGGCAGTGGTCGGTGTGCAACGCGATGCTGACCGGGTACTTCTCGGCCACCACGTGTGCGTACTCGGCCAGGGCCACCGAGCCGGAGATCATGTCCTTGATGGTCGGCCCGGACGCGTACTCCGCGCCACCGGTGGAGACCTGGATGATGCCGTCGGAGCCGGCCTCGGCGAAGCCGGCCAGCGCGGCGTTGAGGGTCTGCGACGAACTCACGTTGATGGCCGGGTAGGCGAAGCGCTGTTCCTTGGCCCGGTCCAGCATCTCGGCGTACACCTCGGGGGTGGCGATGGGCATGTGTGACCCCTTTCCAGTTGATCGTCAGTGGTCCCATCCTTGCACCCCGTTCGCGACACCGCGACGTGACGCCCACGGCCTCCGGACCACCGCCACCGGTGGTCTTCCGGGCCGCCCGGGGAGGAGTGGATCAGCGATCGAGCCTGCTGGTGTCGATCCGGTGCCGCCCCTGGGAGAAGACCGACACCGCCGAGTCCACCGTGGACAGCACGGCGGGCAGCTGGTCGACCGGCAGCACGCTCCGGTCACTGGTGGTGGTCAACTGCAGCCGGGCGGTCTTCGACCACCACGGAGTCACGGCGACCACCGAGGTCACCTCGTCCCACGTCCCGTGGCCGTCGCCGACGATGATGCCGCTCCGGTCGACCTTGACCGCGGTGCCGTCCGGCATCCGCTTGTGGGTCCGACGGTTGATCAGCCAACGGGTGAGTGCGTACCCGATGCGGAACAGGCTGAGCGCGCCGACCGCGATGTACAGGCCCCAGATCAGGGGGTCGTTCCACCGGAAGATCAGCCAGAACACCAGTGCGATGAGGGCGCTCACGACCAGCCCGACGATGGCGAACAGGAAGCTCTTGAAGTAGCGGTCGCGTCGCGCCTTGGTCGCGGTCTCGTCGTACGGCAGGACCAGTTCGTTGATCTCCACGAACGTACCGAGCACCGACATGGCGCCCATTGTGTCACGGGTGGTGGCACCGGTGGTGCGCTCGCCTGCCGGGGCCGTGCTGCCGGGCTGGGCTCAGCGGGCGCCGCGGGGGGTGATGGCCATGTGGATCCGGTATCGGTCGGCGCGGTACGACGAGGTCGAGAACTCGATCACCCGGTCCCCGCTGGAGGTGACCCGCTCCTGCACCAGCAGCGGGGCGCGTTTGGCCAGGCCGAGGATCTTGGCGCGGTGCCCGTCGGCCGACTCGGCCCGCACGGTCTGCTCCCCGCTGGTCACGACCACCCCGTACTCGGCGGCGAACACGTCGTACAGTGCGCCGAGCTCACGGTCCAACAGGCCGGGGAACAGTGCGGACGGGTAGTGGCCGACCTCGTACGCCATCGGCGACCCGTCCGCGGTGCGCAGCCGCTCCACCCGGATCACCTTGGAGCCGGGGCGCATCCGCAGTGCGAACGCGATGTCGTCGTCGGCGACCACCTCGGTGGCCGACAGCACCACGGTGGCCGGCTCGAGGCCACGGGCCCGCATCTCGCGGGAGAACGAGGTCAGGTGGAGTCGGGAGTCGACCTGCGGTCCCGTGACGTAGGTGCCCTTGCCGTGCACGCGTTCCAGGACGCCGGCCTCGACCAGGTCGGCGATCGCCTGCCGGACGGTGACGCGTGAGACGCCGAGGCGTACCACCAGTGACCGCTCCGACGGGATGGCGTCGCCGGGGTGGAGTTCGGTGTCGATCAGGTCCGACAGGATCTCGCGGACCTGGGCACGCTTGGTGGTGGCCGGGCCGAGGTGGTGCGGCAGCCGGTCGAACAGGGACGAGTCCTGGGGCACTGAGATCCTCCTGATCGAGACCCGACCTGCACATCGCGGCGCGTGATGCCGATAATGGGAGCGCCGAGTGGATGAAACCACGCCATACCAGTATGACGGAGAGCCTGAGAGATGGACAACACCCCCATGACCAGCCAGATGGCCAGGGAGATCGCCGACCAGCCCGCCGCCCTCAGCCGTACCCTCGATCGACTGCTGCTGCTTCGTCCCGACATCGCCCGGCTGGCGAAGGGCCGCCGTTGGCTGATGTTCATCGCCCGGGGTTCCAGCGACAACGCCGCCGTGTGCGCCCGCTACCTGGCCGAGATCCACGGCGGCTGGAACTGTGCACTGGCCGCCCCGTCGGTGGCCACCCTGTACGCCGAGTCGGCGCCGAAGCGTGACCTGTCCGACACCCTCGCGATCGCGGTCAGCCAGTCCGGCTCGACCCAGGAGATCGTGCAGGCGTTGGAATGGGCGGCCGACCAGGGCGCCGCCACGATCGGTGTCACCAACGTGGCCGACTCCGACCTCGCCCGGATCGCCGACCTCGCGTTGATCACCGATGCGGGCAAGGAGTTGGCGGTGCCGGCCACCAAGACCTTCACCACGCAGGTCGCCGCACTGACGGTGCTGGTGGACGCACTGTCACCCACTCCGGGTGCCCTGGACGCCGACTTCAGGCGCATCCCCGAGCAGGCCGAGGCCATGTTGGCCACCGACACCGACGTCCTCGACCAGATGGTCGAGGTGCTCAAGGGCACCGACGAAGTGCTCACCAGCGGTCGCGGGATCACCTTCGGCACCACGCTCGAGGCGGCCCTGAAGTTGGAGGAGACCTGTCTGCGCCCGGTGCGCGGGCTGTCGTACGCCGACCTGAAGCACGGTCCGATGGCGATCGTGGACGCCGAACTGGCGACCTTGCTGCTGGCCGGGCCGAGTGGCCCGACACTGCCGGGTCTGATGGAACTGGCCACCTCGGTCCGGGCGTCGGGGGCACCGGTGCTCGGCATCGGTGGTGATGAGGCGTTCCGGGCGGCCTGTGACCTGGCACTGCCCGGCCCGGACCTGCCGGAGGTGCTGGCGCCGACGGTGCTGCCGATCCCGGCCCAGCTGCTCGTCGAGCGGCTCGCCCGTGCACTCGACCTGGACCCGGACCAGCCGCGGGGGCTGAAGAAGGTCACCCAGACCGACTGATCACCGCTCCTCGCGTGCCCAGTCGCGCGCCCACTGGTACATCGCGATCGCAGCGGCCGCCCCGGCGTTCAGGGAACGGGTGGAGCCGTACTGGGTGATCGCCACCATCCGGTCACACACCGCGACCAACTCGTCACTCAGGCCGGATCCTTCGCTGCCGAACACCAGGCAGCACCGCTCCGGCAGCGGGGTGGTCTCCAGCGGTTCCGCGCCGGGCAGGTTGTCGACCGCCACCGGGACGAGCCCGGTGTCGGTCAGCCAGCCGGCGAAGTCGTCGACGTCGGGGTGGTGCTGGACGTCGAGGTAGCGATCGGTCACCATGGCGCCGCGGCGGTTCCAGCGGCGACGGCCGACGATGTGCACCCCGGCGACGTTGAACGCGTTGGCGGTACGCACCACCGACCCGATGTTGAAGTCGTGCTCGAAGTTCTGGATGGCCACGTGAAGCAGCTGGCGGCGTGAGGCCAGGTCGGCGACGATGTCGGCCATCCGCCAGTACCGGTAGCGATCCACGACGTTGCGTCGATCGCCGTGGGCCAGCAGTTCGGGGTCGAGGTGGGCGTCGTCCGGCCATGGCTTCGGATGTGGTCCGACGCCGACGTCGGCGGGTGGTTCCGCAGCTGTGGTGGCGCTGTCGGGGTCGGTCATGGACGCTGACGGTACCCGGATCCCGCAGATGTTCGTTCAGTGGACACCACTGGTGTTGACCCGGATCGACAGCAGCAGGTTGGTCGCGGTGGCGTAGATGATGTTGCGCTTCGGCCCGCCGAAGCAGAGGTTGGAGCACGCCTCGGGCAGCAGCAGCTTGCCGAGCAGGGTGCCGTCGGGGTCGAAGACGTGCAACCCGTCGGGGGCGGCGGCCCAGATCCGGCCGGCCACGTCGAGTCGGATGCCGTCGAAGCCGCCGCTGTCGCAGGTGGCGAACACCTCACCGCCGGACAGTTTCAGATCGGGCTCGACGGTGAACCGGCGCAGGTGCTTGCGGCGGGTGTCGACGACGTACAGGGTGTGTTCGTCGGCGGAGAACGCCAGTCCGTTGGGCCGATCGAAGTCGTCGGCGACGCGGGTCACGGTGCCGTCGGTGTCGATCCGGTAGACGTGGCACCCGCCGATCTCGCGTTCGGCCGCGTACCCCTCGTACGAGGTGTCGATGCCGTAGCTGGGGTCGGTGAACCAGATGCTGCCGTCGCTGCGTTCGACCACGTCGTTGGGGCTGTTGAATCGCCTGCCCTGCCAGCGATCCGCGAGGACGGTGACGGTGCCGTCGGGCTCGGTCCGGGTGACCGATCGGCTACCGTGCTCGCACTGCAGCATCCGTCCGGCCCGATCGACGGTGCGGCCGTTGGCGTAGCCACCGGGGCTCCGCCAGACGCCGACGTACTCGCCCACCTCCTGCCAGGCCAGCACCCGATCGTTCGGGATGTCGCTGAACAGCAGCGTGCGCCATGCGGCGGAGTAGCACGGCCCCTCGAGCCAACTTCCCTTGTCGTACAGGACTTCGAGGAATCGATCACCGCCGAGGTCGAACCGCTCGTCGAGGCGCTGCCACTCGGCCTTGATCAGAGTCGTCATGGGCACCACTCTTCCACGACCCGCGAGCGGCCCCACGACACCCGAGCTTGTCGTGGGGCGCTCGACGGGCGTTACTCGGTCAGGCGGTGATCAACGAGACGCCGTAGCGGGTGAGGGCTTCGTTCACGGGCTGGAAGTAGCTGATGTTCTCCTGGCCCACCTTCTCCCCGCACACCAGTTGACCGCTGCCGTTCTCATACAGGGCTCCGCCGCTGCTGAACCCCTGGGCCTGGCCACCGGACATGTTGGAACCGCCGGAGTCGCCCTGCTCGACGCACGCGTCGTGGCGGGTGAGCCCGTACACGACGTCACCGTTGCCGTAGTTGACGGTGTTGTCGAAGGAGACGACCTCGCCGCAGGTCCAGCCGGTCGTCCGGCCGCTCTTACACAACGTCGCGCCGACGGTGGCCTCGGTGGCCCCCTTCACCCGCACGCCGTAGCCGTCGTACATGTCGACCACGCCCTGGGCCGTCCAACTGCTGCTGACGTTGATCGCGCCGTAGTCGTTGCCGGGGAAGCTGGTGCCACGCAGGGTGCCCAGCGACGTCCCGTTCATGGCGAACTGCGAGCCACCCTCGGTGCAGTGCCCGGCGGTCAACATCACCGTACGACCCCGGCGGTCGGTGGCGTTGAAGCCCGTGGAGCACCGCCACTGGCCGTTCACCGTGTACTCACGACCGCCGTAGAGGTTGGCCGAGAGTCGGGGCTTCGCCGCACTCTTCTCGACCCGGACCGTGTCGTCACCGGCGGCGGCCGCCACCAGCTGCGCCGCGGCACCACCCTCGGTCATGCCGGCGGTGGTGATCACGACCTTGTTGGTCTCCGGATCGATGCCCCAGCTGTGCAGTTCGTTGATCTTGCCCGCCTCGGCGGCGGCGTCCAGCTTCGCGATCACCTGCTCCAGCACGCGTTCGCTGTGGCGAACCTCGACCGCTGTCGCACCAGCGCGACGGACGGCCTCGGCACCGCTGCGGTCGGTCACCGCGATGTGCAGGCGCCCGTCCGCCGAGATCCAGCTGCCCGCCTGACGTTCCTGGCCCAGTTGGGAACGCAGCTGCCGGGCGGCAGCCGTCTGACCGGCCTCACGCTGCAGCTTCCGGGCGACCTTGCCTTCACTGGCGCCGGTGCCGCGGGCCACCGCCTGTGCGGGCGTCAGCACCTTCTCCTTGGGCTCCTGCGGTGCTGCGTGCGCAACAGCCGGGGACAGTCCGACCACCAGGGCAGTGGCAGCCGTGAGTGCGCCGAGCCGACGCACCAACCTGCGGGGGATCGCGGGCATGGGTTTCCTTCCGATCGTGATCACCGTGATGATGATCAACATGGGTGGTTCCCCCGAGCCCGGCCGACGCTAACCGCGATCATGGAACGGGTCAACGACTCTGCCGTTACCGGCAAGTAACTGTTCCGTCGTACGGAAAACTGCCACCACCCCGTGGGGCGGTGCGACTCAACGGCCGGGCTGGCCCTGCTCGTCGGTCCGCCCCTCGACCTGTTGCGGCTCGGCCTGCGCGTTCGGCAACTGCTCGGCGGCCGGAGCCGGCCCGGTCTGCCCCACGGCCGGTGTCTCGTCGCGGTACGCGATCTCGCCGAAGTTGACGTCGGGCGCCCGACGGGCCCCCGGGTCGGTCACCTCGAAGTACGTCGCCTTCTGGAAGTTCATCATGTTGGCGATGATGTTGGTCGGGATCGACTCCACCTTGGTGTTGTAGACGCGCACGTTGGCGTTGTAGTAGCGGCGCCCGGCGGCGATCCGGTCCTCGGTCTCGCTGAGCTGGCGCTGCAGGTGCAGGAAGTTCTCGTTGCTGCGCAACTCGGGATAGGCCTCGACGCTGACGAGCAGGTTGTGGACGGCGCCGGTGAGCTCCTCCTCCACCCGCGTCCGATCGGTGGTCGGGCTGTCACTCGGCTCGGCCTGACGCAACGAGGCCGCCTGGTTGCGCAGCCGGGTGACGTCCTCGAGGGTGTTGCGCTCGTGGGCGGCGAATCCACGTACGGTCTCGACCAGGTTCGGCAGCAGCTCGTGCCGGCGCTGCAGCTCGACATCAACCTGGCGCCACGACTCCTGGATCACGTTCCGGTTCTTGATCAGCCCGTTGTAGGCGGAGATGCCGGCCACGACCACCGCGATGACGATGATCACGAGGACGATGACGACGATCAGCACAGCATCCATGACGCTCCCTCTCGACAGCTGGTGACCGCAAGCCTAATGGGCCGACTCCCCAACCCGTGGGGTGGACCGATCCGGTCGCCTCAGAGACCGAGGTCGGGTGCAGTGATCGCGTACCGGTACTCGAGCCCGGCGTCGGCGATCGCCTCCCGGGCACCGGTGTCACGGTCCACGATGGCGGCGACCCCGACGACCTCGGCTCCGGCGGCGCGCAACACCTCGACCGCGGTCAGCACCGAGCCGCCGGTGGTGGAGGTGTCCTCGACGGCCAGCACCCGGCGGCCGACCACGTCGGTCCCCTCGATCTGTCGTTGCATCCCGTGGGCCTTCTGCGCCTTCCGGATCACGAAGGCGTCCAACCGGTCACCGGCCGCCGCGGCGGCATGCAGCATCGCGGTGGCGACCGGGTCGGCGCCGAGGGTGAGCCCACCAACGGCCTCGAAGTCCCAGTCGGCCACCAGCTCGCGCATCACCCGCCCGATGATCGGGGCAGCCTCACCATCGAGCGTGGCCCGACGCATGTCGACATAGTGGTCAGACTGCTGACCGGACGACAAGGTGACCTGCTCGTGGACGACGGCCAACTCGGTGATCAGCTCGATCAGACGTTCCCGGTCGCTCATGTCGGGAGACTACTGCGTCTTGTTCTGCACCTTCTCCAGGTGTCCGAACCCGACCGACCGGTCGGGCGAGCGGAACAGGTCCTGACAGGTGGTCATGGTGAGCAGCGCCCGGGTCGGTGTCGCGTCGGGCTCGCCGGGGACCGGCTCGAGGACCCAGTTGGCGGTCTCGTGCACGGTCAGGTCGGCGGGCGAGGTGTCCATCACGTAGGTGAAGATGGCGTCGGCGGTCTCGATGATCACGGTGTCGCCGACCTGCAAGTCCAACAGCCGGCGGAACGGTTCACCCTGGGTGATCCGGTGCCCGGCGATCGCGAAGTTGCCGACCTCGCCCGGCGCGACCGACGAGTCGTAGATGCCGACACCGCGGGTCAACACCTCCGGGGTCGTCCCCTGCACCAGCGGTACCTCGTAGTCCTCACCGAAGCGCGGGATCCGCATCAACGCGACAGCATCACCCAACTCGACCGGGGCGGGCGTTGCCGTCGCGGTGGGGTTGTTGGCGTCGGGACTACTCTGCGCACCGGGGGCCCGACCGGCCCACTGCTCCCGCAGCTGGCTGCGCTGGGACTCGAACTCGGACTGGGCCACCACGTTGGTGCCGACGAACTGATAACCCACCCAGCCGAGCAGCACGAGCCCGGCGAGGACGAAGCAGAGCCCGGCGATCGTGGCCCCGCGCGGCCGGCGGCGAGGTCGTACGGTCCGGGTCGACCCGCCCGGCGTCACCTCATGGCCCTCCGTGCTCTCGTCGACCTCGGCGGACGAGTCGGCCGTCGACCCGTCGGCTCCGCTGTCAGGCCCCGTGGACATGTCGCCCATTCTCCTCGCCCGGCTACGGATTTCCAACCGCGGACGCAGTTCGCCCCGCCTTGCGTGCGCGGGCGAGGTCCTGACCGACGGTGTACCAGTTGGTCGCGCCCGGGGTCCACACGATCAGGGTGCAGAAAGCGATGTAGACCGCAGGCGCGATCCACCAGCGCAGGTCGTCGGCCAACCAGATGCTCGACCAGGCCAGCACCCCCACCCCCAGTGCGGTGTAGACCACCCGGGTCCAGTGGCGCGGGATGAGCAGCAGGAAGCCGGCCACCACGGTCGCCACCTGGAGCAACAGCAGGAGCGCACCCAGGCCGGCGTCGAGCGACAACCGCAGTCGCTCGAACGCGTGGTAGATCACGCCGTCCACCTGCCCGGCCGTCGGATCGATCGCGTCCCGCACCACCCAGGCCATCAACCAGACGAAGCCGACCACGCAGGCGAACTGGGCGGCAGCGGTGGTGCTGAGCGTGGTGGCCAGGGTGAGCACGATCGGCCGTTGCCCCGGCCCGGGCCGGCTCCCGGGCGCGACGGCGAGGTGGCCGGCCATCGGGTGGCCCGGGCCGCCGGGCCACGGCGGGGGTGGTGGGCCCCCGGTCGTCCCCGGAGGCGGCGGCTGGCTGGACGACACCGTCCCAGCGTAGGCGTAACGTGGCACCGTACCGGCCCGGGACCGCTGCCGCACGACGCGTGGACGGCACGCGAAGTTCGCCCTGAGTTCGTCCGGCTGCCCATCAACTGTGGTGGGCTGGGTCGGTCAACGTTCCGAACAAGGAGGTCAACATGTCCCCTGCTCCCCGCCCCGCCGCGCGTGTCCGTACGGCCATCACCCGGCGCACCGCGCTGGCCGCCGGGCTGGCCGTACCATTGGCCGCCATGGCCGCCCACTCGCCGACCGCACAGGCCGCACCTCGGACGTCGGAGACGGTGAAGGTGCTGGCGTTCAACATCCACGCCGGGATCGGCATCGACGGTGAACTCGACCTGGAGCGGGTGGCCCGCGTGATCGAGGACTCCGAGGCCGACATCATCGGGCTGCAGGAGGTCGACCGGCACTGGGGTTCCCGCAGCGACTACCTCGACGTGGCCGCCGAACTGGCCGAACGCCTCGAGATGAACCATGTCTTCGGCGCCAACCTGGACCTGGCCCCGACCGGCGACCGGACCGAGCGGCGTCAGTACGGGACCGCGATCCTGAGCCGGCACGCGATCATCCACCCGCGCAACCACCTGCTCACCAACATCGAGTACCCGACCCGACCGACCGAGCAGCGGGGCCTGCTGGAGGCGACGGTCATCGTCCGGGGCACCCGGATCAACTTCGGCACCACCCACCTCGACCACCAGCGGGCCGAGCAGCGCGACCTGCAGGTGACCGAGATCTTGGAGATCCAGGGCCGGTCGACCCTGCCCACCCTGCTCACCGGCGACCTGAATGCCGAGCCGGACGCGGCCGAGATCGTCAAGCTGATCGAGGGCGGATCGTACGTCGATGCGTTCGCCGGCCAGGACGCCCCGACCTTCCCGACCGAGGCTCCCACCAAGCGGATCGACTACGTGCTGGCCCGCGGGGTGGACTCCCTGGTCGGCGACGAAGTGATCACCACCGACGCGTCCGACCACCTGCCGGTGCTGACCACCGTGACCGTCCCGACCCGGCACGCCTGAGGCGACGGTCACCCCCACCCGACGGCGGGCCCTTCGACCGGTTCAGCCGAAGAAGGTGCGCCCGTCGGGTGGGCCGGGCGAGATGCCCGGGTCGGCATCGGTGAACGGTCGGGCCCCGGCGAGCCACTTCGTCAGGGCCCGACCGTGCACCAGGCGGTACGGGAACGCGCTGCCGGCCGCGCACCGGACGAGGTCGCTGACCGGCAGGGCGGCCGAACCGAGGATCACGAGGTTGCCGAACCGTCGGCCCTTGATGGTCGCCGACTCCGCCGACAGCACCACCTCACCGAACACCTCGGCGACTCCGGCCACCACCCGTCGGGCGTATGCGAACGGGGCCCGGTCGGTGATGTTGACCATGATCGTTCCGTCGCCGACCAGGACCCGGGCGGCATCGAGGTAGAACTCGAGACTGGTCAGGTCGGCCGGGATCATCGGCCCGGCGAAGGCGTCGACGACGACCACGTCGGCGTAGTCGTCGCGCATCTCGGCGATCCCCGACCGGCCATCGGTCGGGCGGACCTTGATGCCACTGTTGCGCGGCAGCGGGATGGTCTCGCGCACCCGGGCGGTCAGTTCGGCGTCCGGCTCCAGCACGATCTGCGCCGAGGACGGCCGGGTGTGGGCGACGTAGCGCGGGAGGGTCATCGCGGCACCGCCGATGTGGATGATCCGGATGCGTTGGCCCGCCGGGGCATGCAGGTCGATCGCGTCGGCGATCCGTTGTACGTAGTCGAACTCGAGGTGCGTCGGGTCGGCCGGATCGATCCACGACTGCTCGGTGCCGCCCATCATCACCGCCCACGCGCCCGGCACGTCCGCGTCGGCGATCAGCTCCGCCCGGGGTGGGGCCGTGCCATCGGGAGATCCGGGGGCGTCGGACAGTTCGTTCAGCTCAGCCACCGGACCCGCGGTTCTCGGGCGGCAGTTGTGGCCAGGCACTGTCCCCCTCGACCGGGGGTGGGTCGGACGGCTTCTCGGTGGCGATGACCCTCCGCCGATCCCAGTCGTCGATCGCCTGCTTGGCCTCGGCCAGACCGCGGCCGGTGGCTTCCCGGTACAGCTTGATCGCCTCGATCTTGCGGCCGTCCGACAGCGCGAACTCGATCCGCTGACGAGCTTGCTCGGGGAGAGCCAGTCCACCGGGGTCCGGCGGACCAGCCAGGCGTGACGAGCCCGGAGCGCCCTGTGCGAGCGACAACTGCTGTCTCCGACCCTCGGCCAACCCGGAGTTGCGTCCGGCGAACCACCCGGCCGCACCCACCACGACGGCCAGCATGATCAAGAAGGCTTCCACAGGCCGAGCCTACCGGAAGGCCTCTGCCGTATCCTTGCCGTCGACAGGTGTGGATGTGGGGGACAGGCCTCAGTGCGAGGTGGCGATTGCCCGGAGTTCGGCTAGTTCGGCCTCGGTCGGCTGCCAGACCCCGTACTCCACGTTCTGCGCGATCTGGTCGACCTTCGTCGCACCGGCGATCACCGAACCGACCGTCGGCATCGCAGCCAGACCGCCGATCGCCACGTGCAGCAGCGAGAGGTCACGCTCGGTGGCAAACCTGGTCAGCCCTTCGATGACGTCCCAGTTCGCCCCGGCCATCCGCTCCGGATGTTTGGCGAGCCGACTGCCCTCCGGAGCCTCGTGGCCGCGCGCATACTTCCCGGTCAGCAGTCCGTTCGCCAAGGGGAAGAAGGGCAGCAACGACTGACCGGTGTGTTCCAGCGCCGGGACCAACTCCTGCTCCGCCTCCCGGTGCAGCCACGAGTAGTGGTTCTGCGCGGAGACGAACGGCTCCAGGCCGGCCGTCCGGGCCGCCCAGTCGGCGTCGATCACCTGCCAGCCGGCGAAGTTGGATGATCCGAGGTAGCGCACCTTGCCTTCGTGCACCAGGTCGTTCAGTACGTCGAGGGTCTCCTCGATCGGGGTGTGCGGGTCGGGAACGTGCATCTGGTAGAGGTCGATCCAGTCGGTGCCGAGCCGCCGCAGGCTGGCCTCGACGGCCCGTCGGACGTAGCGGCGAGAACCCCGTACGCCCCAGTCGGGGCCGTTGCCGCCCGCCATGTCGTTGCCGAACTTCGTGGCGACCACGACCTCGTCTCGGCGGGAGCCGAGGGCGGCACCCAGCAGTTCCTCCGACCGCCCCTTCGAGGCGGCGTCGCGGCCGCCGTAGATGTCGGCGGTGTCGAACAGCGTGATGCCGGCGTCGATGGCCGCGGCAACGACCTTCGGCACGTCGTCGTCGGCCATCCGGGAACCGAAGTTGTTGCAGCCCAACCCGACCGTGGAGACGGTGAGGCCGGAGGTGCCGAGCTGTCGGTAGGTCATCGCCATGGGGGCAAGCCTGTCATGACTCAGCCCTGCTGGTCCGGGTACTGCTGCTGGCCGTACGGCTGCTGCTGAGCCTGGCCGTGGGGCGCGTGCCCGTACGAGCTGGGACCGTACGCGGTCGGAGGCAGCTGCTGAGGTGCCGACGAGCGCCCGGCGGCCCGGGCGATCAGCACGATGCCGACCACGATCCCCGCCACGACGGCAAGCACCACGAGCAGGACCACCACGAGCAGCACGATCGATGTCACGGTCATGGGCCATGATCGTACCGGTGCTGGGCCGCCGAACGACTGTCCGCGCCTTGCGAAAGGTCGAAGTGCTCGGGTGTCAGGACCCCCCGACGATCCGAAGTCCGTCTCCGTCGGCGTCGATGTCGAAGGTGATCACGTCGCCCTCGGTGACCTCACCGGCGAGCACCCGACGGGCCAGCACGTCCTCGATGGTGTTCTGCACGAGCCGCCGCAGTGGTCGGGCCCCGTACACCGGGTCGAAACCGCTGAGGCCGAGCCACTCGCGGGCGGCCGGCGTGACCTCGACGGTGAGCCGGCGATCCGCCAGCCGCTCGTTGAGCCGCGCCAGGTTGATCGTGACGATCTTGGCGAGGTCCTCGGTGGTCAGCGCGTCGAACATCACGATCTCGTCGAGCCGGTTGAGGAACTCGGGCTTGAACGAGTTGCGCACCACGTTCATCACCGACTCGCGCTTGATCTCGTCCTGCAGGCTCGGATCGGCCAGATACTGCGACCCCAGGTTCGAGGTCAAGATCAACAGCACATTGCGGAAGTCGACCGTACGGCCCTGGCCGTCGGTCAGCCGACCGTCGTCCAGCACCTGGAGCAGGATGTCGAACACCTCGGCGTGCGCCTTCTCCACCTCGTCCAGCAGGACCACGCTGTACGGACGGCGGCGGACCGCCTCGGTGAGCTGGCCGCCTTCCTCGTACCCGATGTAGCCGGGAGGAGCGCCGACGAGGCGAGCCACCGAGTGCTTCTCGGAGTACTCCGACATGTCGATCCTGATCATGGCGCGCTCGTCGTCGAACATGAACTCGGCAAGAGCTTTCGCGAGTTCGGTCTTGCCGACGCCGGTGGGGCCGAGGAACAGGAACGAGCCGGTCGGACGGTTCGGATCGGAGATCCCGGCCCGCGACCGTCGTACGGCATCGCTGACCGCCTTCACGGCCTGTCGCTGTCCGATCAGCCGCTGACCGATCTCGTCCTCCATCGCGAGCAGCTTCTCGCTCTCGCCCTGCAGCATCCGGCCGACAGGGATCCCCGTCCAGTTGGAGACGACCTCGGCGATGTCGTGGGAGCTGACCTCCTCGCGCACCATCGACTGCGGGTCGTCCTCGGCTTCGGCAGCCCGGACCAGCTCCGCCTCGAGCTCGGGGATCTTGCCGTACAACAGCTCCGAGGCGCGGGTCAGGTCGCCGTCGCGCTGATACCGGTCGGCCTCGGTCCGGAGGCGGTCGATCTCCTTGCGCAGGTCGCCGACCCGGTTGAGTCCGGCCTTCTCGTCCTCCCAGCGCTGTTCCAGTGCACGCAGCTGTTCGTTGGCGTCGGCGAGCTCGTGGTTGATCCGCTCCAGCCGCTCGGCACTGCCGGGGTCGGACTCCTTCTCCAGAGCGAGCTGCTGCATCGTCATCCGGTCGACCTGCCGGCGCAGCTGGTCGATCTCCTCGGGTGAGGAGTCGATCTCCATCCGCAGCCGCGAGGCCGCCTCGTCGATCAGGTCGATCGCCTTGTCCGGCAGCTGTCGCGAGGTGATGTAGCGGTTCGACAGGCCAGCCGCGGCGACCAAGGCTGCGTCGGTGATGGCGACCTTGTGGTGGGCCTCGTAGCGCTCCCGGAGGCCGCGCAGGATCGCGATCGTGTCCTCGACACTGGGCTCTCCGACGAACACCTGCTGGAATCTGCGCTCCAGGGCGGGGTCCTTCTCGATGCCCTCGCGATATTCGTCGAGGGTGGTGGCACCGATCATCCGCAGCTCTCCGCGAGCCAGCATCGGCTTCAACATGTTGCCGGCGTCCATCGAGGAGTCACCGGCGGCACCGGCCCCGACGACGGTGTGGAGCTCGTCGATGAAGGTGATCACCTGACCCTCGGCGTCGCGGATCTCGGTCAGCACGGCCTTCAGCCGCTCCTCGAACTCGCCGCGGTACTTGGCGCCGGCCACCATCGCCGACAGGTCGAGCGACACCAGTCGTCGGTGCTTCAGCGAGTCGGGGACGTCGCCGGCAACCAGTCGTTGCGCCAGGCCCTCCACGACGGCGGTCTTGCCGACGCCGGGCTCACCGATCAGCACCGGGTTGTTCTTGGTGCGTCGCGCCAGGACCTGGATCACCCGGCGAATCTCGGAGTCACGGCCGATCACCGGGTCGAGCTTGCCCTCCCGGGCGTACTCGGTGAGATCGACGCCGTACTGGTCGAGGGCCGAGGTGGTGGCCTCGGACTCGGCGCTGGTCACCCGCTTGGACCCGCGGAGCGCCTCGAACTCCTTGAGCAGCCGGTCGGTGGTCGCACCTGCGCTCTCGAGGATCTTCTTGGCCGGGGAATCAACCGCGGACAGCGAAATGAGGAGGTGTTCAGTGGCGACGAACTGGTCGCCCAGCTCCTGGGCCCGCTTCTCCGAGTCGGCGTGGACACGGGCCAGGGCACCCGACATACCGGGCTGCGCGACCGAGGATCCCTTGGCCGACGGCAGCTTGCGGATCGCGGCGTCCGCGGCCGCGTCGACGGCGATCGGGTCGACTCCGGCAGCCTTCAGCAGGGGACCGACCGTGTTCTCGGGGGCCTGCAGCAGGGCGTGCAGCAGGTGCACCGGTTCGGTGTTGGGGTTGCCGTTCGTGAGCGCCTCGCGCACTCCTGCCGAAACGGCGTCACGGCTCTTCGTCGTCAGCTTGTTGGCGTCCATCTGTCCCTCTGGTTCGTTCAGTGCGCCGGTTCGCTCGTCCTCGACGAAAGACACTCGCTCGACGCATAGTTGAGTCTAACGCGCTCAACTATGCCACCACGGCCACCTCGGATCAAGTCAGGTTGAGTCACCCTCGCTCAATCTTGCTCCCGGCCACAGGGTCATGCCAGCCGTTCACATCCGAGACGTTCCTGAGGGGACGCCGGCCGCGTTGCGGCGGCGAGCTCGGCGGCACGGAATGTGTCTCCCATCGAGTCACAGCTGGTGCTGGCTGCTCCGTCCGAACGACGGCCCGTCGATCACGTCTTTACCCGCGAGGACGTCTACGGCGACGATGCTCGCTGATCTGCCCACGGCCGAGACTGGAATGTGGTCGCGACGGTCAGGTGATCGTGAGGGTCACCTCACCCGCCGACCCGACGGTATAGCCAAGGTCGGACTGCAGGGTGAACGTCACCGAGGCTCCCGCTGCCGTCGGCAAGGTGCGGACGCGCATGATGGCACTGGTCTCCCCGGCCGGGATGACCACAATCCCGGGCATTCCGTAGAGGTCCTGCCGCTCCACCGCCGTCCCCGACACGAGTAGGCGCACCGCAAGGGGCGCCGACAGGTCTGCCGACTGGCGCCTCACGATCAGGTGGATGGGCTGTCGGGCACGCAACGCATCGGCGCCCGTTGAGATGGTCACCACCGCGTCTGGCACCTGGGTGCGTTCGCGCACTGTCAGGGTGATGTCCTCCGCGTCCGGCCCGAGGTCGATCTCGGCGCCGTGTGGATTCACCACCGTGAGGGTTCCGTGCACGTCATGGACTCCAAGATCGGGCGACTCTGCGCCGCGAGTGATGAAGGAGAGCGCAGGTTCGTCGACATCGCGGTACACGCCGACACCGGCGAATCGCACCCCACCCACGTACGGTGCCGGATCAAATGCCCGGATCGACAGCGCCGGGTAACCCGAGGAGGGTTGACCCCAGCTCTGACACACGGTCCGCGACAGCACGAGGTCGACCCCGTCCTGGTTCCAGGAGCCCCAGCACCCCGCGTACGGCCCTGCCTGCAGCAGCGAATCACGGATCTCGACGCGGCCGGACAGGGTGCCCGAAGCAGAACCGTTGTAGAGGAACACGGGAAGGTCGCGCTCCTGGCCGTCCGCCCCGCCGAGCCGACAGCGGTCCAGCAAGATGTCCAGCGCCGGTGACGTCGCGTCGTACCGGGTCAACGAGACCACCATCTGATAGCTCTGGTTGCCCTCAAGGACGCAGTCGCGCAGCACGATTCCGGTGAGCGGCTGGTCGGCGTCGTTCGGCTCGATGTCCACACCGGCCTGGGGGTTGTGGCCGAGCGTGTTGCTGAATCGGCATCCTTCGGCCAGCAGTCCAGCCACTCCGACGATGCTCATTCCCTGTCGATAGTTGGCATCGCAGGTCACGTTGCGCACGACGATGTCGGCACTGTGGTGAGGGTCACCGGCTTCCGGACTCTTGCCGACATAGAGGCCGTCACCGCCGGACTCGGCAAGTCGGAGGCCTTCGATCAGTACGGATCGTCCGCTCATGATGTTGATGACGTGCCGCCACTGGCCGTCGTGGCCGTACTCGGCCTTGTTCATGATCATCGTGGCGCCATACCCGATGACGGAGACGCCCGTACGGCCGATGATGTTCAGCAGGCACATTCGTTGCTCCGGGTAGCCACCCGGCAGTGCCCGGACGACGACCCCGGGAGCCACGATGATCGAGACGCCGTCGCGATTGACGTACAGGGGCCCGGTGAGCCAGGTCCCGCCCGGATCGTCGATCACGACCGTCGAGGCATCGGCATCCAGCGCCGCCTGCAGGGTGGCGGTTGAATCGGTCGGGTCGTACCCGAAGTCCGAGGCGTACACGACGTCCTCCGACCGGGGCGGGATGGCCACCCGGCGAGGAGGGGCGGCGACTGCCTGCGGTGATGCGATCGAGCCGAGAAGACCGATGGTGGCCAGTCCGGCACCGTGGCCGAACATGGCGCGTCGGGTCAGACCTGACGTGACTGACCGACCCTCGGGAGTTCGTCGTACTGGGGGATGAGACATGGAAACTCCTTGCTCAGTGGGGCGAACGGAGGTGGAACGGAACTAGATGAGGCGGTCCTTTCGACGCGCAACATGCGCCCGTACTGGTGCCCTCGGGGACCAGTCACTGTGCGGCTTGGTACGCCTCCTGGTACTCCTCGCGGATCTTGTCGCCGCCGTCGTTACGCCATTCCTTGACACCCTCGTCCCAGGCCGACAGCGGCTTGCGGGCTTGGATGATGTCGGCCGCGAGATCCTTCATCTCGCGGGTCAGTGCTGCACCCTTGGACTGGTCGGTCGCGGACTCCAGGCCGACGGTTGGCAGCGGTACGGCGGTCGCCATGCCGAGTACTTCCGCTTCGTACTCGTTCCTGGACACCTCGGGATTGACGGTCCCGTTGTGGATCATCGCGGGTGCGCCCGCGTAGATCATGGGGCTCGGCCGGTTGGGCGCCGAATCCGGGTTGGGAACCGGAACTCCGTCCTCCAACGTGAAGTCCCTGCCCTCCGCGCCGTACTGGTACAACACGTACTCCTTGGTCCCGAACGGCGAGGCCAGGTAGTTGGCGACTCGCAGCATCTCCTGAATTCGTTCCGGGCTCGCCTGCTTGATCGCCGTCAGGTAGGGCGCACCCGAGTTGAGCCAGCGACCTGCAGGATTCGAGCCGTCCCAGGTGTTCACCTTCAGGGCAACACTCTCGGCGGCAGGATCAGCCTTCAGTGCGGCAATGGCATTACCCGACCAGCTGGCGACGCCGGGGAAGAACGGCGTCATGCCGTTGTTGTACATGTCCTGCGTCTTCAGGGTGATGTTCGGGTCGAAACCCTCGGGATGGACGAGGCGCTCCTTCCACACTTGGGCGGCAACCTCCAGCACCGCCTTGTACGCATCTGTCTCGTAGTCCTTGGTGAACGTGCCGTCCTCGCCGACCGCCCACTGGTTCGGTGTGCCGTGCATCTCGTGGAACAGGTCGACGAGCCCCCAGAGATGAGCGGTGGCGAAGACCTTCTGGTCGGGGTGGGTCAGGCCACGGAGGAACGTGAGCAGCTCGTCGCCGTTCTTGGGCTGCGGGTCCACCCCGTACTTCTCGGCCAGGTCGACGCGGGTGATCCAGCACCGGTTGAGCGAGAAGCGCTGGATCGGCAGGGTGTAGATCCCCTTGTTGAACACACATCCGCGCCAGGCGACGGTCGGAATGTTGGCGAGCCCCGGGTAGTCCTTGATCTTGTCGCCCGACAGGTAGGGCGACAGATCAGCAAACTTGGCCTGGAGCAACCCGCCCACCTGAGGGACGGCGCCGGCCATGATCACTGCCAGGTCGGGGATGTCGTTGCCGGCCACCACGACCTGGAACTTGGACGGATACTCGCCGACCGGCGCGCCGGTGAACGTCATCGTTCCACCGAGAGCAGCGTTGATGTCCTGCCACCACGGGTTCCTCTCGACTGGCGTCGGCGTCGTGTTGAGAAAGGTCAGAATGTTGACCTCGCCGCCGGCCATGGGTTTGCCGTCGGTGAACTGCACCGGCTCGGCGGGGAACTTGGCGAAGTACGGCGCGGCACCGGTGTCGGTCGCCGGCGCGTCCGGCTCCACTCCGGTGTACGGGATGTAGGCCGGCAGTTCGACGGCGCCGCTCGGACCCTCCGAGGCGCCCGACCCGGGCGAACCCGTACCGGGCGAGCAGGCCGCCAGGCCCGCCCCGCCCACCAGCCCGAGCCCGGCTGCCGCTGCGCCCCCGAGAAGCGTTCGACGATTGACGTTCATGGGCATGGTGCCTTTCTCAGCGTGGACGTGTGGTCGACGGCATGTCCCCTCAAGACCTCTTCCGCCTGCTCCGCCGACTCCCCCATGGAGCGGCGTGCATCGGTTCTGTCCTGTTGCAGCAGATCGTGGTCGTTACGTATCAATTGCCGCAAGACAGCAGCAACCTTCGATACCAGTTCGTTACCTTTGCGCAGATCCGCCGTCATGGCGCCGCTGGCTGTGGCGGCGACGCCGGGCGACATAGCTGCTCGCTGGCACGACGATGCCTCGCTCGGCCGGCTCGACTCCGTCGAGGACGTCCACCAGCACCTCCCCGGCCACCCGACCCATCTCCAGTCGTGGCTCCAGCAGGTAGCCGGCGTAGGCCCGCTCGGCCGGATCGCTCATCGGCGCCTGGAGCACCGCGATGGCCAGGTCGTTGCCGAGGTGGACACCGAGGTCGGTGGCCGCCTGGGCGATCCGGAGGGCGACCTGGTGGTGCTCGGCCACGAAGGTCCGCCGACCGGCGACGAACTGCTCGGCGAGCCAACTCGCCGAAAGCTCCTCCCGCTCGGCCAACTGGATGGGCACCTCTGACACGTTGCCGCGATCGGCCGCGAGCGCAACTCCCGCCCGGCGGTCGAGCCACGGCTCGAAGTCGTTGCGGCGCGACCCGACGTAGAGCATGTCCTCGAAGCCGGCTGCCGCCAGCCCGGCGAGCAGGTCGGCGGTCGCCTCGGTGAAGTCGGCATCGACCCAGGCCAACGTCGGGTGCTCGGCGATGTCACGCCGACCGATCCGGACGAAGGGATAGCCCTGCTCCATCAGCTTGGCCAGCTCGCCATGGTCCTCGCGGAAGCCGATGATCACCGCACCGTCGGCAGCAGCCAGCCGGTTCTGCGTACCGAGGAAGGCCGTCGGGAGGGACCTGCCATGGGTCGTCGAGGTGAACATCAGCAGGTCATACCCCGCCTCTTCGGCCGCCAACTGTACGCCGAGCAGGTACTCGTGGTTGTAGTTGTCGGCACTGATCGGGAAAAGGTCACCGTAGGTGTGCACCCCCATGATCCGGGAGTTCCGACCGCGCATCCGTTGCGCGGCGATGTCGGGCCGGTAGCCCAACTGTTCGGCCGCGGCGAGCACTCGCTGCAACGTCTCCGGGGCGATCGGCGGTCCGACTCCTTCCCCGTCGAGGCTTGCCAGTGCGTACGACACAGTCGCCTGCGACACTCCTGCCAGACGCGCCACGTCACGCTGGGTCGCCCGTCGTTGTGCCGCCATGGTCTCGTCCCCTTCCCGATGACCCGCCGGGTTCCGACCCGCTTGTCCAAGGTCATTTGATCAGCGCGCCATCCCGCACCTTCGCCCACTCGGCCTCAAACTTGGGCAAGGCCTGTGCAATCTTTCCGTCGCCTGTTACCGTCGCCACCCACTGACACCTGCTTCAGGAGCTCTCGTTGATTCGTATCACGCCGCCAGTGGCCGGTCGTGCGGCGCCACTCCGACCGGGCATCCCGGGTGCCAGCGAGCGGGGGATCACTGCTGACGGGACCCAGCAGGTGGAACTGATCGCGGACGTGCAGTCGTGACCGGCCGTTGGATCACCGCGCCCGGTGTGGACCCGCAACATCCGTTGCTGCGCACGACCTTCGAGGTGCCCGACGTACCTGTCACCGCCCGGCTGGTGGTGACCGGGCTGGGTGCCTTCCACGCCCACCTGAACGGCTCACCGGTGTCCGACGCCGAACTGGAACCGGGGCAGACGAACTTCTCCCGCTCGGCACTGTTGTGCTCCTACGACGTGACCGATCAGGTCGTTGCCGGCCGCAACGTCCTCGGCATCGAGGTGGGCCGAGGTTTCTACGCGATGGCGAGCGAGAACGTGTGGCGCTGGCATGAGGCGCCGTGGCGCGACTCGGTCCGCGCACTCGCCGAGCTCCACCTCGAGCTGGCCGACGGCACCGGCCGGGTCATCGCCAGCTCGGGCGACTGGCGGGCCATCGAGGGGCCCATCACCCGCGACAGCATGTACGGCGGGGAGGACTACGATTGCCGCCGCGATCCGGTCGGTTGGACGACGGCTGACTTCGACGACCACGCGTGGACTCCGGCGATCGAGGTGAGGTTCGGTGACGGCGCACCCGAACTGCGACCACAACTCCACGAGCCCGTACGTGTCGTCGAACGACTGACGCCGACCTGGCACGAGTCGGCACCGGGCCGCTGGCGTGCGGACTTCGGTGGCGTGGTCGCCGGGTGGGTCTGCTACCACTGGGGTGGTTCGGGTGAGGTCGAGTTCACCGCCGCCCACGGAGAGAAGCTGCACCCCAATGGTCGGGTGCACCACGAGAGTCCGCACATCTCCGGACCGTTCCAGGTCGACACCGTCCGGCTCGACGAGCAACACCGGGACTTCCGGCCCCGGTTCAGCTACAAGGGCTTTCGGTACGTCGAGATCACCGGCACCGACCCAGCCGTCATGATCACTCCGGAGGACCTGGAGCTCACCGCCGAACGGATCACCAACGACGTGGCGAGCAACGCGGAGTTCGACTGCTCCGATCCGTACCTCACCCGCTTCCACGAGGTGATGGTGCGCACTTTGGCCAACAACCTCGTCCACATCCCCACTGACACCCCGACGTACGAGAAGAACGGGTGGACCGGCGACGCGCAAACCGCGATCCCGGCGATCCTGACCAGCTTCGACGCCGAACACCTGCTGGTGAAGTGGCTGGACGACCTTCGCGACTCGCAGCTGCCGGACGGCCTGCTGCCGGTCATCGCGCCGAGCTCGGGCTGGGGCGTCGAGCCCATGTGGCTCGCGCCGGAGTGGACGACGGTCTACGCGTACCTGTTGACCGAGTTGATCATGGAGTACGGCCGGATCGATCTGCTCGAGGCCCATCTGGCCCCCGCACTGGCCAGCCTTGACCGGCATCTCGCCGATCGTGACGCAGACGGCCTGGTGGGCAGCGAACTCGGCGACTACCTCTCCCCCGGCCCGTCGACGCGGGCGCCGGAGGACCGCCGGCTCACCGCATCACTGTTCCTGGCCACGGCCCTGCGCAGCAGTGCCCTCGCTTGCCGCCTCGCCGATCGGCAGGACGAGGCGACCCGGCGAGAGACCGAGGCCGAGGCTCTGATCGCAGCGGTCAATGCCACCTTCCTGACCGACGACGGCTACCGCACCAGTGAGACCGAGTACCGACAGACGTCGAACATCCTGCCGCTGGCCCTGGGGATCGTGCCGGCCGAGGCGACCCGACAAGTGGTCGACTCACTGGTCGCCGACATCGTCGCCCGCGGCGACCACCACCACGTCGGCCACATCGGCGCACGCCACATCATGCAGGCGTTGAGTGATCATGGTCAGGCCGAGCTTGCTCTGCGGGTGCTGCGGAACGACACCCCGCCGGGCTGGAAGCCGTGGCTGGACCAGGGCCACTCGACGTGGATGGAGATGTGGGCCGAGCCGCGGTCGTACTCCCACTACTTCATGGGTACCCCGGCGATCTGGCTGTACGAGGACCTCGCCGGGCTGCGACGTGGCCCGGAGGGCTGGCAGTCGTTCATCGTCCGCCCTCGACTGGACACCGACGTGACCTGGGTACGGTTCCGGCGCGGCACGCGACACGGAGTCATCATGATCAACTGGGACACCGACCGCGGTACGCTCCTGCTGACCGTCCCGGCGTCCAGCACGGCCACCGTCGACCTCGGTCACGGAGGCATCGCGTACGGCCCGGGCGAACACGAGATTCCGCTTGTCTGATTGACGGCCCCCAGCCCGGCAGCCGACGGGGCGACCGTGACTCAGCCGGCGGGGGTGCCCGTACGCTCGGAGTCCCGATCGTCAACGGTGGCGGCCTCGATGGCCCTGATCGTCTCGCGGCGATGGGTGAGGCGGCTGATGACCTTGTCGATCACGAAGCCGACCAGCACCGCGACCACCACGGCAATCGCAGCGCCCAGGATCGGGTTGTCCTTCACCCAGTGGCCGGCCACCGTACCGATCAGGATGGAGTACGCGGACCACGAGGCAGCGGCCAGCGCAGCCAGCGGGACGAAGCGACGCCGCGGATAGCCGGTGGCCCCGGCCGTCATGTTGACCGCCACCCGGCCGACCGGGATGTAGCGGGCGGCCAGAATGAGCGTCGCCGCCCGCCGCTGCAACTGGGCTGCGGCGAAGACGAAGACGGCGGCGATGCGCGGCCGCCGCATCCAGCGGAACCGTGTGGTGCCGAGCCTGCTCCCGAGTGCGTACGCGATGTTGTCGCCGGCGAACGCGCCGACTGCCGCCACGATTCCGAGCAGCACCAGGTCGGGCTCACCGGTCGACGCCGCGACGGCGGCGAGCGCCACCACCACCGACTCACTGGGCAGCGGCGGGAAGAAGCCGTCGATGCAGGCCAGCAGCGCCACCACGAGGTAGACCCACGGGGATCCCGCCGCAGCCAGAATCAGATCGGACAACATCTGCACGCGTCCATCAAACGCGATCGGCGGGCGGATCCCAATCGGTGGCCCCACCCATGTCTCCCAAGGCGCGTTCGGCCGGATCCCTGAGGGCCGATCGTGAGCCCGCCCGGCGTCGGGCAGTCAGCCGCTCGTCACACGCCGAGACGGTCGGTCCAGATCTCCTTGTACGTGATGCGATCGCGGGCGTCGCCGTCCTCGTACCCGGTCTCGTACAACACGCCGAGGTGATCGTTGTCGTACATCACCAGGTCGGAGTAGCCGGATCGATCGGAGGTGACCTCGACCCGGCGGGCCCAGGTGCGGCCGGCGTTGGTCGACACGAACACCGACAGGTACTTGCGCTGGGTCGGATGGGTCGGTGCGGCGTAGAACATCACCGGCCCGGCGTCGTGAGTTTCGCTGGCCATGTTGAGCACCGACCCCTGCACCTCGGCAGTGGTCAGCAGGGTGGGCTCATAACCGAATCGCTTGCTGGTGAAGGATTCCCCGCCGTCACGGGACACGTTGACGACCCGGGAGTGCGCCATCGAGTCGGCCTTCTCGCCCTTGCGGCTGCGGGCGATCGCCATCACCCCGCCGTTCGGCTGCTCCACCAAACCCACCTCGGAGAAGTGGTCGGCATCGGCCGGCGGTGGCGCCATCGCGCCACGGCGCCAGGTGAGGCCGCCGTCGTCGCTGTAGCCGATGGCACCGTACGTGTGCGAGGTCCCCGCCTCGTCGGTGTAGCCGATGGACAGCCCCACGACGAGTCGACCGGCGTGGGGACCGACCTGCAGCTCGATCGCGTGCTGCGGGCCGGTGGCGAACCAGCCGCGCTCGGGCAGACCGTCCTTCAGCTGGGCGGTGAGGTCGGTCGCCTCGCTCCAGGTGTGGCCGTGGTCGTCGCTGTACTGCACGAACGGCAGCCGTACGGCTCGGGAGCCCTCCACGTTGTAGGTGGAGAGCAGCACGATGCGGCCGGCGTGCTCACCCTGGGTGATCAGGATCGGCGACGGGTTGCCACGGGTGGCGCCGAGGTCCCGGCCCCACGGGTCACCGGCCAACACCGTCGTCATCTCCGACCAGGTGTGGCCGCGGTCGGTCGACCGCTTGACCACCAGGTCGATGGAGCCGTCGTCGTGGCACTTCTTGCCGGGGAAGGCCCGCCGCGCCTCGGCGAAGGCCAACAGGGCACCGTCGGCGGCGCGGATGATCGCCGGGATGCGGAAGCACTCGAAGCCGGCGGTCTGCTGGTCGTACACCACCACCCCGGCATCGGGGATGGGGTCGCCGTCGTCGGCGCGTGCGGTGAGTGCGGTGGGGAGGGCGGCTGGGAGGGCGGCGAGCAGGAGGCTGGCGACGACCACACCGGCGCCGAGTCGGAACGCGGACATGATTCCTCTTTCGTCGACTGGGGGTGCCCCAGCTTGACATAGTACGTCCTATGTCCGCAAGGTCTCTCTTGTCACAGGGGGGTCACCGGCGTCGCGCGGGCCACGAGGACGAGTGCGTCGTAGCTGTCAGCCGGCACCATCGGGACCGCATGCAAGGGGCCGATCCACGCCTGCCACTGTCGGAAGCTCTCCCCGGCACTGGCCATCGGTACCCGGCGCTCCAGCAGTTCGCGGTTCTCCGGGGTGGCGGACGCGAACTCGAGGTATCCCTGCTCGGTGCCGGCGAAGATGCCGCGCAGTGGCGTCGGATTGTCCAACTCGACCTGCCAGCGCTCCTGCTTGGTGCCGCTGATCAGCGTGGCGTGGCGCACCTCCGTGCCGATCGCCCGGTACTTCTCGCCGTACTCCTGCACCAGCAACTCGCCGAGATCGGGGTGGGGGAACGCCACCGACGCCTTGTCGACGTGGCCGTTGTGCGCGAACAGCAGGGTGTGGTCGTTGCTGCGTGCCCGTTGCTCGGCGACGGTCCGTGACATGTTGGCCGCCAGCAGCTCGGCCCTCACCTCGCTGTACCTGCAGTCGGACGACCGCAGGGCGATGTGTTGCTGCAGGGTGACTGCGGCGTTCAGCGCGAGCTGCTTGCGCTCGTCGTCGGGTGCGGCCTCGATCGCGGTGACGAGACGGTCGACCGACGGCTTCGCCGCAGCCCGGCGTTCCGCCGCGCCATCGCCCGACGCGGTCCCATCGGTCCAGGGCTCGAGGGCTGCGCGTACGGCAGCGGCCTCGGCCGGCTCGTGCTGTCGCAGCCACCCGAGGGAGAGCTCGCGGTTGGCGTCGACGCGTTGCACGTCGATCCCCACCAGCTGGATGCGTTCGGTGGGTGGCCGATCTGCGTTCAGGTCGCGGATCCCTTGGAGCACGGCGGCCATTTCCGCGGTGTGGTTCAACACGAACCCGAACCGGCGGGCGGCCTCCTGGGCCGTTCCCGGGCCGCCTTGGACGAAGTCGTCGACCATGGCGACGCTGCCGTAGTCCTCCTCGAGGGCGATGGCCCGGAACTGTGGCAGCTTCTGTGCCAGCGACAGGCGGAGGAGTTGCAGTTCGGCGTTGCCGTGGGTGGCCTCGCCCAGTGCCAGCACGGTCGCGTCGGCGAGCTCGGGCGAGATCGTCGCCTCGGCGAACTCGACGGCCTGCGGCTCGCCCTGGGCGCGGGTCGTCCAGGCACGCCAGCCGACGATGCCGCCGACGACCAGCGCCAGGGCGAGCGCGATGATCACCAGGGTGCGGCCGGTCCGGTGGCGTGAGGTGCTACGGGACGCGGAGGGTGCGGAGGGTGCGGTGGCGCGGGTCATGTCAAACCACCTCAGACCGTACGGTGCGGATCCAGCCGATGATGCCCGGAACCACGACCCAGCAGGCGATCCCGGTGATCACCTTGGCGACCTCGGTGCCGGTGGCCCCGTCCTCGAGGGTGCTGACAGCGGCGACGTCGACCCAGGACAGGACCTCCTGCACCTCCGGAACGATCGACATGATCAGCGCGATGGTGGGCCATCCCAGCACGATGACGATCGCGGCAGGACCGTTGCCGATCAGCAGTGCCAGCGCAAAGCCCGACAGGCCGGCGAGCACCGTGCCGAGGGTGAACCAGAGCGGCTCCTGCCACTCGATCTGCCACGGGATCTCGTGCCCGGTTATCATGGAACCGACCGGGGTGATCACCGCGGCAGCCACCAACGACAACACGGTGACCGCCACGGCCAGGGTGACCACGGCCCCGGCCTTGGCCAGCAGTACGCGGCTGCGGCGGGGCTCCATCGCAAAGGTGCTCAACGCCGTGCGATGACTGCGTTCGGAGGTGACCAACAAGATCGCGAGCACGGGCAGCAACATGCCTCCTGGGATGCCGGCCATCCGCGCCACCTCGCCGTACGTGGTGTCGGGGCGCAGCAGCACGGCGCCGCCACCGAACACGCCGGCCGACAGGGCACCGACCGCGAGCAGGATGATCCCGGCGGGGGTGTCGACGAGTTTGCGCAACTCCACCAGCCACAGCCGTACGAAGGCCGGCGGCGATACGGCGGTCCAGCGCTCCCGCAGGTCGGTTGCGGTGGCCGTACGGCGGTTCGTGGACCGGTCGCGGTCGGTGAGGGTCGCGGGGTTCGGTTCGAGTGAGGTCGTCATGACGGATCCCTTTCGTGGTTGGGGTTCGTGGCCGGGCCGGCTGGTCATGCGGCGGCGCGGTCGTGGGCGGAGGTGACCTCGAAGTAGAAGTCGGTGATGTCGCCGTGTGCAGCCTGCAGCCGCGCCAGGGTGTCGTCGGCGACGATCCGGCCCGCGGCGATCACGACCAGCCGGTCGGCCAGCCGTTCCACCTCCGACAACTGGTGGCTGGACAGCAGCACGGCACAGCCGCGTTCAGCGCGGTCACGCAACAGGTCACCGAGCCACCGCTGTCCCTGCGGGTCCAGCCCGTTCGCGGGTTCGTCGAGGACGAGGACCGACGGATCGGTCAGCAGGGCTTGGGCGATGCCGAGGCGTTGCCGCATGCCGAGTGAGTAGGTCCGGACCCGCCGCCGCCCTTCCCGGGTGGTCAGGCCGACCAGCTCCAGCACCTCGTCGACCCGGCTGCTCGGCAACCCGAGGGTGAGGCAGGCGAGGGTGAGCGATTCGCGGCCCGTCCGTCCGGGATGGAAGGCGTCGGCGTCGAGCATCGAGCCGGCGACCCGGGCCGGGCTGGGCCACTGGACGTACCGTCGGCCCGCGATCGTGGCGGCGCCGGAAGTGGCGGTCGCGAGGCCGAGCAGGATCCGCATGGCGGTGGACTTCCCGGCGCCGTTGGGGCCGAGGAAACCGGTCACCGTACCTGCCGGCACGGTGAACGACACGTGGTCGAGGGCGAGCTGCTCGCCGTACTGCTTGGTCAGTGCGTCGAAGGTGATCATGGTCCAATTCCATCTCGCGGACCCCGACCCGCACATCGGGCAACCGGTCACGGTTGGGATGTCGTACGGCCACCGCCGCCGGTCGAGGTCGAGCCGATCGGCCACCACGGACTGGCCGAAGGTCGCTGGTCCACCACCCGGCAGGTTCGTAGGCTGGCGTCGTGCCCGGATCACCCACCCCGTCGAACCCGTCGCAGGAGGACACCCCACCGGGCAGCGCGGCCGCGCTGCCCGCAACCACGGGTGACGAGACCGCGAGCCCGGTAGCCGCCGGCCCGGTAGCCGCCGGCCAGGTGCCGTGGGGGCGCGAGGTGAACCGGGTGCTGGTCTGGTCGGTGCCGATCCTGCTGGCGTTGTACTACCTCACCCCGACCTTGAGTCCGAACCGGACCGCGGCCCTGGTGGTGCTCAGCATCGTGCCGCCGCTGCTGGCGATCGCGGCACTGCTGGTGCGGCGACGACAACCGATCGCCGTCGCCCTGGTCGTCGGGGTGCTGCTGGTGCTGAGTCCGGGGGTGGTCGGTGCCGCGGTGCTGGCCCAGGCGAGCGTCGCGCGGCACGTCAAGCGGGTGGCGACGGTGCTGCTCACCGGATGTTGGCTGGTCGCGGCCAAACTGGTCGGCCTGGTGTTCTCCCCGTTCGGCGACGGGTGGACCACCGCCAGCTCGTTCGAGCTCATCGTCGCGGTGGCCGGGCTGGTCATCGGCACACTGCTGGGCTGGCTGGCCGGCAGTCGGGAGGCCGAGTCACGCAGTCGCGGCGACGCCAGTCGCGCCCAGCACGAGGCCGAGCTCGCCCGGCTCGAGCAGGCCCGGCTGGCCGAGCGGGATCGGATCGCCCGCGAGATGCATGACGTGCTCGCCCACCGGCTGTCCTTGGTGGCGATGCACTCCGGTGTGCTCGCCCACCGGGCCGACCTGACCCCGGACGAGCAGCGGGAGACCGCCCGACTGATCCAGTCGAACGCGAAGCAGTCCCTGGCCGAGCTGCGGACCGTGTTGTCGACGCTCCGTGGTGCCGACGCCCCACCGGAGCCACCGCAACCCAGCCTCGCCGACGTGACGGTGCTGGTGGCCGACGTCACCGAGCACCAACCGGTGCACCTCGACGTCGACCTCGACGTGGCCATCGTGCCGACCCGGTTGAGCCGGCATGCGTACCGCATCGTCCAGGAGGGACTCACCAACGCACGCAAGCATGCCCCCGGCGCCCCGGTCGAGGTCAAGATCAGCGGAGCACCGGGGGTTGGCGTCGACATCATGATCAGCAACCCGCTCACTGAGCTGGCCGCGCCGAACGACTCCGGCGCGGGTTTCGGCCTGATCGGGGTCGCCGAGCGAGCGGCCGACCTGACCGGCACGGCGCGGTACGGTGTGGTGGCTGACCGCCACGTCCTCGACGTCTCCCTCCCCTGGCAGGATCCGACATGATTCAGGCCCCACCATGATCACCGTGCTGCTCGTCGACGACGACGCCATGGTCCGCACCGGACTGCGCATGATCATCGGCGGTGACGAGGAGCTCGAGGTCGTCGGCGAGGCGGGCGACGGGGAGACCGGGCTGACCATGATCGACGAGCTCTCCCCCGACGTGGTGCTGCTCGACATCCGGATGCCGGTGCTGGACGGGCTCGGAGTGCTGGAGCGGCTGTCAGAGCTCGACGACGCACCCCGCGTGCTGGTGCTGACGACCTTCAACACCGACGACTACGTCCTGCGTGCGCTGCGCAAGCAGGCACAGGGATTCCTGCTGAAGGACGCCGACCCGCCCGAGATCGTGGCGGCGATCAAGGCCGTCCACCGAGGCGACCCGGCGCTGTCACCGGCCGTCACCGCGACCGTGATCGCCGCCGCCACCGACAACGCGAAGGCGGTGTCGACGGCCAAGAAGGAGTTGGCCCAGCAGCTGACCGGCCGCGAACGTGAGGTGGCGGTGCTGATGGCGCGCGGCCTCACCAACGCCGAGATCGGATCCCGGTTGTTCCTGAGCCTGGCAACGGTGAAGGCCAACCTGTCACGGATCTTCACCAAGCTCGACGTGGACAACCGGGTCTCGGCCGCGATGGCGATCCGCGACGCCGGACTGCTGGACGGGAACTGACCCCCGACGGCGCGGACGGGGCCGGCGGGGGTCAGCCGTACCGATCGCGGCTCAGCGCCCCCGGCCGTACCCGGAGTCGATCAACGCCCGTGCCGTACGGAGGCTGTGGCCGGCTTCCCCGTGGTACCAGGGCAACGCACCCCAACCGTTGGCGGAGAACTTCTCCTTGCAGGTCTGCAACAAGCGGACCGCGTTCTCGGGCTCCCGCATCAGCACCGCGGCGTAGGCCATCTCGGTGTGCGGGAAGCTGTTGTCGATCTCGTTGTACATCCACCGTGGACACGCGTCGGTGAAGGCCTGCCACGCCAGCTGGGACATCCGGTCCTGCGGCTTCACCACGTCCAGCTGGACCTGCCAGTACTGACACCAGGCATCGGGCATGAAGGTCTCGTGCGGCTCGGACTCCTTGAGCAGTGTCTGGCCGTGGCCCCAGGCCCAGTTCTTGCGCTCCTCGTGCCACAGGACGTCGACGATCGCCTGTCGGGTCTGTTCGGCCTTCTGCGCGTAGAACTGCCCTTCCTGGCCTCGTCCGGCGCGGCGCATCAACCACGCCAGCTTCCGCAGTCCCCGGACCACCACACCGTTGTCCTGGACGTACTTCATCTTGAGCACCGGCCGGGCCCAGCACAGGTGGTCGGGCTCGCGTACGCCCCACTGCGCCTCGGTGGTCGCCCGGGCCATCAAGGCGTACTTGTCGAGGTTCTCCATGATCAGGTGCTGCAGGTCCCGGTCCCCGGTCCGAAAGGCATCGTGGGCGGTGATCATCGGCACCGTCGTCTGGGCATCGGTCGCCGGCGTCTCGCCGGTGTTGGTCTCCTCGCCGGTCGCTTCGTCGTAGTGCCAGATGCTCGTGGTGCCGGGGACGCCGTACGGGTCCTCGGCGGCGGTGTTCAGGTGGTCCAGCTGCCACGAGATGTAGCCGCCGAGGACCTCGCGGCTGCGGGCGGTGTTGGCCGCGGCGAGGCCTTGGGTGGCCCAGTTCGAGAAGTACGGCTGCAGGTTGTGGTCGTACGGGCCGCGCAACGCCCCGGACGGCAGCTGCTTGCCGGCGATGTAGTCGACCTGCTCCTCGATGAACTCGTCGAGGTCCAGGTCGGGTACGGCGGCCCGAGCCCGGGTGGGGGTCGCCGCAACCCCCAGCGCGCCGGCCGTCACACCGGCGGCGGTGATTCCGAGAAGTTGGCGCCGCGAGGTCACGGGCGAGGTGGTTCGAGTGGTCATGGGGACTCCCTCTCGTCTGGGCGGCACGCCTGCGTGCAACCGGTTACGTAGAAGGTAAGGGCATTCCGTCTTCGACGTCAACAACGCCCCGGAGGCCTGCGGTGCCTCAGGGTGACCCGGGCGGGCGGTGACTCAGGCGGGCGGCAGGGCGCGCGGGAGTTGCCGTACCAGGTGGCGGCCGAGTTGGACGCGACCGTCGGTGTCGGCGGTGAACGTCCGGCTCCGGGGGTCGGTCCGGGCGGCCTGCAGCAGCATGGTCAGGTCGTCGGCCTGACGCCGGAGCCGCTCGATCTCGGCCTCCATGGCGAGGATCCGCTTGATCCCCTCGAGGTTGATGCCCTCGTCCTGGCTGAGGTGCTGCACCAGCCGGAGGCGCTGGACGTCGCGTGGTGAGTAGCGCCGACCGCGGCCCCGGGTGCGGCGGGCGGTGACGATACCGAGCCGGTCGTAGGTCCGCAGGGTCTGCGGATGCATCCCCGCCAACTGCGCGGCGACGGAGATCACGAAGATCGCCGCGTCGGGATCCAACGGTTCGGGGAGGTGGGCTGAGGAGGCGATGGTGATCACACCTCCTTCGGCTGCGGCGTGACGGTGACCATGATCAACGAGCCCTGGCCATCAGCTCCGAGCGCGGGTTGGCCTCACCACTGGCGCGCGCGAACTGCTGCAACGCCGTACGGGCCTCCTCGTCGATCTCGCCCGGCACGCTGATCTCGACGGTCGCCAACAGGTCTCCCCTGGTCCCGTCACTGCGTTGCACACCACGGCCGCGGACCCGCAGCACCCGGCCGTTCGGGGTGCCCGGCGCGACCTTGACCCGGACCGGCATCCCACCGAGGGTGGGCACGTCGATCTCGGCGCCCAGCACCGCCTCGGCGTAGGTCACCGGCACGGTCACGGTGAGGTTGTGGTCCTTGCGACCGAACACCGGGTGCGGGGTCACGTGCACCAGCACGTACAGGTCGCCGGCGGCTCCGCCGTTCTCACCCGCCCCACCACGGCCCTTCAACCTGATCTTGGCGCCGTCGTTCACCCCAGCAGGGATCCGGACGTTCATCTGCTTGGTCGACCTGCCGCGCCCCGAGCCGTTGCAGACCGGGCACGGATCCTCGACGACCATGCCGCGCCCACGGCAGTCGTGGCACGGTTCGGTGACCGCGAAGGCACCACCGGCGGTCGACGTGGTGGCCATGCCACTGCCCTCACAGGTGGGGCAGACCTTGGGCAGGCTGCCGGCCCGCGCCCCCGTACCGCGACAGGCGTCGCAGGCCGCGTCGGAGACCATCTGCATCGCCACGGTGACGCCGTCGGCCGCGTCGGAGAAGCTGATCGTCACCTCACCCTCGACATCGCTGCCGCGTCGGGGGCCACGCGTGGCCCCACGGCGACCCGTCTGGGAGAAGATGCCCCCGAAGATGTCACCGACACCACCCTGGGCGCCGCCCTGGGCGTTGCGGAACAGGTCCTCCATCGACGGACCGGCACCACCCTGACCGGCACGGGGGAACCGGAAGCCGCCGCCGAACAGGCTGCGCTCCTCGTCGTACCGCTTCCGCTTGGTCGGGTCCGACAGCACGTTGTGTGCCTCGGAGACCTGCTTGAAACGCTTCTCCGCCTCGGGATTCCCGGGATTCTGGTCCGGATGGTTCTCCCGGGCCAGCTTGCGGTACGCCTTCTTGATCTCCTCGGCACTGGCGTCCTTGGAGACACCCAACACCTTGTAGTAGTCCTTCTCGAGCCAGTCCTTGGTGCTCATCCGGTGCCTCCCTCCCGTGGTTCCCGCGCCGGCCGGTGTCGCCACCGGCCGGCCGGGTCGTCCATGATCACCCGACGGTGATCATCACTGCCATTCTCGTTCCTGCCCAGCTCACTCGTCGCCGGCCGGGTCGGCCGCGGCCGACCCGTCGACGTCGGTGCCATTCTCCGTGGTCGATCCAACCCCGTCCGTGGCCGACCCACCGCCGTCGCCCTGCGACGCCGGTGGTACGGCTTCGGGCGCGCCGACCGCGACCCGAGCGGGGCGGATCACCCGGTCGCCGACCTTGTAGCCGACCTGGAACACCTGGGCACAGACCGGGTGCTCCTCGCCCGGATCGGACAGCTGCATCAGTGCGTCGTGCAACTGCGGATCGAACGGGTCACCGACCTCACCGAAGGCCGCCAGGCCGTGGCGTCGGGTGACCTTCTCGATCCCCTCGGCCACGCCCCCGAAACCACCGGTGAGCTCGTCGTGCTGCCGCGCCGCGTCGATCACGTCGAGCACCGGCAGCAACTCCGCCAGCACCGTGGTGATCGTCGACACCCGAGAGGTCTCCCGCTCGCGGTCGACCCGCCGCTTGTAGTTGACGTACTCGGCCTGGAGCCGTTGCAGGTCGTCGGTCCGTTCGGCCACCTGGGCCTTCAGGTCCTCGATGGTCACGTCCCGTGGGTCGAGGTCGGCCTCGGTCTCCGTGGCATCCGCAGCCGGGGTCGTGTTCGGGGCCACCTGCTCGGAGGCCTCGGAGCCCGCCACCGGGCCGGAGCCCGATGTCGGTCCCGGCTCGGCCGTCGGCCCGGGGTCGGCCGCTGCTGCAGCCTCCCCCGCGGGCTTGCGGACCTCGTACGTCTCCGGATCGATCCGACGCCGATCGCGGATCGTGGGACGCTCCTGTGGCTCCTGGTCCGACCGATTGGGGTCGGTCACTTCTGATCACCCTCCGGCTTCTCGTCGTCCACGATCTCGGCGTCGACCACGTCCTCGTCGGCACCATCGGTCGAGGCACCCTCACCCGAGGCGGACTCGGAGTCGGTCGCCCCGTCGGCGCCCGCCTCGGCGGCCTGCCCCTCGGCCTGGGCGGCGGCGTACATCGCCTGGCCCAGCGCGGCCGACGTGGTGTTGAGCTTCTCGACGCCGGCCTTGACCGCCTCGTCGTCGTCGCCGGCGAGGGCTTCCTTGAGCTCGGCCAGGGCCTCGTTCACCGGGGCCTTGACGTCCTCGGTGATCTTGTCCTCGTTCTCGCTCAGCAACTTCTCGGTGCGGAACACCAAGGAGTCGGCCTCGTTGCGGGTCTCGACGGCCTCACGACGCCGCTTGTCCTCCTCGGCATGTGCCTCGGCGTCCTTCATCATCTTGTCGATCTCGTCCTTGCCCAGCGCGGATCCACCGGTGACAGCCATCGACTGCTCCTTGCCGGTGGCCATGTCCTTGGCGTGCACGTGGACGATGCCGTTGGCGTCGATGTCGAAGGCGACCTCGACCTGCGGGACGCCCCGCGGCGCCGGCGGCAGGCCGGTCAGCTCGAAGTTGCCGAGCGACTTGTTGTCGCGGGCGAAGTCACGCTCGCCCTGGTACACCTGGATCATCACCGACGGCTGGTTGTCCTCGGCCGTGGTGAAGATCTCGGAACGGCGAGTCGGGATCGTGGTGTTGCGCTCGATGATCTTGGTCATCACGCCACCCTTGGTCTCGATGCCGAGGCTCAGCGGGGTGACGTCGAGCAACAGCACGTCCTTGACCTCACCCTTGAGCACACCGGCCTGCAGGCTGGCGCCCAGGGCGACGACCTCATCGGGGTTCACGCCCTTGTGCGGCTCCTTGCCACCGGTCAGCTCCTTGACGAGTTCGGTGACAGCCGGCATCCGGGTCGAGCCGCCGACCATGATCACGTGCTCGATGCTGTCGACCGAGATCCCGGCGTCGGAGATCACCGCGTTGAACGGCGAGCGGCACCGGTCGAGCAGGTCGGAGGTCATCCGCTGGAACTCCGCACGGGTCAGCTTCTCCTCCAGGTGGAGGGGGCCGGCGTCACCGAGGGTGATGTAGGGCAGGTTGATCGAGGTCTCACTGGCGCTCGACAGCTCGATCTTCGCCTTCTCCGCGGCCTCCTGCAGCCGCTGGCGGGCGATCTTGTCCTGGCTCAGGTCGGTGCCGTTCTTGTTCTTGAACTGCTTCACCAGCCAGTCGACGATCCGCTCGTCCCAGTCGTCGCCACCGAGCTTGTTGTCGCCCTTGGTGGCCTTGACCTCGAAGACGCCGTCGCCGATCTCCAGCAGCGACACGTCGAAGGTGCCGCCACCGAGGTCGAAGACGAGGATGGTCTGGTCGGTCTCGGACTTGTCGAGGCCGTACGCCAGCGCGGCGGCGGTGGGCTCGTTGATGATCCGGTCGACCTTGAGGCCCGCGACCTCACCGGCCTCCTTGGTGGCCTGCCGCTCGGCATCGGAGAAGTACGCCGGGACGGTGATCACGGCGTTGGTGACCTCCTCACCGAGGTAGGCCTCGGCGTCGCGCTTCAGCTTCTGCAGCACGAAGGCGCTGATCTGCTGGGGACGGTAGTCCTTGTCGTCGATGTTGACCTTCCAGTCGGTGCCCATGTGGCGCTTCACCGAACGGATGGTGCGGTCGACGTTGGTGACGGCCTGGCGCTTGGCGACCTCACCGACCAGCACCTCACCGCCCTTGGCGAAGGCCACGACCGACGGCGTCGTCCGGGCGCCCTCGGCGTTGGGGATGACGGTGGGTTCGCCACCTTCGAGCACTGCGACGACCGAGTTCGTCGTCCCGAGGTCGATGCCGACTGCACGAGCCATAGTTCTGTTCCTCCATTGGTTGTGACGCCGTTCGGCGCCGATCGTTCGTCTTGCCTGTCTGCTACTGGTCGTTCACGTTCGTCGTCGTCGAGCGAGCCACGTTGAGTGAGCCACGCTCAATCTCTCACATTGAGTCCAACGCGCTCAATGATGCCTCATATTCCGTCGGGACGCAAATAGTTGAGTGAGGTCGACTCAACTTCGGTCGCGAGTCCGGGGTCGGCTGGAGGCTCCGCCGCCCGCGCGAGCGCACGGCGAACGAGAAGGCACAATGGGCCCGGTGAACCTCACCGACCGCATCCCGTCCGCCACCTCGGCCGGGACCGCTGGGGTCGACGCCGACGCGCTGTACGAGGCCTTCACCGACTGGGCGACCGCGGGTGGGCTGGAGCTCTACCCGCACCAGGACGAGTCGCTGATCGAGATCCTCGCCGGATCGAACCTGATCCTCGCCACCCCGACCGGATCGGGGAAGTCGCTGGTCGCACTGGCCGCCCACTTCACCGCGCTGGCCGACGACCGGGTCAGCTTCTACACCGCTCCCATCAAGGCGCTCGTCAGCGAGAAGTTCTTCGCGCTGTGCGAGGTGTTCGGGGCCGACAACGTCGGCATGGTGACCGGTGACGCGTCGGTGAACGCCGACGCCCCGATCATCTGCTGCACCGCCGAGATCCTGGCCAACATCGCCCTGCGTGAAGGGGCCGGCGCCGACATCGGCATGGTGATCATGGACGAGTTCCACTTCTACTCCGAGCCGGACCGCGGCTGGGCGTGGCAGGTGCCACTGCTCGAGCTGCCGCAGGCGCAGTTCGTGCTGATGTCGGCGACCCTGGGCGACGTCACCATGTTCGCCGATGATCTTGCCCGCCGTACGGGTCGGGAGTCGGCGGTCATCACCGGGACCGAACGACCGGTCCCGCTGGAGTACGCGTGGGCCACCACGCCGCTGAACGACACGATCACCGAGCTGTTGGAAGCCGATCGTGCCCCGATCTACGTCGTCCACTTCACCCAGGCCGCCGCCCTGGAGCGGGCGCAGGGGTTGTTGTCGGTGAACGTGTGCAGTCGTGCCGAGCGTGACCAGATCGCCGAACGGATCGGCAACTTCCGGTTCGCAGCCGGATTCGGTCGTACGCTCTCGCGGCTGGTCCGCGCGGGGATCGGGGTGCACCACGCCGGGATGCTGCCGAAGTACCGGCGCCTGGTGGAACAGCTCGCCCAGGACGGGCTGCTCAAGATCATCTGCGGCACCGACACCCTGGGCGTCGGGATCAACGTGCCGATCCGGTCGGTGGTGATGACCGGGCTGACCAAGTTCGACGGGACGAAGCAACGGATGCTGCGGGTGCGCGAGTTCCACCAGATCGTGGGGCGCGCCGGACGGGCCGGGTACGACACCCGCGGCTGGGTGGTGGTCCAGGCGCCCGAGCACGTGATCGAGAACGTCCGTGCCGTGGCGAAGGCCGGGGACGACCCGAAGAAGCAGAAGAAGGTGCAGAAGAAGAAGGCGCCCGACGGCTTCGTCAGCTGGACCGAGGAGACGATGGATCGCCTGCTGGCCTCGGATCCGGAGCCGTTGCAGCCGCGGCTGCGGGTCTCGCACTCGATGTTGATCAACGTGCTGGCCCGCCAGGGCAACCCGGTGGCGGCGATGGAGCAGCTGCTGCGCGACAACCATCAGGACGAGGCGTCGCGGCGTCGGCTGCGCCGCCACGCCGTCGTGCTGGCCCGGGAGTTGATCACCTCCGGGGCGGTCCGCCGACTGCCCGAGGCCCGGGAGGACGGTCGGCGCTACGAGTTGACCCTGGAGCTGCAGCGTGACTTCGCGCTGAACCAGCCACTCGCCCCGTTCGCGCTGGCCGTGCTGGACACCCTGGATCCCGAGGGCGAGTCGTACGCCGTGGACGTGGTGTCGGTGATCGAGGCGATCCTGGAGGATCCGCGGCAGGTGTTGTGGGCACAGGAAAGGGCCGCCCGGGGTGAGGCGATCGGCGCGATGAAGGCCGACGGCATCGAGTACGAGGAGCGGATGGAGCTGGTCGAGCAGATCACCTGGCCCAAACCGCTGGCCGAACTGCTCGAGCACACCCTGGGGCTGTACCGGCAGACCCACCCGTGGGTGGACCCCGAGGCGCTGTCGCCGAAGTCGGTGGTGCGCGAGATGTACCTCGGCGGCATGACCTTCGGTGAGTACGTGTCGCTGTACGGGTTGAGCCGCAGTGAAGGCGTCCTGCTGCGCTACCTGACCGATGCGTACCGGACACTGCGGCACTCGGTGCCGGAGGCGCAGGTGACCGACGAACTCGACGACATCGTGGACTGGTTGGGCGAGTTGATCAGGCAGACCGACTCCAGCCTGCTCGACGAATGGGAGGACCTGGTCAACCCGACCCCGAGCAAGGCGTCGGCGGTCAAGGTGGCCCCACCACCGCGACCGATCACCGGCAACGAACGCGCCTTCACCGTGCTGGTGCGCAACGCGATGTTCCGGAAGGTGGAGCTGGCTGCCCGGGACCGGGCCGACGAGCTGGCCGCACAGGAGGTCCGTACGGCCGAGTTGGTGGAGCCACCGCTGAAGGTGATCATGGACGCCGACCGGTGGGGCGACGACCTGGACGCGTACTACGACGAGCACGACTCGATCGGGATCGACGCGGCGGCCCGAGCACCGGGGATGTTGCAGGTCGACAAGGGCCGCGGACGGTGGGAGCTGCGGCAGGTGATCGACGACCCCGAGGGCAACCGGGACTGGGCGATCGAGGCGTGGGTCGACCTACCGCTCAGTGACGCGGCCGGTGCGGCGATCATCCAGACGGTCGGACTGCGCCGCCTCGACTGATTCGTACGCGTCTGATTCGTACGCGTCTGATTCGTTCGTGTCGGCGTCAGCGTCGGCCGTTGCCTCGTCGCCGGTCACCGCGTCAGCGACCACACCGTCGAGGGCTGCGCTCGCCTCGCGTCGGCGGTACAGCTGGACCAGCGCCACCGCGAGCGCGACCAACATCGACGCCCCGACGCCACCGATGACGATGGTCAGCGGCCCGAGGACGGGTTCCTTGGGGACCGGCGGTGGCACCGGGCTCGGCCCCGGGATCGCATCGCGAATGTCGGAAACTGCGCGATCGACCGCCGGGGTGACGAGGTCCGGGGTGTAGGCGTGGTGCGGGGCGCCGGCCCGGTCGATCTCCTCCTGCGTGGCGCCCTGGTTGACGATCACGCGATAGAGCGCCGGCCCGGCGTCACACACCATGTCGCCGTCGTTGCACAGCGACTGCACCCGCGACTGGAGATCGTGCGGGACGGTCAGCCGGTTGGCGTCGGCGGCCGTCCCGATCTCGGCCGGCTCGGCCCGACCCTGGCCCAACTCGAGCACCGCGCGTACCCCGTCGGCCGTCGCCTGGGACTGCCCGCCCGCCTCGCGACCCTGCAATGCCTCGTGACGGATGTAGTACATCGAGGCGGTCAGGCCGGTGGCCTCGGGTCCGGCGGTGCCGGCGACCTCGGTGACCGTCTGGCCGACGTGGTGCCCGGGATTGCCGAGCAGCACCGCGGTCAGCAGCTGGTCGGCCGGGCCGAGGTCGGCCAGTACCTCGTTGAGCACCTGTGCACCCTGGGAGTAGCCGACCAGGATCCACTTCTCGTCGGGGCAGCGGCGCTGCGAGTCCTGCAGCGCCGCGGTGGTCGACTCGACGCCGGTGTTGACGCTGTCGAAGAAGACGGCGGCCGGGAGTTCGGCGCCGAACAGCAGCTCACCGAGGTCGGACTCGAGGAGCGTGTCCGGACCGACCGCCGGATAGTCCACGTACAACTCGCGGACCGTGCCCTGCCCGGCGCGCGGCACGTTCGCGGTCCGGTCGGCGAAGGCCTCACGCCAGCTGTTGACCATGCCGCCGTAGGGCGGTTCCTCCAACGAACCCCTCGCGCCGATGAACAGAAAGTCCGCGCAGGCCATTTCGTCGGCCTGGCCCGACGGCGCCGGGGCCGGGGCCCAGGTCAACCCACCGGCGGCGTGGGCGGGCGCGGCCGGGAGCAGGGTCGCCATCAGCAGCAGGACCGCCCCCAGCCACGCCGTGACTCCTCCCCCGCCCGAATTCCTCATGTGCACCAGTCAAACATCGGACACAAGGCGGTCCACGCCTGACCGCCCGGCCACCCCACCCCCGACCGGTCGGTTTGCGGAATCTCACCGAGTGGCCCCACGCGTCCGGCGCCGGCGCGGCCGGGGCGGTGTCCAGCCGCGATCCTCGAGGGTGGTGCGGACCATCCGCCGTACCCAGTCGGGGCTCTCGGTCAGCTGGTGCCAGGTGAATCTGAGGACCGCCCAGCCCGAGGCCACCAGCTCGGCCTGCTTGAGCCGGTCCCGCTCGAAGGCGACCCGGGTCTCGGAGCCGCTCCCGTGCAGCCCGTGGAAGGTGTAGCCGTCGACCTCGATCCCGACCTTGAACTCCTCGTAGGCCAGATCGATCAGGAATCGGGTGCCGGACAGGTTGACCGCGAAGTTGGAGACCCACCCCTGAGGTCCGCCGTCGCGCAGCACCAGGTGTGCCTCCCGCTCGGCCGGCGACCACGGCTCGTCCCGGGCGTCGTGGAGGAATCGCCGTCGGATCGGGTTGGCCAGCCGGTACCGGGTCGTCCGCAGTACCTCGTCCATCTGCTGCAAGGTGGCCAGCCCCTGCCGCAGCACCTCGCCCATGGCGTGGCCCTGGTCCCGGGTGCACAGGTCGAGCGCGGTCATCGCCGGACTGCTGACCCGGGCGCCGCCGACCTCGACGACATGCTCGTCCGGGACCTCCCACCGGACCAGCTTCACGCCCGCCGGGGCCCGCCGCTTGGTGCGCGTGGCGAGCACGATGGTGGACACCTTGGTCTGCGGCAGGAAGGTGAGCCGCGCCGCCGCCTCGCCCAGGAACACCGCATCGGGATGCCACCTGGCCACGGCTCGGAGTCGGACCTCGATGTCGTCCTTGCTCTCGGCCCGCACGTAGACGCCCGGACACACCGCCACCAGCACCTTCCGTTTCAGCAGGTACTGCAGAGCGTGTCGCAGGTTCGGGTGCTCCCGGCCGACGATCACGCCGCCGCCGGTGGCCAACAGGTGCTCGACGTCGTCATAGGTCTTCATGTCCTACAGGTGCGACGAGGCGGCCTCGGCGGTTCAGCGGATTCGGTGAGCTGTGGAGAATTCCTCGAAACGACCGGTCGGCTGTGGAGAAGTGGTGGGGCCACGCCTGCGCGCCGCCCCGCCCCACCCGTCGACCGGTCGCTCTGCGGAATCGGTCGCGGTATCGGGTCCCGGGCGGGGCGGATCAGGCCCTGCGAGGCGGGACGGTGGCGGGGGGTAGCTGTCACGGGAGTGGGCGGCGGGCGGGATGTGTTGTGGCAAGGTCGAGGCATGGCAGCGGAGAACCCTTGGCGCGACCTGTTCACCCCGAGCGGCACCTACCTGAACACGGCATCGGTCGGGCTTCCGTCACGGCAGACGGCTGACGTGGTCCGCAGCCACGTCGAGCAGTGGGCCGCCGGCGAGCTCGATCTGATGGCCTACCACGACACGATGGACGAAGCGCGGGAACGCTACGCCCGACTCACCGGTCTACCGGTGGATTCGGTCCACCTCGGCAGCCAGACCTCGGTGTTGGTCGGCCAGGTCGCGGCCTCGCTGCCGGACGGCGCCGACGTGGTGCTGGCCGAGGGGGACTACGCCTCCCTCAGCTTTCCGCTGCTGGCGCAGCAACCGCGGATCAGCGTCCGGGTGGTCCCGCTGACCGGGTTGGCTGACGCCGTCGGAGAGCGGACCACCCTGGTGGCGGCGTCGACCGTGCAGTCCGCGGACGGGACGGTGCTCGACCTCGCCGCGGTGCAGCAAGCGGCGGCCCGGGTCGGCGCAGAGCTGCTGGTGGACGCCACCCAGTCGGCGGGCTGGCTACCGCTGGACCTGTCGGCGGTCGGCTACACCACCTGTTCGGCCTACAAGTGGTTGATGGCTCCCCGCGGGGCGGCGTTCGGGTCGGTTCGTGCCGACCTGGTCGAAGGGCTCACCCCGGTCAACGCCAACATGGCCGGTGCAGATCCGGCGTCCGGCCTGTACGGCAGCGTCTTCACGCCTCGTGGCAATGCGCACCGGTTCGACGTCTCCCCGGCCTGGCCGGCATGGGCAGGCGCGGTGACCTCCCTTGATCTGCTCACCAGGATCGGGGTGCCGGCGATCCATGCGCACGACACCGCCCTGGCAGCACGATGCGCCGAACAACTGGGCGTCGCGTCCCATGACTCGGCGATCATCGCCGTCCAGGTGGCCAGCGACCCGCTGGCGACTCTGGCGGCAGCCGGGGTCACCGCCGTCCAGCGCGCGGGGCGGCTGCGGTTGGCCTTCCACCTGTACAACACCGAGGCCGACGTCGACCGGGTCGTGGAGCTCATCAAGCCCTTCCTGCCTTGACGTCCCCGCGCGACACCCCCCGACGAAGGGCATACCCCCGGCCCTGCCGGGGGTATTTTTTCTCCGCTATGGTCACTCCATGAGCGACGCTCGGGTTGGAGTGGACGGTCCGGCATCAGATGCCCTGCTGGCGGTGGGCAAGTTCTTCTCGCGCTGGGACGAGACCGATGACGGTCGCGCGGTGTTCCGCAAGGGCGGGCGCGCGGGAGACGTCTTCTACCGGGATCGGTGGAGCCACGACAAGGTGGTCCGATCCACCCACGGGGTCAACTGCACCGGCTCGTGTTCGTGGAAGGTGTACGTCCGCGACGGCATCATCACCTGGGAGTCGCAGCAGACCGACTACCCCTCCACCGGCGCCGATCGGCCGGAGTACGAACCGCGCGGCTGCCCGCGCGGGGCGGCGTTCTCCTGGTACACCTACTCCCCCACGCGGGTCCGCTACCCGTACGGCCGTGGGGTCCTGATCGACATGTACCGCGAGGCGCGTCGCCGGCTGGGCGACCCGGTGCTCGCGTGGGCCGAGATCACCGGTGATCCGGAGAAGCGTCGCCGCTACCAGCAGGCCCGGGGCAAGGGCGGCCTGGTCCGCATCTCGTGGGACGAGGCGATGGAGATCGCCGCGGCGGCCCAGGTCCACACGATCAAGGCCTACGGTCCGGACCGGATCAGTTCGTTCTCCCCGATTCCGGCGATGTCGATCGTGTCGCACGCGATCGGGACCCGGTTCAACCACCTCATCGGTGGCGCGATGACGTCCTTCTACGACTGGTACGCCGACCTGCCGGTCGCGTCGCCGCAGGTGTTCGGCGACCAGACCGACGTCCCGGAGTCCGGCGACTGGTGGGACAGCACGTACCTGATGATGTGGGGCTCCAACGTCCCGGTCACCCGTACGCCGGACGCCCACTGGATGGCCGAGGTCCGCTACCGCGGGACGAAGGTGGTGTCGGTCAGCCCCGACTACGCCGACAACACCAAGTTCGCCGACGAGTGGCTGCCCGCCCAGGCCGGGACCGATGCCGCGCTCGCGATGGCGATGGGGCACGTGATCCTCAAGGAGTTCTTCGTCGACCGTCGGGTCGACTTCTTCACCGACTACGTCAAGCAGTTCACCGACCTGCCGTTCCTGGTGCGCTTGGTCGACCATCCCGGCGGACAGGGCCTGGTGCCGTCGAAGTTCCTGACCGCCAAGGACCTCGACCCCGCGACCGAGGCGGCCGATCCGGCGTTCAAGCTGGCACTGTGGGACAACGCGACCCAGGCCCCAGCGATCCCGAACGGGTCCATGGGGTTCCGCTACAACGACGCCGACGAGGGTGACTGGAACCTCGACCTGGGCGACATCGACCCGGCACTGTCGATCATGGAGACCGAGGGCTGGGAGTCGGCGCAGGTCGCCCTGCCGGCCTTCGTCGACCCCTCCGGTGCCGGCTCGGTGCTGCAGCGTGGGGTTCCGGCCCGGCGGGTGGGTGATCACCTGGTCACCACGGTGTTCGACCTGATGCTGGCGCAGTACGGCGTCGCCCGCGGCGACCTGCCGGGTGAGTGGCCGTCCGGCTACGACGACCCCAGCACCCCGTACACCCCGGCCTGGCAGGCCGAGCTCACCTCGGTGCCGGCGGAGGCGGCGGTACGGATCGCGCGCGAGTTCGCCACCAACGCCGAACAGTCCGACGGCCGTTCCATGATCATCATGGGGGCCGGGATCTGCCAGTGGTTCCACGGCGACGTCACCTATCGGGCGATCCTGGCGATGTTGATGTTGACCGGCTGCATGGGCCGTAACGGTGGCGGCTGGGCCCACTACGTCGGCCAAGAGAAGTGTCGCCCGCTGACGGGGTGGTTCAACCTGGCCAACGGCCTCGACTGGTCCCGACCACCGCGGACCATGATCGGCACGGCCTATTGGTACATGCACACCGACCAGTGGCGTACCGACGGCTACTCCGCCGATGCACTCACCTCCCCGTTGTCCGGTGGCAGCATCGACGGCATGCACACCGCCGACGCGATCGCGCTGTCGGCCCGGCTCGGCTGGATGCCGTTCTATCCGCAGTTCGACCGGAACCCGCTCGACCTGGCCGACGAGGCGATGGCGGCGGTCGAGGCCGGCGAGTCGCCCGACGTCGGCAGTTGGGTGGCCGAGCAACTCAAGTCGGGCAAGTTGCGCTCCGCGATCGAGGACGTCGACGCCCCGGAGAACTGGCCCAGAACCCTGACCCTGTGGCGATCCAACCTGTTCGGGTCGTCGGCCAAGGGCAACGAGTACTTCCTGCGTCACCTGCTCGGCACCCACCACAACGTCCGTGAGAACCACCACGGCAACGACCAGCGGCCCAGCACCGTGACGTGGCACGAGGACGCCCCGGAGGGGAAGCTCGACCTACTGCTGAGCGCGGACTTCCGGATGACCTCGACCACCCTGTTGTCCGACATCGTGCTGCCGGCGGCGACCTGGTACGAGAAGCACGACCTGTCCTCGACCGACATGCACCCGTTCGTGCACGCGTTCACCCCGGCCATCGACCCGCCGTGGGAGGCCCGTAGTGACTTCGAGGTGTTCCACCTGCTGGCGACCGAACTCTCCAAGCAGGCAAGGACACATCTGGGGAAGCGGTACGACCTGGTCGCCACCCCGATGCAGCACGACACCCCCGGCCAGATCGCCCAACCCGGCGGGGTCGTCCCGGACTGGCGGGACACCGCCCTGCCGGCGAAGCCGGGCCTGAACCTGCCCAACCTGACCGTGGTCGAGCGGGACTACACCGCGATCGCCGACAAGCTGGCGACCGTCGGGCCGCTCGCCGACCGGCTCGGCTTCACCACCAAGAACATCACCTTCGACGTCACCGAACAGGTCGGCCAGCTCGGCCAGCAGAACGGGGTGATGTTGGGTGGTGCCGGTGAGGGCCGACCGGCCATCGACACCGACGCCAAGTTCGCCGAGGCGGTGTTGATGTTCTCCGGCACGACCAACGGTGCCCTGGCGGTCCAGGGGTTCGAGCACCTGGAGAAGCGAACCGGGCGACGGCTCGCCGACCTTGCCGAAGGGTCGGACGAGAAGCGGATCACCTTCGCCCAGACCCAGGCCCAACCGGTCCCGGTCATCACCTCCCCCGAATGGTCGGGGTCGGAGACCGGCGGCCGCCGCTACGCCCCGTTCACCATCAACATCGAACGGCTGAAGCCGTTCCACACCCTCTCGGGCCGGATGCACTTCCTGCTGGACCACGACTGGATCAACGACGTCGGCGAGATGTTGCCGACCTACCGACCGCCGCTCAACATGCACCGCCTGTTCGGCGAGCCGGAGCTCGACAGTGAGGGTTCCGCCTCGATCCAGGTCCGCTACCTGACACCGCACTCCAAGTGGTCCATCCACTCCGAGTACCAGGACAACCTGTTGATGTTGTCACTCTCGCGCGGTGGCCCGACGGTGTGGATGAGCCCGATCGACGCCGCCAAGATCGACGTCGCCGACAACGACTGGGTGGAGTGCACCAACACCAACGGGGTGCTCGTCGGTCGGGCCATCGTCAGCCACCGGATGCCGGCCGGTGTGGTCTACGTCTACCACGCCCAGGAGCGCACCATCGACGTCCCGAAGTCGGAGGCGACCGGCCGCCGCGGCGGCATCCACAACTCGGTCACCCGGTTGCTGGTGAAACCGACCCACCTGATCGGCGCGTACGGCCAACTCGCGTACGCGTTCAACTACCTGGGTCCGACCGGCAACCAGCGCGACATCGTTTCGACCGTCCGCAAGCGTTCCCAACAGGTGGAGTACTGATGATCATGGCCGAGTCCGCGACGGACGACGGGAGCTGACGATGCGGGTGATGTGCCAGGTCGGCATGGTGATGAACCTCGACAAGTGCATCGGGTGCCACACCTGCTCGGTGACCTGCAAGCAGGCGTGGACCAACCGCGCCGGCACCGAGTACGTGTGGTTCAACAACGTCGAGACCCGGCCCGGGCAGGGGTATCCACGGCGGTACGAGGACCAGGAGCAGTGGCGCGGCGGCTGGACCCTCAACAACCGGGGCCGGCTGAAGCTGAAGAGCGGCGGGCGGTTGTCGAAGCTGTTCGGCATCTTCGCCTCCCCGGTGCAGCCGGAGCTCGCCGACTACTACGAGCCGTGGACCTACGACTACGCCACGCTCATCGACGCACCCCTGGGCGACGACTTCCCGGTCGCCCGCCCGAAGTCGTTGATCACCGGCGAGGACACCAAGATCAGCTGGTCGGCCAACTGGGACGACGACCTCGGCGGGGCGCCGGAGATGGGTCACCTCGACCCGGTCGTGGAGAAGCTGCGCAGCGAGGCGAACGACAAGATCAAGTTCGACTACGAGCAGACGTTCATGTTCTACCTGCCGCGGATCTGCGAGCACTGCCTCAACCCGTCGTGCATGGCCTCCTGCCCGTCCGGGGCGATCTACAAGCGCTCCGAGGACGGCATCGTGCTGGTCGACCAGGACCGCTGCCGTGGCTGGCGGCAGTGCATCACCGGCTGCCCGTACAAGAAGATCTACTTCAACCACCGGTCCGGCAAGGCCGAGAAGTGCACCTTCTGCTACCCGCGGCTCGAGGTGGGCCAACCGACGGTGTGCGCGGAGACGTGTGTCGGCCGGCTGCGCTACATCGGGGTGTTCCTGTACGACGCCGATGCGGTGACGGCGGCCGCCTCGGTGTCCGACCCGCAGGACCTCTACCAGGCCCAGCTCGACCTGATGCTCGATCCGGACGACCCCGAGGTGATCAAGGCCGCCCGGGCCGCCGACATCCCCGAGGACTGGCTCACCGCGGCCCGCAAGTCACCGGTCTACGCGCTGGCGAAGAAGTACAAGGTGGCGCTGCCGCTGCACCCGGAGTACCGCACGATGCCGATGGTCTGGTACATCCCGCCGTTGTCACCGGTGGTCGACCTGCTGCGCGACCAGGGCCACGACGCGGAGGCGCCGGAGAACCTGTTCGGTGCGATCGACGCCCTGCGCATCCCGGTCGAGTACCTCGCCGAGCTGTTCACCGCCGGTGACACCGACGAGGTCGACCGGGTGCTCAAGGTGCTCGCCGCGATGCGGTCGTACATGCGCACGGTCACCCTGTCCGGACGTGGCCGGGACGCCTCGATCCCTGCCAGCGTGGGGATGAGTGAGGACGAGCTCTACCAGCTGTACCGGCTGCTGGCGATCGCGAAGTACGACGAGCGGTACGTCATCCCGACCGCACACAGTGAGCAGGCGCACAACCTCGAGGAGATGGGTTGCTCGCTCGACGTGGACGGTGGCCCCGGGATGCAGGACAGCCCGTTCGGTGAGGCCAGTGGACGGCCGGTGCCGGTCGCGGTGGAGACCTTCCAGGCGTTGAAGAACCGACAGACCTCGGAGCACGCCTCGAGCGACAACCAGCTCGCCGGGCGGGTGAACCTGCTCAACTGGGACGGCAACGGCTCACCGCCCGGCCTGTTCCCGGGTGAGGGGCCGGAGGAACGGCCATGAGGCGGCGAAAGGCCGACCTGGTGGTGTGGCAGGCGGCCAGTTGGTGTCTGTCGTACCCCGACGAGGACTTGCTCGCCCGGCTGCCGATGATCACCCGTGCCCTGGCCGACCACCGGCGGCTGGAGCCGTTCCAACCGCTGTTGACCAGGCTGGCCGAGCGGCCGCTCACCGAGCTGCAGCCGTGGCACGTCCGGGAGTTCGACATGTCACGGCGGCACGCCCTGCACCTGACGTACTGGACCGACGGTGACACCCGGCGGCGCGGCACCAGCCTGACCCGGATCAAGCAGGCCTACCGCGACTCCGGGCTGTTGGTCGACACCCACGGTGAACTGCCCGACCACCTGCCGATGGTGCTGGAGTTCGCCGCCGTCGGCGACCCGAAGCGGGGCAGACAGCTGCTGATCGAGTTCCGGCCGAGCCTGGAGCTGCTGCGGATGGCCTGTGAACGCGACGACCTGCCCCATGCCGGTGTCGTACGGGCCGTCTGCGACACGCTGCCCGGTCAGGCACCCCGTGACCGGTCCGAGGCCCTCGCGTTGATCAACCACGGCCCGCAGGTCGAGACCGTCGGCCTCGAACCGTACGGCGCCGGCCTGCCGCCCGGCGACCCGCGCCTGCTGCCCCAACACCTGACGCCGGCGAGCGGAGGCTGATCATGGAGACCGTGCTCTGGGGAGTGCTGCCGTACCTGGCGCTGGTGGTGCTCATCGCCGGCACGATCTGGCGGTACCGCTACGACCAGTTCGGCTGGACCACCCGGTCGTCCCAGCTGTACGAGTCGCAGCTGTTGCGGATCGCCTCCCCGCTGTTCCACTTCGGCATCCTGGGCGTCCTGATGGGGCACATCGTCGGGCTGCTGATCCCCAAGTCGTTCACCGACTGGGTCGGCATCAGCGAGGAGCTGTACCACGCCACCGCCCTGATCGTCGGCGGTCTGGCCGGGTTGGCCACGCTGGTCGGCATCGTGATGCTGATCTACCGGCGACGCACCACCGGCCCGGTGTTCATGGCGACCACCACCAACGACAAGGTGATGTACGTCTTCCTGGCCGGCGCGATCCTGGCCGGCATGGCGGCCACCTTCTTGTCCCTGGTGCCGTCGGACGAGCACCACAACTACCGCGAGACCGTGTCGGTCTGGTTCCGCTCGTTGTTCATCCTGCAACCGGACGTGGCCGCGATGTCGGCGGCGACCGTGGCGTTCAAGGTGCACGTGGTGGTGGCCCTGCTGCTGTTCGCGTTGTGGCCGTTCACCCGGTTGGTGCACGCGTTCACCGCACCGGTGCACTACCTGTTCCGCCCCTACGTCGTCTACCGGTCCCGCGACGACGACCGGCAACCCGGCCAGGTGTCCCACAAGGCCTGGCAGCCCGTCGGCACCCCTGATCGTGAAAGTCGGAGGAAGCAGCGGACATGACCCCGACCTCGACCCCGACCGCCCCCGCCACCGCCGGGGTCACCGAGCACCGGGGCGCCCTCGCCCAGGTCGTCCTCGCCACCCTCGCCTCCGCGGTGGGGTTCTGGGCGTGGATGATCATCTCCCCGCTCGCCAGCACGTATCGCGAGTGGATGTCCCTCGACTCGGCCCAGCAGTCGCTGGTGATCGCGACGCCCGTGCTGGTCGGCTCGCTGGGCCGCATCGTGGTCGGCGCGATGACCGACCGGTTCGGTGCGCGCCGGATGTTCGTGGTGATCCTGCTGCTGCCGGTCCCCGCCGTCATCGCCGTGATGATCGGCGGGGTGTTGACCAGCTTCTGGTTGTTGTTGGTCGCCGGCTTCTTCCTCGGCATCGCCGGCACCATCTTCGCCATCGGGATCCCGTTCGCCTCGGCCTGGTTCCCGCCACAACGTCGCGGCCTGGCCAACGGCATCTTCGGGATGGGCATGATCGGCACCGCGGTGTCGGCCTTCCTGACCCCACGCCTGGTCTCCTGGATCGGTTACGTACCGACGCACCTGGTGGTGATCGGGCTGATGATCGTGACCGCGGCCGTGGTCTGGTTCACGATGAAGGAGTCGCCGAGCTGGCAGCCGAGCAAGGCCAAGCTGGTGCCGAAGGTGGCCGGCGCCCTCAGACTGCCGGTGACCTGGCAGATGTGCTTCCTGTACGGCATCGTTTTCGGCGGGTTCGTGGCGTTCTCCACCTACCTCCCCACCTACCTGAAGGACGTGTACGACGTCGGCCTCGCCGGAGCAGGTGCCCGGACCGCCGGATTCGCCGTCGTCGCCGTGGTGCTGCGTCCGATCGGTGGCGTGCTGGCCGACCGGGTCGGCCCGTGGCTGATCACCTGCTTCTCGTTGACCGCGGTCGCGGTGCTGGCCTTCCTGGTCAGCCTGCGGCCGGCCGGTGAGATCCCCACCGGGACGATCTTCCTGCTGATGGCCGGCGCCCTCGGCCTCGGCATGGGGGCGGTGTTCGCGTGGGTGCCACGACGGGCACCCGCCGACCGGGTCGGCGCCGTCACCGGAGTGGTCGCCGCCGCCGGTGGGCTGGGCGGCTACTTCCCGCCGTTGATCATGGGCGCCACGTACGACCCGGCCGCGCGCAGCTACGCGATCGGGCTGTGGCTGCTGGTGGCGACCAGCCTGGTCGCGCTGGTCTTCACGTTGATCGTGATGCGGCCCCGCCGAACGTCGGCCGAGGCCGGTGAATCACCGGCCGAGGCGTGACACCCGGACTACAGTTGGTGGCAAGCCGTCAAAGGGGAGGAGCTGCATCATGATCATCGTTGGCTACACCGGCTCATCGGACTCGACCCGAGCCGTGGAGTATGCGGCGAAGCTGTCCTGGCGAATCGGTACCGGACTCCGGATCGTGCACGCCTTCGACATGCCCACCATCGACGTCCCGATGGGCCCCGAGGTCATCCCGCCCAGCAAGGACGAGGCCTCCGACTGGTACCGCGAGGTCACTGACGAAGCCACCGAGGTGGCCCGACGGGCCGGCGCCCAGCAGGTCGAGACCGTCGTCGAGGTCGGACCGGCCCACGCCGCACTCATCACCAACGCGACCGAGGACGACCTGATCGTGGTCGGCAGTCGAGGTCGCGGGGAGTTCGCCTCGGCCTTCATGGGATCGGTCTCCTACCAGGTCTCCGCACACGCTCCCTGCCCGGTCGTGGTGGTCACCTGCCACGCCGACCTCGACCGGAACGGCCCCGTGGTGGTCGGCGTCGACGGCTCCGAGCCCAGCCAGCACGCCGCCGACCTGGCCTCGGACTGGGCGAACCACGAAGGCATCGACCTGGTGCTGGTGGCGGCCTGGCAGACCCAGACGCTGATCGGCATGGCCGGTGGCTGGGCAATGCCGGTGATGCAGGACGCCACCGACCAGATCGAGCAGGGCACGGTGGTGATGGTCGACGAGGTGAAGTCACGACTCGCCGAGCGCCACCCGGACCTGACGGTCACCGCCACCACGGTCCCCGGTGACCCGGCAGCTGCCCTGGTCGAGGCCTCCCGGGACGCCTCCCTGTTGGTCGTCGGCAGCCGTGGCCGCGGTGGGTTCGCCGGTCTCCTGCTCGGTTCGATCAGCCATCGGGTGCTGCACGACGCGACGGTGCCGGTCGCGGTCGTACGGTGAGGCCCATCTGAGCCGCGGTCGGTGTGGCAGGCCGATCGGAGGTGGCCGCCACGTTACGGTGTGCGCGTCGGATCGGAGGTGGAGCCCATGGCCGGATTCCTGAAGGGCCTGCAGGACCTCGTCCTGCTGATCGCCCGGATCTGCCTCGGGGTGGTCCTGATCAGCCGCGGTTGGCGTCGGTGGCAGGACACCGGGGTGGACTGGCAGGCCGACTACCTGGCACAGTTCGGCACCCCGTACGCCGAGTACGCGGCTTGGGGGGCCACCGTGTTGGAGATCGTCGGCGGCATCTTCCTGATCGTCGGGGCGTTGACCCCGCTGATCGCGCTCGCGATCGTCGTCGAGCAGGTGCTGATCATCGTGTGGACCAAGTGGTTCCGCGGTCTGGCGCTGCACAGCGACGTGGCGGGCACCGGGTACGAGTACACCGTCATCACCGCCTGCCTGGCCCTGGTGTTCCTGGTGTTCGGCGCCGGCCGGTTGTCGGTCGACCGGCTGTTCCGGCGGAGCCCGGACACCGAGCAGGACCCGTACGACGAGTACGCAGCCCCCTGATCACGTACGGCCAGACACGGGTCCGGCGACATCGGGAACACGACGTCCGTCAGTTGACCCCGTCGCCGATCCGGTCGCGGCCGCGTGATTGTCTGGCCGGGTGACGACGAGCGGCGACCAGCAGACCCCGGAGCGCCGGTCGCCGACCTTCGGACTGACGCTGGTGCTGGCCTGTCTGGCGATGTTCGGCCCGTTCTCGATCGACACCGTGTTCCCGGCGTTCAAGGCGATCGGTGAGCAGTTCGGCGTCGGAACGGTCGAGCTGCAGCAGATCACCGGGGTGTACCTGTTCAGCTTCGCGGTGATGAGCCTGCTGCACGGACCGGTCTCCGACGCCGTCGGCCGCAAACCGGTGATCATCATCGGCACCCTCTGCTACGCCGCCGCGTCGGTCGGCTGTGCCCTGTCGGTCAACCTGCCGATGCTGCTGGTCTTCCGTGCCCTCCAAGGGATGTCGGCCGGGTCGGGGCAGATCATCAGCCGGGCCGTGGTGCGTGACATGTTCGAGGGCCCGGTCGCACAGCGACTGATGGCCCAGATCATGATGATCTTCTCCGTCGCCCCGGCGGTCGCACCGATCATCGGGGGCTGGCTGCTCGTCGCCGGCGACTGGCAGGTCATCTTCTGGTTCCTGGCCGCCTTCGGGGTGGCGATGTGCCTGCTGACGGTGCTGGCGTTGAAGGAGACCCACCCGCCCGAGGACCGGACACCGCTGCGGCTGCTGTCACTGGTCACCGGCCTGGTCGGGGTGGCCCGCCACGGCGCCTTCGTCCGGCTCGCCCTCGCCGGGTCGCTCGGCTTTGCCGGCCAGTTCCTCTACATCGTGTCCGCCCCCATCTTCATCGTCGACCTGCTGGGCTACGGCGAACAGGACTTCTGGATCTTCTTCGTGCCGATGATCGGCGGCATGGTGATCGGTGCGTTCATCAATGCCCGCCTGGCCCACCGCGTCACCGGCCTGCAGCTGGCCTCGGTCGGATTCCTGATCGCCATCGGGGCCGGAGTGCTCAACGTCGTGGTGTCGGCACTGCCCGGTGCCCCACTGATGCCGTGGGCCGTGCTCGGCCCGAGCCTGATCTCGTTCGGGATCGCGCTGTGCTTCCCGATCCTGCAGTTGGCGATGCTGGACCTGTTCCCGCACAGCCGAGGCGCCGCCGCCTCGATGCAGTCGTTCGTCCAGCTGCTGTTGAACGCCGTGCTCGCCAGTGTGGTCGCACCACTGGTCACCGGCACGGTGCTGCAGCTGGCACTGACCAGTCTCGGATTCTCCCTGGTCGGGTTGGTGCTGTGGGGGTGGCACCGGCGCAGTGTGCTGGGCCCGCGGAACCAGTTGCGCTAGGTGCCTGATCATTTCGCCTGGTCGTACGAGTCGACCACGGCCACGTTGAGCGCGAACTCGACCCCGAAACACCCGAACAGCAGCGCACCGGCCCGATGGGCGGCCTCCCGAACCGCGTCGGCAACGGCTTCGGCACAGTCGACGGGGGCGTGCACCATCACCTCGTCGTGCAGGAAGTAGACGAGTTCGGGCCGAGTCCCGTCGGCCGACCGGATGCTCGTCAGCGCACGTCGCAGGTGGCCCAACCAGCACAGCGCCCACTCCGCGGCGGTCCCCTGGACCACGAAGTTGCGGGTGAACCTGCCCCAGTCGCGGCTGGCGCGACGAGCCCACCGCTCGGCTTCGACACCGGCGTCGGGCTGTTGGGCCCCCGCCTGGGCCTCCTGCCAACCGTCATGGGGTGCCGGAGAGGTGCGACCGAGCCACGTGGTCACCTGTTCGCCACGCTCCCCCGCCCGGGCGGCACCTTCGACCACCCCCATCGCCTTCGGATAGGCTCGCGCCAGTCGCGGCAGCAGCGCGCCCGCCTCTCCGCTGGTGGAGCCGTACATCGCCGCCAGCACAGCGATCTTGGCGTGCTCGCGGGTGTCGATCACGCCCTGGTCGACGAGGCCTTGGTAGAGGTCGGCGCCCTGGCACGCGGCGGCCATCTGCTCGTCGGCTGCCATCGCGGCCAACACCCGCGGTTCCAGTTGGGCGGCGTCGGCGACCACCAACGTCCAGCCCGGCTCGGCCCGGACGGCACCCCTGATCTGTCGGGGCAACTGCAGGGCACCCCCGCCCCGGCTGGCCCACCGACCGGTGACCACACCACCGGCCACCCAGTCGGAACGGAACCTGCCCTCACGCACCCAGCTGGCAAGCCAGGCCCAGCCGTTGGCACTGTGCAGCCGGGCCAACTTCTTGTACGCCAGCAGGGGTTCCACGACCGGATGATCGAGTTGCTCCAACTCCCACTGTCGGGTCGAGCTGACCTGCAGCCCGGCCCGACGCAGCGCCTTGAGCAGCTCGACCGCCGAGTCGGGGTTGAGATCGCGGGCGTCGAGGGCTGCCCGGATCCGGCCGACGAGGCGTTCCATCAGCACCGGCCGCCCACCCCACGGATCCGGCTCACCCAACAGGGTCCGGAGTTGTCGATCATGGTGCTCGACGTCGAACGGAACCCCGACCTGGTTGAGCTCCTGGGCGATCAGGCCACCGATCGACTCGGCATGGCAGAGCAGCCGCAACCGACCGCCGTCGGCCCTGGTCACCGCCGCCAGGGTGTCCTGCTGGGCCCGGTGCTCGGCGAGCACCTCGGCGATGCCCGGCCCGGTGACGGCACTGTCGAACAGGGTCGGGCCGGTGTCGGCGAGTGGCGCTTCGGCCGGCGCGTCCCAGGCCGAGGACTCGGCCAGCGCGATCGGCAGTCCCGCAGCGCCATGGGCCCGGCGCAGGATCTGGTGCACCAACCGCAGGTCGACGGCTCGATCGACCCGGACTCCGGCGCGCAGCAGCGCGGGATAGCTCTGGGACGAGTCGGCCCAGACCCAGCGGGTGTCGGCGGGCTGGTCGGCGACCCAGCCGGGCAGCTCGGCCGTCGGCAGCGTCATCGGTTCGTCGTCCCGGAGCAGGTTGACGTGGTCGGTCCCGGGCGCCACGACCACATCCACGCCACCGACCCTAGCGACTCGGTGTCGATCTGGCTCAGCTGCGGCAGAAGTCGACCAGTGCCTCGTTGAACTCCCGGTGGTGGCTGACGTTCAGCCCGTGGGGGCCACCGCTGATCAGCACGACCCGGCTCCCGGTGACGGCCTCGTGCGTCCGCTTGCCCGAACCCTCGAAGGGCACGATCTGGTCGGCGTCACCGTGGATGATCAGGGTCGGCACGTCGATCTTGGTCAGGTCGTCGCGGAAGTCGGTGGTGCTGAAGGCGTGCTGACAGGCCAACGCCGCCTGCTCGTCGGACTCCCGGCACAACGCCAGGGCCTCCTGACGCTGGCTGTCGGTGACGGCGAGCTCGCCCCCCGCGGTGAAGAACGCCTTGGTGAACCCGTCGAAGAAGAGCTCCCGGTCCTCGGTCAGCGCAGCGGCGCTGCCTTCGGCAGCCTCCGGGGGCAGCGGTCCGTCGGGGTTGTCGTCCCCGTGCAGCAGGTACGGCGGCACGGCAGCGGCGAAGACGACGCTCGCCAGCCGTTCGGTGCCGTGGCGAGCCATGTACCTGGCCACCTCACCGCCGCCCATCGAGAAGCCGACCAGGGTGACGTCGGTCAGGTTGAGCTCGGTGAGCACAGCGGCCAGGTCGTCGGCGAGGGTGTCGTAGTCGTACGCGTCGAAGTCGGTGCCACTGCGGCCGAAGCCGCGCCGGTCGTAGGTGATCGGACGCAGCCCGGCATCGGTCAGCGCCGGCACCTGCAGTGCCCACGCCTGACCCGACATCGGCCAACCGTGGATCAGCACCACCGGTCGGCCGGACCCTCCCGGATCGTCGACGTGCAGTGCGAGCGTGTTCAACAGCCCGGAGTGGGCGGGCGCCTCGGCCATGATCAACTCCCGGTGGGTAGAGACCTGCGACAGCTTCTCGTACGGACACCACCGACTCTAGTCGCCTCCATCTCCGGTGGGCCCGTGGGCCCCGACGCCCGGGGTCAGACGAGGCCCTTGCTGGTCAGGTACTCCTTGGCAACGTCCTCGGGGCTCTTGTGGTCGACGTCGACCGACTTGTTCAGCGCGGTCAGGTCGGCGGTGGTGAGCACCTGCTGCACCGCGTCGAAGGCGGCGACCGCCTCGGTGTTGTCGGCGACCGCGGTGGCCACCAACGGGATCACGTTCTGCGGCAGGATCATCAGCTGCGGATCCTCCAGCATCACGTAGTCGTTGTCGATGATCGCGGCCTCGGTGGTGAAGAAGGTGGCGACCTGGATCTTGCCGTCGTTGAGGTCCTTCACCTTGATCGCCGGAGTGTCGTAGGTGCGGAACTCCTTGAACACCGCGCCGTAGATCGCCTCCAGCCCGGGCGGGCCGTACGGCCGTTCCTGCAACTCCGCGGGACCACCGAGGATCGAGTCGGCGGCGATCTTCTTCAGGTCGGCGAGCGAGGCGATGCCCTGGGTCTCGGCCGTCATCTGGGTGACCACGTACACGTCCTGGTCGGTGGCCTCCGACGGGCTCAACACCGCGATCTCGTCGCCGACGGCCTCCTGCAGCGCGGCCTCGATGTCCTCGGCCGTCTGTGCGGGGTTGCCCTCGTCGAGGAACTGCAGCAGGTTGCCGGTGTACTCGGGGACGGCGTGGATGGAGCCGTCGCGCAGTGCGGTCAGGTAGACCTCGCGGGAGCCGATCCGGTGCTTGGTGCTCACCGTCAGCCCCGCAGCCTGCAACGACTGCGCGTACAGCTCGGCGAGCACGACCGACTCGGTGAAACCGGCCGAGCCGACGACGATCTCCTCGACCGCGCCGCCCGAACCGGACCCGGACTCCGTCCCGGTGCCCGGGCTGCCACCTCCCTCCATCGGGTTGGTGGGCTGCCCACACGCCGTCGCGGTCGCGGCGACGCCCAGCGCGGCCAGGCTGAGTCCGAAGGTACGGCGGTCCATGATCGGTGCTCCGTTCGGTTCGACGTGCCGGGTGTCGGCGCGTCAGGCGGGGGTGGTCTCGGCGGCAGGTGCGCTGTCGAGCTCGGCAGCGGTACGGCCGATCCGGCTGCGGCGCCGCCGGAGTCCCCACACCACGCTACCCAGCGCGACGTCGAGCACAATCGCGAGGGCGGCCACCAGGACCGCCCCGGCGAACATCTCGGGGTATCCGGACGCGCCGAGCCGTTGCCCGTCGACGACCAGCCGACCGAGCCCACCGGAGGCGGCCAGGGCCGCCACGGTCGCGGTCGAGACCACCTGCAGGGTGGCACTGCGGATGCCCGAGACGATCAGCGGTGTCGCCAGCGGCAGCTCCACCCGCCAGATCACCTGCCAGGTCGTCATGCCGAGCGCGCGGGCGGCGTGCACCGCACCCGGGTCGGCCTCGCGGACCCCGGTCGAGGTCGCGTTGAGGATGGGCGGGATCGCGAGCACGGTGAGCGCCAGCACGACCGGGGTGATGCCGGTGCCGAGCAGGGTGACGACCAGCACCACCAGGCCGAGGGTCGGGATGGCGCGGGCGGCGTTGCTGGTGCCGACGACGAGCAGGTTGCCGGCCCGGAAGTGACCCACGATGACACCGAGGACGACCGACACCGCGGTGGCGATCAGCAGCGACAGTCCGGTGTAGACGAGGTGCTCGACGATCCGGGCGCCGATGCCGTCCGGCCCGACCCAGCTGGCCGGGTCCTGCAGGAAGGACCAGAGGTTCATGCCGCCCGCTCCTTGGTGGCCCAACGGAAGAGCGCCCGCTGCAGCAGCAGGATCCCGCCGTCGGCCAGCAGGGCCAGCACCATCACCGCGACGATGCCGACGATGATCGGGGTGAGGAAGCCGGAACCGAAGCCGATGTTGAACAACTCACCCAGCGCCCCCATGCCGATGACCGCCCCGACGGTGACCATGGCGATGTTGGCGACGGTGACCACCCGCAGGCCGGACAACACCACCGGCATCGCCAGCGGCAGCTCGACCCCGAACAGTCGCCGCACCCGGCCGTACCCCATCGCTGTCGCGGCTTGGTTCACCTCGGCCGGGACGGCGCGCAGCCCGTCGACCACACTGCGGTTGAGCAACGCGACCGAGTAGATCGTCAGCGCCACGATGATGTTGATCGGGTCGAGGATCCGGGTGCCGAGGATCACCGGCAACCCCACGAACAGGGCGATCGACGGGATCGCGTACACCACCGAACTGACCGCGAGGACCGGCGAGGCGGCCCGACCGGTGAGGTGGATCAGGTAGCCCAGGACGAGCGAGACCAACAGTGCGAGGGCCACCGGCACCAACGACAGCACCAGGTGCTGCAGGGTCAGCTCACCGATCATGGCGATGTTGTCGATCACCCAGGTCACGGTCGGTCACCCGACTCGTCGGAGGGGTCGGTCGCCTTCGGGTCAGGGGTCTGCGGCCCCAGCCCCAGTTCGGGATCGGTCTCCTGGTCGTAGAAGAACTCGTCGTCGCGGGCCGCACGCTCCACGGCGGCGTCGGACTCCCTCTCCTCCGCGGCCTCGAAGATCGACTCGAAGAAGCCCTCCTCGTCGTACCCGCTGCCGACCCGCGCCGGCTCAGAGTCGGCCGCGGCCGGCGGCGGCTCGTCGGCCACCTGCTCGGCTGCCGGTTCAGCCGTACGGTCAGGTGTCCGGTCCGGGCTCGCGGCGGACACCGCGGCCGCGACCGGCGCCCCGTCGCCCGGCGTCACCGCGGACTGGGGCACGGACCCGGTCGCGGGCTCGTACGTGGCCTCCGTCGTGGGCTCAGCAGCGGGTTGGGTGGACCGGGTCGGCTCGGGCGGATCGGCGAGCGGAGCCTTCCCCGTACGGGAACGCGTCCCGTCGGCGTCGGCCATCTCCGCCAGCACCCTGGCCCGTTCGGCCTCCTGCCGGCGCGCGCGTTCGGCCGCCTCCCGACGAGCTTCGGCGGCCCGGCGCCTTTCCTCGGCCTCCCGGGCGTCGAGGAAGTCGATCGAGACCGTACGGCGCAGCTCGGCGGCCTGCCGCATGATCGACTCGAGCGAGACCGCACCGGTGAACCGGCCGGTCTCCTCCTCCACCGCGACCGCGAATCCGACCGGGGAGGCGAGGGCGGCGTCGAGGGCGACGCGCAGCGAGTCGCTGGTCGGGATGAACGTGGAGCCCAGCGACACCGTACGACCGGGCCGTTCGGGGGTGACCCAGCCGATCGGGTGGGCGCCACCGTCCAACACCAGGGCGTGCCCACCCCGCGGGACCGCGGAGGGGGTCCGTACCGCACGGACCCGTTCGACCGGGAGCCCGTCGGCGGGGTGGAACGACAGTGAGCGCCAACCCCGGTCACGACCCACGAAGCCCGACACGAAGTCGTTGGCCGGATCGTTGAGGATCTCCTCCGGCGCGGCGAACTGGGCCAGCCGACCACCGACGCCCATGATCGCCACCTGGTCGCCGAGCTTCACCGCCTCGTCGACGTCATGGGTGATCAGCACCACCGTCTTGGCGAGTTCGGACTGGAGCCGGAGCACGAGGTCCTGCAGTTCGTTGCGGACCACCGGGTCGACCGCCGAGAACGGTTCGTCCATCAGCAGCACCTCCGGGTCGCCGGCCAGCGCCCGGGCCACGCCGACGCGCTGTTGCTGGCCGCCGGACAGCTGGGCCGGGTAGCGACCGGCGAGCTTGGTGTCGAGCCCGACGTCGACCAGGAGTTCACCGACGCGGCGGCGGGTCTTCGCCCGTCCCCAACCCAACAGTCCCGGCACGGTGCCGATGTTCTCCGCGACGGTACGGTGCGGGAACAGCCCACCGGACTGGATGACGTACCCCAGGCGGCGGCGCAGCGTGGTCCGGCGGAGCCGCTTGAGCGGTTCGCCCAGGAAGTTGATCGTCCCGCTGGTCGGCTCGACCATCCGGTTCAGCATCCGCAGCGTGGTCGTCTTGCCGCAGCCCGACGGGCCCACGAACACGGTGACGCGTCCCTGTGGGATGTCGAGGCTCAGGTCGTCGACGGCCGTCGTGTGGTCGCCGTAGGTCTTGGTCACCGACTCCAGACTGAAGGCGGCATCGGGCTCGACCACAGGTCACCTACTCGGTGTCTCGGAAACGTGGGCGGGTCGACCTTACCGAGAACCGGCTCCAACTGCCCGGTACGACCCGCCTCCCGACGGCCGGGGCGCGACATCGCAGCCCACGCGGGCTGTGAGAATCGGGGGGTGACGATCATCGCAGCAGCAGACGGATCCGCCCTCGGCAACCCCGGCCCGGCCGGTTGGGCCTGGTTCGTGGACGAGGAGCGCTGGGCCTCGGGCGGGTGGGCCAACGGCACCAACAACATGGGCGAGCTGATGGCCGTCCTCGACCTGCTGCAGCAGACCGCGCACCTCGACGAACCGCTGCAGGTGTTGTGCGACAGCCAGTACGTCATCAACTCGCTGACCAAGTGGCTGCCGGGATGGAAGCGGAAGGGGTGGCGCAAGGGCGACGGCAAGCCCGTGATGAACGTCGAACTGATGAAGGCGCTTGACAGGGCCCTGACCGGCCGGAAGGTGACCTTCGAATGGGTGAAGGGGCACGCCGGGCACCCGCTCAACGAGGCCGCCGACGAGCGGGCCCGGGCCGCGGCGACCGCCTACCAGTCCGGTCGCGAACCCGACCCGGGGCCGGGCTGGGACGGGTCGTCGACCGACCACCCCGATGTGCGGCCCGGTCAGGTCGAGCAGGCCGACGACCTGTTCAGCGCGTTCGACCTGGTCGGCGAGCCGGTGACGCCGGAGGAGACGGTCGTCGCGCTGGAGCGTGAGCTGCTGACCGACGCGTGCCGGGCCGACCCGTCGGCGGTGGCTGCACTGTTGGCCCCGGACTGGTACGAGGTCGGCGCGTCGGGGCGACTGTGGTCGCGGGAGGAGTTGCTCGCCGAGATCGGCCCGCTGCGTGGACCCGTCGCGCTGGAGGTGGTGTCCACGAGTCGACCGGCCGACGAGCAGGTGCTGCTGTTGTGGCGCGCCGTTCCGCAGGACGGGCCCTCGACGCTGCGGACCTCGCTGTGGGCCCGCCGCGGCAACGCCTACCGGCAGATCTTCCACCAAGCGACCGCTGAATCCTGATCCGGGCCCGCCGCCCCGCCTGACCCCGCCCTCCCCCACCCCGCCGACCGGTCACTTTGCGGAATCCGGCGGGCCTCCGGCCCGAGCCGGCCCAGCATGGGGACCGACGTACGCCGGTTGCCCGGTGGACGTATGGTCAGCCGGTGCCGTACGAACTCGCCGGAATGTCCCTCGTGCTCGTCGTGTTCGCCGGCCTCATCATCGGGTTCTCGAAGACGGCCGTGGCCGGGCTCGGGACCATCGCCGCTGCGATCTTCGCCACCCAGCTCCCCACCAAGGAGTCGACCGGCGTCGTGCTGATCCTGCTGATCATTGCCGACACGATGGCGCTGCTCATGTACCGACGGGACGCCAACTGGAAACTGCTGCGGCACCTGCTGCCGGCCATGCTCCCCGGCATCATTCTCGGCACGATCATCCTAACCCTCATCAACAACGACACGCTGCGGATCTGGATCGGCGTGCTGATCCTCGTCATGGTGGCCCTGCAACTCATCGTCAGCTGGCGCAACCGCGGCACCCAACCGGTCGAGAAGCACCACCACCCGGTGGTGTCGTGGCTCACCGGTGGTGCTGCCGGCGTGGCCACCATGACCGCGAACGCCGCCGGTCCGATCACCACCTTGTACCTGGTCAGCACCGGGATCGACAAGAAGCGTTTCCTCGGTACGGCAGCCTGGTTCTACATGATCGGCAACCTGATCAAGGTGCCGTTCAGCGCCGGGATCGGGCTGATGCCGCCCGCCACGTTGCTGCTGACCCTGATGCTCGCCCCCGCGGTGATCGTCGGCGGACTGATCGGCCGATCCGTGGTGAAGCGCCTCAACGAGACGTGGTTCACCCGGGCGATCCTGGCCGGGTCCGTGGTCGCCGCCGTGGCGGTGCTGATCAGCTGATCCGACGCCACCCTCGGGTCCACGGCTCGACGCCGAGGTTACTCACCAGTAATATCGGTGCCCAACCACTAGGGTGAGCAGCGACCGGTCCCGTGGCGTACCGGTCGGCCACCGCAACGTGAGGAGCCGTCATGACGTGGATCGCCATCGTGGTCGCCCTGGCCACCTCGGCCGCCGGGGTGTTCCTCTTCGTCCGCGCGGTGATGGCCATCGTGGGTGTCGTCAAGCTCGGCGGTCCGACGCTCGGCCGCAGTGACGAGCCCGCGCAACGGTGGAAGCGGATGCTCACCGAGACCCTCGGCCACACGAAGATGTTGCAGCTGACGAAGGTCGGCGTCATGCACTGGTTCGTGATGATCGGGTTCGGCTTCTTGTTCTTCACCCTGGTCACCGCGTACGGGCAACTGTTCAACCCCCGCTTCGCGTTGCCGCTGATCGGGCACCTGCCACCGTACGAATGGCTCACCGAACTGATCGCCTGGGTCGGACTGGTGTCGATCATCGGGCTGATCGTGCTGCGGTCGGTGCTGGGGGCCCGGCTCAGCTCGTCCCGTTTCTTCGGGTCCCGGACGTGGCAGGCGCGCTACATCGAGTTCACCATCCTGGGCATCATGGCGTGCGTCATCGTGCTGCGGGCGTTGGAGTCCGGGCTGATGGCCGGCACCCAGAGTGAACGATGGTTGCACTTCCCGCTCACCTGGTGGTTGCTGCCCGCCGGTGCCGACCCGGCCGTCCTGGAGACCGCGATCGTGTGGGTCGCTGCGCTCAAGATCGTCATCTCGATGGTGTGGTTCGGCGTGATCGGGCTCAACCTGACGATGGGTGTGGCGTGGCACCGGTTCACCGCGTGGCCCAACATCTGGTTCTCCCGGGACAGCTCGGGCAAGCCGGCGCTCGGCGAGCTGCAGCCGATCAACGACGGTGGCAAGCCGCTCGACTTCGAGGCCCTGGACGACATCGACGAGGACACCCCCCTCGGCGTGGCGGCGGTGGAGGACTTCACCTGGAAGGGGCTCCTCGACTTCACCAGCTGCACCGAGTGCGGACGCTGTCAGAGCCAGTGCCCGGCCTGGCACACCGACAAGCCGCTCAGCCCGAAGCTGTTGATCATGGGGCTGCGCGAGCACGCGTACGCGAAGGCGCCGTGGCTCGCGGCGGCCGAGGAGGCGCGCGACGGGCTGCCCGAAGCCGTACGGGCAGAGGCCGCGCGACCGCTGGTCGGGCCGACCGGCGACGACCCCCGGGCCGCCGCGGTGGCCCAGGCGCACGGCAACCCGATCGGCATCGGGAGCGACGGCCGGCTCGCGGTGATCGACCCGGACGTGTTGTGGTCGTGCACCAACTGTGGTGCGTGTGTCCAGCAGTGCCCGGTCGACATCGAGCACATCGACCACATCGTCGACCTGCGACGTCACCAGGTGCTGATGGAGTCGGAGTTCCCGAGCGAGCTGAACGGGTTGTTCAAGGGCCTGGAGTCGAAGGGCAATCCGTGGAACATGAACGCCCGCAAGCGGATGGAGTGGGCCAAGCCGCTTGACTTCGACGTCCCGGTGGTCGGCAAGGACCTGGAGGACCTGTCGGAGGTCGAGTACCTGTTCTGGGTCGGTTGTGCAGGGGCGTACGAGGACCGTGCGATCAAGACCACCCAGGCCGTGGCGACGTTGCTGCACACCGCCGAGGTGTCGTTCGCGGTACTCGGCAACGGGGAGACCTGTACCGGTGATCCGGCCCGGCGGGCGGGCAACGAGTTCGTCTTCCAGCAGCTCGCCGCGGAGAACGCCGAGACGCTGACCGAGGCGAAGGCGACCAAGGTCGTCACCACCTGCGCTCACTGCCTGAACACGTTGAAGAACGAGTACCCGCAGATCGGTGTCGAACTCGAGGTCGTGCACCACACCCAACTGCTCAACCGGCTCGTCCGCGACGGTCGGCTCACCCCGGCCGCACCCCCGCCCGCCGAGGTCGCGGGGCGCACGATCACGTACCACGACCCGTGCTTCCTGGGTCGCCACAACCAGGTGTACGAGGCGCCGCGGGAACTGCTCGGGGCGATCCCGGGTGCCACCGTGGCCGAGATGCCCCGCAACCGGCAGGAGTCGTTCTGCTGCGGGGCCGGCGGTGCCCGGATGTGGATGGAGGAGACGATCGGCACGCGGATCAACAACGACCGCACGGCCGAGGCGTTGACCGTGATCGAGACCACCGGCGGCCCGGATCCCCAGCAGGGTGGGGCGATCGCGACCGGCTGCCCCTTCTGCCGGGTGATGCTGTCGGACGGGCTGACCGCAGCGCAGAGCGACGGCCGTGGGGAGCGGGTCGAGGTGCTCGACGTGGCGCAGTTGCTGCTCGCCGGGGTGGAACGCGGCAAGGCTGCGGAGCCCACCGGCGGCTGAGTCCGGCCACAGAAGTCGTCTCGTGGGAACGGCACCCGAAACCTCGATCACCACACCGACCAGTCAGGAACCGGGGTGTGCTGGTTGCGACAGCAGTAGCGCCCACCGGCCATGTCGGCCGGAGGGCGCTCCGCTGCCCGTGTCGAGGGTGGCTGGTCTGCATTCGCCGAACTGCCCAGGTCTTGTCCCCTTGGACGGACGATGCTCGAGAGAGGCTCGACCGATCAGGACGGCTGGTCGAGACCCTGAGGAGGATCGGCCGCAGCAACCAGCTTCTTAGCCGCGGGGCCGGACAGTTCGAATCAGCGATCAGAGGTGTCGACGGTCTCTGTGCCAGCCGCCTCGAACAGGCTCGTGTTCAGTTGTGGCACTGCAGTACCCCGACGCCGCTGGTGCAAACAGGCCCGGGGCTTCGATGGTTGAGCCGTCGTGGTTGGGGAACAGGGATGACATGACTCCAGACAGAGTGGCATTCGTGACCGGTGGCGGCTCGGGCATCGGACAGGGAGCGGCCGAGAAGCTCGCCCTACAGGGTGTGGCCGTGGCCCTCGCCGGTCGGACCCGCGACGAGTTGGACGCAGCAGTGGACCAGATCACCAGGGCGGGCGGGCGCGCGTTGGCCGTCACCGCAGACGTCAGCGACGAGGATTCGGTGGTCGCGGCCTACCAAGGCACCATCGATGAGTTCGGGCGACTCGACATCGTGGTGGCCAATGCGGGGGTCAACGGACGCTGGGCCGGGATTGACGACCTCACCGCCGATGACTTCCGATCGACCATCGACATCAACCTGACCGGCACCTTCCTGACGATCAAGCACGCCGTGCCCCATCTGCGTACCGACGGTGGCTCGGTGACCGTGGTTGCCTCGGTCAACGGCACCCGGATCTTCTCCAACTCCGGCGCCTCGGCCTACTCCAGCAGCAAGGCCGGGCAGGTGGCCCTGGCCAAGATGCTGGCGGTGGAGCTCGGACCGGACAGGATCCGGGTCAATGTGGTCTGCCCTGGCGCCATCGAGACCGAGATCGGCGACAACACCGAGGCCGACAACGAGGACGTCACAATCGACGTCGAGTTTCCGGAGGGCCACATTCCGCTGACCGGGACCAAGTCTGGATCGGCCGCGCAGGTGGGCGAACTGATCGCCTTCTTGGCATCCGATGCCGCGAGCCACGTGTCCGGCAGCGAAGTCTGGATCGATGGCGCACAGTCACTGCTCCAGGGCTGAGCTCAGTCCTGTTCGATCGCTCGGGACAACTCCTCCTTGGTCATGCTGGCCACGCCGCTCAGTCCGAGGTTCTGAGCACGTTGGAGCAACTCCTCACGTGTCGCGCCGCCCGGGCGGTCGCCGAGGTGTTCGGTTCGTGTTCGCACGAACGCCTTCGCCAACTCTGCTCGGCGATGTTCATTGAGCCGTTCACGGATGCCCGGCAGAACCTCGGCCTCTTCCTCCTCGACATGGTGCGTCACAGCACTGATCAACTCCTCGAGCTTGGTGTCGAACTCGGCAGCTGACGGATCAAGTTTGCCCAGGGCTGCGAGGAGAGCCTCGGCCTGTTCGTGCTCTTCTTGACTGTGCGCGACCTGGTCGCTCTCCCCTGCCTCCTCTCGTGCGACGGGATAGACATCCGCCTCTTCTGCACGGCTGTGCGCGATGAGCAGGGACGAGACCTCGGGCAGCAGTAGGGCACGCTGGTCGGGCTTTGCCTTCAGCTCATCGAAGAGCCGTTCGACCTCACGGTGGTCGGCGGTGATCAAGTCGACAACGTCTGGCAGCGGCATGGCGCGCTCCTCACCAATCATGTCCGGACGAGCTTCCGGATCATCATCGACATACCCCTGATGCACTCTTCCAAACCGTGGCGCTCGCTGACGGCAGCTGCGGACCTTAGATTACGACCCCCGCGGAGCGGAGGTTGGACGCCGAGGTGGAAGAATCCGGAGCCATGACGAACGAACAGGCCAAGACGGTGATCGTGACCGGGGCGGCGTCTGGGATCGGGGCGCAGGCGGCGCGACGGTTCGCCGCGAGCGGCCACCAGGTCGTCGTCGCCGACATCGCCACCGACCGGGCCGAGGCCGTGGCGGCCGAGCTGCCCGATGCGCTCGCGGTCACCGTCGACGTGTCCGATGCCGACTCGGTCCAGGCCATGATCACCACCACGGTGGAGCGGTTCGGCGGCGTCGACGTGCTGATCAACAATGCGATGGTGTGTGGGCGATCGTCCTTCCTCGATGCCCCGCCCGACGAACTGCGTCGCGACTTCGAGGTCAACCTGCTGGGCCCGTTCCTGTGCAGCCAACGGGTGATCCCGGTGATGATCGACAACGGTGGCGGGGTGATCATCAACATCAGTTCGGTGAACGGGATCACCCATCTCGGCAACGAGGCCTACTCCGCCGCGAAGGCCGGCGTGCTGAGCCTGACCCGGGCGATCGCGATGGAGTTCGGCGATCGTGGCATCCGCTGCAATGCGGTCGCCCCTGGCACCATCCGGACCGAGGTGTGGGACCACCGGGTCCAGAACAACCCCGACATCTTGGCCGAGACCTCACAGTGGTACCCGCTGGGCCGGGTGGGCAGCACCGACGACGTGTGCGAAGCACTGCTCTTCCTCGCCTCGGATCGATCCAGCTGGATCACCGGGGCCACCCTTCCGGTCGACGGCGGCCTGCTGGCCGGCAACCTGGCCATGGCCCGAGCCATCACTGCAGCCGACTGACCGACGATCGGAGCCGACATGACCGACAGCCCACAACCCAACCAGCCCGGCGATCCAGACATGGTTGCGGCCATCCAGGTCAGCGAGACCGGCGGGCCCGAGGTACTCCGGCTGACCGAGGTCGAGCTCCCACCTCCCGGACCGGGCGAGGTCACGATCGACGTGCTGGCCGCCGGCGTGAACTTCATCGACGTCTACCAGCGGCAAGGTGTCTACCAACGTCCGCTGCCGTACGTCCCCGGCTCTGAGGGCGCGGGTCGCGTACGGGCGATCGGCGACGGGGTCGACCAGGTCGCGGTCGGCGACCGGGTGGCGTGGGCGTCGCTGCCCGGGTCGTACGCGGCAGCCGTCACCGGACCGGCCCACGGACTGCTGGCCGTACCCGAGGCTGTCGACGACGACCAGGCCGCAGCCCTCCCACTACAGGGATTGACCGCGCACTACCTGGCCCGGGACTCCTACCCCGTCCGCCCCGGGGACACGGTGCTGGTGCACGCCGGCGCCGGCGGCGTCGGACTGCTGCTCACCCAGATCTGTGTGATCCTCGGCGCCCGGGTGATCACCACCACCTCCACCGAACAGAAGGCCGAGCTCTCCCGTGCCGCCGGGGCGAGCGAGGTCATCGTCGGCTACGACGGCTTCGCGGATCGGGTGCGCGAGCTGACCGACGGTGCCGGGGTCGCCGCGGTGTACGACGGGGTGGGCCGCGACACCTTCGACGACTCGCTGGCCAGCCTGCGGCGCCGCGGGACCATGGTGCTGTTCGGCGGCTCGAGCGGGCAGGTGCCGCCGTTCGACCTGCAACGACTCAACGCCGGCGGCTCACTCTCGATCACCCGGCCCACCATGGCCGACTTCGTCGCCACTCGCGAGGAACTGCTGGGCCGGGCCGACGAACTGTTCGGCTGGCTGGCCGAGGGGCGCCTCGGGGTCCGGGTCGGCGCGTCGTACCCGCTCGCCGAGGCAGCTCGTGCCCACGACGACCTGGCCTCCCGCCGGACCACCGGCAAGGTGGTGCTGGTCCCCTGAGACGTGATCTTGACCGGGTCCGGACCGCCTGCGACAGTGCCGGGAACGGCTCCGGGATCTGCCCCGGGGCGGATTGTTGTCGGGAGCGGCCCGCGGCAGGCGGCCGCTGATCACTGATCGGGTCTCCATGCGAACTCTCAAGCGCGCCGTCCACTTCGACCTCCACACGATGCCCGGGATCGGCGACTTCGGCGCCGACTTCGACGCACCGTCCTTCGCCCGCACCCTGCGCGACTCCCACGTCGACTTCGTCAACGTGTTCGCCAAGTGCAACATCGGCTTCGCCTACTACCCCACCGAGATCGGCATCCCCTACCCCACGATGACCGGGGACATGCTCGGCGAGACCATCGCCGCCTGCCAGGCCGAAGGCATCGGCGTCACCGCCTACTTCAACGCGATGCTGGATCACGAGATGGCGCGACGGCACCGGGAGTGGACGGTGGTGAACGCCGACGGCCAGGTGATCCACGGCGACCGCACCAAGAACTTCTTCCGCAACATGTGCATCCACACCCCGTGGCGGGCACACCTGCTCGCGATGATCACCGAGGTCGTCGATCGCTACCCCACGGTCGACGGCATCTTCCTCGACTGCATCCAGTTGCTGCCGTGTCACGGCGACGAGTGCGCCAGTGCGGTCGCCGAGGCCGGCGGCGACCCGACCGACCCGGCAGCACTGCGCGAGTACGCCACGCAGGGCTGGGTCGACTTCTGCCGCGAGGTCGGTGAGCTCGTCGGACCGGACCGCTTCCTGTACCCGAACGGCCTGCCCTGGCACCTGGGCGACGAGTTCCGTACCCACGGTGAGATCGAGTGCCTCCCCGGCGCCTGGGGCTACGACTTCTTCCCGGCCCGGGTGGCCTACGCCCGCAACATCGACGAGCAGGTGCTCTACATGACCGGACGCTTCAGCGGCAGCTGGGGCGAGTTCGGCGGCCTGAAGTCGGAAGCCTCGATTCGCAACGACTGCTGGGATGCGATCGCCAACGCCGCCCAGCCGTCCATCGGTGATCACCTGCACCCGCGGGGCCACCTCGAGGCCCCGGTGTACGACATCGTGAAGCGGGTGTACGCCGAGATCGAGGCGTTGGAGCCGTGGACGATCGGAGCCCAGGCACTCGCCGACGTGGCCGTGCTGGCCAACCCGGACCGCACGCTGAGCCCCGCCCACGACGGGCTGGCCCGGATGCTCGGCGAGGCCCACGTCACCTTCGACGTGGTGGACGACCGACACGACCTCTCGCCGTACGCGTTGTTGATCCTGCCCGACGACATCACCCTCACCGGCCCCTTGGCCGACAAGGTGGCCGAGCACGTCGCGGCCGGTCGGCCGGTGCTGTCCAGTGGCCGGTCCGCACTGCGACCTGATCATGACGGGTTCGCCCTCCCCGAGCACTGGCCGTTCGCCCACCTCGGTCCGGAACCGTCCAACACCGCCTACTTCAGCGCCCCTGCCGGCACCGTCGCCGGGCTCCCCGACATGCCGACGATTGCTGGTGGGCAAGGGATCCTGCTGGGGTACGGCGACGACGTCGAGGTGATCGCGGAACGCGTCGAGAGCTACCACGAGCAGGGCTGGGACGGCTTCCACGGGTACTTCTACACCCCGCCCAAGGGGCCGAGCGGCAACCCGGCGGTGGTCCGCCACGGCTCGGTGGTGCACGTGGCGTTCCCGCTGTTCACCAGCTACCTCGACAACCCGATGCCGGCCTACACCGCCGTACTGCGCGACGCCCTCGGCCGACTGCTGCCCGACCCGCGGGTGAGGACCGAGCGGATCCCGTCGACCGCTCGGGTCACCCTCACCAGGCTGCCCGGGCGGACCATGTGTCACGTCAAGCTGACCCATCCCGAGCCGCGCGGCGCGATGAACGTCGTCGACGCCCTCCCGACGTTGGCCGACGGCCGGGTGTCGATCCGCGCCACGCCGAGCCGGGTCCACCTCGCCCTCGGCGAGGACCTGCCGTACCGCCAGGTCGGTGACCGGGTCGAGATCGACCTTCCCCGGGTCGACGGCTATGCCTTGGTGGTGCTGGAGGACTGAAGCCGACGAACCGTCGCCGAGGAAGACGACTGACACCGCTCGGGAGCCCCGTGACAGCACAGTGACTTCAAAGTGATGTCATAACGGTGTTGACATGACGTCATGACGGCGTCATGCTGGTGTCATGCAATTGGACAGACACCTTGAGTCGGTACGCAGCGGCGTGAACAGCGCTGCCGCCCTGGCCGACGAACACAGCCAAGACATCGCCCGCAAGCTCGGCGATGCCCTCGAGGCCTCCGTACGCCTCACCCTCATCGACGCGCTCGCCGAGGCCAGTGCCGAGATCAGCGCCGACCTGGCGCCGGGCTCGGTCGAGTTCCAGCTCCGTGACGGCGAGCCCCAGTTCACCGTCAACCTCCCCACGGTCGAGCCGACCGCCGACGAGGCCGACGAGTTCACCGAGCCCGCCGGCGTGGCCGACGAGACCGACGAGGAGGAGGAGCAGGTCCGCATCACGCTGCGCCTGCCTGCCTCGGTCAAGACCAAGGTCGACCAGCAGGCCGACGCCGAAGGTCTCTCCACCAACGCCTGGCTGTTGCGCCGCATCCTCGACTCGTTGGCCCCGCGCCGCGGCCCGGGTGGCCGCCGTGGCCCAGGCGGTCCCGGTGGTCGTGGCGGCTTCGGCCCCGGGATGCCCGGTTTCGGCCCCGGCCCGGGTGGTCCGGGGTGGGGTGGCGGGCCCGTCCCGCCGCAACCGCCGACCCCGCCCGGCGGGTTCGAGGCCACCTTCAGCTGGGGCAACGACGAGCGCGGCCGGGGCCGCCACCGTGACCGCCGCCGTGGCGGCGGCCCGGGCTCGCAGGCGCGGGGGTGGGTCCAGTGAAGTCCACCCGCACCGTCGAGGGCCCCGCGGTCCGTCGCCTCGAGGTCCGGATCGGCTCCGGTCGGCTGACCTTGGGCGTGTCCGAGCACGGCGTCACCGGCACCGTCACCGGCTCCGATCCCGACCAGGTCGAGTTCTTCTGCGACGACGAGGTGGCCGTCGTCTCGACGCCCCGGCGGTCACGCGGGTCGTACGAGATCTCGCTCGACGTCCCCGAGGGGATCGACCTGCAGGTCGACTCCGGCAGCGCCGACGTGGTGTCCCGGGTCGGCGTCGGCGCCGCCCGGGTCCGCACCGGCAGCGGCGACGTCATGCTGGACCAGGTCGGCGTGCTTGACCTGACGACCGGCAGCGGTGACGTGACCGTCAATGCCGTCGTCGGCTCCCAGGCCCGGGTGAGCAGTGGCTCCGGCGACATCGAGATCGGCTCCTGTGAGGCTGCACTGCAGCTCAAGGCGGCCTCCGGCGACATCGTCGTCGGCGACCTCAGGTCGTTGCTGACCGGATCCACGGCGTCGGGTGACATCGACGTCAAGCGCAGCTCCGGTGACGTCGGCCTGCGGACCGCCTCCGGCGACATCGCCGTCGGCATCGGCGACGACCTCCCCGCCTGGCTCGACCTCTACACCCTGACCGGGGACGTCGAGGTCAACATCGACCAGGCCGAACCACCGTCCGACGGCGATCCGTACGTGTCGGTGCACGCCCGCAGCGCATCGGGCGACATCACCATCACCCGCGGCTGAGGCCGGGGACCCACCAGAGAGGCACCTGATCATGACCCGCTACGACCACTATCCGCTGGGCTGGCTCCCGATGGAGCCGGACCGCGACCGGAGCGAGAAGGCACACCAGCGATGGCTGCGACGGATGGCCGTACGGGAATGTCGCCGGACGGCGCAGCGGCCCCAGCAGCCCCGCCCCCGATTCAGCTGACCGGTTGACCGGAGCCGGTTCCGTCGGAACCGGTTCGGTCGATCGGCGACGACGTCAACCGGACGACAACTGTCCGCACCCGAATCTAGGCTGATCACCATGCACGACGACGCCGCCACACCCGGCGACCTGACCCCGACCGGCCACGAACCGGCTCCCACCGACCCACCCGTTCCCGTGAACGGACAACGGACCTTCCACCAGGTCCTGGCCAACACCGCGCTGGCCAACATCACCACGAGTTTCCTGTGGTTCGCCCTCACGTTCTGGGTGTACCTGGAGACCCGATCGGTGCTGGCGACCGGCATCATCGGCGGCGCCTACATGCTGCTGGTGGCCGTGTTCAGCATGTTCTTCGGCACCCTCGTCGACCGCTACCGCAAACACAAGGTGATGCTCACCTCCGGTGTCGGCACCTTGGTGGCGTTCAGCCTCGGCGGCCTGCTGTACCTCGCCGTCCCCAGCAGCACCCTGCTCGACATCACCCGCCCGTGGTTCTGGCTGTTCACCGTCATCATCCTGATCGGTGCGGTGGTCGAACAGCTGCGCAACCTCGCCCTGTCGACCACCGTCACCCTGCTCGTCCCTGCCTCGCGACGGGCGAACGCCAACGGACTGGTCGGCACCGTGCAGGGCATGGCGTTCATGATCACCAGCGTCTTCAGCGGGCTGGCGATCGGCACCCTGGGCATGGGCTGGACCATCGCGATCGCGATCACGGTGATGGCACTGGCCTTCGTCCACCTGATGACCCTGCGCATCCCCGAACCGGAGATCGTGCAGGACCCGGAGCACAAGGCCATCGACTTCCGCGGCGGGTTCCTCGCGGTCCGGGCGGCCCCGGGCCTGTTGGCGTTGATCATCTTCACCACCTTCAACAACCTGACCGGTGGGGTGTTCATGGCGTTGATGGATCCGTACGGCCTGGAGCTGTTCTCACCCCAGATCTGGGGCATCGTGCTGGGCGTGACCACCACCGGCTTCCTGATCGGCGGTGCACTGATCGCCCGGTTCGGCCTCGGCAAGAACCCGATCAGGACCATGTTGATCATGGTGATGCTGATGGGCGCGCTCGGTGCCACCTTCACCATCCGGGAATACTGGTGGCTGTTCGCCCTGGGCATCTGGCTGTGGATGATGATGATGCCGGCGGTGGAGGCCGCCGAGCAGACGATCATCCAGCGTGTGGTCCCGTTCCGGACCCAAGGCCGGGTGTTCGGGTTCGCGATGACCTTCGAGGCGGCATCGGCCCCGATCACCTCGTTCCTGGTCGCACCGATCGCCGAGTTCATCGTGATCCCGTACATGAATGCACCCGAGGGCCAACAGACGTGGGGGTGGCTGGTCGGCACGGGCGGCACCACCCGCGGCATCGCGATGGTCTTCCTGATCGCCGGGATCGCATCGATCCTGTTGGGTGCCGGAGCCTTCCTCAGCCGCTCGTACCGGCTGCTCTCCCGGCAGTACAAGGAGCTTGCGGCCAAGGACGAGGCGGACGCGAGTGGCCCCCATGCGGCCGGGCAGCACGAGCCTGCAGCGGCGGAGGCGGCTCCGGTGGAGCCCACCGGGGAGGTTGCGGACGGGCGGGACAACGGCACCGAGCAGGTACCGGTCCCACACTCCTGAGGGGCCTCTCGACAAGCTTGAGGGCCGTAGGTGTCAGGTGGCGCCGAGCTGCTCCTCGACCAGCGCGACGGCACCCGCGAGTCCGGGGGCCGCAGCCAGCTCATCCCGGATACGCCGGGCCTCTCGACGGTACGTCTCGGCATGCAGCACCTCGCCGATGAGACGGTCGAGCGTCTGCTCATCCGGCGTCAACGTGGTCACCGCCTCGCCGGCACCACTGAGCCGTAGTCGGGTACCGATCGCCGCCTTGTCCTGTTGGGCGCCGGCCAACACGAGGGGTACGCCGTGCCGCAGCGCCTCGTGCACCCCGCCGTACCCACCGTTGGTGACCATCACCGAGGTGACCGGCAGCAGCCGGGCGTAGTCGATCCAGCGGTCGACGACGGCGTTGTCGGGCAGGTCATGTGCCAGTGGTTCGGTGTCGCGACCACCGGTGGTCGCCACCACCAGGACCGGCCGGTCGGCGAGCGCACGGATGGTCGGGCGGACCAGTTGATCAAGGTCGGAGTTGGCGACGGTGCCCTGGGTGACGTGCACGATCGGCGTGCCGGCGGCCACGGCTTCCTCGACCCGCTCCCACCACACCGGCGGGCCGGCCGTGGGCGTACGAACACCTTGCAACGTACCGACATGGTGCACCGGAACGGGTAGTCCATCGATGGGGTCGAAGGACGGCACCGACAACTGGATGATGCCGGCCCCGGCGCGTGGCCAGTCGAGGAAGTGCGTCACCGGACGGGGCTCCCCCAGACGGGCGAACACCTGTCGGGCGTGCCGCTGGACCGGTCCGAACATGATCAGCTCGACCAACCGTCCGGCCAGGTCGTGCGCACCCCGCGCCAGCGGGCCGAGTACCCGCCACGGTGGCCCGATCGGTGGCAACGCCTGCTGCCGGCCCAGGAACGGCATCGTTCCCAGGGTGAGCACCGGCGGTGCGGAAGCCCGCGCGACGAGTGCGAGCGCGGCGAGGAAGAGCGGCTCGGCGACGATCACGTCCACCGCTTCCTCGGCCAGTGCGGCGTCGACCGTCGCCAACTGCGCCGACACCGGGTCGAGGAAGATGTGGGTCATGTCGAAGCGTGCCGCGGCGACTCCGTCCAGCCCGGCACGCTTCGGGAACCTCGCCATGATCTCGTCCTCGACGAAATCGGCTGCGTCCGGCAACGGCCGGAGCTCGGCCCCGGCCGAGGCGACCTCGTCGGCGTAGCGCCGACCGGTGATCACCCGGACGCGGTGCCCGGCCCCGACCAGACCGGCTGCCAACTCGAGGGTGGGTGTGACGTGACCGCGGAACGGGCACGCCGCCAAGAGGATCGACGCCATCGGATCACCGTAGCCATCTGGTGCGACTGCCGCCGCCCGTTCGGTACGTCAGCCGCGTCGAGGCTCAGGAGCTGGGAACGACCCAGCCCAGGTTCGCCGGGTTCAGCCCCTCGAAGGCGAGCCGGGGCCGCAGCGGCTCGGCCCGGTCGACCCAGGCCAGCGACCGGTCCGGCCCGTGGTGCAGCACGTTGAACCGGAATCCGTACGAGGTTCCCATGCCGGGCGCCTTGAAGATCTCGAACGGGAGCCGGAGCTCGGCCTCCCAACGGGTGTGGTCGGTGGTGACCCGGGCTGCCCAGTCCCGGCTGATCGGCAACATCCGGCGGGAACCGTACGCGGTGCCGTCACGATGCACCCGCAGTGGCACGATCGGCCACAGCCGGCGTGCCTCGAGCTGCACCTCGAACACCTCGTCGGCCGCCTCGGTCGCCGACACCGGGAGCGAGGCGGCGATCACCAGCTCGTCGCCGTCGCGCCAGGTTCGCCAACGGCCCCCGGCCCCGAGGTGCTGCTCGGTCGCGGTGGCCGGTTCGTCGGCCAGCACGACAACGGCCTCGTCGTCCGGTTCGGGAGCGGCCCAACCGGGCCACAGCGGCCCCACGTCGTCGGCGCGCGCCCGAAGCCGTACGAGATCGTCGTCGTGGAGTCGTTGCAGGGCGACAGCTCGTTCCCGGAGCCCGGCCGGATGGTACTTGTGGCCCTCGGCCTCGGAGTGGAACCCGAGCCGGGAGTCGTCGTCGGCCAGCTCGGCCAGCCGCAACGCCGCGGCCCGTTCGGCCGTGATCAACTCCGCCAGCTCGGCGAACTGTTGATCATGGTCACCGACGCCGCGGCCGAGGTCCTCGCGCAGCTGGTGGAACCGTAGTGTCCGGTGCGCACTGTGCCACTGGAGGTTCATCGCCTCGGCGATGCCGAGGTCACGTCGGCGGTCACGGTCCTGGACGTACCGCTCGCCCAGGTCTGCGATGCGCTGCCAGCCGGAGTCCCACTGCGTGGCGATCTCACCGACCAGCTCCACGATCTCGTCGAACGAGAACCCCGGCGCGAAGAACTCCCCCACCCGGTCACCACTGGGCGGCCAGCCGAGCTGCCAACTCGGCGTGATCGGCTGGTCGACCGGTGCCAGGTGCCACGGCCACATGATCGAGTCGTGCACCGGCCCGAACCAGGAGAACAGCAGGTTTGCCGGGAACCGGGCGTAGGCCTCCCGGAACTCCTGCCACGCCGCCACCATCCGTGGGGTGTCCTCGTGCCAGTCAGGGGCGGCCAGCTCGGTCAGGAAGTCGTCCTCGGTCGCCGGCAACGGAGCGAACGCGAGCCGTCCCGCCGCTCGGGTCATCGGACCGGGCGCATTGCCGAAGTACCAACACTGCATCGCCGACGACACCCCCAACTCGTGCAGGGCGGTGTACTTGCGGAACAGGTTGCCCGGCACCGGGACGTACGGGACGGTCGCGACCTCGTGGGAGCAGCCGACCTGCAGCTTCGCGCCCATGTCGCCGCCGGTCTCGGCCATCGTCTCGGCGACCCGTTCGAACATCTCGCTCGGCCCGACCCAGGCCAAGGAGTAGTCCAGCACCTCGAACTCGGTTCCGTACTGGGTCGCGGTGCCAGTCGACTCGAGGTTCACCTGGGTGGTCACGCCGTCGGGGGTGTGCGCGGCGATCTCGCTGACCAGGTCGGCCAGGCCGTCGCCGGCGTACGGTCCGTACTCCGGGCCGTACGGCAGATACATCCAGCTGATCACCCGCGCGTCCGGGTTGCCGGCACGGACACCGTCGCGCAACGCCGTCAGGTGAGCGGCAAAGGTCGGTCCAACTCCGGCCGGACCGCACCGCGGGCAGTTGATCGGGTCACCGGTCCAGACGTCGGACCAGCAGTGGGTGGGCCGCTCCCCGATCGTGATGTCGATCAGTCCACCCAACCCCGACACCTCGGAGAAGATGGTGGCCAAGGTGTCGCGAACGTAGACCGCACCCGGCTCGGAGTTGGTGCAGAACGCGGTCCAGCTGTCGGTCCGGTGGCCGCCGAGTTCGGGGTGATCGGCCAGGGCGGCACTCGGCACCAGATACTCGCGACCGTCACCGAAGGCGGCCGGATCGATGCAGAACAAGAAGATCCGGATGCCGTACCGACCGCAGGCCTCGACCGTACGGCGCAGCTTCGCCAACCGCCGCGCAGGGTCGATCGCCACCGGCCCGGACCATGGCGTCGGCACCAGATCGCGGAGCCGGACGGTCAGCCACAGTCCGTTGACTCCCTCATGGGCCAGCCGGTTGAGGTAGTGCTCGGGGTAGTAGTCGACGTCGTCGGCGAGCTCGTCCCGGTTGGCCGGCGGCCGGTTGATCGGTCCGAAGAAGCACCGAGAGATCCGGGTGGTGATCACCGGGGTCCGATGGTGCTCACCCAGCGGCAGGTACGGACCACCGGCCGCCAGCATCATCTCCTCCACCCAGAACACGGCACGCCGGATGCCCTCCACCCCTCCGGCGAGCAGGCGACACCGGGTCGGCTCGACCACGATCCGATGCTCCTCGTCGGCCAGCTCGGCGTCGAGGTCGACCATGATCAGGTACGGCCCGTCGGACGGCACCGTGCCGGCCGCGCCGAACTCGGCCAGGTCGGCGAACGCGGTGACCAGCGGGTCGGCCGGCAGCCGCGATGACACGGTCAGCCGCCACCCCGCAGCCAGGTCGGCCTCCTCGGCCCTAGCGGTGCGCGGCGTCCAGCCGTGCTCGGTCCACATCGGTTCAGCCAGTTCGTCGGCAAACGTCATCGGGGCACCCATGGGGCCACACCCTAGGACCTACGCGTGGGAGAACGACAGATATGTGTCTGATTATCTCAACTCCACATCCATTTGATCAAGGTCTCCGATGGAACCCTTGCCAAGGGCGCCACGATCAAGTTAGATCTGGTGCAAGGCACCGTAATGTCCCGATTGGAATCGGTTGCACAGCCTTCGGGGACACCGATCCTCGCGACGATGGTGGGCCACCTGCAGCAAAGGAGCGCGCATCAACGCCATGATCGTGGTGGCCATGATCCCGCCACTCATCGCCTACCCCTTCGTCCAGAAGCACTTCGTCAAGGGCGCCCTGATCGGATCGGTGAAATGACAACTTCTGTGGAGACCGATCGCCCCGAGGTGGCGCCCGAGCCGCCGGAGACGTCCGCGCGGACCGGCCGGGCCGAGGCCCGCCGACTGGCGCGCGAGTCGTACTGGCGTCGGGTGAAACGACACTGGCAGTTGTACGTCCTGTTCCTGCCTCCGTTCATCTACGTCACGGTCTTTCTGTACGGACCGCTGTTCGGCCTGCAGATCGCGTTCCGCAACTTCTCGCCCGTCACCGGCATCACCGGCGGCGATTGGGTCGGCCTCGACCACATCATCCGGTTCGTGACGAGCTACCAGTTCTGGCCGGTGATGGGCAACACGTTGTTGCTCAACGGGTACGAACTGCTGGCACTGTTCCCGTTGCCGATCGTGTTGGCGCTCCTGCTCAACGTCGTTCGCAGCAGCGGCTACCGCCGCTCGGTGCAGATGATCACGTACGCCCCGCACTTCATCTCCACCGTCGTGGTGGTCGGCATCATCCTGATGCTGTTCTCCCCCACCAGCGGCATCGTCAACCAGGCCATCGGCGCCCTCGGCGGAACACCGGTCGACTTCCTCAGCGCCGACATGTTCCGGCACACCTACGTCTGGTCGGGGGCCTGGCAGACCTTGGGCTACTCCGCGATCATCTACCCCGCCGCCCTTGCCGGGGTGAACCCGGAACTGCACGAGGCGGCGCGGGTCGACGGCGCCAACATCCTGCGCCGGATCTGGCACATCGACCTCCCCAGCATCATGCCGGTCATGATCACCTTGCTGATCCTCAACATCGGCTCGGTGCTGACAGTCGGCTTCGAGAAGGTGCTGCTGATGCAGAACTCGCTCAACCTGTCGGTGTCGGAGGTGATCGACACCTACTCCTACCGGCTCGCCTTCGCCGGTGCCATCCCGCAGTACTCGTACGGCACCGCGATCGGCCTGTTCAAGTCGCTGATCTCCCTTGCCCTGTTGCTGATCGCGAACGCGCTCGCGCACCGGGTCGCCAAGCAGAGCCTGTTCTGAGCCGCCACCCGCCGTCCGCCACCCGCTGTCCACAGCGCACCACTCGTCCGTCCGGCCACCCACGATCCGAAACCGAAGGACCCCTCATGGCCCTCCAGCCCGAACCCCGCTACGCCTTCCGCGACCGACTCCGCACCGTCCACCGTCCGGGACGCCGTGACCCCGAGGCCGCAGCCGCTCCCGCCGAGGTGGTGATCGACGACCGCTGGCGGATCGTCGTCCCCGCGGACGCGGATCCGCTGCTCGACCACGCCGCCCGCGACCTGCAGGACCACCTGCGCACCAGCATGGGGGTGTCGTTGGCGATCGGCCCGGACGACGGCTCCCACCCCGGACCCGTGATCAGGATCCGCCTCGCCGACGGCACGGACGCCTCGGACGGACGGCCCGGCGACGACGAGCGGGCGCACACGATCGACGTCGGCACCGAGGAGGTCGTGCTGACCGGCCGCGGCCCCAAGGGTGCCGCCCGTGCCGCGTACCACCTGGAAGACCTGCTCAACCTGCGCGGCGGGCCGTACCTGACACCGGGCCGGACCACCCGCGAGCCGCGGTTCGGGGTGCGGATGACGCACTCCGGCTACGGGCTGGACGAGTTCCCCGACGAGTACTTGGCGCAACTCGCCCATCAGGGGATGGACGCGATCCTGCTGTTCGTCTCGGCACCCGACCGGACACCGGACGGGACGATCAACCGCGATCCCGCCCAGCACAGCAAAGGCCGTCACCAACGCTTCGCCGAGATCGCCGACCGAGCTGCCCGACACGGTCTCGACACCTACCTGTACGCATACTTCCACTCCGACCGGCCGGTCCACCCCGACGACCCGGGCGCCGAGCGGTTCTACGAGGAGACGTACGGCTCGGTGTTCGCGGTGTGCCCACAGGCCAAGGGAATCGTGCTGGTCGGCGAATCGGTCGAGTTCCCCAGCCATGATCAACGCACCACCGGACGGATGCGGCTCGACCCGGTGCCCGGTGGGCTGCCGGATCCGCGACCGAGCCCGGGCTGGTGGCCGTGCGAGGACTACCCGCAGTGGGTCAGCCTGGTCCGCGACAGTTGCCGCAAGTACGCACCAGACGCCGAGATCATCTTCTGGACCTACAACTGGGGTTGGGCACCGGAGGCTGAACGGCTCGCGCTGATCAACGCACTGCCCGAGGACGTGACGGTGCAGGCGACGTTCGAGATGTTCGAGAAGTTCAGCCACGACGGGGTGACCAACACCTGCGTCGACTACACCGCCTCCCGCGTCGGGCCCGGACCGTACTTCGCCTCGGAGGCTGCGGCCGCGCACGCGCGTGGGCTGCGGCTCGGCGCCCAGGCCAACACCGGCGGCCTGTCGTGGGACTTCGGCGTGATCCCGTACCAGCCGATCCCGCAGCACTGGGCGAAGCGTCACGCCGCGATCAACCGAGCCCGCGAGGACTGGGGCCTGACGGTGCTGATGGAGAACCACCACTACGGCTACTGGCCGAGCATCGTCGGCGAACTGGCCAGCTCCAACTACCACTCCCCGGCGCCCGAGCCGGACGACTTCCTGGCCGCGGTGGCCCGACGTGACTTCGGGCCGGGTGCCGACGCGGCGATCGCCGGTTGGCGGGCCTGGAGTGAGGCGATCACCGACTACGTCCCGACCAACGCCGACCAGTACGGGCCGTTCCGGATCGGGCCCAGCTACCCTATGACGCTGTTCACGAACCCGCGACCCATCGCCCAGCCGGAGGCGATGTTCGGCGATCGGATCGTCACCACGCCGTACAACCCCGACATCGCCGGCCACACGCCCAAGACCGCGCCGATTCGTCGCGTACCGGCCGAGATCACCAGCCTGCAACGGATGCTGACCACCTGGCGGTCGGGGACCGAGCATCTGGCCGCCGCCGCCGCAGCCGCCCCGGACCGACTCCGCGACGAGGCCGATCGGATGGTGAACCTCGGTCGCTACGTCGAGCACTGTCTGACCACCACGATCCACACCAAGCAGTGGTGGCTGGCCAAGGGCCGACTGTTGCAGGAGCCCGACCCGACGCGGGCCGAGGCGATCCTGGACGAGCTGCGGGCGATCGGTGAGGCCGAGTACGCCAACGCCGAGGCTGCCATCGGCTGCACCGAACTGGATTCCCGGCTGGGGTGGGAACCGTCGATGGAGTACCTCGGCGACGCCACCCACATCCGCTGGAAGCTGGCCCACCTGCGCAACGCCCTCGACGTCGAACTGCCCAGGTACGCCGTCACCGTGCACGCCTGAGATGCCGGCGCCACACGATCGGTCGGGCGTTCCCGCGGGAACGCCCGATCGGTCAGGAGGTGATCTCGGTGCGGTGGAAGTTGAGGTGTGACTTGCTGGCGGTCGGGCCGCGCTGCCCCTGGTAACGCGAGCCGTACTTGGCCGAGCCGTACGGATTCTCCGTCGGCGAGGACAGCGCGAAGAAGCAGAGCTGGCCGATCTTCATGCCGGGCCACAGCTTGATCGGCAACGTCGCCACGTTCGACAGCTCCAAGGTGACGTGGCCGGAGAACCCGGGGTCGATGAAGCCGGCAGTGGAGTGGGTCAGCAGCCCGAGTCTGCCCAGTGACGACTTGCCCTCCAGTCGGGCGGCCACGTCGACGCCGAGGGACACCACCTCGTACGTGGAGGCCAGCACGAACTCGCCGGGATGCAGGATGAACGCCTCGTCACCCGACACCTCGATCGGCCGGGTCAGCTCCGGCTGCTCCTCGGCCGGGTCGATGTGGGGGTACCGGTGGTTCTCGAAGGTCCGGAAGAACCGGTCCATCCGGACGTCCACGCTGGAGGGTTGCACCATCTCCGGCGTCCACGGGTCCAGCCCGATCCGACCGGAGTCGATCCCGGCGCGGATGTCACGATCCGACAGCAGCATGTGCGGCAGGTTATCCGACACCGAGGTACCCCCGCACACCGTCACGCTCGCCGGTACGATCCCCGCCACGTTCCCCGAGCTTGTCGACACGTTCCCCGAGCCTCCCCGTCACGTTCCCCGAGCGTGTCGAGGGGTCCGAGGCGTCTCGACAGGCTCGACGGGCGTGAGGAGCATGCCCGACGGGTACGAAGAGGGGCCGGGCTCGTCGAGGGGGCAGCTGGAGAGGGGCCGGGCTCGCCGAGAGGGCAGTTGGAGAGGCACCACCCCACCCAGAGGACAGTAGGAGAGGCAAACGGCCGCGAATTGGGTCTCCGACTGCCCGCTCGGTGAACGACCTGGCCTCTCGACGCGCTCGACGGGCGTGAAGAGCGTCCAGCGCTCGTCGAGGGACAGTTGGAGAGGCACCACCCCACCGAGAGGGCTGTAGGAGAGGCACCACCCCACCGAGAGGGCAGTAGGAGAGGCACCACCCCACCGAAAGGGCAGTAGGAGAGGCACCACCCCACCGAAAGGGCAGTAGGAGAGGCACCACCCCACCGAGAGGACAGTTGGAGAGGCAAACGGCCGCGAATTGGGTCTCCGACTGCCCGCTCGGTGAACGACCTGGCCTCTCGACGAGCTCACTGGACGTGGAAGGGATCGACGGGCGTAACCAGCCTCAGCACGACAGGCATGTCCAAACCCCGAGCTGTTCGAGGGATCCGGGGGCGTCTCGACAAGCTCGACGGGGGGCGGATGTCAGGTCGACTCGCCGGGTCTCTCCGGTGGCGGCGGGTCGGCGGCAGGCTCCGGGGCCGGGGGCGCGGCAGGCTCCGGGGCCGGGGGCGCGGCAGGCTCCGGGGCCGGGGGCGCGGCAGGCTCCGGGGCCGGGGGCGCGGCAGGCTCAGGGGCCGGGGCCGCGGCTGTCTGCGGGGCCGGGGCCGCGGCTGTCTGCGGGGCCGGGTCCGTCGGGGGTTCGGCCGGCGTGGCGGGCCGCTGGCGACGACGGCGTACGGGAACCCGCGGTCTGGCCATCGCCTCCCGCGGGTTGCTGGAGATGAAGGCGTTGATCCACTGCGACCGGGGATCACCGTCGACCAACATCGTCTTGACGAACAACGTCATCGGCAGTGCCAACAGGGCGCCCAGCGGGCCGAGCACGAACGCCCAGAACGCCAAGGACAGGAACGAGATCGCCGGTGTCACGCCCACCGCGTCCCCGGTGAACTTGGGTTGGATGATCACCTGCACGACCACGTTCAGCACGCTGTACAGGATGATCACCCCGACCATGGTGGTGACGCCACCGTCGAGCAACCCGAGCAGCGCCGGCGGGATCAGCCCGAGGACGAACCCGATGTTGGGGATGAAGTTGGTGATGAACGACACCAGACCCCACAACATCGCCAACGGCACGCCCAACATGTACAGCCCGACGGTGTCGAGCACCGCAACGATCAACCCGAAGATCGTCGACACCAACCAGTACCGGCGCACCCCGGACGCGAACGCGTCGAGTGATGCCGCGAAGGCGGGCTGGGCCTTGGCCGTCAGCTCCAGCCGACGTGGGATGTCCATCGCATCGACCGCCAGGAAGAACATCACGGTGATCAGGAAGACGATGATGCTGGTCGCACCGAGCACCTGGTCCAACGTCGAGCGGGCGATGCCGGCCAGACTGGTCGGGTCGACCCCGCCGGCCAGCCGGTCGAGCTGGTCCTGATCGATGCCGAGGCTCGCCAGCCACGCGAGGGCGTCGTTGTAGAGGGCGATGAACTTGTCGGTGTAACGCGGCATCTGGATCGCCAGCTGGGCGATCGACAGCGACAGGGCCGCCATCAGGCCGAGCACGACGGCGTACAGGATCACCAGGCAGACCATGGCAGCCACGATCCGCGGGACCCGCTTGGAGACCAGCCAGCGCTGCAACGGGTGTGCGGTGATCACCAGGGTGAGCGCGAGGAAGGTCGGGGCGACGATGTCGGCCACCGCCCGCATCCCGGCGACGGCGACCACCACCGCGGCAGCCCCGACGAGCAGCATCCATGCCCGCGCCGGGCCGCCGGAGGACGGCGCCGTCGTGACCGTTCCCGACCGCCCGGCGTTGCTCGCCCCGGCGCCCGGGCGCCCGGGAGTCGCCGCGTTGCCTCGCGCAGATGTCATGGTCGGATCCTAATGACTTCGCAGCACCGGAACGCGCTCCGCCCATCCGGGATGCCGCCGAGGCCCACCCCGCTGCACCCCGAGCCGACCCGTACCGCGACGGTACGGCCGCCCCGTGACAAGCCCGTCACGGGCCCTTCACGAACCCCTCACGAGCCCCTCACGAACCCGTCACGCGGTGTCACCAGCCGCCGCCACCGCCACCACCGACGCCGCCACCGACCGAACCGCCCGAGAAGCCGGAACCACCGGAGGATGCGGCGGCCTGTGCGGCCACCCCGGCCACACCGGAGCCGGTGGTGAAGCTGGAGAACGAGCTCAGCGAGTTGGCGGCCCAGAAGGAGCCGTACCCGGTGGCGTACCAGGTGGGTTCGGGTACGGGCCGGCCCGCGGCTGCGGCGTCGGCGAACACCTTGGTCCAGTGGTCGGCCACCCCGAACGCCATCGCGTACGGCAGGTAGCGGGAGAAGATGTCGTTCTCGGCCTCGAACTTCAGCTGGTCCCCCTCCGCCGTCGCGAGGTACTCCCGGAACCCGAGGACCTGGGCGAGCACGGCGGTCCCGGCAGCGGTACGAGCAGGCGCGAACCACGCGGCGATGAGGACAGCGACCCCCACCAGCGCGACACCGATGCCGAGGATCCCGACCCCGACGGTCAGGCCGAGCAGGAGAAGCAGGGCCAGACCGAGCACGATGATCCCGACGCCGGACAGCGCCCAGCGGGTCCGGACACGTTGCGGGGAGTCACGGAACCACCCCAGCTCGACCACCCGGTCGTACAGCGACGACTGGGTCTTCCCCATCGCGGCGGCGAGTTCGGTGCCGATCTCGTCCAGCCGGACCGAGTCCTGGTCGTCGGCGAACACGCCGTGCAGGATGTCCTTCTCGAACTCGAGCAACTCCCGATCGTCCAGGACGGCGTCGGGCGTGCGGTGCAGTCGCCAGCGCGGGTCGTCGGTACCGGTGCCGAGCTCGTCGGGCCCGAGGTCCTCGATCCGCAGATGCCCCCGTACGGCAAGGTCGACGATGGTGGCACTCACGTCGGCGGGATGGGCGACCTCGTCGAGCAGTGTGCCCGCCGCGCCGGGCCGGACGTCATCGGGTGGGGTGAACCGGACCGCCACCGCCGTCTTCGCCGCCGGTCCCACGTCCGGGCCGGCTGCGTCCGGACCGGCTGCGTCCGAGCCGGCTGCGTCGAGGCCACGCGCGTCCGGGTCGTTGGGGGCCAGCCCGGGCGTGACGCCCTGGTACGCCTGGTCGCGGCCCCGCCGACGGGCGAGCCAGATCACCCCACCGACCCCGCCGAGCCCGAGGACGCCGGCGCCGATCGTGGCGGGAGTGGCGTAACCGAGGAAGTTGGCCGGGGTCACGCGGTGGGTGAGGATCGGCTGCACGCCACCGAAGGCACCTGCGGGGTGGGCGGTCACGATGGTCATCCCCTCGCCCGGCTGCAGCCCCACCTGGGTGAACACGGCGACCTCACCGTCGGCCTGCGCCTGCTCCGGCTGGCAGCTGATGTCGCTGCCGGACCCACCGACGTAGCAGGCGGCCTGCAGTACCTCCGCACCGGTGTTGAGCTCGATCCGGACGTCGCGGATCTCCACCTCCCAGCCGGTCCCGATCGCGTTCCAGTAGATCTCGTCCTCCCCGTTCGGTCCGACGTCGGAGGTCGGGATGCCCGCGACCGTGTAACTGATCCGGTAGTCCTGTGGGCCCTCCACCTCGACGTCCTCGTCACCGACCCGGACCTCGAGGCCGTCCGAGCCGGATTCGGTCCGAAGGTCGGCCGGCGCACCGCTCGGCGAGCTGGCGGTGATGTCGCTGTACTCGAGGACGCGGTAGTGGTCGGGGTCGTCGGCGATCTCCTGCCGGGTGACGAAGGTGAGGTACGGCCCGTGGCCCGGCTCGTCGGCGAAGTCGAAGGTGAAGTCGAGGTCGACCCGCATCGTGCCGTCCGGCTGCAGGGTGGCCACCATCTGGTACCGGGTGATGGACCAGTCGTCGGTGTCGGCCCGGGCCGAGCTGGCGGGCACCAGCGAGGTGGCGGGTGCCAGCAGGCCGAGCACCGCTCCGATCAGCAGCAGCCGTACGAGTGGACGCTTCGCGACGGAGTCAACCATGCCGTCGATGGTATGCGGCTGCCAGTCACCGCAACCCGGTGTGCGCCCGCGACGTGAGTCGTACGGGATCAGTTCCCGAAGCCGCGGCGGACCTCGAAGCGCTGTTCGCCGTACGAGACCACCTGGCCCTCGCGGACCCGCACCACGTCGCCCGGTGCGCACGGCTCGAACTTGCCGGTCGTGGTGGCGATGGCCGACCCGTTGGTCGAGCCGCGGTCCATCACGTACGCACCGCGGGTGTCGACGCCGACGGCGATGTGGGTCTTGGAGACGGTACGGGAGGTGTCGGACACCTTGACCAGTTCGGCCCCCTCCTCGCCGGCGCGGGGCTGCGGGTTGCGACCGATCAGCACCAGTGACTCGACGTCGACCTGACGCCCGTCACCGAGCACGATGTACCACCCCTGGTCAGGCTTGCGTTGGTTGCCGACCCGCTGCACGAGCCTGGTCGACTCGACCTCCTCGGGCGACGCCTGGGAGGCGGCCACCCCGAAGGTCGGCATCGGGCCGGTGGCGGACCCCGCACCACCGGAGGTGCCCGGACCACCAGGCGCACCCGCACCGCCCCCCGGTGGGGCGCCATGGCCCATCGGGCCGCCGGGCTGTGCCGGACCACCCGGTCGGGCGAACGGGTCGCGGGTCGGCCGATCGGGGCCACCGGCAGACGGTGCGCTGGTGGGGAAGCCGCCCTGCTGCTGCCCGGGGAAGCCACCCGACTGCTGGCCCGGGAAGCCGCCCGGCTGCTGTCCGGAGCCCTGGAAGCCCTGGAAGCCCTGGTCGCCCTGACGGTTGTCGTCGGGGCCTCCCCCGTACGGCGCAGATCCGCCGTACCCGCCGGACTGGCCGACGCCACCGGGGCCGGGCGGCAGATTCGTCTCGGGGCCCACCGCTCGGCGCGCCCCCGCTCCGGCGAACTCCGACGTGGCGGGGCTCGCCTGCCGGGCGTTGATGACGACGGCGCGGGCGGCCAGGTCGTGCCAACCCTGCCGTCGCGGGTGCAGCATGAGCAGGATCACCATGATGATGAGGCCGATGCTGGTCATGCCGAGCCCCAGCAGGATCAGCAACCGGATGATCGCGCGGGCCCAGCCGATCGGCCGGCCGTGCTCGACGCCGACGACCTCGAGTTGCATCAGCCGCATCCCCGGGCTGGCACCGCGGGTGCCCTGGGTCCAGCACAGCACGACCCACCAGCCGATGCTCAGCACACCGGCGGCGATGGCGAGCACCAGCCGTACGTCGTTGCTCGGGACCATCACGTACGCGGCACCGACACCGCCCAGCAGCAGAGCCGGGATGACGCTGTCGATGACGTAGGCGAGGATGCGGCGACCCGGCGCCCCGGCCGATATCCCCGGCGGGAAGCCGGCATTGCTGCTCATGGGGGTGCTCCCTTCGGTCGGGTGGGTGCGGGTCGAGACTGGCACACCTCGGCGTCACATCTTCCCAGATCCGCGACCTGACGTGCACGTCGGGCCGCGGCCCGGGTCAGGTCAGACGGCGCAGGGAGCGGAACGACAACGCGCCTCGGACGCGGCGCCACCAGCTGACCGAGGCGCCGAGTGCCCCGGACGCGGCGATGACGTGTCGCCAGTAGACGTCCACCTCGGGTTCGCCGGGCGGGGTGGCGCCGAAGGTGGCGCGATCGGCGCGGCGGGCCAGTTCGGCGAGCTCCGCGGGCTCGAGTCGCAGGCTCCCGCTCCCCGGCAGGCCGCCAGATCCAGCACCGTCCACGGGCACAGACCGAGACTCGGGCCCACCTGCGGAGCTCGCCCCCGGGCCCGTTGCAGTTCCGGCACCGGAACCGGCACCGGCACCGACCAAGGTGGCCACGTTCTCACTCCGCGTGGCCCGCCCACTCGGTTGGCCCCCCAGATCCCGGATCCGGTCGATGACCTCGTCCCAACCACCTTCGATCCGCTCGGTGGGCGAACCGCGGGTCCGGCGCAGGGCGCGGCGTCGGGCCTTCCAGATGAGCACGACCGCCATCGGGGCCAGCAGCACCAGCAACGGGATCCCGACCAGGGCCATGATGCTGAGTACGGCCGCCAGGTCGATCGGCGGCTCCGGCTCCTGCTCCTCCTGACTGTCCTGCGGCGGCGTGCGGTCGGGTGGCAGCCGCTCGGGGCGGGTCGGCGGCGGTGGCGGGTTCTCCACCTGCGGCCGGGGCCGAGACTGCGACCGGGTGTCGTCGGGCGGCAGCGCCCGCGACTTGTCGGGTGTCGGGTTGAAGATGACCCAGCCGAGCCCCTCGAACGCGATCTCCACCCACGCGCTCACGTCGTCACCGGTGACCCGACCACTGCTCGGCGGCTGGTAGCCGTACACCACCCGCGCCGGCATGCCGAGCTCACGGGCCATCAGCGCCATCGCGACCGCGTACTGCTCCTCGTCGCCGACCAGCTGCCCCTCGTGGTCGGTCATCAACTGCGTCATCCGGTACGACCCGTGGCCCGGCAGCGACGGCACGTCGTTGGCCAGGCCGCGCGAGTAGTAGCCCTTGCGCAGCTCGGTCTCCAGCCGGATCGCGGCCTCCCCGTCGGTGCGGGCACCGTTGGTCCACTCCTGCGCCTTGGTGACCAGTTCCTGGGCGACCGGGGTCGCCGGCGGCAGGTCGACCTGCTCGACGTCGGCCTCGGCGACCACACCGCGTTCGGGCTGCGCGGGGATCACCGCCTCCACCGTGTACGCCTCCTCGCCGGTCAGCCCGGTGCGGGCCACCCCGGTGCCGGTGGCCCGGTTGTAGAAGAGGTTCTCCGACTGCTCGATCCGCTCCGGCCCGGTGAAGGTCCAGGTCAGCGTCTTGCCCACCGTGGGCAGCCACCGACCGCGGTAGTCCTCGATCTCGATGCTGTACGACACCGGCACCCCGGGCGTGGTGTCGGGCACCCGGCTGCCGATCCGCCGGAACTCGCCGCCACCGGACCCGCCGCTCAGCGAGGTGGCCACGTTCATCGTGTTGCCGTCGTACGCGTCGAGGGTCGCGATCCGGATCGGGGTCCCGGCCGGCAGCCCCTCGACGGTGAACAGCACATCGGTCCGGTGCTCGGTGAGGTTCGCGCGGTACGACTGCAGCGGCGACGGCCACGCCCGTACGTCCAGCGGTGGCGTCACCACGTCACGCAGCACGTGCCGTGGCCCGGCCGGCGACACCAGCGGCGACACCAGCGTCGTCAGCAGAGCGGTCACCAGCAGCACCCCGGTCGCGCCCAGCACCACCCGCGCGCTGTAACGACGGCGACGCGACAGCAGGGTCTGCCGCTGGTAGTCGCGGCGGTACGCGTTCCACACCAGTGCGACCGCGAAGAAGCCGAGCCCGATCACGACCGGCCACCACGCGGTCTGCAGTCCGAACGCGATCCCGGTGGCCATCGCGACCGCCGGTGCGACCCACCCCCAGCTGGGTCGGCCCGACCGGGTCGCCACGCTGATCCCGATCACCCCGGCCAGCAGCATCGTGATCAGCGGCACCACCAGCAGGTTGTCGGTCAGCCCGAGCGGGGCGTCCATCGTCAGCGACGCCTTCCACGCCTGCACCGACCCGAACACCAACCCCGACAGGGTTCGTGCGGTCGGCACCACGTGGTACGTGGCCAGCTGCGGCATCGCCAGCGCACTGCCGAACACCAGGTACGCGACCGCCAGCGCCACCGCGATCACCCAGGTCTGCCAACGCCGGACCACCCCGACCGCGCCGATCCCGACGCCCAGCACCGCGCCACCCATCGACGCCACCCACAGCCAACCGGTCGCGTACAGCGGCCAGAACGCGAGTGTCGCCAGGGCGAGCAGCGCCAGCACCGCGACACAGTCGACGACCAGCCACCGCCACCGGTCGACCCCGGCCTCGGCGTACACCGTCGCCGGACCGCGCAGCTGCGAGGTGCCGCCGAACCAGCTGTGCCAGGTGTGGCCCAGCACCGACCGGGACCGTTCGACGACCCGGACCGGCCACGACGACTCGGTACGGCCCGCGCCGGACCGCCGCGCCCGCTCCCCCTGCGCCCGCTTCCCCTGCGACCGGGTGCGGGTCGAGGTCCGCTTCGGGTCCCGTCGGGTCATCGGGCGGCCCGCCGCACTGCCCGGGGCAGGTCCTCGAGCCGGCCGATGGTGGCGACGCTGACCGCGCCGATCGTCCGGACCGCCAGTTCGGCGCCGGTGCTCACCTGCACCACCAGCACCCGGACGTCGGAGCCGAAGGTCGCGCCGGCCTGGCGCAGCGTGGTCAGGTCGGGCTGGGAGCCGGTGACCAGCGACACCACCGAGGCGTTCGGCTCGGTCTGGTGGAGGGTGCGGGCCAACGGCGCGATCCCGCCGGGCCCGCCGGCCCGGATGCTGCACATCTCGTCGAGCACCCGCCGCGGGCCGACGGCGCGCAACCGACCGGCCGAGGTGAAGACGCCGACCTCGTTCTCGTCCCGCAAGGCCTGGACCGACAGCGATCCCGCGACCGACACCGCCAACTCGAACTCGTCGGGGTCGAGGTAGGAGGCGATCTCGAGGTCGAGCCCGATCACCACGTGCGAGCGGCGGGTCTCCTCGAACTGCCGGACCATCAGCGTGCCGGTCCGCGCCGACGACCGCCAGTGGACGTAGCGGCGGTCGTCACCGGCCACGTACTCCCGCAGGGCGTGGAACGACACGTCGGAGTTGGTGAGCTCGGAGGTGGTGTGGCCCTCCAGGTCCCTGATGAACCCACCCACCCGGCCGGGGATCGGCACGGTCCGAGGATGGACGTACAGCTCGATCGCGCCGGTCCAGCGGATCTCCCGGCCGAGCAGGCCGAACGGGTCACCCCGGACACTGCGTGCCGGACCGATCGTGATCACCGTACGGCGCGACGTCGGCACCGCGAACACCTCGTCGTGGGAGGCGTTCCCGGCCAGCGACGGCAACCCGAAGCTGGCCGTCCGGCGACCCACCGGCAGCTCGATCCGGGCGGGGAAGAGTCGGCGGGCGGAGGTGTTGACCACCGTCAGGTCGCCGAGTGCCCGCTCCCCGACCACCACGTGCGCCCGCTGCAGCCGCAGCGTCACCTGGTAGGTCTGCCGACCGACGGTGAACCCGACCGCGCACAACAGCACGACCGCCGCGGCGATCGCGATCAACCGCAGCTCCCACCAACCCAGCACCAGACCGGCCACCCCGGACACGACGGCCACCGCGAGCAGCCCCCACCCGGCCGCCTGCATCCCGATCAGTCCTCCGACGCGGCGGACCGTCCGGACCGCCGTGGTCAGCCGACCCGGCGCCGTCGCCGTCCGAGGGCGGTCGCCCGAGCCGGTGGTGGAGGTCGTCGGCACGCCGGTGGACGTGACGCTGCGACCACCGGTCCCGGTGGTGGTGGGGGCCGCGGTCACCGTCATGCGGCGCCACTCCTGGCGGGCGGGCTCACCGTCGCCAGCACCCGGTCCATCACGTCGGCGCCGGTGACCCCGTCGAACTCCGACTCCGGGTCGAGGATCAGCCGGTGGGTCAGGCACGCCGGCGCGAGCCGCTTCACGTCGTCGGGGGTGACGTACTCGCGGCCCTGCGAGGCCGCCCACACCTTGCCGGCCCGGACCAGGGCCAGGCAGCCGCGCATGCTGACGCCGAGCCGCAGGTCGGCGGTCTGCCGGGTCTCCTCGGCGATCCGGGTGATGTAGTCGAGTACGGAACGGTCGACGTGGGCGCCGGCGGCCAGTCGGGCCATGTCGGCCACCGCCTGGGTGGTGATCACCGGGGTCAGCGCACCCGACTGCGGGCGCGACCCGCCGGTCTCGAGCACCCGGATCGTGTTGTCCCGGTCGGGGTAGCCGAGCGACGTCTTCATCAGGAACCGGTCGAGCTGGGCCTCCGGCAGCCGGTACGTGCCGGCCTGTTCGATCGGGTTCTGGGTGGCGATCACCATGAACGGGTTGCCCACCGGGTACGGCTTGCCGTCGACGGTGACCCGTGACTCCTCCATCACCTCGAGCAGCGCCGACTGTGTCTTCGGCGAGGCCCGGTTGATCTCGTCGGCCAGCACGATGGAGGCGAAGATCGGCCCCTTGTGGAACTCGAACTCGCCCGACTTCTGGTCGTAGATCGTGACGCCGGTGACGTCACTGGGCAGCAGGTCGGGGGTGAACTGGATCCGCGAGTGGGTGCCCTGCACGGTCTGCGCCAGGCCACGCGCCAACGTCGTCTTGCCGGTCCCCGGGACGTCCTCGAGCAACAGGTGGCCCTCAGCCAGCAGGCAGGTGACGGCCAACCGGATCGGGTGCTCCTTGCCCAGGATCACCTGCTCCACGTTGTTCACCACCGCCCCGAACGCGTTGGCGAACCACTCGGCCTGCTCCGTTGTCATCGTCATGATCAAGTTCCCCCTGCTACGTGGGCCAGTCGGTGCGTTCGGGCGAGGTCACCGAGACGCCACCGCCGACACAGTCCATCCGGTACGTGATGTTCTGACCCAGGCCCACCACGTAGAAGCGTGTGTTGCCATTGTTGTCGGTCCTGCCCGACGCACTGCGGTTGCCGAAGTGGGTGGTGCAGGTGACGGTGGTGTTGGGCGGGAAGTTCTTGACGTCGGCGTACGCCTCGTAGCACCGCTTCAACGGACAGGTGTCCGGCTGCGGGTTCAGCAGCGGCCCGTCGTCGGTGTAGGCCGAGGCCGCACTCGTCTTCGCCGACCGGCTGTTCACCGCGGAGTAGTCACCCTCACTGTTGCGGACCCGCACCTCGACCTTGTGCGTCTGGCTCGGCCCGTCGCCGAGGGTGATGGTGTCGTTGAGCGGCTTGCTCTGCCAACTGCCCCCGTTGACCCGGATCTGCAGCAGCGTGACCTTGCGACCGTTGGAGGTGGACGGCGACGACCAGCTGAACGTGCGCCGGATCCCGCTGCCCGTGGGTTGGCCCATCGACGGCCGGGCCGGCGGCTTGTAGGCCACCACCCCCTGGGCCGGGGAGGCCGTCCACGCGCTGCACTTGTTGCCGGCGCCGTCGCTGCGGCAGGCCCGGATCCGCACCGTGTAGGTCTGGCCTGCCGTACCCTTCACCACCCCGCCCGACGGGTAGGCCCGGGCCGCGCCCTTGTTCAACGAGTACTGGTACGTCGGCGTCGACTGGCCGTCATCGGCACCGGGCCGGTAGCCCATCTGCAACCGCTCGTTGGGCTCGGCCGCCAGCGTCACGGAGCGGGGTGCCGGCGGTGCGGAGTACACCACGACCTTGATCGCCCTGCTGGCCGCCGACACCCCGGCCTTGTTCTGTGCCTTGATCCGGACGGTGTACGTGGTGTTGCTCGGCACCTGCATGGTGTGGGTGATCCGCGAGGTCTGGCCCGGCTTGGGGACGTACTCGGTGGTGCTGGAGTTCGCGGTGATCAGGTACTTGGTGATCGGCGCACCGTTGGTGTTGGCCGGCGGGTCCCAGGTCAGCTTGAGCTGTCGCCCGGTCCGTGCGGCACTGTCCTCGGCCGAGATGAGCGAGGGTGCCGACGGCTTGCCGGCCGGGGTCTCGGGCTGCGAACGGGGCGAGAAGTCGCTCGGCTCCGGCGCCTTGTTCCGGGCCCGAACCCGGAAGGTGTACGCCGACCCGTTCGTCAGCCCACTCCAGGTGTAGGAGGTCACCGCCCCGACGGTGCGCCGTTCGAGGCCGTTGGGCCCGCTGAGCTCGATCTCGTACTCCTGCACCGCCGATCCCTCGGTCCGTGCCTCGGCCCAGCTCAGCTGGAGCTGCTTGTCGCCGAACTTCGCCGACGCCGAGGTGGGCGCCTCGGGTCGGACGTCGGGGGTGATCACCGCCGACGGCGACGACGGTTCGGAGTCGCCGTGGGCGTTGGTGGCCACCACGGTGAAGGTGTAGCCGACGTCGTTGGTGAGGTCGGTGATCGTGCACGTCGTGGTGGTGCACGCCTGCGTGGTGGTGGCGCCGCCACCGGTCGCGGTCACGGTGTAGCCGGTGATGGGAGACCCGTTCGCCTCGGGGGCGGTCCAGTTGATCACCGCCTGCCGGTTGCTCACCTGCACCCGGCGCGGCGTTCCCGGCTGGTCGGGTCGGCCCTGCACGGTGAGCCGGATCCGGCCCTCGGACTCCCGCTCGGGTACGTCGGTGACGTCGCGGATCGTGTAGCGCACCACGAGGGTCCCGACGAAGTCGGCACCCGGGGTCACGACCACCCTGTCCCCGTCGACGGCCGCCTCGCCGACGCCGGTCTCCACGACCGCGTTGCGCAGCGTCAACGGGTCGTCGGGGAACGGGTTCACGTCGTTGCCGAGCACGGCGACGGTGGTGGTGCGGCCCTGCACCGCGTCCGGCACCACGTCGTCGATCGCCTGGGGTGCGGGCCGCGTGGTGGCGGTCACCTCGACCGTCACCTGCACCGGCACGGTGTGTTCCCCGTCGCCGGCGGTGACGGTGCCCTCCACCCGCGTTCCGGCCGGCACCTGGGGCGTCGCCTCCGCACTCAGCCGCGACCCCTCCAGCCGGACGGTGAGCCCGGCGGGGGCTGCGAAGGTCGGCTCACGGAAGGTCAGCGGATCACCGTCGGGGTCACGGACGGCCGGCCGCAGGTCGAGCGAGCGACCCTCCTCACCGGCGGCCACGGTCAGGGTCACCGGGACGGCGGTGGGGGGTTGGTTCTCCGGTTCCATCTCCCGACCTTCGGGCGTCTGAGGCGCAGGCAGCACCTTGATCGGCACGGTCAGCACCGCGGTCCGGCCGTCGGGGTCGGTGGCGTTGGCTCCGTCGGTCACCTCGAAGGTCATCGACGCCGGGCCGGAGTACTCGACGGGGGCGACGAAGCTGACCGACCCGGTACCGGTGGCGGTCGCCGTACCGTGGGTGGCCCAGATCCGCTCGTCGTCAGTCAGCCGGACCGCCCGACCACCCCGACCCTGCACGAAGTCGGCGATCTGGAACTCCTTCTCCTCCCCGGCGACCACCTCCTGCACCGGGATGTCGGGCCGCAGCGCCGGTACGGCGTCGCCCAGGCCGGGCACGGTGACGGTGGCGAAGGCGATCAGGCCGTCGGTGTCGGTGACCTGGTAGCGGATCACCTGCATCCGTTCGGTGACCTTGACCTTGACCTGGTTGTCCTCGACGGTCGGGCGTTCCTCCTCCGGCACCCCGTCGGGCGGGATCGACACCATCGCGTGCTTGATGTTGCCGTCCGGGTCGTCGTCGTTGTCGAGCACCGGGACGGTGATCACGTCGGAGTCGAGGACGTCCCAGGCCGGGACCACGTCGTCGACCAGGGTCGGTGCCTGCAAGGGCGCGGTCGGGTCGCCGGTGATCCGGATCGTGCCGGACGCCTCCGCACCGCGGGAGTCGATGATCGTGTACGTCCCGACCATGGTGCCCGGGACCGCCGGCACCTTGACCTCGATCACCCGGTCGTCGACGACCTTGGCACCGGGCAGGCCGCCGACCGGTTCGGAGGCGAAGCCGATCGAGTCGCCGTCGGGGTCGGAGTCGTTGGCCAGCACGGGGATCCGCAGCACCTGGTTGGGGCGCGCGGTGACGACGTCCTCGACCGCGACCGGTGGCGTGTTGCCGGCGGCCCGGGGCACCACGCCGAGCCGGATGGTGCCGATCGCCACCGCCCCGCGGGCGTCGACGATCCGGTAGGTGAACTCGTCGGTGCCGGCGGAGTCGGCGTACGCCTCGTAGCCGAACTCGCCGTCGCCGATGGACACGATCCGGCCCAAGGTCGGGGGTACGTCGACGCCGAGCAGCCGCACCGAGTCGCCCTCCGGGTCGAGCCCGCGCAATGGGATCACGATCCGGGAGGTGCTGTCGGCGAGCACCCGTTCGACGACCTCGGGTGCCTTCGGGGCGGTGTTGGGTACGGCGTCGTCGACCACCTGGAAGCGGACCTGCGCCGACGCCGTACGGCCCTGGCTGTCACGCACCTGGTAGACCGCCCGGTACTCGCCGGGCACCGTCGGGGCCCGGAACCGTACCAACTCGTCGGTGACCCAGGCCTGCCCGGCGGCCGGCAGCTCCGAGAGCTTCTCGTCCAGCGTCAGCTCCAGCCCCGAGGGTGACAGGTCGTTCGCGAGCACCCGGACCTCTCCGGTGTCCCCGGCCCGGACGACCAGGCTGTCACCGATCGCCCGCGGCTGCTGGGTGTCGGGCTTGCGCGGCAGCACCACGATCGAGCCCTGGGCGGCGTGCTGGCCGTCGGAGACGGTGTAGCCGAGGACGAGCGGTTCGCCGAGCGTACGCAGGGCGGTGATCTCGACCTGGTGGCGCCGCAGGATCCGCACCCGGACCCGGGGGTCGGTGGTGACCTGCTGCACCACCAGCACGTCCTCGTCGGGGTCCTCGTCGTTGGCGAGCGGGTCGATCAGCACCGAGCCGCCGGCGGGCAGTGGGGCCTGGTCGCGGGCGGCGACGGGCGGCTTGTTCTCGTCCGGGCTGTCGGTGACGTCGATCCGCACCACCCCGTACGAGCGAGGCCCGTTGCTGACCACGTAGGTGAAGTAGTAGGTGCCGGCCTTCTGGGCGCTGAAGGTGAACGACTCGGCGTCGGCGAGTTGGGCGCGGGCCCCTTCGGGTGCCTCGTCGATCTTGGACAGGATGAGGTTGTCGCCGATGTCGTTGAGCAGCGGCTTGACCGTGATCTCCTCACCGGTGCGTGCGGTCACGTGGTCGCCGAAGGCCAGCGGTGGTACGGCCTGCTGGACCGCCTGCACCGACAGCACGGCCTTGGTCTCGGCGACCCCGTCGGACACCACGACGGTGACCTCCTTGCGGCCCAGCTCGGTGCCGGCGTCGCGGAAGGTCAACATGCCCTCCGGGGTGACCGACACCTCGTCGTCACCCTCCACCGTCGCGCCGACCAGCGTCAGGTCGTCGCCCTCCGGGTCACGCCAGTCGAGCAGCACCCGGGCCTCGGCGTCGCCGCCGGAGGAGACCGCGAGCGAGCGCGGTTGCGGTACCTGCACCGGCGCGTTGTTGGTGACCTGCTGGTCGGCGGAGACGACGGCGACGGTGGCGGTGGCGGTGGCCGTACCGCCACGGCCGTCGGAGATTTCGTACGAGATGGTGAACGACCCGGTCGCGTCCTCGGGGACCGTCACCTGCAGTCCGGTGCCGCCGCGGACTAGGCCCAAGGTGCCGCGTGACTCGGGCAGCTCCGGCACCCCGGTGAAGGTGAGCACGTCACCGTCGGGGTCGGAGTCGTTGTCGGTGACCGTCAGTAGGGTGGCGCGGCCGGCGCGGACGGTGAGCCGGTCCCCCTCCGCGATCGGCGGCCGGTTCTCCAGTGACCGGTTGGGGTTGATCTCGCGGGTGATCTCCTCGTTGGTGACCTCACCGTTCTCGTCGGGTGCCGGCGGGGTGACCTTGTCCCAGCCCTCGATCAGCCGCATGTCCTCGGTGACCAGCCACACGTCGCCGCCGACCACGTCGTTCAGCACCACCTCGTCGCGGTTGACGCGGAAGACGACCTCGTTGGGGGCGGTCCAGCCGGTCGCCTCGGCGGTGGCGGCGGCGGTCCGGTCGCACCGGGTGACGACCTCGGTGGTCGCCCCGCCCGAGAAGGCTCCGTACGCACATCCCGCCACGACGACCGGGGTCGCCGGGGTGCCGGGCGCCCGGCCCAGCTCGACCAGCCCGGACTCCGCGATGCCGAAGAGGCCCTCGGGGGTCGCCAGCACTGCTTCGATCGAGCTGCCGGCGACCTCGGGGACCCGCTCCGAGGGGGCCTGCAGCTCGGCCAGCTTCGCCTGCGGGACGGTGATCGTGACGTCGCGATCGAGCAGTCGGATCTCGCCGCGGTCGCGGTCGAGCAACACCGGGGTGGTGCCGACGACGGTGAGCTCGGAGTTGGCCGACGGGGCGGTCTCGAGCTTCGTCACCGCGGTGCCCTCGGGGGTCACGGTGACCAGTTCGCCACGCTCCACCGACACCCCGTACGCGGTGCCGTCGACGCCCAGGGCGGAGAAGCCGCCGAGGCCGAGGTCGATGTCGGGGGTGGTGCGGGTGAACTCGATCCCGGCCGCCTCGGCGAGGGGTCGGACCCACATCGCGCCGGTGGTCGGGTCGGAGATCGCCACCCGGCCGGCCTGCAGGCCGACGGAGGCGCCGTTGGGCACCAGGGCGGCCGCGCCGAGGCCGAGTGATCCGGGGTCGAGCACGCTGAGCTGCCCGGTGTCGTGGTCGATGGTGGCGACGTCGTTGCCGTCCTGCAGGACGTCGCCGCCCTTGCCGCTCAGCGCCGCCGAGCCCGACAGCTCGTCGATCTGCCGGTTGAACTTGCCGACCCGCTCCAGGCTCGCGTTGGTGACGTACACCGAACCGTCGTGGAGTCGCGGGTCGACCGTGGGCAGTCCGGGGTCGACGACAGCCAGGGTGACCAGGACCGCGGCGACGACACCGACCGCGATCGTGGGCCACCCCGACCACCGGCGTCGGCGAGCTGGCGCAGGCGCACTGCGCTGACTCGGCGATGACGCCGTCGACACGGGGCTGCGGCGGGACAAGCTTCAACTCCTCCGTACGGCCGGACCCCGCCCATTCTGCACACCAAGGGTGGCAACACCAACCGGTCGCCCGTACTGGCAACACGTGGGTGAACCGACGATGACGCGCCGGTGACGGACCATTCAGTCGCCGTCACGCCCGTCGAGCGTGTCGAGACGCACCGGTTCCCCGCCCACGCACAGGTTCCCCGCCGACGCACAGCTTTCCGACGCCGGAAACCTGTGTCGCTACCGGCAACCTGTGCGTACGGGCCTTTCAGGGGACGATCGGCTCCGGGTACTGCTCGTCGAACGCGGTCTCGACCTCACCCTGGCCGTGGCCGTCCACCGGGACCTCCGAGTCCGGGCCGAGCTGGATCGGCGATCCGGGCGCGGCGGGGATGGCCTCACCGTCGGGCAGCTCCTCCTGCACGGCGGTCAGCGGGTCGTTGCCGGTGTGGTAGCGGCGGACCTGTCCGTCACCGGCCTGCTGCAGCAACTGTTCGCCGGTCGTGTTGTTGGAGGCGGCGAGGTACTCGACGGTGCCCGGCGAGACTCCGGCGGCGTTGAAGGTGACCGCGGCGTTGCCGGTGTCCAGGCTCGCCACCGCAGCATGGCGACCACCCAACGAATGACCGGTGAACGTGGTGTCGTCGGCGTACGGGCTGGCGGAGATCGCCTCGGTGATCGTGAGCACCTGCTGGGTCTGTGGCGACACCGTCACCGCGCCGGTGACGTCCTCGGTGACGTCGTCGTACACCACCTCGACCGTGCCGGTCCCACTGTCGGGGGACTCGCCCGCGGTGGTGCCGGCGAACGCCACCACCGGGTTGCCGTCGGGATCGAAGAACACCTCGGCGATGAAGCCGTTCTCGCCGGTCAACATGTCGCGGGTGAGTCCCATCTCGGCGAGTTGTGCATCGCTGGCCCGCGACCACCCCTCGGGCAGGTCGGCATCCGGGTCGCCGATGGCCTGGTTGATGTCGATCAGGTCGCGGTCGCGCTCCTGCGCGGTCTGGCCCTGGACCTGTTCCCCGGCCGTACCGGAGGCGGGAGCATCGGCGTTGTAGCCGGGATCGGCGCCGGTGGTGAGCAGTGCCGCGGCCCGCTCGGCCCGCTGCCCGACACCCTTCACCTGCCCCAGTTCGGCACTCATCGCGGTCAGGGCTTCCTCGACGAACGTCGCCGCCTCGCCGAGTACGTCGGCGACGTGGTCCCCGGCCCAGGAGATGAACCCGTCGAACGCCTCGCGGAGAGCATCGGCCGCGCCGTCGATGGCGCCGTCGCCGGCACCCCGGATCGCGCCGAACAGCCCACCTTCGGACCAGCCGTCCCGGAACCCGTCGTACGCACCGCTGACCGTCCCGCTGATCACCTGAACGGTCCCGTCCACCAGCGCCAACCCGGCGTTGGAGATCGCGTCGAGGGCCCACTCCACCAACTGTCCGGCGAGCCGGGTGACGGCGTTGATCAGGTCCTGTTTCACGGTCGCCACCTGGCCGCCCAGCACGAGCTGTCGGGTGGCGAGGGCGTGGATCGACTCCGCGGTGGCCCGGACGCACTCGCCCGCCACCTTGGTGGTGGCGGCGAAGGCGTCGGCCGTGGCGCCCTGCCACCGTCCGGTACGAGCCGACGCCCCGGCGACCGGGGTGCGGTACGCCAGCACCTGGTCACCGATCGTGCGGGTGGCGTCGGCGTGGGCCACGATCGCCGACGAGTCACCGGTGAAGTCCTTCAGCAGTTCGGTGAATGACCCGAGCGCGTCGGAGATCCAACCGAAGAAGATGTCGGGGAGTTCGTCGGTGATCATGGTCGCGATGTCGAGGGTCGTGTCGATCACGTCGAGCGGGATCTCGTCGACCGCTGGCGGCGTGGGTCCGGAGTCGAGCACGATGGTGGCGTCGCTGATCCAGCTGCGCCGCGGCCCGGCCGATGTGGCGGCCATGATCAACTCACCCCGTTCGGTCGGCCGGTGCGGAGTCCGCCGGTCAGGTTGGCCACGATGCCGTCGGCGAGGGCGCCGTTGTCGGCCTCGAGGGCAACGTAGCGCTGTCCGGTGGCGGCGGTCCGCTCCCCCAGTGCGGTGACCGCACCGCCCAGGGCGGCGAGCAGCGTGTTCACGTCGTCGGTGGTCGCCGGTTCGGCGTCGGCGCCGGCCGACCCGGCCCACGGGCCGAACATCGCCATGTCGGGTGCGGTGACGGTGGTCGCGGCCAACCCGTCGCCAGCGCTGACGAGTTCGCCCGACACGGTCGACAGCTCGGCGGGCACCACGGTGAAGTCGCCCATCACGACACCCCTGCCGACCGGCGGGCGGCCGCCAGTTGATCACGGGCATCGGCCCACGCAGCCCGTACGGCGTCGGCGAGCGACTGCGGGCCCCGACCGAGTGCGGCGACCGTTGTGCGCGCGTCGATCAGTCTCAGCCGACCGTCGAAGGTGAGCTGCACCTCGCGGGCCGTGCCGGTGATCACCAGGTCGCCCTGGCGGCGGCCGAACCCCTCCGCCCGGGCCACCATCGCCTCGGTCGCCGCGCGGGTCTCGGCCTGCTCCGGCGCCAACGGGCGCCCCGGCGTCGCCGGACCGGGTGGTGGCGGTGGTGGCGCCTCCGCGGCCCCGAAGTTGCCGCGGGGTGCCGGCGGGATCGCCCGGCACGCCTCCTGGTGGGTGGTCAGCAGCGACCGGGCCCAGCGATCGGGCCCGAGCTCATCGATGTCGGCGTCGAACTCGACGGTGACCAGCTGACCCAGCGGATCCACCGTGATCGCGGTCCACCGGTCTCGGGCGTGACCGGCTCGTGCCGCCCGCCGATGTCGGGCCCGCTCCGCCGCAGCGCGGAACTCGTCGCCTCGTTGTCTCGCGCGTGCCAGCGCGTCCGTGGACATGCTCCGGACGCTAGTCGACGAACGGGCCAGCTGGCCGCTCACCGTAGGAACGGACTTCTGGCGTCCGCTACTGCCCCATGGACGGGCGTCTTCTGTGGTGATGGCTTCCTTGCCAGATGCGATCGCGATCAGCGAGGACCAGTGGTCGTTACCGGCTCTTCCGACCTGGGGTGGGGGCGGGTTGTTGATCATGGGTCGAGTCCGTCGCCGATGAGGAGCATGCGGAGGCGGTAGTTGGTGCGGTTGCGGAAGCCGCGGGCGATGCGGCGGTGGAGCTCGATCAGCCCGTTGATGGCTTCGGAACTGCGACGACCTCACACCGGTCGAGGCCGAGACCGCGCACTATGCTCACCGCCTCACCGCGGGGGCGGCTCTTTCGGCGACGACCCTTGCGTCCGTTCCTACTCGACACGATGACCACCAGTAGGGTTGGACATCTCGATCTGGCGTGTACGGTCCTCGGCCCCGCGCCTGGTCGGGAACTGTCCGTCGATGCGGTGTCCGGCGACGTCCAGGTGCCAATGCCGACGGACCGGGCCAGGCTCGCCCGGGTCTTTCCAGGTGCAAGGTCCCACCACCACAACGTCCTCAGCCACGTTGAACTCCGTCTACATCGTTGTCACTCCTCGATCCGCTGGGCGAGGACCTGCCAGCCACGCGGCAACTTGGTCCACCTCCGCCCCGACAGGACGGTCCTCCGGTAGCGCCGCATACAGATCGAGCTGCTTCTCCGCCCACAGCGCCATCTTCTCCACCATCGGACCGGACAGCTCGGCCTCGAACGCGACCAGGAACGTGTCGGCCTGGTTGACCGCGACACCCCGCCAGCACATCGAGGGCGTAGACATCGGCGAGGTCGAGACGACGCACCAGACAACCACGGACCTGGAGGCGCTGCACCCCTGTCAACAGCGACAGAACCTCGTGAGCCGGCACCACTGGGCGGCGGCGAACAGCTCGGACACTCGGGACCGATCGAGGACGTACTCGCGACCAACTTCGACCGTGCCGGTCTCATCACCGGTCCGCAGCCAGTCCACACTCACACTCGGTGACCGATCCACGCCACGCCGCCACCACACCACCAGGTCCTGCCACTCGGTCACACACCCATCATGCCGTCGCCCACCGACCGTCCCCTTCACCAGGTGTCGGCGATGTACACCCTGTCGTGGTACGACTTCATCGCCTTCGTCCCGCTCGGCGTCCTGGCCGGGTCGCGGCTGGACATGATCATGATCGTGCGCAACCTATCCCTGGCGCTGGCCTACGTGCCGGGACAGGTGACCGATATCTCGGAGGAACTCGAGGCGACCGCCTCCCTCGTCCGGACCACGGTCAGCCCGACCGTGCAGTGGGGCGTGCTGGCGGCGATCGTGGTGTGGTACGCCCAGCACCGACTGACCCGGGCCCGGATCGCACGGCGGCTGGAGCAGGCCCGGCCGATGCCACGGCTACGGGGCCACCAGCGGCGGATGCAGGTCCTTCATCGCAAACCGTCGCCGCAGACTGACCGCCAGCGTCGTCAGCGCCAGTGTCAGCACGGTCACCGTGGCGAGCAGGACGACGTCACGCACCAGGTGCGCGGTCTGCCCACCCGAGATCGTGACGCGGAATGCGTCGATCAGGTAGGTCATCGGCATCGCCGGACCGATCGCGGAGAAGAACGGTGGAAGCACCGGCGACGGATAGGTCCCGCCGGCCGAGGCGAGCTGCAGGATCAGCCAGACCAACAGGATCGACGAGCCGGGCGTGCCGAGGGTGGTGCGCAGGAGGTGGGCGATCGCGGAGAAGCACAGCGCCCCGAGCACGGTGATGCCGAGGAATGCCGGTGCTCGCACCGGGTCCAGCCCGAGGGCGAGCCAGACCGTGGCGACCATGATCAACCCGCCGGTGACCGCGAGGGTTGCGATCGGCAGCCACGCGGTGAACGCCAGCCGCAGGGGCGAGGCCCGGCCGGCGAGCGTGCGACCCGTGATCGGGCGGACCACCAAGAACACCGAGATGCCGAACACCCACAGGGCGATCGAGAAGAACATCGGCGCCAGGCCACGACCGTAGAACTCGGCAGCGTGATCGACGGTCGACTCGACATCGGCGGGGGAGGCGAGCACCTGGATCGCCTCGGCCTCCTCGGCGGCGGTGAACACCGGGATGCGTCGGGCCCCGTCGGCCAGGCTGGTGTGCAGGGTCGAGGCTCCCTCCTGGAGTGTGGCGAGGCCCTGATCGAGCTTGGTGGCGCCCTGGCGGAGCTCGGTGAGGCCGCCGTGCAGTTCGCCTGCTCCGGTCTCGAGCTCAGCCAGCCCGGAGGTGAGTTCGGTCGCGCCTGAGTCGGCCCGCTCGATGCCGGTGTGGAGTTGGCCGGCGCCGGCGGCGACCCGGTGGGCGCCGGAGTTGAGCGCCTCCAGGTCCTGGCGTGCCGTCGCCACTGTGCCGCTCAGTCCGTTGGTCTGCTGGATCCGGGAGTTGAGTGCCGCAGTGTGCTCGGCGATCGTGCCGGTCCGCTCGGCGACCTCGCCGGTACGGGTGTTGGCCGAGGCCAGTCGCTGCTTCAGCTCCTGCCACTGCGGGTCGTCGGCCAGCTCGGGGTTGGCCTTCTCCAGTGCGGCCATCCGGGCTTGTGCCTGCTCGACGTCCGTGGCGATCGAGCTGCTCCGACCGGCAACGGATTCGCTGATCGCCGCAGCGCCACTGGAGATCTTCTTGGCGTCGGACTCCAGGGCGGGGAGGTGCTTCTCGAGCTCGGTCAGCGGTGGCAGCACGGTGTTGTTGAGCTGCTGGGTGCCTTCGGCGACCTGGCCGGCGCCGGTGGCGAGCTCCCCGGAGGCGGTGGTGAGCTGGTGCAGGCCACCGGACAGCTGCTGGCTCGCCTCGTGAGCGGTGCCCGCTCCCGTCGCCAGGGTCTGGGCGCCCTTCTCCGCGGTGCCGAGGCCGGTGACGAGGGCTTGGGATCCCTGGTGGGCCTCGGTCAGTCCGGACTCGAGTTGGCCGGCTCCGTCACTGGCCTTCAGCAGGTTGTCGCGGATGGTCCGGAGGTTGGTGAAGACGGCCTCGAAGTAGCTCTCCTGGGCGGCCGCGTCGACCTGACGTTCGATGGAGTCCTCGGCTCGGGCCGTGATCGAACCGATCACGAAGCCGTTGGCGTCGTCACGACGGAGCAGCACCCTGGCCCGCTGCGGGTCGTCACCGGCTCCGCTGACGAGGTTGGCGGAGAAGTCCTTCTCGATGGTGACGATCATGTAGTAGCGCCCCTCCTTCAGCCCGGCGTCCGCGGTGGCCGCGTCGACGAACTGCCAGTCGAAGGTGCGGTGCGCAGCGAGATTCGCCACCAGGTCCTCGCCGGCGGCGATGCGCTCGTCGTTGATCGTGGTGGGGACGTCCTCGTTGACCACGGCGACCTGGAGGTGGTCGAGCTTGCCGTACGGATCCCAGCTGGCCGACAGATAGATCGCCCCGTACAGCAGGGGCACCAGGACGACGAAGGCCAGCGCAAGGCGAGGCATCACACCGCGGAAGCGGCGCAGTTCGTAGCGGGCGAGCCGGGCGGCGGGGAACGGCATCAGGACTCCTGCATGAGCTAGGGGTGGGTCGGCTCGGGATGGGTCGACTCGGGGTGGGTCGGCTCGGGGTGGGTCGGCTCGGGGTGGGTCGGCTCGGGGTGGGATGGCAGAGTGATCACCGGAGTCTCGGCCGGCACGCCACGCAGATCGCAGGTGCTGGCCACCACGGTGCAGCCGGTCGCGCTCAGGTGCTGCAGCGCGGCGTACAGCTCGGCCTGCTGGTCGGTGTCGAGGGAGTCGTCGGCGTCGTCCAGGACGACGAGGTCGGCCCGCCGGAGCATGGCCAGCAGGACGGCGAACACCGCTCGGTCGCGTGCCGACAGCTCGCCGACCAGGGTGTCGTGGTCCAACGCCATCGGCGGGCCCGGAAGGTCCGCGTCGCGGAGTCCGGCGACGAGCTCGGCGAACCTGGTATGACCGTCGGCCACCGTGACCGCGTCGATCAGGCATCGCTCGGTGATCGACTCGCCGACGGTGAGCCGATCCTCCGGGGTGACCAGGGTCCCGACCCGCGCGACCGCGGCGGCGTTGCGTCGTTCGCGCTCGACCCGACGCCGGGCACGAGCATCGGCCGGGACCGGGCCCGGTGCCGCCAGGGTGCCGGTCAGCCCACGCATCCGTCCGGCCAGGGCGAGCAGGAAGCTGGATCGCCCGCTGCCGGCCGGGCCATGGGCCACCACCAGTCCACCACGGGGGACCGTCGTGGTGATTGGGCCGAACACCGCCTGGGCGCGGTGGGACAGCGTGAGCGCGGTCAGTTCGATCAGGACGGGCCGTGCGACGGACTCGGGGTCGGGCACGACCTCGGGTGCGGCATGACGCGGCTGCGGGTCGGGATCGAGCGGGGTCACGGCAGCAGTCCTGCGAGAAATCGGGTCAGGGCCGCGATCAGTACTGCACGCGGATAGAGCTCCGGTGCGGCCCGGTGCTCCAGCGACAGGGAACTGAGGACGGCGAGCAGGAGCACCGCGGCCTCTCGATGGTCGGCGAGGTCCTGACCGTCGCCGAGGAGGCGCTGTCGGTGCAGGGCGTCGGCCACGAGGTCGAGTTGGTCGGCCCGCATGGCCGCATAGGTTTCGGCCACCTCGGGACTGGAATGTGCGACGGAACAAAACTCGCCGACGGCGACCTGCAGCGGGGCCTGTCTGATCACCAGGTCGGCCAGCCGGCCGGCTGCGACGTCGGGGAGCTGTGCGCGGTCGCGCAGTCCGGTGCCGTCCAGCAGGTCGGCGACCAGCTGCGCGGTGGCGCGGCCGAAGTCGCGCTGGAAGACCTCCGCGAACAACCCGGGCTTGCCGCCGAAGTTCGAGTAGACCGCGCCCTTCGTGAAGCCCGCTTCGGCGGCGATGTCGTTCACCGAGCACGCGGCGTACCCGTGGGTGAGGAAGGCTTCTCGGGCCGCGTCGAGCACGTCGGCGCGGACCTGGGCACGCCGCGGACGGCGGGTGGTCGGGCGTGTTGAGGTGGCGTCAGTCATGGGCCTCCTCTGTTCGATACCAATGGTATTGAATACCCGAGGTACTGAGTTGGTCAAGTGCGTTCTCGTGCACCGTGTCGTTCCCCGGGCACCGGGTCGTTCCCTGCGCACCGCTTTCTGTCCGGCACAGTCGTTGTACCGGGTGCGCCTGGCTGGGCCGGGTGTCGATGAAACCTTGGACAACCTGATCCGGTTCGGCAACCTGCACGATGTCGAGCCCGCCCGGCACGAGATCTCCGCCGACGAGCATGCCGTCTGGTGGGAGCGGGTCGCCGCGGACCCGTGATGGAGCAGGTCAGAGCCATGTCTGCAGCCACGACGGGTCGCCGACTCGCGCCGGCACGAGCAGAGCCGGCAACCGGCAAGGCATGACCCGGGGGACTGCGGCAGGCCGGCGTGATGCGGCATCGGGAGAGTCACCCGGTCAGGACTGGTAACGCTCAGTCTGCGCACATGGTGAGTGGGGATCGGCTCGTACCACCCGACGGATGGACCGCGACCACCACGATGCACGGCGCCCTCCCTTCGGGCACCGTGACGGTCAGCCGCGGCTCGTCGATGGTGCTGCCGGGGGTCCCCTCGGCCCAGTGCCACTTCCACCGGGTGCCGTCGACCAGATCAGGCTGGTGCCAACTGCAGGTCAGCTGCCCGTCTGCCAGCGTGCACTCCTCCGCGACCGGCGCGGCCACCTCGGACTGGCGGATCACCCTTGTGGGGCTCACCGGCGGCTCGGTCATCGGACCGGCACCCTGTGGCCCGAAGATGATCACGCCTGCGATCACGGCGATCAACAGCAACAGCCCGAGACCGGCCACCAGGGCCCGCACCACGCCGCGGGAGGTCCGTACGGGATCGGTGTCCGGCAACGGTCCCAACGCGGCCGGGGCGACGTCACTCTGCGACCAGGTGTCCTCGGCGAGTTGCACCCCCGGTTCGTCGTTGATCGTGACGACCGGCCGCAGATGGGTCGCCTCGTGGTCATCCCCCTCGCCTTCGTCGAGGACGCCCTCCATCACCTCGATCTGCGTGCCGGGCAGGTCGAGATGGCCCTCGACCACCTGCAGGGCGCGGGCGAAGTCGTACGCACTGCGGTACCGGGCCTCCGACCGCTTGTGCATCGCCCGCGCCAAGGTCTGTTGCAGCAGGGGCGGTACGTCGTCGCGCCCGGTCGGCGGGACCGGCTGCCGCTCGATCCGGGCCATCAGGCTGGCCGCACTGTTGGCGCCCCCGCGGACCTCGAACGGCGACCGGCCGGCCAGCAGGGCGTACACGGTCGCGCCGAGGGAGTACACGTCGGTACGGACGTCGGTGCGGGAGTCGCGGCCGAACAGTTCCGGCGCCGACCACGGGATCGACATCCCCTCCGCCTCGGCACTGCTGGTGTCGAGCTGGGCGGAGATGCCGAAGTCGGTCAGCGCCGGCCAGCCGTAGTCGGTGACCAGCACGTTGGCGGGCTTGATGTCACGGTGCAGGATGCCGGCCCGGTGGGCGCTCTCGACCGCACTCGCCAGCCGGATCCCGACCCGCAGCGCCTCGGCGACCTCGATCCGTTCCCGCCGGAACCGCTGGCCCATGTTGGGCCGGGAGCAGTACTCCATCACCAGGCAGGGCCGGCCGTCCGGCGACACCCCGGCGAAGTAGATGGTGACGATCGCCGGGTGCGCCGACAGCCGCGCCATCGCGTTCGCCTCGGCGACGAACCGCTGCCGAGTGTTGGCGTCGACCACCGACTCGATCAACACCTTCACCGCGACCTGCCGGTGCGGCAACTCCTGCTCGTACAAGAAGACGTCGGCGAACCCGCCGGACCCGAGGTGGGAGATCGGTCGGTACCCGGGCAGGGCCGGCGGCTTGGAGGGTGCCCGCTTCATGGGGCGCGGTTCAGGCCGGCGGGTCGATGGTGACGGTCACACCGTCGCCCAGGTCGAGGATCCAGCCGATCCGCAGCTCGGTCGGCTCACCGGGGGTCAACCGCTCGCGCTCCACGTCGGCACCCGGGCGGACCAGCGTGGTGCCGTTGGTGGAGTGCAGGTCGGTGACGACCAGTGACCACCCCTCCGGCGCCACCTGGACGTGGGTCCGGGAGATGTCGTGGCTCGGGCTCGGCACCGTCAGCATCCGCGGCAGTTGCTCCCGCGGCACCCGCGAGGCCGTCGGTGACCGGCCGATCAGGACCGTCCGGTCGAGCTCGAGCCGGTCGCCGTGGGAGGTGCGCAGCACCGCCAGCGGGGGCCGGCTGACCAGTCGCGGATTCTGCGGCGGGATGCTGCCACCACACCGGACGCAGCGCTGGCTGCCCGGTTCGTTGGGGTGCTGCAGGTTGCACAGCACCGCCAGCAACAGGTCACCGTCCCCGCCGAGGTTCTCGCTCGGCTTGAGCGAGCGCGCCAGTCCGGTCGCGAACACGGTCGCCCCGTCGTGGTCGACCGCGTCGTCGGGCATGTTCGCCGGCTGCGGCCGCGGTGGTTCCTGGGCCGAAGGCTGTGGCTGTGGCTGCGGCTGTCCGTACGGGGACTCGGCGGCCGAAGCCGCCGATGCCGCCGATGCGGCGGATCCCGGTCCGCCCTGCGGCCCACCCGGTCCACCCGGGGTGGCGCCCGGTGGCGCGAACGGGGACGGCTGCCCCTGCGGTGGCTGCTGCTGTCCGTACGGGGGCTGCTGTTGTCCGTACGGGGGCTGCTGTTGGCCGTACGGGTTCTGGCCCGGCTGCCCTTGTTGGCCCGGGCCGCCGGGCTGTCCCGGCTGCTGCCCGTACGGGGGCTGCTGGCCCTGTGGTCCGGGACCCTGCTGCCCCTGTGGTCCGGGACCCTGCTGCCCCTGTGGACCGGGCTGCCCGTACTGGCCGCCGGGCTGTCCCCACTGGCCGGGCTGGGGCTGCTGGCCGTACGGGCCGCCCTGCGGTTGGCCCTGCGGACCCGACTGCTGCTGACCGTACGGGCCCTGCTGCGGTTGCCCAGGCTGCTGTTGGCCCGGCTGCTGTTGACCCGGCTGCTGGCCGAACTGGCCCTGCTGCGGCGGGCTCCCCCAACCCGAAGGCCCCTGCTGGCCCTGCGGGCCGGGGCCTGGCTGACCCGGTCCCTGCTGACCCGGTCCCTGCTGGCCTCCCCACGGAGTACCCGGACCCTGTTGACCCGGGCCCGGCTGCCCGTACGGACCGGAGGCGGAGGCGGCAGAACCCGGCGGCTGCGGGGCGAACGGATTTCCCGGCGCACTCGGCTGTCCGCCCGGCGGCGGGCCGAACGGGAAGCCCGACGCCGATCCCTGGCTCGACGCGGACTGCTGACCGGTGGGCTGCGGCGCAGCAGCCTGCTCGGGCGGCAATGGTGGCGCACCGAACTGCGAGCTGGTCGGAGCGCCATGGCTGGGCGCAGGCTGACCGCCGGCGAAGCCCTGACTGCCGGGACCACCCTGACTGCCGGGACCACCTTGCTCGCCGGGACCACCGTGCTCGCCGGGACCACCCTGTTCACCGGGACCACCCGGACCGCCCGGAGCCCTTTGGTCGAACTGCCCCGCCGGTCCTGCGGACCGCTGCGCCTGAGGTTCCGGCCCGGGCTCGGATTCTGGCTCGGGCTGCTCCGGCTCGGACTCCTCGCCACCGAACCCCCCGCCGGCGAACAGGGCGAGTGCGGGGTCGTTCCGGTCACCCGGCTCCGGGGTGTACGACGCGGGTTGTGGGGCCGGCTCCGGCTCGGGCTGCTCGGGCTCGGGCTGGTCCGGTTCGGGCTGGTCCGGTCGGGGCGGCTGTGGCGTCAGCTGCTCGGTGTCGGCATGCGCGGGGTCCGGAGCGTGGCCCGCGTCGGCGCCCGGGCTCGACTCGTCGTCGGACCCGGCAGCCGCCCCAGGGTCGTCGGACCCTGCGGCATGGGCCGCAACGCCCGCTCCAGCGGCGGCTCCCGCGGCACCGATCCCGAAGGCGGCGAGGGCCGGATCAACGCCCGCGCCATCCGACGGAGCTGTCCCGGCCGCTGCGTCGCTCGGCTCGGCAGCTGGCCGTGGTGCGTCGACCTCCGCCGGGGCGGCCTGCTCGGCAGCGGCTGGCTCGACCGCATCCGGCTCGACGGCATCCGGCTCGGCGACGGCTGGCTCGGCGACGGCTGGCTCCGACTCGACCGCTCGGCTCGGCCGGACCTCCGGCTCCTCGGACCCCGGGACCTCACTGACCGCACCGGACTCGAGATCTGCCACGTTCCCGACCGTCGCGCCGCCGGCCGTGGCCGAGGACCCCGCGGAGACCTGCGGCGACGCCACCACGGCTTCGTCGGTGGCGTCCAGCACGATCGCCGACGCGGTCACCGCGCCCACCACCAGCGGCAGCTGCAGCTTGTCGACCGACTCCTCGGCCGTACCCTCCATGTCGATCCGGACCTGTCGTACGTCACCCAGCCCGGCCTCGGACCAGGTGACGATGCCGTCCCCGTCGGCCACGTGCTCACCGGAGGCCAGGTCCATCACCTGCACCCGGCCACGGACCAGCGACCGCAGGCCGTCGCCGTCCCAGAAGAAGGCGGCGAACGAGGGCATCGCCTCAATGTTGTAGCGGGCCAACCGCTCGGCGACGTCATGGATCGACGAGCCGGCGACGACCTCCTCCCACATCCCGTTGAGCAGGGTCGACGCGCGTGCCGGCGCGGGCTGCAGCACCACCATGGCGGTGGGGCCCGACAGCACGATCCACGACCCGGGGGTGTAGGTCGCGCGCCAGTGGCCGACCGGTCCGCCGGCGGCCCGGCCCTGGTTGGACTCAGGCTGATTGGACTCAGGCTGGTTGGACTCAGACATGGGGGTGGTTCCTCCTCGCCGTCAGCACAGTTTGTGCCATTGGCACAGTACTGTCGACATCCGACCCGTCGTCCAGCACGTCGATCACAATGACCGTGGCATTGTCCCGCGCGCCGTGGTGGAGGGCCAGGGCCAGCAGGTGCTGTGCCACCCGTTCGGCCCCCTCGACCTCCTTGACGATCCGCTTCACCTCGGCTCCGGGGGAGTCGTTGAGCAGTCCGTCCGAACAGATCATGATGCGCTCGCCCACGTTACGCGGCATCAACCAGAAGTCGGGCAGGAACCCCAACGAACCGACCGCCCGGGTCACCACGTTGCGCTCGGGATGCCGCCACGCCTCCTCCGGGCTGATCTCACCGGACTCGAGCAACTCCTGCACCCGCGAATGGTCGACGCTCACCTGGATGAGCGGTTGCCCGACCGGGCCCGTCCGCCGATAGACGCGCGAATCGCCGATGTTGAAGAACAGCCAGTAGCCCTGACCGCTCCCGTTGTCCAGCGCGACCGCACCGGCCGCGGTGGTCGCCGACTGCACGTCGTTGCGCTCGTTGTGGGTCAGGATCCGGTTGTTGGCACGCGCGAGCGCCGCCGAGACCTGCCGGTCGTCCACCGGCCCCGGGAGCAACTTGGCGAACTCGTCCACCACGATCCCGCTGGCCACCTCACCGGCCGACGAGCCGCCGACGCCGTCGGCCACCACGAACACCGGCGGGGACGCGAGCACGCTGTCCTCGTTGTTGGTCCGTACCCGGCCGGGGTGGGTCAGGGCGCTGTATGCCAGTTGCTGCACGGGCCCGAGTCTAGGGGCGCAACAGGTCGTACGGGTCGGCCCCGGACACTGCCACGCCCCCCGGCGATGTCAACTCTTGACCTAGGTTCTAGCAGGCTCCTAGTCTGTGTGAGCGGTTCACCGATGAGCCCAGACGCAGAAGGAGACCCCCATGACCCGCGAACCCGATGCCCGCGACACCACCGGACTGTCGCGCCGCCAGCTGATCGTCACCGGCGGTGTCGGCGGCATCGCCCTCGCCGCCGCCCCCGGTGTCGCCTCCGCCGCGCGCTCCGGGCTGCCGATCGTGCACCGCGGCATGTCACGGATGGTGGTCGTGGTCTCCGACGAGGCAGGTACGTCCATGCTCGCGGCCCGCGATGCACTCGTCGACTACGTGGAACAGGCCACCGGCGTACGTCTGCAGACCGCCTCGCTGCCGAGCAACCCGCCGCCGGCCGACGCGGGGGCGATCAACCTCGGCGTGGTCGGCCCGGGCACGCCGGCCGCGTTGGTCGACGAGGTGGCCGGACTCGACCCGTCCGGGTTCGCGATCGTTCCGCACGGCCGCTCGATGACCATCCTCGGCCCGACGGAATGGGGATCGATCAACGGCACTCACGACTTCATCACCAGCGCGGTCGGGGTGGAGTGGCTGATGCCGACCGAGGAGGGCACCCACGTCCCGCAGCTGTCGACGATCCGGATGCCCGCCGAGAAGGTGATCAAGGAACCGGACTTCCCGATGCGGATGATCAGTCCGTTCGTGAACGAGCCGCACGTCTCGGGCACCTTCCCCGCCGACCTCTACCGGTGGGCGGCCCGGCATCGCTTGCAGGGTTGGCACAACAACACCTACGACTTTCACCACAACCTGTTCAACTTCTTCCCCGTCAGCGAGTTCGGCGAATCCCATCCGGAGTACTACGCGTTCGGTCGGCCACCCGCCCCGGGCGTCACCGTCGGGTGGCAGCCGGCCTTCACCAACCCCGACACGATCGACGTGGCCGTCACCAAGATCAAGGCGTGGTTCGCGGCCAACCCGGAGTCCAACAGCATCAGCCTGGGCGTCAACGACTCCGCCGGCTTCGAGGAGCCAGAGCCGTCGGATCCCTACTACGCCTGGGTGAACGCGGTGGTCGAGCGGGTGTTGCAGGACCTGCCGGACAAGTGGTTCGGACTCCTCGCGTACGAACAACTCGAGGTGCCGCCGACGTTCCCCCTGCACCCGCGCGTGGTGCCGTTCTTCACCCAGGACCGCTACAGCTGGATCGACCCCGAGGTCGCCGCCGCCAGCAAGGCGCGGTTGGCGGCATGGGGCGAGGTGGCGTCCCAGATCGGGTGGTACGACTACAGCTACGGCTCCCCGTACCTGGTCCCGCGGATCTTCAACCGCCACGCTGCCGAGGTGCTCCGGTACGCCAAGGAGCACAACGTCGTCGCGCACTACCAGGAGATGTACCCCAACTGGGGTGAAGGGCCCAAGCCGTGGCTGACCGCGCGGCTGATGTGGGACGTCAACCTCGATGTCGACGCCGAACTCGACCGGTGGTACGAACTCGCCGTCGGCCCGAAGGCAGCACCGTACCTGAAGCAGTTCTACGAACTGTGGGAGGAGATCTGGACGCAGCACGCGTGGCACACCTCGTGGTTCCAGCAGCACTCGACCTACCAGGCCTTCACCGCCACCGGCTACCTCGACGCCGTCCCCCTGAGCAAGGTGGCCGAGGCGCAGGCGCTGATCGATCAGGTCTGGGCCAACAAGGGCACTCACCCCCAGACCGTACGGGCGGCCCGACTGCGCACCATGTTCGAGTACTACTACGCCAGTGCGATGTCGTGCCCGCGCGACGTCCCGCCGCCGCAGGGCACCGAGGCAGCGATCGCGATGTTGGCCGACGTCGAGACAAGCTGGCAGCAGCTGGCGCAGCTGTCGACCAAACGTCTCGCGCTGATCCGGACCTGGCGGGCGTACCCCCTGCTGCGGCACCCGTCGGAACCGGAGCAGCACGGCCTGATCTGGGAAGGCTGGAACCCGTCGAAGTTCTGGGGCGTGGTCGACCACCTGACCAGTGCCGAACCCGACGGCGGACCGGTCACCGACTGGCTCACCGAACGGCGCAACGGCCCGGCGAACGACTTCACCACCTACGTCGCGCTGACCCTGGACGTGGCCGCCGGCGTCGCGCCGACGGTGATCCGCAACGGGTCGTTCGAGGACGGCGCAGCACTGTGGGACCTGTGGATCGCCAGCGCCGGCACCCTGGTCCCGACCACCGAAGTTGCCCACGACGGTGAGCGCAGTCTGCTGGTCCGGCACCTGCTACGTGGCGGACCGGCCCAGTTCATCCCGCTGAAGCCCGGCATGGTCGCCTTCCGCGGCCACCTCCGCGCCCCGGGGGACAGCTATCGCGCCACCGTGCAGGTGGGCCTCAACCTGCGCGACGCCACCGGCCGGCAGCAGGGCCGGGCGTTGGGCAACATCATCCCGCTCCACTCGACCGGCGACGGTTGGGTGACGGTCGATGCGCTCTTCTCGGTGCCGACAACGATCAACGACGTGCCGATCGTCGAGGGGCAGTACGTGTTCATCCTGGACGGCTTCGACACCGACCCCGACGCGTACGTGGATTCGATCGCGGGATACCAGCCGCGCGGTGACTGAAGCGCGGGGCAGGCCTGAAGGGGTCAGCTCCTCGGTGGCCCACGTGATCGATCTCGTTGACGCGTGCCGACCCGAGTTCGTCAGGACTCGGGCGTCTCGCCGCGGATGATCTCGGCGACCGCTCCCTCGGCGAGCAGTCCGGGCACCTCGTCGGCGAGGAAGCGGTCCCAGCCGTCGGTCTGGGCGATCGCGAAGATGGCCGACTCCACGTCGGCTTCGGGGTCGAAGTCGAGGTCGGCCGGGTCCACCTGCAGTGCGGCGGCCGCGGCCGCGAGGAGGTCCGTACGGTCGTCGAGGTTGAAGTCCATGCGGACCAGGACGGCGAGTTCCTCGGCACCCAGCTCACTGCGTACGGCGTCGACCGCGGGCTCGTCGAGCGCCCCCTCGGGGGCGTCGGGCAGACCGGTCGACCCGGCGCCATCACCCGACTCCGCGTCCTCCGCGTCCCCCTCGGCGGCAGCGCCGACCTCGTCCTCGTCGAGTTCGTCGCCACCCAGCCAGAACGCGCACGCCCCGGACAGCGCCAACTCGGCATGGCTCAGCGCCGACAGCGCCGCCTCGAGTTCGCCGGCCGTACGGGCCAACGCCTCCTCATCGGTGTCGGCATCGGCCGCGGCGACCGACGCGACATGCCGCTCGATCGCCGCCGTCACCCGGGCGGCAGCGGCGGTGAACCGGTCCCGGTTGTCGTCACTCCAGCGTTGTTCGGTGCTCCACTGCTGATCGGTCATGTCTGCTCCTGGGAGGTCGGGCGACGGTCGGTCGGCCAGAGCGCCACCATCGCTGCGGCGAGCAGCAACGGCAGGATCAGGCCGACCAGGATGAGGGACGGCGGCAACACGATGGCCCCGGACACCAGCCCGAGCACGACGGCAAACACGATCGCCCCGACCGCGCACACCAGCGGGAAGGTGAGGCCCTCCCAGACCCGTCGATCGACTTCGGCGAAGCTGGGTCCGACGGCGGTCGCCGCACCCGCCCAGTGGACCGCGAGCATGCCGAGGGCGACCGGCACCAACGGCAGCAGGCCCGACTCGGCGCCGCCGAACGCGGCCCACAGCACGATGATCACCAGGAAGACCGTGCCGGCGTGGCCGCGTGGGAACAGCAGCGTGGCCAGCAACCCCACCACCCCGAGGAAGGCGAACACCGGCGACAGGTTGGTCACGAACAACACCCCGCAGGCGACCAGGCCACCGACCGCGATGATCAGCCGGAGCAGCCACTGCTGCCTGCTGAAGCGGCGGAAGCGCTCCAGCACGTCCGCGGCTTCGTCGATCAGTCCCATCATGATCAGTGCCTCGCCATCCGTGGTGCAGTGCGGCTGGCCGCCAACGCGGACACGACGGTGGCGAGGCTGCCGATGCCCTCCCAGGCCACGACCGGTACGCCGAGTCGTTCCAGCTTCTTCAGGTCGGAGTCCCGCTCGATCCGGCGCAGTGCCCACGCCTCGGTCCAGTAGCGCTCGTTGCGCATCCGCTGTCCGAGTCGTTCGATCATGGCGCCGGCCCGCGACGAAGAACCTGCCAACGTGTTGATCTTGCCCAGCTCGGGCGGCAGGGTGTCGATCACGATCACGGCCACGCCGCGGTGCATCAGCCGCAGCACCTCGTCGATCACGTCGGCATTCAGCAGCGGGGTGCAGCAGACCACCAGCGAGCCCGGACGCACCCGGCCGACGCGGCGGAACGACGACATCCCGATCCGTTCAGCCGATCCTCGCGCGAGCTGGTCGGTGATGATGGCGCGCTGGCGGGCGCCGGCCCCGGCGCGGACCGGGCCGATCACGTACCCCAGGTCGTGCAGGCCGACCCGGTCGCCCAGCCGGATGTAGTGGTCGCTGATCGTCGCGGCCGCGCCGACGGTGATGTCGAGGCTGGAGCCGCCCTCGACGCGGGACTGGTTGCGCCCCGACGGCCCGACGGTGATGTCGGCGAGGGTGTCGGTGACGATCAGCACCTCGGTGTCACGTTCAGCGGTGGTCGCGTTGGAGTGCAACCGGCCCGTCCGCGAGGTCACCTTCCAGTTGATCCGCTTCAACCGGTCGCCGGACTGGAACTCGCGGATCTCGGCCAACGAACTGCCGTCACCGCGGGCCCGGCTCGGGTGGATGCCGACCAGCCCGATCGGGTGCGGGATGGAGTCGCCACCACCGGGGGTGTCCAGCCCGGGGGCGACGGTGACGGTCAGGTCCTGCGGCTTCCAGAACCCGGTCCACATGCCCCACGAGTCGGTGATCGAGGCCTCCTCGGCCGACACCACGTGCCGACCCCACCGCTGTGGTCGGACCGCCACCACGGCGCGACCTCGGGCGACGACGCCGCCGAGTGCCGGTTCGACGTCGCAGCGCGGTGGACGCGGTACGTGGAGCGCGAGCACCGAGTCCGTCCCGGGCACCTCGACGACGTATTCGACCGCATCGCCGACCGCCAGCCGACGGGCACTGAGCCGCTCGGTCGGGACGGCCGGTTCGGTCGGCCGACGGACCACGCCGAGGGCACACCACACCGCGAACGGGGCGGCGAGCACCAGCAGCTCGACGCGGTGGCTGAGCACGGCCAGGACGCCGGCGAGCACGAGCACCACGGCTGCCCGCAACAGCGCCACCGACGGGCGAAGCCGTACGGCCCTGGGCGGTGGTGTCGTCCTGCCTGCCGAGGCCACTTACCGCTCCGGCTGGTACTCGGACGGGACCTCGATCCGGTCGAGCAGACCGGCGATCACCTTTTCACCGGTGACGTTGCTCATCCACAGCTCCGGCCGGACGGTGACGCGGTGGCCGAGGGTGCCGACGGCGAGTGCCTTGATGTCCTGCGGGGTGACGTACGACCGGTTCTGGATCAGCGCGTACGCCCGCGCACAAGTCAACAGGGCAAGGGATCCGCGCGGGGAGGCGCCGACCAGCAGTTGCTGGTCGCGGCGGGTCTCGGCGGTGATCGCGATGGCGTACTGGCCCACCGCCGGGTGGAAGAACACGTCCTCGGCGGCGTCCTGGATCTGCATCAGCTTGGTCGGGTCGAGCACCGCGTCGACGGTCTGGTCCTCCTGCCGGCGCAGGATTCGGCGCGACAGCACGTCCCACTCCTCGTCGGGCTGCGGGTAGCCGAACTGCAGCCGCATCAGGAACCGGTCGAGCTGCGCCTCGGGCAGTGGGTAGGTGCCCTCGGTCTCGATCGGGTTGGCGGTGGCGAGCACGTGGAACGGCCGGGGCAGCTTGTGGGTCTGGCCCTCGACGGTGACCTGGCGTTCCTGCATCGCCTCCAGCAGTGCGGCCTGGGTCTTGGGTGGGGTGCGGTTGATCTCGTCGGCCAGCAGCAGGCCCGTGAACAGCGGGCCAGGTCGGAAGTCGAACTCGGCACGCTTCTGGTCGAACACGTAGCTGCCGGTCAGGTCGGACGGCAGCAGGTCGGGGGTGAACTGGGCCCGCCGGAAGTCGAGGCCGAGCGCCTGGGCGAAGCTTCGGGCGGCCAGCGTCTTGCCGAGCCCGGGGAAGTCCTCGAGCAGGACGTGGCCGCCGGCGATGATGCCGGTCAGCACCAGCTCCAGCGCCTCCCGCTTGCCGACGACGGCACGCTCGACCTGGTCGATCACCTGATGGCACAGCTGCGACGCGTCGCTGATGCTGATCTCGGCCTGCGGTGCCTGCCCGGCAGCCGGTGCCTGACCGGTGGGGGCCTGCCCGTCTGCGGGCGACTCGGTGGTGGCCGACTCGGTGTCGGGGGCGGAGGAGTGAGCTGTCATAGGGAGGCGATCTCCTTGATCATCGACCGGATGGCGTTGCGATCCACCGGTGGGGCGGGGTCTGCGGACAGGTACGAGGACAGGTCGTCGGAGAGGACGGCCGGCTCGGTGCGGCTCTCGAGGCGTTCGTCGACGAGTTCGCGGATGGCGCCACGGAGTTCGCCGCTGGCGAGGTTGAACCGCGGCTGCGCCCCGTACAGGAACTCCTCGAGCTTGCGGACCCGCCGGTCGGCGTTGCGCGACTGGAGGTGGACCACGTCGAGCACGGGTCGCTGGTCGGGGACGGTCGGGGCCGGGTCGACGACCCGACTGCCGAGCCAGATGGCGGCGGCGACCGACATCGAGAAGATCACCAGGAACGGGATGTGCAGCTCGAAGCCGATCAAGGTCAACAGCAGGGTTGCCAGCAGTACCGAGGCGCCCACGATGATGATCACCTTGACGAAGCTGCGCCACGGGACGGGCCCGCGACGGACGCTGTGGTGGCTGCTCACGACGTCTTCTCCGTGATCGCATCGCGGAGCTCGCCGAGGCTGGCCACCGCGGTCTGCCGCGCGTCCTCAGGCAACTGCTCACCGGAGAACAGGGCTGCCTCGTAGAGGTCGGCCAGCTTCGCCATCGCCTCGGCCGGCAGGTCGGCACGCGCCAGCACCCACATCGTGTACTCCCGAGCCGTCTGGGACGGCTTGCGGGTGCTGCCCGCGTTCTCGGCGAGCGCCTCGAGGCCCTCCCAGCACCGGACCACCGCCTGGTTGACCGGGCCGCCGACGTCCAGCTCGGCGCGGCTGCGGGTGATCAGGTCGTCCACCTCGCCCAGGTCGACCACCCGTTCGCCGTCGTCGACCTCGAAGCCTTCGGGTTCCTCGCGCCGCATCACCGTACGGGTGATCAGGATGATGATCGCGAGCACCGCCGCCGAGCCGAGCACGACCACCACCGCGACGATCACGTCGGTGATCGTCTCGGCGACCGGCGACGGCGGCTGGATCTCCTCGGTCGGCAGGTTGTTGCTGGGCACGTTCATCGACGGGGGCGGTGGAGGCGGCGGCTGGCTCCGGCTGGCCTCGCGGCTGAACTCGGGGATCTTGGTCACCGGTGACTCCGGTGCCGTCCGGGCCGTCACGGCCAACAACAGCAGCAGGACCGCCGCGGCACACAACGCCGCCACCACCAGCACCCGTGTGCTGGTGACCTTCGGCTCGGCCTCCGAGGCCTCGCCGGGTCGCTCCTCGTCGGCGGCGATCATTGGTTGATCCAAGCAAACGGACGGGCCGGTGTCGAACCCGGCACCACGGTGCGGGACGGCGCGTCGCGCGTCGGGGTAACCGATTGCACGCGCCGTTCACCGTGCTGGTGGGTGAAGTCAGTCGTTGCCGAGTCAACCGTCGAGGTCGTCCACCTGGTGCACGAGGTGTCCTCCTGCGGCGACCACGGGGAGGTCGAGCTTGACGTGTGCCCCATTGAGAAACGCCCCTTCCACGTGCAACGCAACGACGTCTCCCGCGCTCGCGACCGGAAATCCGTACGTGATCACATACGACTGGTTCGGGGACTTGGTGATGCTGCGGCCGTTCGGAGGCAGGTGGCTCGAGTCCTCCCGCACGAGGTGGACCCACGGGACCGCACCGTGCAGGTCGGCGCGGTCGTTCCCGACGTCACCGAAGCGGAGTTCGACAAGGAGTTCGTCGTCACGTGCGGCAAGCCGAATCGCGAATGGCTCTGGCGTCATGAACGACCTCCAGCTTCGGATGAAACCCGCCCTGACCAGGGAGGAGGCTGTGGAGCGGATGACGAGAATCGAACTCGCGTATTCAGCTTGGGAAGCTGATGTTCTACCATTGAACTACATCCGCACGGGCGGCCACCGGCCGCCGTGGCAGCGATTGTAGCCCACCCGTACGCCCAGCGGGCAAGTCAGCGCGCCGCGCGGTCGCACCATGATCACCGCCGGCGAGGCCTCGTCGGGAAGGGTGCCACAGCGACACCACTGGACGTGGGCTCCAGCTGTGTCACCAGAACGCCCTTCCGTACGACACGGTCCCGGCAACGTGCACACCGGCACCGGGGTGGGCGACGGCTGGCACCATGGAGGGCGACCCAATCGACCAGCAGCTCAGGTGACCATGGACACGCTCTTCGCCCCGCCCGACCAGGAGTGGCACCGCATCTCGCCCCGCTATCGCACCCTGGAGGTCGTCCGGAACGTCGTCGGGGCCGTGGTCGTCTCCACCATCCCGGCGCTGATCCTCGGGTTGGGATTCCAGCTGTGGTGGATCTCGGCGATCTGCTGGGGCGTCGGCGCAGCCCTGCTGGTGCTCAGCCTGGTCCTGGTGCCACGGCAGTGGCGCGCGTGGGGGTATGCGCTGCGCGAGGACGACCTGTACGTCACCCACGGCGTCATGTTCCGCACCCTGACCGCCGTCCCGTACGGCCGGATGCAGGTCGTGGAGGTGACGTCGGGCCCCCTCGAGCGGGCGTTCAAACTCGCCACCATCTCGTTCGTCACCGCCTCGGCCGACACCGACGCCAGCATCCCCGGGCTCCCACCGGAGGAGGCGGCCCGACTGCGGGACCACCTGACCGAGCTGGGCGAGTCGCGGGCCACGGGGCTATGAGTGATCAACTGCCGCCAGCCGCCGAGCCGACGCCGACTTCGGCCGGAACACCGGCTCCGGCGGAACCGGAGCTGTCGCCGCCGGCCGACCTGCCTCGGGAGCGCCGACCCCACCCGCTGACCCCGTTGATCCGCGGCTGGATCGTGCTGCTCGCGATCGTGGTGTACGTGGGCCGCGAGTTCATCCCCGACGGCAGCAACGGCAATCTCCTTGATCAACTGCCACCACTGCCGTACATCATCGGCGGGGTCGCGGTGGTCGTCGCGTTGGCCGCGCTGGGTTCGTTCGTCACCTGGTGGTTCACCAAGTTCGTGATCGACGAGAACGAGCTGCGGATCGAGACCGGGATGTTGACCAAGGTGTCCCGCAAGATCGGCTTCAACCGGATCCAGTCGGTGGACCTGATCCAACCGTTGGGGGCAAGGCTGTTCTCGCTCGCCGAGCTGCGGATCGAGGCCGGCAGCGGCGACGGCGCCAAGATCAGGTACCTGCGCCGCAGTGACGCCACCCGGTTGCGCGACTACCTGTTGGCCCGGGCCCACGGCGAGACGGCCGACCTCGGCGCCCGGTCCGACGCCGACGTGTTGGCCGACCGGGCCAGCACCGATCGGGTGCTCACCACGATCTCGCCGGGCCAGTTGGTCGGCGGCTTCCTGCTGTCGCCGGAGTTCGTGTGGACCGTGCTGATCGGCGTGGTGATGGTGGTGATCGGCCTGGCCCTCGACATCCTCGTGTTCTTCGTGCCGGCCTTCATCGGGTTCGGCATCACGGTCGTGTCGTTGCTGTCACGCCGGGTGATCGCCCAGTTCAACTACAGCCTCGCCGACACCGGCCGCGGCCTGCGGATCACCCGCGGGCTGACCAACCTGACCAGCCAGTCGCTGCCGATCGACCGGATCCAGGGGCTACGGATCAGCCAGCCACTGCTGTGGCGGCCCCCGGGCTGGTACCGCGTCGACGTCGACGTGCTCGGCTACAGCGGCGGCTCCGACACCGGGGAGGGCCGCTCGGACGCAAGTTCGCTGCTGCTCCCGGTCGCCACCCTCGACCAGGTCCGGGCCGCGCTCGCCCACTGCCTGCCGGGGACCGACCATGAAGCCGTACCGCTGACCGGGATCCCGCGCCGTGCCCGGTGGCGCCGGTGGTGGAACGCGCCGACCATCCGGTACGGCATGGACGAGCGCATCGCGGTCAACACGATCGGCTGGTTGATGGCGCGGCGCGAGATCGTGCCGCACGCCAAGACGCAGTCCGTACGCATCACGCGCGGCCCGGTGCAGCGGCGGTTCGACCTCGCCACCGTGCACATCGACACCACCAAGGGGCCGGTCACCTGGCGGATCCCGGACCTGTCGGGTGAGGACGCCCGGGCGCTGGCGACCAGCCAACTGAACCGGGCCCGCCATGCCCGGGTGCTGGCGGTCGCCGACAAGCAGGCCCGGGAGGCGGCGTTGCCGCTCGTCGACCATGAACCGGAACAGCAGCGTCAGCAGCACCTGTCCGACGACGGGCCCGATGAGCCACCCGCGGCGGGCACCCTCAGCGAGTGGCCGGACCCGCCTCCGCGATGAGCACCCGGGCCACCAGGTCCAGGTGCCGGCGACCCGCCGCACCTGACGGCAGCACGGCGCTGCCGTACCGCAACTGCAAGTGGCCCAGGTAGACGCTGACCGCGATCACGGCCCGCGCCCTGGCCTCGCCGGACTCGAGCCCCATCTCCTCGTACAGCGTCGTCACGTAGGCTATCCGCCGCTCAGTCGTGCGCTGCATCGCCGGCGCGACCCGCGGATCGTCGGCCGAGGCGAGCAGCGCCAACTCGATGCGATCCCCGTCGTGGTCGCCGATGACGCGGTCCAGCAGCCGGCGCAGCCGTTGCTGCGGAGTGTCGCCGCTCTCGCGGGACTGCTCGACCGCAGTGATGATGCCCTCGGTGTGGTCGTGCTCCCACAACGCGATGGCGGCGTCGACGACGGCCGCCCGATCGGCGAAGTGCCAGTAGAAGCTCCCCTTGGTCGCCCCGAGCCGCGTTGCGAGGGGCTCGACCGCGACGGCTCCCAGCCCGGACTCCCCGATCACGGTCAGGGCCTCGCGGGCCCAGTCGTCACGATTCAGTTTCCTCGCCATTCACCGTACGCTACCGTACGGAGTGACCATACGGTTCCGTACGGAGGAGTCAGCATGAGGAACGTTCATGAGCGGGTGATCGACGCCCCGGCCGACGTGGTGGGGGCGCTGCTCGACGATCTGGGTGGGCCCGAGGATCGCCTGTGGCCGTCCCCGGAGTTCTGGCCGATGGTGTTGGACCGACGGCTGCAGGTCGGCGCCGACGGCGGTCACAGCACCATCCGGTACCGGTGTGACGTGCACGAGCCGCGGCGCCGTGCGGGCTTCGTGTTCCTGCCCGAGACCGGACTGGACGGCAGGATGGACTTCACCGTCGAGCCGCTGGGTCCTTCCCGCTGCCGGATCCGACTGGCGGTCGATGCCGAACCACGCGGGTTGATGCGGCTGGTCCTGCCGGCGGTGGTGGAGCCGCTGCACGATGCGGTCACCGAGGACATCTTCGACAACGCCGAACGTGAGGCCACCGGGGCCGTCGCCCGGCCTGCGCGCTGGTCGCCCGTGGCGCGGGCACTGTGGCCGGTCACCGGCGACGGCGCCACCGCGGCGCCGATCCCCGAGGAGGCGGCGTTGTTGAGGCCGTGGGTCGAGGGTGCCGACCTGCTCGACGCCTGGCAGGTCGAGTGGCGCCCCGGCCTGCCCACCGACCCGCAGGTGTGGGCCGACGCGGCCTTCCGGAGCCCGCCGGGCTGGGTGACGGCGCTGCTGTTGCTCCGCAACCAACTGGTGCGCCTCGTCGGGATCCCGCAGTCGGACGCGTCGGCCTTCCGGACCCACGAGCGTCGCGACGGGGTCGCCGGCGGGGAGGTGCTGCTGGGGGACGACGACGAGCACCTCGACTTCCGCGCGTCGGTGCTGGTGAGCGGCGACCGGGTCACCCTCAGCACCGCCGCCCACACCCACAACCTCCGCGGCCGGCTCTACCTTGTTCCTGTCCGGGTAGCCCATCCGGTCATCGTGCGGGCGATGCTCAACCGGGCCGCACGGCAGCTTGCCCTCGCCGCCCGCCGCTCCCGCCGCACCGGACGGGGCCGGCGCGGGGTGGCCCGGACTGGCTGAGTGGACGGGATGCGCCGGGCCAGCCGGCGGATTCCGCAAACTGACCGGTCGAGTAGCGGGGCCGCGGCCGCCCCACGCTCAGCCGCTCCCTCCCCCACGCGCCGACCGGTCGATCTGCGGAATCCGGCCCTGTCGGGCGAGGCGCCCGTGGCGCCGCCCTGTCCCCCGGCGAACCTGGGCCGCAGATCCGGTCGCACGGTCCGCAGATCCCGCCCGATGTGGCGGCGCCGGAGGAGGACCCCGGACAGCCCGCCGGCGGGCGGCGACACCCCCGGTCGGGGCCGCAGCCAGCCGCCGGCGCTGGCCCGGGTCGACGGTGAACGGCGGATTCCGCAGAGTGACCGGTCGAGTGGCCAGGACCCGCGGCGCCGCGCTCAGCCGCGCCCTCCCCGCCTCGCCGACCGGTCGCTCTGAGGAATTTCCGCCGCGGGTGTCGATCTTCGCGCGCCCCGTTCGACGTCTTGGTGAGAGGAATGGAGGAGTCGCCATGACGCCGAGACAGGCGCCCTGGCATGGCCCGCGTTCAGGGCCGCCAGCTGGCTTCCTTCGACGTGCCACAAATCCCTTGCGCCCGGCTAAGTCGTACGGTTATGTATCACTTGGCGTTGGGACCATCCCGTCGAGGAAACCCACCGGGATCGCCAACCGGCGCCACCACACCCACCCCGAGACCACCGCGCCCTGCGGCGTCCTCGGGGTCGGTCAAGATCACTGGGGCCCTCGTGCTGACCGGGCTCCGGCGATCGCACCAGTCGATCGGGACAGGAGGCCTGCCGTGCGAAATGTGACCCACCGCCATCTCGGCGCGAACATCGGCATGCCACTCGCACCGATCCACGTAGTGAACACCGAGACCGACGTCGCTCTCCCGAGAGGCGCCGCGGCGGACGGGGGCCCACCGGCCATCGCCGACACCGCGACGCAGCCCGATGCCAGGACCACACCGCACGGACCCAGCGTCAGGACCACGGAAGTCGGGGATCGCACGCACCCCGATGACGACACCCACGCCAGCCGGACCCTTCCCGCACGGCGTCACCTTTTGCCCCACCCACCGCTCACGGACGCCAGGACCCAGCGAGTCCCGGGCCGCTCACCGCACAGGTGCATCGGATCGCCGTGGCAGACCCGAGAGCCCGACACGACGACCCGGCCCCCGGCGGCGCGCCCCATGGCGCCGAGCCCGGGCTCGGTCGTCGGTGCGGGTGGCGCGACACCGGCCCGGATCGGGCACGACCCGCGTCGTACGCCGGCGACCGAACGCCTCGGCATGCAGCCATCCTGCGTGTCAGAGCGGTACCGGTCGCCCACACCCTCGTGAGGACGACATGACCGAAGTGACTGAACAACTGGACTACGTGGAGGACGACGTCCTGGGCCTGATGTTCCTGACCTGCCATCCGGCGCTCACCCCGGAGTCGCGGGCCGCGCTCTGCCTGCGGCTGGTCGGTGGGCTGACCACGGGCCAGATCGCCCGGGCGTACGGCGCCAAGGAGGCGACCATGGCGCAGCGGCTGTCCCGGGCGAAGCGGACCTTGGCCGAGGCAGGCCTCGATCCTGCGGTGCCACCGGCTCCCGCCGACCGGGCATCGCGCCTGCAGGACGTGATGGCGGTGGTCTACCGGGTCTTCCACGACGGCTACACCGCAGCCCGGCACGGACAGGGGCGACCCGAGCTGTGCCACGAAGGCCTACGACTGGCGAGGATCCTGGCCGGGGTCGCCCCCGGCGTGCCGGAGGTGCACGGCCTGCAGGCACTGCTCGAGCTGCAGGCCTCCCGGCTGCCGGCCCGCACGGATTCCGACGGTGAGCCGGTGCTGCTGGAACAGCAGGACCGGGACCGATGGGACCAGCTGCTGATCCACCGTGGCCTGCGTGCCCTGCGTCGGGCCCATCGGCTCGCGCGACCGGTCGGGATGTACGTGCTGCAGGCCGAGATCGCCGCCTGCCATGCCCGGGCCCGCCGCGCCGAGGACACCGACTGGGCCCGTATCGCGGCCTGGTACGACCTGCTCGCCCGCCACGTACCCTCGCCGGCGATCGCGATCAACCGGGCCGTCGCCCACGGCCATGCGTTCGGCCCCGAGGCCGGGTTGGTGGTCCTGGACGCCGTCGGCGCCGAGGACGCCCCCTCGCACGTGGTGTCAGCAGTGCGGGGCGACCTGCTCTCGGCGGCCGGGGACGAGCGCGGGGCGACCGTCGCGTTCCGCCGGGCGGCCGACACCGCCACCACCCCGACCGACCGGGACGTCTACCACCGGCGGGCGACGGCCTGCGCGGCGGCGGAGGTCGAGGACCGGCGCTCGCACTCGATGTACAGCCAGGACGTCAGCGACAGCTGCCTGTACGACGAGGACGAACTGGAGTGCCCGGGCAGCGCCTGATCATGGTTGCCGACGGATCGTGACCGTACGCCGGCGCAGCAGTTGATCATGGGGTGACTCCATGATCAACTGCCCGGCCGGGGGCGCGGCCGCGCCGGTGGTGATCATGACCAGCGGCGGAAGCCACCCTCACTGTTGATCACCTGACCGACCACCCAGCGACCCTCGTCGCTGACCAGCCAGGCGATCAGTCGGGCCGGGTCGTCCGGCTCCCCGAAGCGGCCGGTCGGGCTGTGCGCCAACAGCTCGGGCAACCAGTCCGTACGGTCAGAGGTCTCGGCCGTGAGGTAGCCGGTGTCGACCGGCCCCGGGTTCACGGTGTTGAGGATGATCCCACGGTCGATCAGGTCGTCGGCGACCGAGGCCGTCACGCCGGCGAGCGCCGCCTTCGAGGTGGCGTACGCGATCTCGTCCGTCATCGGCCCGAGCTGTTGTCCGGACGTGAGCCACACGACGCGCCCACCGGGTCGACCGTCGTGTCGGGCGGCGAAGTCGCGGGTGGCCAACAAGGTGGCGCGGGTGTTCACCCGCCAGTGCGCGTCGAGGCTGTCGACGGTCTGGTCGGCCAGCCGGCCGTCGCCGCCGCTGCGGGCCTGGTTGCAGATCAGGATGTCGATGTGGCCCAGTGCCTCGGCGGCGACGGTGATCAACTCCTGCGGGCCACCGGTGGTGCCGAGGTCGATCGAGGCATCGGTGAGGAACGCCTCCCCCACCAGCTGCTCCTCCAGCCCGGCCCGTACGGCATCCAGGTCGTCGCCACCCCACGGCTGGTCGTGGTCGTGGTGCGCCCAGTGTTGGATGAACAGGCTCGCCCCCATCCGCGCCAGCCGCGACGCGATGGCGTACCCGATCCCCTGCCGCCGGCTCACCCCGGTGACCACGGCGGTCCGACCGGCCAGCGCACCTCCACGCCCCTCACGCCCGTCGAGCTCGTCGTGTGTGTCGAGTCGTCCCTCGTCGGGTTCGGGGCGCGGGGTGGCGGAGGTCGGGGTCGTCACGTCGTTGACGCTAGCGGGGCGACCGTCGCCGCGGCAATGTGTTTCGAGGGTCCCGTGTGTTTCGAGGGTCCCGTGTGTTTCGAGGGTCCCGTGTGTTTCGAGGGCTTCCGCGTGTTCGAGGGGTTCCGTCCTGTCGGGGGGCGGTCATAGCCTGACGTGGAAGGGACGCACCGGGTGTCCCGCCGAAGGATCGGAGCCGTGATGGCTGCCAAGCTCAACCCGTACCTCAACTATGACGGTCACGCCCGTGAGGCGATGGAGTTCTACCAGTCCGTCCTGGGTGGTGACCTCAAGGTCAGCACGTTCGGCGAGTTCGGCGGCGGCGAGGGCGTCGACCCCGAGGGCGTGATGCATGCCCAGCTGAGCACCCCGTCGGGCATCACGCTGATGGCCTCGGACCTGCCGCCGGGGATGCCGTTCGAGAAGGGTTCGCAGATCACGATCAGCCTCAGCGGCGGCCTCGAGGACGCCGAACAGCTGCGCGACTGGTTCGCCAAGCTCTCCGAGGGCGGCGAGGTCACCATGAAGTTGGAGAAGCAGGTGTGGGGTGACGAGTACGGCGCCTTCACCGACAAGTTCGGCATCAGCTGGATGGTCGACTTCGCGACCGAGGAATCGGCCGCCGCGGACGGCTGACGGGCGCCAGTCAGTCGGTCGTACGGCATCGCGGGTGGACCCCGCGCCGGTCATGGGGTCCACTCACGATCCGCTCGATCACGTGGTAGAGCGCGTAGACGAGTGACACCGCGATCGTGACGTGGATCAGGAACGCCAACGCCCACCCGGTGATCAAGCCGGCCAAGGCGTGCCGTCCCCACGTCAGCGACAAAGCGGCCGGGATCAAGATGGCCCCGACGGCACCACTCACCAGTTCGACCCACCATGGGCCCTCACCCATCCACGGCACCCAGGTGATCAGGTCGACCAGGTCGGCCGTGGCCAGCAGCCCCAGGATCGTGATCACCACGATCGTCCCGACCAAGGCGATCCGTCGCCAGAATCGCCCGGTCTCGGCGTACCACATCGTCACCATCGTGACCGCCGCCCACATCAGCCACCGGCGGATCACCCCGGTGCCCAACTCCCCCATGGCCGTACGGAAGATGGCGTCGGCCTCGGTGCGGTCGACCCGCGGGCCGGTGTACGACGTCGGCTCGGTGATCGCGTCGTGCAGCACCGCGGCTGGGAGAAAGGCACCGCTACGCGGAACCAACCAGCGGAAGACCGTCGGCACCGAAGCCATGTCAGTACGAAACGACTCGAGGTCGGCCGGGTACTCGAACACCTCGTCGTGGCGATCCGACCGGTAGCCCAGCCGCCGTAGCACGTGGAAGTCGTGCCCGTCGACGCTGAGCAACTCCAGCCGGGCCGGGCCGCCAGTCTCGGCATCGAAGAACTCACCCATACCCGCAGCGTAGAGCGCGGCGGTGACAGTGTTGGGTTGTCACACGATCGTGGGTGAAGCTTCCATCAGCTCACGCTCAACCCTCCACCCGCACGGTCCGCTTGACGGGCCCGTCAGGTCTCTCTTCGTACCACTCTCCGTACACACTCTCGCCATCCCACCAGAGGAAGCCGTTCTCAAAATCCTGTGCTCGGGATTCAGGAGGAAACAGCCCTTCAACCCCCGGAATGATGCACTTGGGACCGCACGATCGTGATCCAGTCCTCGAGCAGGGGAACCTCGCGATCGGTCAACCTTCGCATGCTGCTAACCCGCCACACGGTGGCGCACTCTTCAATAGCCAGCGAGACAACCAACTGCAGCACCAGCCGATCTCGTAGCGGTAGGTGGACAATGGCGTGCCCGATCTTGGTCCGGTGCCCCGGTCCCGCCTGATTCCACCGGCCCCACGCCTCATCTCCCTGCCCGTAGGGCTCGGGGTGAACTGACTCGTACTGATCCCACGCATGCTTCTGATCCTGGATGTCTCGAAACCCAATGGCCAACTCGCTCAGCCACTGGGCTGGTGATTCGGTTCCAAGAATGGGATCCGTAACCGTCGTGATCAGGTCATCGAGCCAGTCGTACTTGTCACGCAACCAAGCAGCCGCCTCAATCGGGTCGCTTGGTGGTCCGGTCATCTGATTACCTCTACGCCGCTCAGATCAGAAGGTGGCTGTCTCCGGGTCGGCGCCCTGCCGGTTGCCGGCGTCCAGGGTGTCGATCGCCGCAACGTCGTCCGCGGTCAGAGTGACCCCGTCCAGGTCGAAGTTCTCCGCGATCCGCTTCGGATTCGCCGACTTCGGGAACACCACGTACCCCTTCGTCAGGTGCCAGGCGAGCACCACCTGCGCCGGGGTCGCGTCGATCCGGGACGCGATCGAGCCGACGACCTCACCGTCAAGATCAGCACCCTTGCCCAGTGGTGCCCACGCCTCGGTGACGATGCCCAGCCGCTGGTGGTGGGCGACCAGCTCGGTCTGCGGGAACGTCGGATGCAGCTCGACCTGGTTGATCACCGGCACCACATCGGTGTCGGCGATGATCTGGTCGAGGTGGCTGATCGCGAAGTTCGACACCCCGATCGACGTGGTCAGCCCCTGCTCGCGGAGCTTGATCAACTCCTGCCACGCGGTGCGGTAGTCACCGACCACCGGCGCCGGCCAGTGCACCAGGTACAGGTCCACATGATCAAGACCGAGTCGCTCGAGGCTCTCGGCCATCGCCTGCGGCACCTCGTGGTGCCGGTCGTTCCACACCTTGGTGGTGACGTACAACTCGTCACGGGGGATGCCGGACTCCTTGATCGCCCGCCCCACCCCTTCCTCGTTGGCATAGAGCGCCGCGGTGTCGATGTGGCGATGTCCGAGCTCGAGCGCGGTCCGTACGAGATCGAACGTCTCCGCCGGGTCGACCTGGTAGGTGCCGTAGCCGAGCTGCGGAATGCTGGTGCCGTCGAGCAGCTGGACGTTCGGGATCTGCTTCATCGGCGGTCTCCTCAGAAGTCTGCGGTCTCCGGGTCGTTGCCGACCCGGTTGCCCTCGTCGACGCTGTCGATCTGCTTCATCGCGTCGTCGTCGAGCTCGAAGTCGAACAGCCGGAAGTTCTCCCGGATCCGGTGCGGGGTGATCGACTTGGGGAACACGACGTGGCCGTGCTGCAGGTGCCACCGCAGGATGACCTGCGCCGGCGTACGGAACATCTGGTCGGCGATCTCGACGATCTCGGGCCGGTTCAGGTCGGCGCCGGTGCCGAGGGGGCTGTATGCCTGCGTCGTGATGGCCTTGGACGCGTTGTAGGCCCGCATCGCACGCTGGGCGAAGGTCGGGTGCACCTCGATCTGGTTCACCGCCGGCACCGTGTCGATCAACTGCATGATCGTGTCGATGTGGGTCTGGGTGAAGTTGCTGACGCCCAGCGACCGCGCCAACCCCTGGGCACGCACCTCCTGCATCTGCTCCCAGGCCGCGGTGAAGTCGCCGTGCCGCGGCGACGGCCAGTGGATCAGGTAGAGGTCGACGTGGTCCAGCCCGAGCTTGCCGAGGCTCTCCTTCGCGGCGCCGACCACGTCGCGGTGCCGGTCGTTCCACAGCTTGGTGGTGACGAACAGCTCGTCGCGGTCGATCTTCGACTCGCGGATCGCCTGACCGACGCCGGCCTCGTTGCCGTACACCGCGGCGGTGTCGATGTGGCGATAGCCCACCTCGAGCGCAGTCCGTACGGCCGGCACGACGTCATCGGTCGACACCTGCCAGACCCCGAAGCCGAGCTGCGGGATCAGGTTGCCGTCGTTGAGGGCGACGGTGGGCACGTCTTCGGTCATCGGGAAACCTCCTGTGTCGGTGCAACCTCACCCTATTGCCCGAAACCGAATTTGGCCGCCCGGGGTGTCGTGGGAGAATCGCCGACATGCCGTCGTACGTAGTCGAGTTGCAGCAGCGTTTCACCTCCGCCACCGGGGTGGACCCTGAGTTGCGCCCGGCCACCAAGCCGCAGTTCGGGCACTTCCAGACCAATGTCGCGCTGCGACTGGCCAAGACCGAGGGCAAGCCACCGCGCGAGGTCGCCCAGCGGATCGCCGACACCGTCGACGTCGCCGACCTGTGCGAGCCGCTGGAGATCGCCGGCCCCGGCTTCATCAACATCCGACTCACCGAACAGACACTGGCCAGTGGCGTCACCGACCTGCTCGCCGATCCGCGACTCCAGGTGCCGCTCGCCGAGCCGGGCGAGACCGTGGTGATCGACTACTCCTCGCCGAACGTGGCCAAGCAGATGCACGTGGGTCACCTGCGGACCACGATCATCGGCGACTCGTTCAACCGGGTGCTCACCGCGCTGGGCCACCGGGTCATACCGCAGAACCACATCGGTGACTGGGGCACCCAGTTCGGCACGCTGGTGGAGCAGATCCTCGAGGAGGGGTTGGACGTCGGCGGGCTGACCCTGCCCGAGGCCGATGCCCTGTACAAGCGTGCGTCGGCACACTTCAAGACCGACGAGGAGTTCGCCACCCGTGCTCGCAAGCGGGTCGTCGCCCTGCAGTCCGGTGATGCCCGGACTCGCGAGATCTGGGAGCAGTTGATCACCATCTCGCTCGTCGGGTTCAACGAGGCATACGCCCGCCTCGGGGTGAAGCTGACCGATGCGGACCTGGCCGGCGAGTCCACCTACAACGACGACCTGGCCACCGTGGTCGCCGAGTGCGAGTCGTCCGGCGTGGCGGTGGTCGACGACGGCGCGCTGTGTGTGTTCACCGAGGGCTTCAGCGCCCCGTTGATCATCCGCAAGTCCGACGGCGGGTACGGCTACGCGACCACCGACCTGGCCGCCATCCGGCGTCGAGTCGCCGACCTCGGGGCCGACCGGATCATCTACGTCACCGACGCCCGGCAGGGCGGCCACTTCGCGCAGGTGTTCGCCGCGGCGAAGCAGGTCGGCTACCTGCCCGACACGGTGCACGCCGAACACGTCGGGTACGGCATGGTGCTCGGCACTGACGGCAAGCCGTTCAAGACCCGGGACGGTACGGCCGCGAGCCTGGAGTCGCTGCTCGACGCTGCCGAGGAGAAGGCGGCACGGCCGATCGCGTTGGCGGCGATCAAGTACGCCGATCTGTCGAACGGGCTCGGCAAGGACTACGTGTTCGACCTGGATCGGATGGTGCAGACCACCGGCAACACCGGCCCGTACCTGCAGTACGCCCACGCCCGGATCTGCCAGGTGCTGCGCAAGGCCGAGGCGGACGCTATCGCCGTCGGCAAGCAGGTGCTGGAGCTGCCGCATCCGACCGAGCAGACGTTGGCGCTGCTGCTGTCCCGCTACGGCGACACGGTCGTCGAGGTCGGCGACACCCTGCAACCGCACCGACTGTGCACCTACCTGTACGACGTGGCGGTCGCGGTCGCGCGGTTCTACGACGACTGCCCGGTGCTACGCAGCGAAGGCACCCTGCGGGAATCGCGGCTCGCGCTGATCACCGCAGCCCGCGACGTGCTCGCCGCAGGGCTGGACCTGCTCGGGATCGAGGCGCCCGACCGGATGTGACGCCAGCTCGTCGCCCGACGCGCTCGTACAGAAGGGCGCCACAGCGACAGGCGTGGAGCTGACGTCCGCCTGTGTCGCTCAGACGACCTTCCTTGCGAGGCTCGGCCGGGAACCGGGATCAGGCGTTGCTGTCGATCTCTGGTGTCACGTGCGACAGGCCGCGTTCCTGCAGGTCCGCGGCCAGGTGGGCGGCCCCGATGATGCCGGCGGTGTTGCGCAGCTTGGCCGGCACGATCGGGGTGCGCAGCTTCAGCAGCGGCAGGAACTCGTCGGCATCGCGGGACACTCCGCCGCCGACGACGAACAGGTCCGGTGAGAACAGGAACTCCACGACCTCGTAGTAGCGCTGCAGCCGCTTGGCCCACTTCTTGTACGACAGGCCCTCCTCGTCCTTGATCCGGGACGCCGCGCGCGACTCCGCGTCGTGGCCGTCGATCTCGAGGTGGCCGAGCTCGGAGTTGGGGATCAGCACCCCGTTGTGGATCATCGCCGACCCGATCCCGGTCCCCAGGGTGGTCAGGATCACCAGTCCCTGGGCACCCTTCGCCGCACCGAAGTGACTCTCCGCGACTCCGGCGGCGTCAGCATCGTTGACCAGGTAGACATCACGCTGCAGGGTCTTCTCGAGCAGCTTCTCCGCCTCGAACCCGATCCACGCATCGTCGATGTTGGCCGCCGACATCGTCACCCCGTGGTGCACGATCGCCGGCATCGTGATGCCGACCGGGGTCTGCGGGGTGAGCTGGTCGGCGAAGTGCTCGACCAGTTCGGCGATGACCTCGGCGACGTTCTGCGGCGTCGACTTCTTGGGCGTGGCGATGCGGCGCCGTTCGGTGCTGAACTCCCCGGCGTCAAGGTCGACCGGAGCCCCCTTGATCCCCGAACCGCCGACGTCGATCCCCAGTGCAAGCCGCTGTGCCACCATGACCGTCGACTCTACTGCGCGGCGGGCCGCGGTGCTTCGGTGGCTGCCTGCCGTGCCTGCCACGCGGAGGTGACCATGTCGAGCAGGTCGTGCCGCATCGTCCAGTCGAGGTCGCGTGCGGCGAGGTCACCGTTCGCCACGATCCGGTCGGGGTCCCCCGGCCGTCGGGCGCCGATGGCGGGGGTGAAGTCGATCTTGGTGGCCCGGGCCATCGCGGTCATGATCTCCCGCACCGACGAACCGTCGCCCGACCCGAGGTTGTACGCAGGCTCCACGGCCCGGCCGGCGGCCAGCCGGGTCGCGGCGACCACGTGGGCGGCGGCCAGGTCGGCCACGTGCACGTAGTCGCGCACGTTCGTCCCGTCGGGGGTGTCGTAGTCGTCACCGAAGATCGTCGGCGTACCACCGGCCAACAACGTGTCGAACACGATCGGGAACAGGTTGTGCGGGGACGTGTCGTAGAGCCTGGGATGGCCCGATCCGACGACGTTGAAGTAGCGCAGACTCGTGTGCACGAAGGAATCCCGAGCCTTGGCCTGGTCGGCCAGCAGCCACTCCGCGACCAGCTTCGACTCCCCGTACGGTGAGGCCGGCTGCTTGGGCGTGTCCTCGGTGACGAGGTCGACGTCGGGGGCCCCGTACACCGCTGCTGAGGACGAGAAGACGATCTTGTCGACGCCGGTCTCGGCCATCTGCTGCAGCAGTGTGACGGTGCCGGTGACGTTCTGGGTGTAGGTGTGCAGCGGCCGCTCGACCGACACCCCGGCGTACTTGAAGCCCGCGACGTGGATGACCCCGTCTACCGCGTGACCGGTGAGGGCATGGCGTACGGCCTCGGCGTCCAGGATGGAGGCCCGGACGAACGGCACGTCGTCGGGCACGAACCCGGGGTGCCCACTGGACAGGTCGTCGATCACCACCGCGCCAAGACCGGCCGCGGTGAGGGCACGCACCACGTGCGACCCGATGTACCCGGCGCCGCCGGTGACCAACCACGTCATGGTTCTGAGCCTAGACGCAATCCGGGGCGATGCGACGGCACCTGTTGACCCTCCGGTCACCGGAGGGTGCAGGCTGACGGCCATGAGCACGTACGTGACCATCGGCGAGTTCAGCCGGATGACCTCGCTCAGCGTGAAGGCGCTGCACCACTACCACGACATCGGGCTGCTGGAGCCGGCCGAGGTCGACGCCTTCACCGGCTACCGACGGTACGACGTCGAGCAGGTGACGACCGCCCAGCTGATCGGACGGCTGCGGACGCTGCAGATGCCGCTGCCGGAGATCCGAACGGTGATCGACGCCGGCGACCTGGACCGGCGCGACACGGTGCTGCGCGAACATCTTGGCCGGATGGAGTCAGAGCTCGACCGGACCCGCGAGGTGGTTGCCTCGCTGCGCCGACTCCTGGGCGGCGCTCCGTCCCCACTCCCGGTCGAGTTCCGCCTGGCTCCGGCGACGGAGGTGGTGGCCGTACGGGACCAGGTGGCCACGGAGTCGATCATGGAATGGTGTGACGGCGCCTTCGGTGCGATCCACCGCGAGCTCGCCGCGGCCGGAGTCGACCCGGCCGGTGACGCCGGGGCGACGTACGCCGAAGAGTTCTTCACCGGCGACCGCGGTGAGGTGGTCGCCTTCGTACCGGTGGCCGACGAGACGCAGGCCGTGGGTGGCCTGGTCCGGATGCGGCTGCCGGCGCAACGGTTCGCCGTGGCGCTGCACGTCGGCTCCTTCGTCGACTTCGACCAGACCTACGGGGCCTTGGGCAGCTTCGTCGCCGAGCACGGCGGCAGCGCCCCCGGTCCGATCCGGGAACGCTATCTGGTGGGACCCGACGGCACCGACGACCCGGCCGAACTGCGCACCGAGGTGTGCTGGCCGGTCCCCTGACTCGCCACTCACACTCGCACGGACCGCACGCCCGTACGACCGTACGACCGAGATCCGTACCACCGACCCGACCCGCACGACCGATCCGAGGAGTTCGCCATGCCCCTGTCCATCGCATCCATCACCGTCGACTGCGACGACGCCGCCCGCCTCGCCGTCTTCTGGGGTGAGGTGTTGCACCAGCCGGTCGACCCCGGCGCCAGCCGTGAATTCGCGACCATCGGTAACTCGGCCGAGCCGCGGATGTCGCCCGGGATGATGTTCCTCCGGGTCCCCGACGAGCGACCGGCCAAGAACAGCATCCACCTCGACCTGGCGACGGCTGACTACGCCGCCGAGCTGGAGCGTCTGGTGGCCGCCGGCGCCACCAAGGTCACCGCACGGGATGAGTACGGCATCGTCTGGACGACCCTGGCCGACCCGGAGGGCAACCTCTTCGACGTCGCCGACGAGTCCGGCGAGCACTGACCACGAGCCCCGCCTCCCGCACCGGGTGGCGACGACCGCCGCGGTTTCCGCAAAGCGACCGGTCGAAACCCGGGGGCCACGCGGAGAGCACGGCAGGCCGCCGTTTCGCGCACTCCCCCTCCGGTCGACCGGTCGCTCTGCGGAAAACATCCGAGGACAGGGAGTCGACGTCTTGGCGAACAAGGCGCGGTGGACGCCACCGCTGCTTCTGCCCGGGGCATGATCAGTGGTTGCTTCCCCACACGTCCTGTTCTCGACACAGAAGGTGATCTGCCCATGACCGCACCGTCAACACCGCTGACCCGACGCACTCTCCTGGCCTCCTCGGCGGGTGCCGCCGCGACGGCCGCCATCGCCGGAGCCGGAGTCTCCCGCGCCCACGCCACACCGATCTGGCGGCAGGGGGACCTGTTCACCCTGGGCGTCGCGTCGGGGGACCCCACGGCCGACGGGGTCGTGCTGTGGACGCGGCTGGCGCTCGACCCGGTCGCCGCCGACGGTCACGGCGGGATGCCTGATCGCGACATCCCGGTCCAGTGGGAGCTCGCCACCGACGCGGCGTTCACCCGAGTCATCCGCCGCGGCGGCGTCGACGCCGTGCCGGCCTGGGGCCACAGCGTCCACGTCGAACTGGAGGGCCTGCCTGCCGACACCGAGTTCTGGTACCGGTTCCGATGTGGCCAGCAGCACAGCCCGATCGGCCGGACGCAGACCATGCCACCACGCGGATCGACGCGCGACCTCCACATGGTCTCGGTGTCGTGCAGCCACTACGAAGGTGGCCTGTTCACCGCCTACCAGCACGCGGCCGACGAGCGGCCCGACGTCGTGTTCGCCCTGGGCGACTACATCTACGAGGGTGCCGGGGTCGCGAGCCGATTCCGGACCCACCCGGGCAGCACCTGCATCACGCTCGCCGACTTCCGGCGCCGCTACGGTGTGTACAAGGCCGAGGCGCCGACCCGGGAACTGCACGCCGCCGCGCCGTGGATCGTCACCTGGGACGACCACGAGATCCAGGACAACTGGGCAGGTCTGTACCCCAAGGGTGGGGTGCCGACCCAGACGTGGCTGGCGCGACGGGCGGCCGGGACCCAGGCGTACTGGGAGAACATGCCGCTGCGCCGCCGCAGCCGACCCCGCGCCGAGAACATGGACCTGTACCGACGCTTCAGCTGGGGCGACCTGGTCGACCTGCACGTCCTCGACACCCGGCAGTACCGTGACCTGCAGGCCTGCCACGACGGTGGCCGCACGTGGTGGTTCGCCAACTGCACCGAGCAGACGAACCCGAACCGGACGATCCTGGGGACGGCCCAGCGTGAGTGGCTGACCAGCGGGCTGCGGGAGTCACCGGCGGCCTGGCAGGTGCTGGCGCAGAGCGTGTTCTTCAGCAAGCGCGACATCACCCCCGGTGAGGTGGAGACACTCGGCTCCGACGGTTGGGACGGATACCGCGCCGACCGGGACAAGGTGATCGCCGCGCTCGCGAGCCGGCCGGAGAGCAACGCGCTGGTGCTGACCGGTGACGTCCACATGCACTTCGCGAACGAGTTGAAGACCGACTTCTGGGATCCCGGATCCCGCCCTCTCGGCGCCGAGCTGGTGACCACCGCGATCTCCTCCGGTGGCGACGGGTCCGACACCATCCGTGGTGGGCCGGAGGTGCTGGCGGAGAACCCGCACGTCCGCTACATCGCCAACCGCCGCGGCTACGTGTCGACCACGATCAGCCGCACCGAGGCCACCGCACGGTTCCGTACGGTGTCGGCCGTGACCACGCCGGGAGCACCGGTGTCGACCGACGCCGAGTTCGTCGTGCCGCGCGGCGAGGGCGCACTCCACCGCCGCTGAGCCGGGCCGTTCCGCAGAGCGACCGGTCGAACTGTGGGGGCCGGACCGCGAACACGGCAGGCCGCCGTTTCGCGGACCCCCCCTCCGGTCGACCGGTCGCGCTGCGGAAAACCATCGGGTGGCCGGATACGCTGACCGCCGATGGAACGCCTGACCAGTCATGACCAGCTGCTCGCCCGCTCCGGGAACGACCCGTGGGTGCGGTGGGCCGTCGCAGCGGACCTGCCTGGTGAGGTGTGGGTCCATGACGAGATCGCGCTGGTCGAGCGGCGCGGTTGGCGACGCGGGTTCTGGGTCGCGCCGCTGCACGGTGCCGTGGGCCGGGGCCGGCAGGCGACCGAGGCCGAGCGCGTCCGCGGTGCGTTGGAGGAATTGCGCGACGGTGGCCACCTGACCCGGTTGGCCAGCCAGTCGATCAGCGTCGTCCGTGAGCACGCCGCCGTCGCGCACGAGGTGTTCGAGCTCGGCGAGGGCGGCGACTGGGACTGGCTGTGGACCACCCACGAACCTCGACGGCGTGTCCTCGAGCGCGAGCTGGAGGTGCTCGACGACACCGCCGATGCCGAGGAGATCACCGCCTTCTCGATCGCCCACAATCCGCGGGTCTGGGCCGACACCGGTTCCGGCCGGATGGTCCACTGGGTCGGCATCCGTACCCCTGACGCCGGACTGATCGCGGTCGGCGGCGCCGAACTCGAGGCCACCGGTGCCCCGCACCTGGCCGGGATCGTGACCCACACCGAGCACCGCGGACAGGGGCTGGGCACCGCGGTCACCACGGGCCTGACCCGGTGGGCGCTCGCCCGGTCGGGCGTCTGCACGCTGGGCATGTACGCCGACAACGCCGTGGCCCGTGGGGTGTACGAACGACTGGGCTTCCGTACGGCCCGTGCCTGGCACTCCCGCGGGCTGCTCACCGGCTGATCCGGCCACAGCAGCTCACCCCGCGTACCGAAACGCGGCGATTTCGAGGAACTGAGCGCGTCGGCCGGACATCGCCTCGAGATCGCCGCGTTTCGGGCGCCCCGAGCCGGTCAGTCGATCGCGAGCTCGCCCATCGGCTCCCAGCCGGCGCCGTCGACCTGCCGGCTGATGATCTTCGGCGTCCGCGCCAGGGCGGGCCGCATGTCCACCATCGCCTTGGCGAAGTGGGCGCTCGCCACGTGCGGTTCGGCGCCCTCGTCGGTGAACGCCTCCACCAGCACGAAGGTGTCGGGCTCCTCCAAGCTGCGGGACCACTCGAAGAACAGGTTGCCCGGCTCGGCGCGGGTGGCGGCGGTGAAGTCGGCGACCAACTCGGGCCACGCCTCGGTGTGCTCGGGCTTGGTGGTGAACTTGACGACGATCAGGATCATCTCGGGCTCCTTCGGTGCCGGTCGGTGTACGGGATCGGTGCGGTCTGGGGTGTCTTTCCGGTCCGGGTTCAGCGCAGGCCGGTGAAGTCCTGGCCCCGTTCGGCCCACCGCCGTGCGACATGGGCCAGGACGTCGTCGGGCAACGGTCCACGCGCCAGCACCGCCACGTTGGCGGTCAGGTGGTCGGGGTTGGTGCTACCGGTGATCGCGGTCGACACCCCCGGCGCGAAGGCAGCGAACCGGAGTGCGAACTCGAGTGGATCGAGTTCCACCTCGTAGGCCAGCACCTGCATCCGGTGCCAGTACTCCTCGCCGTACGTGCCGCCCGGCCGGGTCGCGTGGCGCCACGGCGCGTTGGCGATGGGCCGCTTCGCGATCACCCCGATCCCCCGGTCGGTCGTCTCGCCCAGGACGTGGTGCAGGCTCCACTGGTCGGCCAGGTTGAGGCTGGTCTCGATCGAGGTGAAGCGGCCCGACCGGACGGCCCACGCCAACGGTTCGTTGTCGCCGGAGTAGCCGATGTGGCCGATCGCGCCGGCGTCACGCAAGTCTTCGAGCGTCTCGATCACGACCTCGGCCTGCAGCACGTCGAGGTCGCAGGAGTGCAGGTGCACGATGTCGAGGTGGTCGGTACGCAGCAGCCGCAGCGACTGCTCGACACCACCGCGGACCGCCTCCGGGGTCCAGTCGGCCACTCCGTCCAGCTTGTGGCCGGTCTTGGTGGCCAGCACGTACTCGTCACGCCGGTGCCGCAGGTGGCGTCCGATCTTCTCCTCGGAGTCGCCGTAGCAGTGGGCGGTGTCGATCAGCGTCATGCCGAGGTCGAGAGCGGCGTTGAGCACCGATTCTGCGGTGGCGGCGTCGGCGTCGCGGAGTTCGCTGGCGCCCAGGCCGAGGACACTGACCCGCAGCCCGGTGGTGCCGTAGTCGGTTGTCTGCACGCTCGAAACCCTACGTCCCCCGATCGGGCCTGCTCGCCTAGGATGGGAGCACCCACCGACGGGAGGACCATGGACCAGGCGCCCACGCGGGCCGAGGCGATCCGCGCACTGGCCGTCGGCCATGCCGATGAGCCGGGGCCGTTGCTCGTCGTCCTGCACGCGGTGATGGCCGAGCACGGCCACATCGATCCGGCCGACGTCCCCGTCATCGCCGACGTCCTCAACCTGTCGGTCGCCGACGTGCACGGGGTGGTGACCTTCTACCACGACTTCCGTACGACACCGCCGCCCGCGCACACCGTCAGCCTGTGCCGCGCCGAGGCCTGCCAGGCCGTCGGGGCCGAGTCGTTGTACGCCCAGGCCACCGGTCGGTTCGCCGGTCGGGACGACATCGAGGTCGCCGAGGTGTTCTGCTTCGGCAACTGCGCCCTCGGCCCGAGCGGGATGGTCGACCGCCGGTTGTACGGACGGCTCACCGACGACCGGTTGGCCGACCTGACGAAGGGGTGGTGATCATGGTCACCGTGTACGTTCCCGCCGACTCCGCGGCGGTCGCGGTCGGTGCCGACGAGGTGGCCGAGGCGCTGGCTCGGTTGGACGTCCCCGGGGTCGACGTCGACGTCCGCCGCAACGGGTCCCGCGGGATGCTGTGGCGGGAACCCTTGGTCGAGGTCGTCACCGAGCAGGGTCGCATCGGGTACGAAGGCGTCACCGCCGACGCGGTCGAGGGCCTGGTCGAGGCGGGCATGTTGGTCGGCGCACCGGAGGCGGCGGGACACCTGGGCGTGGTCGACGACCTTCCGTGGCTCACCCGACAGCGCCGGGTCTCGTTCGCGCGCGTCGGGGTGATCGAACCGACCGACCTCGCCCAGCACACCGCCCACGGCGGCTGGGCGGGTCTGCGGCGGGCGCTGGGCATGGCACCGGCCGACGTCGTCGAGGAGGTGGTCACCTCCGGCCTCCGGGGTCGCGGTGGCGCCGGTTTCCCGGCCGGGATCAAGTGGCGTACGGTCGCCGAGACGCCTGCCGGACAACAGAAGTACGTGGTGTGCAACCTCGACGAGGGTGACTCCGGGACGTTCGCCGACCGGATGCTGTGCGAGGGTGACCCGTTCACGCTGATCGAGGGCATGCTTATCGCCGCCCACGCCACCGGCGCCGACCGGGGCTACATCTACTGCCGTTCGGAGTACCCGGCGGTGATCACGGTGCTGCGGCGGGCGATCGACATCTGCTACGCCCACGGCCACCTCGGCGCGAACGTCCTCGGCAGTGGACTCGCCTTCGACCTCGAGGTCCGGGTGGGGGCGGGCGCCTACATCTGCGGCGAGGAGACCTCCATGCTGGAGAGCCTGCAGGGTCGCCGCGGCGAGGTACGTGCCAAGCCCCCGATCCCTGCCCTGTCAGGACTGTGGGACGCACCGACGGTGATCAACAACGTGCTCACGCTCGCCGCCGTGCCGATGATCCTGGCCGACGGTGGCGAGGCGTACGCCAGGCTCGGCAGTGGCCGGTCCCGCGGCACCCAGGTGTTCCAACTCGCCGGGAACGTGGCCCGCGGTGGGATCGTGGAGACCGACTTCGGCATCGCCCTGGACACCCTGGTCAACGACTTCGGCGGCGGCACCCGCTCGGGCCGCCCGGTCCGGACGGTGCAGGTCGGCGGGCCACTGGGGGCCTACCTGCCGCCTGACCGGTTCGACCTGCCGATGGACTACGAGGCGTTCGCCGAGGCCGGCGCGATGATCGGCCACGGCGGCATCGTGGTGTTCGACGACACCGTCGACATGGCCAAGATGGCGCGGTTCGCGATGGAGTTCTGCGCCAAGGAGTCGTGCGGCAAGTGCACCCCGTGCCGGGTCGGTTCGGTCCGCGGCGTGGAGACGATCGACAAGATCATCGCCGGCGACCGGGTCGGACTGCACCTCGAACTGCTCGACGACCTGTGCACGACGATGGCCGACGGGTCGCTGTGCGCCATGGGCGGGCTGACCCCGATGCCGGTCCGCAGCGCCGTCCAGCACTTCCCCGAGGACTTCGAACAGACGGCGATGCCGGCCCCCGACAGCGCAAGGAGCGCACCATGACCGCGATCACCACGCCGGGGACCCCCGACACCTTCCGTCCCGAACCCGACCTCGGTACGCCCGCACCGCCGACCTCGGACCGACCGCCGGTGACCGTCACCATCGACGGTCGCGAGGTCGAGGTGCCGGCCGGCACCTCGGTGCTGCGGGCCGCCCTCGGTGCCGGCATCGACGTCCCGAAGGCGTGTGCCACCGATTCGCTTGCCGCGTTCGGATCCTGCCGGTTGTGCCTGGTCGAGATCGACGGGGCCAAGGGCCTGCCGGCGTCCTGCACCACGCCGTGCAGTGACGGCCAACGGATCCGGACCGACAGCGAACGGGTCCGCGACGTCCGCCGGGGTGTGATGGAGCTATACCTGACCGACCACCCGGCCGACTGTGCCGGTTGTGCCCGCGGCAACTGTGAGATCCAGGACCTCGCCCGACGGACGGGGGTTGCCGAGGTGCGGTACGGCCTCGACAACGCCTCCCATGTCGATCATGGGGCGGCCAAGGACACCTCGAACCCGTACTTCGACTACGACCCGCAGGCCTGCATCGTCTGCTCCCGCTGCGTCCGGGCGTGCAGTGACACCCAGGGCACCTTCGCGCTGACCGTCACCGGCCGCGGCTTCGACTCCCGGATCGCCGCCGGCCCGACCGACTTCTTCGACTCCGAGTGCGTGTCCTGCGGCTCATGTGTGCAGGCCTGCCCGACCGACGCGCTCACCGAGAAGTCGATCGTCGAGCTGGGGATGCCGACCCGCAGCGTCGACACCACCTGCGCCTACTGCGGGGTCGGCTGCTCGTTCCGCGCCGAGGTCCAGGGCAGCGGGGACGACACCCGGGTGGTCCGGATGATGCCCAGCAAGGATGGCGGCGCCAACGAGGGCCACTCGTGCGTGAAGGGCCGGTTCGCGTACGGCTACACCAACCACCCCGACCGACAGTTGCAGCCGATGGTCCGTGAGTCGATCACCGACGAATGGCGGGTCGTGTCGTGGGACGAGGCGATCTCCACCGCAGCACAAGGATTCCGGGCGATCCAGCAGCGCCACGGCGTCGGCGCGGTCGGCGGGATCTCGTCGTCGCGGTGCACCAACGAAGAGGTGTACGTGGTGCAGAAGATGGTCCGCGCCGCCTTCGGCAACAACAACATCGACACCTGCGCCCGGGTGTGCCACTCCCCGACCGGGTACGGCCTCAACCAGACGTTCGGCACCTCGGCCGGCACCCAGGACTTCACCTCGGTCGACCACACCGACCTGATCCTGCTGATCGGCGCGAATCCGACCGATGCCCATCCGGTGTTCGGATCCCGGATGAAACGGCGCCTGCGACAGGGGGCGCAGATCATCGTCGCCGACCCCCGGCGGATCGATCTGGTCCGTTCGCCGCACGTCGAGGCGGCCGAGCACCTGCCGCTGCTCCCGGGCAGCAACGTCGCCTTCATCAACGCCCTCGCCCACACGATCGTGACCGAGGGGCTGCATGATCAACAGTTCCTCGACGACCGGTGCACCGACGTCGCCGACTACCTCGCGTTCATCGTCGGTGCGGAGAACTCGCCGGAGGCGACCGCCGCCGCGACCGGGCTCGACCCGCAGGCGGTCCGTGCGGCCGCGCGCGCGTACGCGAGGGCCGGTGCAGCGTCGATCTACTACGGGCTCGGGGTGACCGAGCACAGCCAGGGCTCGACCATGGTGATGGGGATGGCGAACCTGGCCATGATCACCGGCAACATCGGACGCGTCGGGGTCGGGGTCAACCCGCTGCGCGGACAGAACAACGTGCAGGGATCGTGCGACATGGGATCGTTCCCGCACGAACTGCCCGGCTACCGCCACATCGAGAACGCCGACGTCCGGGCGATCTACGAAAACCTGTGGCAGGTGCGACTCGATCCCGAGCCCGGGTTGCGGATCCCGAACATGTTCGACGCCTCGATCGGCGGCAGCTTCCGCGGCCTGTACGTGCAGGGCGAGGACATCGCCCAGTCCGACCCCAACCTCAACCACGTCCGGGCCGCGCTGAGCGCGATGGAGCTGGTGGTGGTCCAAGACCTGTTCCTCAACGAGACCGCGAAGTACGCCCACGTGTTCCTGCCCGGCACCTCGTTCCTGGAGAAGGACGGCACGTTCACCAACTCCGAGCGGCGGCTCAACCGGGTCCGGCCGGTGCTGCCGAGCCGGGTCGGCAGGGACGAGTGGCAGGTCACCTGCGAGCTGGCGACCGCGATGGGCTACGAGATGTCGTACCCGGATGCGGCGTCGATCATGGCCGAGATCGCCGCGACCACACCGACCTTCGCCGGTGTCTCGCATCGCCGACTCGATGCCGAGGGCAGCATGCAGTGGCCGGTCAACGACGCCGCGCCGACCGGGACGCCGATCATGCACGCCGAGCAGTTCGTGCGCGGCAAGGGTCGACTGGTGCCGACGGTGTTCGTGCCGACCACCGAGGTGACGAACCGACGGTTCCCGCTGATCCTGACCACCGGGCGCATCCTCACCCAGTACAACGTGGGCGCGCAGACCCGCCGTACCGCCAACAGCCGGTGGCATCCCGAGGACGTGCTGGAGATCCACCCGAGCGACGCCGAGGTCCGCGGCATCCGTACCGGCGACCGGGTCGACCTCGCCAGTCGGGTCGGCTCGACCGTGGTGACCGCACAGGTGTCGGAGCGGATGCAGCCCGGCGTCGTCTACACCACCTTCCACCACCCGTTGACCGGTGCGAACGTGGTCACCACCGAGAACTCCGACTGGGCCACCAACTGCCCGGAGTACAAGGTGACCGCGGTGCAGGTCGCGGTGGCGAACGCCATCACCGAGGCCGACATGGAGCATGCGGCCGTGCCGGAGCCCGGTGGCCGTCGGCGGCGCGACCGGGATCGGGAACGGGTGCAGCGGTGAGTGAGGCGGCCCGACGGGCGGTGCCTGCCGAGATCAGGATGGCGACCGACATCGCCCGGGCCCAGGCCCACCTTCCGTCCGACCGGGCGAGTGCCGCGATCAGCACCCACGTGCGGCGGTTCTGGGATCCGCGAATGCGGGCGGCCCTCATCGCTCACCTGCATGCCGGCGACCTCACCGATCCGGTGCTGGTCAGTGCGGTCGAACAGCTCGCAGCCGAGCAAGGTCCGCCGGGGTGTCCACGTCCGCAGCCGTGATGCCGGACGGGTCGGACAGGTCGTTCCGCTCGACGCCACTCGCCAGCCGCTTCATCGACACTCCGGCCGGGTCGCCGATGTCGGCAAACCGACCGGTCAACACCGGAAGGGGCCAGGCGGCGCACAGCCACTGCGGGTACCCGTCGGCATCCACGTAGACGGCCGGTCGATCCGAGGAATTCTCGACCAGCCGGTCGACCGCGGCCCGATCGACCAGCGGCAGGTCGGCGGCCAGCACCACCACGATCTCGGTCGGCGGCAGGTGGCGTACGGCTTCGGCCAGCCCGGCGACCGGGCCGCCACCGGGCGGGTCCTCCTGCACCACGGTGATCCCGCCCGGCACCCCGTCGGCGCGGCCCACCACCACGGTCGGCAGGTGGGCCACCGCGTCGAGCACGTGGGCTACGAGCGGTCGGCCGGCCAGGTCGGCGGCGGGCTTGTGGGCACCGAAGCGGCTCGAGGAGCCGCCGGTGAGGACGATCGCTGCGGCACGGTGCACGCGTCCCACGCTACGGGCCCGCAACGTAGGATGCACGCCATGGGTCGCGTCACCGTACGACATCGACTGGTGGCCGTCGACACCGCCGACGGCTCCCGTGTCCAACGCATGGACGCCCTTGCCGGGGAGGAACCGCTCGAGCTCCGGGCCAACGGCGAAGCGATCACCCTCACCATGCGCACTCCGGGCCACGACCTCGAGTTGCTGCACGGCTTCCTGTACACCGAGGGCGTGCTGACCGGGCTGTCGGACGTGGCCACCGCGCGCTACTGCGACGGCGCCGTCGTCGATGCCGAGGACGGGTCACTGCGCAACACCTACAACGTGATGGACGTCGCGCTGAGTCCGGCGGCCACGGGGCGGCTGCCGGGGGCGATCCGCAACTTCACCACCACCAGTTCGTGCGGGGTGTGCGGTCAGGCCAGCATCGAAGCCCTGCAGGCGAAACTGCCCGGACCGATCAGCTCCGACCTGGTCGTCGACGCGGACGTGGTGGCCACCCTGCCCGAGCGACTCCGCGCCGCCCAGCAGGTGTTCGCCCGCACCGGGGGCTTGCACGCGGCCGCCCTGTACGACCCGCTCGCCGACACCCTGGTGGTCCGCGAGGACGTCGGCCGCCACAACGCGGCCGACAAGGTGATCGGCCACGCCCTGCTCGCCGAGCGACTGCCCGCCCAGGATCAGGTCCTGGTGCTGTCGGGGCGGATCTCGTTCGAGCTGGTGCAGAAGGCGGCGATGGCTCAGATCCCTGTGGTGGTGGCGGTCTCGGCCCCCTCCTCACTGGCCGTCCAGCTGGCCGACGAGCTCGGCATCACGCTGGCCGGGTTCGTCCGCGACGGCCGGATGAACCTCTACTCCGGTGCCGACCGGGTCCGCACCACGGTCGGGCGGTGAGGTGCCGCCCCGTTCCCCGCTGCCCCGTCGGCACGGCCTCGACGCCGCCTGGTTGCGTACGCCCGACCGTGATCCGGTACGCCCCGCCACCTGGCCGACCCTGCGTGACCACCTGGTCCACCGGTTGCCGAAGTTGAGCCCCGAACGGATCGACCAGATGCTCGCCGAGGGCCGGTTCGTCGACGAGGCCGGGGACCCGATCGACGTGGCGACACCGTACGAGGCCAACCGGTTCATCTGGTTCCACCGCGACCTGCCCGACGAGACCGAGGTGCCGTTCGAGGTCACCGTGCTCCACCGCGACGAGCGGATCGTGGTCGTCGACAAGCCCCACTTCCTGTCCAGCATCCCGCGCGGGCAACACATCCGACAGTCCGTGGTCGTACGGCTTCGCGCGCAACTCGAGCTGCCCGACCTTGGGGTCGCCCACCGCCTCGACCGGCTCACCGGCGGGGTGCTGCTGTTGACCACCGAGCGGCGTTGGCGGGCGCCGTACCAGTCGATGTTCGAGCATCGCCAGGTGTCCAAGGCCTACGAGGCGATCGCCGGGTACCGTGCCGACCTGACGTTCCCGCTTACCGTCCGCAGTCACATCGTCAAGGACCGTGGCGTGCTGCAGGCCTACGAGGTCCCCGGCGCCGAACCGAATGCGGAGACGACCGTCGAGCTGCTGGAGCGGCGTGGCAAGTTCGCCCGCTATCGCCTGGTGCCCCACACCGGGAAGACCCACCAGCTGCGGCTGCACCTGCACTCGCTCGGCATCCCGATCCGCAACGACCCGTTCTACCCCGAGCTGCTCGACGTCCCACTCGGCGACTTCTCCGCCCCGCTGCGGCTGATCGCCCGGGAGCTGGCGTTCGCCGACCCGGTCGACGGCACGCCACGCCGGTTCACCAGCCGATTGCCCCTCCCGTGGTGAGGGACCGCAGTGGTGAGCGGTGGCGGGAACAGCCGTGCTCACCATGGCCGGGTCCGGCCGTGGTGAGATGGGTCCCGTGAGCATCCCCGTGACCGAACAGGTGAATCCCGACACCGCCGACATCGACCTGCTGTCCACCCCCGACCAGGTCCGGCTGATGAACGCCCAGGACGCCCTGGTCGCGCCGGCCGTGGCGACCCGGGCCGACGCGATCGCCCGCGTCGTCGACGAGGTCTCCGCCCGGATGCGCGCGGGTGGCCGACTCGTCTACATCGGCGCCGGGACCGCCGGCCGTCTGGGGGTGCTCGACGCCAGCGAGATCCCGCCCACCTTCGGCGAAAGCCCGGACCGGGTGGTCGGCCTGATCGCCGGCGGCCGCCGCGCCCTCACCGACGCGGTCGAGAACGCCGAGGACGACCCCGACGCCGGGGCCGCCGACCTGGCCGGGATCGGGCTGACCGCCGCCGACTCCGTGGTCGGGATCGCCGCCTCGGGGCGGACCCCGTACGTGATCGGAGCCCTCGAGCACGCCCGCGAGCTCGGCGCCTTCACCGCCGCGGTGAGCTGCAACCCCGACTCCGCGATCGGTCGGGCCGCCGACGTGGCGATCGAGCTGGTCGTCGGCCCGGAGGTGCTGACCGGCTCCACCCGGCTGAAGTCGGGTACGGCACAGAAGCTGGTGCTCAACACCATCACCACGCTGACCATGATCAAGTTGGGCAAGACGTACGGCAACCTGATGGTCGACCTGCAGGCGACCAACGAGAAGCTGCACCGCCGCTCCGAGCGGCTGGTCACGATCGCGACCGGCTACGACACCACCACCGCCCGTACCGCACTGGACGCCTGCGGTGGATCGGTGAAGACGGCGATCGCGATGATCCTGCTCGACGCGGGTGCCGATGAGGCGGCCGAGCGGCTCGCCCGGCACGACGGGATGTTGCGGGCGGCGCTGGCCGAGGGGTGACCTCGACAGGCTCGGGGAGCGTGGGCGAGCCGGAAAGCGCATAGTCTTGGACGCGTGTCACGACTGAAACTCGCCGCCGCGGTGCCGGTGGGCGGAGCGATCGGCGTCGCCGGCCTGGCGGGTCTGACGCACCTGTTCGCCGCGCCGCGCACCTACGGGGTCGACGACGTCCCGACGACCGAGGTCGGGATCGTGCTCGGCGCCCAGGTCCACCCCGACGGCCGCCCCTCGGGATTCCTGCTGGGCCGACTGGAGGTCGCGGCCGAGCTGTGGCGACGCGGCCGGATCAGCACCATCCTCGTCTCCGGTGACAACGATCCCGAGCACAACGCCGAACCCGACGCGATGAAGCGGTGGCTGGTGGCCCAGGGCATCCCGGAGACCGTCATCGCCTGCGATCCGGCCGGGCACGACACCTTCGCCACGATGGCCCGCGCGGTCGGGGTGTACGGGCTGTCGGAGGTCACCGTGATCTCGCAGACGTACCACCTGCCTCGGGCGCTGACGACCGCGCGCCTGCTCGGCCTCACCCCGTACGGCGTCGGCGACACCTCCGCGCGGCAGTGGCTGCCGCGGTGGCGTCGCGGCGAGGCACGGGAGGTGTTCGCCAACCTCAAGATGGTCGGCGAGCTGCTCACCCGCGACCGGCCCACCACCGCCGACAACACCGTGTTGTCGATGATCCTGGGCCGTTGGAGCTGACCGACCGTGGCTCCCGCCGACCGGCAAGGCCGGTCACCTCGACGTGGTCGCCTGCGCCGGCGACTGGCCGGCCTGCTGGTCGTCCTGGCCCTGGTGCTGCTGCCCACCCTCGGCCCGACGGCGTACGTCCAGGCCCGCGCCCTCGGCCACACCTACGACGCAACGTCGGTGCCGCCGGCCGGCGTGGCGCTGGTGCTCGGGGCCAGCGTCGAACCGAGCGGTGAACCGTCGGCCTTCCTCGCCGCCCGACTCGACATCGCCGTACAGCTGTACGAGGCCGGCACCGTGCAGCGGGTGCTGGTCTCCGGCGACGGCCGGACGAGCGACTACGACGAACCGGCGGCCATGCGCAGCTACCTGATGGAGCGTGGGGTGGCCGAGGCCGACATCACGACCGACCCGGCCGGGCTGGACACCTTCGACTCGTGCGTCCGGGCCCAGCAGGAGTACGGCGTCACCTCGCTGATCGTGGTGACCCAGTCGTATCACCTGCCCCGCGCGGTCGCCGCCTGCCGCAGCATCGGGTTGGCCGCGGACGGGGTCGGCGACGACAGTGTCCGCCGGTTCTCCGAGGTCTGGGACAACGGTGTGCTGCGGGAGTACCCGGCCAACATCAAGCTGGCGATCGACCTGATCCGTCGCGCCGCGAACGGTAGTAACTGATCAAGGACACCGTGGAGGAGTCCTGGGCGGCGAGTGCGACCTCGTCGCCGGCGACCGCCGGGGTCAACTCCTTGGCCAACTGCTTGCCGAGTTCGACCCCCCACTGGTCGAACGAGTCGATGCCCCACACCGCCCCCTGGACGAAGGTGATGTGCTCGTACAACGCGATCAGCTGACCGAGCACCGACGGGGTCAGCTCGGGCGCCATGATCGACGTGCTCGGCCGGTTGCCGCTGAACTCGCGGGCGGTGACGACCGACTCGTCGGTCCCCTCGGCCCGCACCTCCGCCTCGGTCTTGCCGAACGCCAACGCCCTGGTCTGGGCGAAGAAGTTGGCCAGGAACAGTTCATGCACGTCGGCATCCCCGTCCTGCAAGGGATGTGCCGGGTTGGCGACGGCGATGAAGTCGGCCGGGATCAAGCGGGTGCCCTGATGGATCAGCTGGTAGAAGGCGTGCTGCCCGTTGGTGCCGGGCTCACCCCAGAACACCTCACCGGTGTCGCTGGTCACCTCCGACCCGTCCCACCGCACACTCTTGCCGTTGGACTCCATGGTCAACTGCTGCAGGTAGGCGGGGAACCGGTGCAGGTACTGCGCGTACGGCAGCACCGCGTGCGTCTCGGCGCCGAAGAAGTTGACGTACCAGACGTTCAACAACCCCATCAGCAGCGGTACGTTCTCCGCCGGTGCGGCCTTGGCGAAGTGCTCGTCGACGGCGTGGAATCCGGCCAGGAAGTCGGCGAAGTTCTCCGGCCCGATCGCCAGGACGAGCGAGGTGCCGATGGCCGAGTCGACCGAGTACCGGCCCCCCACCCAGTCCCAGAAACCGAAGGCGTTGGCCGGGTCGATGCCGAAGTCGGCGACCTTGTCCAAGGCGGTGGAGACCGCGACGAAGTGCTTGGCGACCGCTGCCCTGTCCGCGGTGTCGTCGGGTGCGAGCGCATCGACCTGCCGCAGCCCGTCGAGCAGCCAGGACCGGCACAACCGTGCGTTGGTGAGCGTTTCGAGGGTGGTGAAGGTCTTGGACGCGACGATGAACAGCGTCGTCTCGGGGTCCAGCCCGGTCAGCGTCGTCGCGGCGTCGGTCGGGTCGATGTTGGAGATGAACCGGCACTCGGGGCCGGCGTCGCCGTACGGCCGCAACGCCTCGTACGCCATCACCGGACCAAGATCACTTCCGCCGATGCCGATGTTGACCACCGTCGTGATCGCCTTGCCGGTCACCCCGACCCAGTCGCCGGAGCGGACCCGATCGGCGAAGGCGTACACCTTGGTCAACTCGGCGTGCACGTCGGCCACGACGTCCTGCCCGTCGACCACGAGTTGATCACTGACCGGGCGGCGCAGCGCGGTGTGCAGTACGGCCCGGTCCTCGGTGACGTTGATGTGTTCGCCGGCCAGCATCGCGTCCCGGCGGGCGAGCACCCCGGTCTGTTCGGCCAGCTCGAGCAGCGCGTCACGGACCTCGGCGGTGACCAGGTTCTTGCTGAGGTCGACGTGCAGGTCGCCGGCGGTCAGCGTGAACGTCGCCGCCCGCTCCGGGTCGTCGGCGAACCAGGCCCGCAGGTCGGGATCGAAGTTCTCGAACAGGTCGGCCAGCCTTGGCCAGGCCTGGGTCTTGGTGGGATCGACCGGACTCGACATCGGACACACCTCTCTGCGCAGTTGTGCCTCACCCTAGTCTGGCCGCGTGCTGACCGAACTGCTGGCTGAGGTGTGGCGGCGCGCCACCACACCGCAGCCCGCCCCCGAGCCGTACGTCATCGCCGGCATTGCGGTGGTGGCGTTGGTGATCGTGGCCTCGCCGGCGTGGCCGGCGGTCCGGATGCTGGCCACCATCACCCACGAGGGCGGACACGCGCTGGTGGGTCTGCTGACCGGCCGCCGGCTCACCGGCATCAAGCTCAACCGCGACACCTCCGGGGTGACGATCTCCAAGGGCGCACCGTCGGGCCCCGGCATGGTCGCCACCCTGCTCGCGGGCTACCCGGCACCGGCGATCACCGGCCTCGGCGCCGCGCTGCTGCTGAACGCCGGCTACGCGGTCGGCATGTTGTGGCTGGCCGTCGGGCTGCTCGGCCTGATGTTGCTGATGATGCGCAACTTCTACGGCATCCTGGTGATCCTGGTCGTCGGTACCGCGGTGGTGCTGGTCAGTTGGTTCCTCAGCCCGACCTGGCAGTCATGGATCGCGTACGGGGTGTGCTGGCTGCTGCTGTGGTCGGCGCCCCGACCCGTCGTCGAGGTGGCCCGTCACCCCGAACGCGGCTCCGACGTGGCCCAGCTGCGACGCCTCACCCGGATCCCGACAGGGGTGTGGCTGTTCGGCTTCGTCACGTTCACCGTCGTCGCGGTCGGGGTCGGGGCCTTCCTGCTGCTGCCGGTGACCGAGGCCCTGACCGCCCTCGGACTGCGCTGACGGGCGCGGCTGCCCCGTACCGCGCGCGGCGGTGGTTCCGCACGGCTGGGTAGGCTCTGACCATGAGGAGGTCGTTGACCACGACGGTCGTCGAGTTCGCCGCGGCATCGCTGCCATGGGCGGTGCGGGACCGCCATCGAACCGAGTGGTTGTACGCCCTCGACCACGGTCCGGCCGACGGCACCTCCCGGGCCACCGTCACCGGCCGCGCCCTCCGTACGGCGTTGCTGGCCGACCGGATGTCGGTCCCCAGCCCCGCCCACGGCACCGTGCAGGCCACCCGGCGGCTGCGGGTCGGGGCCGTCAACATCGTGCTGGCGGCGGTGTGGCTGGTCGTCCTGTTCGGCTTCTCGGCGAGCTGGCCGCTGGCGTCGGGGGCCGGGCTGGTGATGCTCGGTCACGCTGCCATCGGCACCCTGCAGCTCCAGCTGGCCGCGCGCTGGCTCGGTGGCGCCTCCCGGACCGCGGTGGGCCTGGTCGTCGTCGCACTCCTGCTCGGGGCCACCGGAGTCGTGCTCGTCGCCACGCTCCGGCCGGGTGGCGCGTGGCTCGCCCTGGCCGCCGTCGGCTGCGGCACGGTCGGGCTCGGGCTCGCCGAGGCCGCGGGCACGGTGCTGCCGCGGGTGGTCCACCCGCCCGACCCGCCGGGCCGACGCCGGGCCATCATGATCGGCACCGCGCTCGGGTCCGGCGTCCTCGGCTTCGGCGTGCTGGGCAGCACGGTGCTCGGCCCGCGGCTCATGGTGCCGGGAGTCCCGTTGGCCGAGCTGTGGCGGCAGATGCAGGCCGTCGGTGAGGCGTACACCACCCACGCCGGCGCGGTCGGAATCGGGGCGTGCCTGGCCGGTGCGCCACTGCTGGTCGCGCTCGTGGCGACCCGCTGGTTCTCGCCCACCACCCGCGACGCAATCCGGCTGCTGGCGCTCGGGGTGCTGGCCGGGCTCACGTTGACCGGGATGCACGCCTTCGGCATCGGGATGTCGCTCGGCGACACGTTCCCCACCACCGCCGGCGGCGCGAACGTAATCACGGTCGCGTGTGTCCTGTTGTGGTTGGTCGCACTCGAGGTGATCGCCTGGTCACGACCCGCTGCCGCACCGTTGCCGCCCGCCTCCGTACCGTTGCCCGACGGCCCATGGCACGACCCGGCAGCGCGCCGGCAGGGCCCGACGTGGTCCGCATCCGTCAGCTGATCAGGCCGATCCGGCGCTTCAGCGCCAACACCCGGTCGGCCGCCTCGCGGAGCCGGGTCGGGCTGATCCGGCCGTCCTCGACGGCCCGCACCAGGGCTGCGTGGGCCGCCGACAGTGAGGGCGGCAGCAGCAGCAGGTCGACCCCGGCGTTGAACGCGTCCACCACCAGCTCGTCGTCGGTCCGACCCTGCCTCGCTCCGGTCATCAGCAGGGAGTCCGAGACCACGACGCCGCGGTAGCCCCACCGGTCACGCAACAGGTCGGTCAACAAGGCCCTCGAGAACGTGGCCGGCTCCACGGCCAGGGCCGGCACCCGCAGGTGCCCGGTCATGATCATCGGGACGTCGGCGGCAACCGCGGCCCGGAACGGGACGGCCTCGACCTCCGCCCAGCGCTGTGGGGTCACGTCGATGACCGGCAACGCCAGGTGGGAGTCGACCGTGGTGTCGCCGTGGCCCGGGAAGTGCTTGACACAGCAGGCGATCCCGGCCGCCTCGAACCCCTCGATCGCGGCGACGACACAGCCGGCGACCTGATCCGGGTCCGAGCCGTACGAGCGGGCACCGATCACCGGGTTCTGCGGGTTGGAGTCGACGTCGGCGATGGGCGCGAAGACGGTGTTGACCCCGACCTCGGCCAGCTCGGTCCCGGTCCGCGTGGCGTCGGCCCGGATCCGGCCGCGGTCGGCGGCGTACTCGCGCGCGGCCGGGGCGACGAAGAAGCCGTCGCGCATCCGCGCGACCCGACCACCCTCCTGATCGGTACCGACGAGCAGCGGGACCGCCGCAACGGCCTGCAGCCGTTGCACCAGCTCGGTCACCCGACGGGGCCCGTCACCGGCGGGTCGGCTCGGGAACCAGCACACCGCGCCGACCCCGAACTCGGCCACCTGGTCGGAGAGTTCGTCGACGTGGGCGGTGAAGTCGTCGGTCGCGATCGTCGCACCCGGATCGACGCCGAACGCACTCGGATGGCCGACCGCCGGGCACAACACCTGCCCGACCAGGGCATGGGTGTCGAGGTCGTCGGAGCCCGGGGCCTGCAGGTCGAGTGCGGTGTCGAGCAAGACTCAGCCGTAGACGGTCACGTGGACGTGATCGCGGTGGTTGGCCGTGGCGCCGCCCCGGTCCTCCATCATCCGCCAACCCTCGCCCGACCGCTGCACGGTCCAGATCTGCTGGTCGAAGATCACCTGCGAGATGCCGAGCCGTCCCGCGTTGGCACGCAGGTAACGGGCGACCTCCCAGCCGGTGGCGTTGTTGCTGATCATGATGTCCAGCGCACGACCACTCGGGTGCTCGGGCATGGAGTCGGCCCGCACCCCGCCGTACGAGGTCAGCTGCGGCCAGCGGTGACACACGTCACGGTGCACCTTGATCGCGTTCGCGACCAGGCCCTGCTCCACCGACGACCCGCTCGGACAGGGGGCCGTGCTGCCCGACGACCCGGAGCCCTCGGACCCACTGCTCGACTCGCCGGACGAGGAGGAGCCGCCCGACGAGCTGCCACCCGATGAGCTGCCACCCGACGAGGACGAGCTCGAACTGGGCGTCCGGGTCGCCGGGTTGGACTCCGACAGGTACGAGGCGGTCACCCAACGCGCCACACCTTCGTGGATGACCTCGGCGAACCCGTTGTCGGTGATCCCGGTGACGTCGATCCGGGTCCCCGTCGCCAGCAGGCCCTTCGAGGCCGCGCCCTCCCGGGGCGCCACCCGGAGCTTGAGGTCGGCGGTCGCCCACCGCTTGCCCTTGCTGACGAGCTGCCGCTCGAGGCTGCCGCCGGCCGAGATCGATCCGTGCTGCTGCGCCTGACGTTCCAGGAGGGCCTGCTGGTCCTCCGGCGTCGGGGTCGGGGTCGGCGGTGTGGTGCGCTCGGCACTCCGGTTGGCGCGCTCCTCACGGTGCTGGTTGGCACCGGGCTGGCTGGCGCTCGCAGCGGGTACGGCCTGTGTCGCGGCCGGTCCGGTGGCCGAGCCGTCGTGCGGCATCGTGGCCACGGCGGCACCGGTCACCAGTGCCATCGCGACGAGCCCGGGTGCCAGCTTCCGGCCGTACGGCGACAGTCGCTCGGTCAGTGTCGTGCGACGTGCACGCCGCGCCTTGTACCCCACTCAAACCCCTCCCCAGAGGCGGCCCCTCCCGAGACCTATTCGTTATAAACCCGTCGACACTCTAGGTGGCGAACCGCCGGTTGGCCAGTCCTCGGCTCAGGGAAGGCCAGTTCCCGGCTCAGGGAAGGGGTCGTCGGGCCCTGGTCAGGGCCGGTGGCCGAGGACCCGATCAAGGTGGTCGTTGGTGAACAACCGATCCGGGTCGTGGCGGTCCCGGAGGGCGAGGAAGTCGGCCATCCGCGGGTACTTCGGGGCCAGCTCGTCGGCCGTCAGGGCGTGGTGCTTGCCCCAGTGCGGCCGCCCGTCGTGGGCGTCGAACACCTCGGCGCAACCGGTGAAGTAGTCCTCGGCGTCCTGTCGGGCGTACTGGTGCACCGCGACGTACCCGGTCGGCCGGCCGTGGGCCGTGGAGAGCCAGGCGTCGTCGGCGGCCGCGGCCCGCACCTCGATCGGGAAGGTGACCTTCACCCCGTCACGGGCGAGCCTGACCCGCAGGTCGGTCAGCACCTGCGGCACGTCGGCCACGGCGAAGGCGTACTCCATCTCCTGGAACTTGACCCGGCGGGTGCTGGTCAACACCAGGTCGGACCGGTCGGTCCGGTCACGCAGCGTCCACGCCGCGGTGGCGATCCGGTTGAGCACGGGTACGGCATCGGGCGCGAACCGGCCGACCTCACACATCACTGCCAGCGCAGCGTTGTCGAGCACCTCGGCGCGCAGCAGGTCGCCGATCCGGCTGGTCCGCGGCGACCGGACCTCGACGTCCCGGTCGACCCGGTCCCGGCTGCTGGTGATCACCTCGTCGGTGGCGGGGAACCAGAAGAATTCGAAGTGGTCGGCACCGGCGAGCCGGGCCTCCCAGTCGCCGAGCACGTCGTCGAGTGCCTCACGACGCTCCACCACGTGCAGGTCGAACGCGGGAACGCACTGCAGGGTCACCTCGGTCACCACGCCCAGTGCGCCGAGGCCGATCCGACAGGCGTTGAGCAGGTCGGGGTCGTCCTCGGTGATGGTGAGTTCCTCGCCGCGCCCGTCGATCATGGTCAACCCGACGACCTGGGAGGCCAGCCCGGCGAGCTGCAGCCCGGTACCGTGGGTGCCGGTCGCGATGGCGCCGGCGATCGACTGCCGGTCGATGTCACCGAGGTTCGGCATCGCCAGGCCGAGCGGTTCGAGGATCGGCGGCAGCTGCCACAACCGGGTGCCCGACCGTACGGTGACCTGTCGCCGCCCGGCGTCGTGGGCGACCATGCCGGTCCAGCCGCGCAGCTGCAGCAGGATGTCGTCGGCGGCGGCGATGTCGTTGAGGCTGTGCCGTTCACCGACCGGCTTGATCCGGCGCCCGGTCCGTACGGCGTCGCCGACCGCATGGCGCAACGCGACCCCGGTGGCCGGCTCCAACACCGTCCGTGGGCGCCAGCTGTGGTTCCCGGGCCAGTTGTGCCAGAGCCGCCCCTGTCCGGCCGGTTCGGCGGACCTGCCGAGACTGGAGTCGCCGACCCTTCGCTCGGGCGTGGAGCGATCGCTCACCAGAATGCCTTTCCTTCGCCACGGTAGGTGGGCACCTGGGCCACCAACTCCTCGCCCCGGACCACCGCCAACTGGGTGACCCGGTCGGACAGCTCGCCGGACTTGGCGTGCCGGAACCACACCCGGTCCCCCACGCCGACCATCGTGTCGGCTGCGGACCGCAGACGCAACGGGGTCTGGGTCTCGCCGGGCCCCTCGCCCGGCACGAACCGGAGGCCGGTGGGATGGACCGGCTGCGGCGCCCGGTCGGACCGGGGCGGCCCGGAGGCGACCCAGCCGCCACCGTGGCAGACGATGACGTCGGCCGCGTGCTGCCGGGTGACGTCGAGCGCGAACCCGACCGCCGGTGCCGGGGTGATGTCGTCGTAGCGGTCGAACAGGTGGGGACCGAAGAGCCCGGAGCCGAGGCCGACCTCGGTGATGCTCGGGTCGCCGACCGTGGTGGTCAGGCTGCCGGTGCCGCCACCGTTGACGAACTCGAGTTCGACCACCCGGCCCACCGCAGCCACCATCTCCGCCCGGCGGGACCGCAGGTCGCGCCGTGAGCGTTGTTTCAGCTGCCGCAGCACCGACTCGACGACGACGTCGCCGAACGTCCCGTTGCCGCGGTCCGGGACGCCGGCGAGTTGGGCCTCGTACGCCAGCACCCCGACGAGCCGGAAGCCGGGCCGCGAGCTGACGGCACGGGCCAGCGACTCGGCGTCGGCGGCGGTCGCCACGGCGGACCGGTGGGCACCGAACCGCCATCGACCGATCGTCAGGCCGACGTCGAGGTCGAGGCAGATCCGTACGTCAGCCCGGCGTCCCGGGGTCGTCACCGCATCGATCAGGTCGAGGTGTTCGGGGCCGTCGACCGAGATCGCGATCCTGCTCGCCAACTCCTCGTCGGCGACGAGTTCGGCGATGGCCCGTCGGTCGACGGTGGGGTAGCCGACCAGGACGTCGGAGCTGGTGCCGGTCCGGACCAGCCAGATCGCCTCGGCCAGGCTGCTGGCCATCACACCGTGCCACCCGTCCAGCCGATCGATCGCCTTGATCAACTCGCGACAGCGCACCGACTTGGTGACCAGTCGCAACCTCGTTCCCGCGGCCAGGGTGGTGAGCAGGCCGGCGTTGTGACCCAGTGCGGCGAGGTCGAGGGCAGCCAGCGGGGCCGGCAGGCCGGCGGTGACCCGACCGAGCCGGGGCCACTGACGCGCCGCCGGCTCGGCGTCGGTGCCGGGCAGCAGGGTGATCATGGGCGACGACCCCGGGTGATCACGGGTTCCTCCGGTTGATCATGACGAGACCGCCGCCTGGCCGCCGATGCCGGCCGAGCTCGTCAGCAGGGCGTCGATCGCGGCCGAGGCGAAGGCGGAGGCGCGCCGCAGCGCGCCCTCGTCACGTTCCCGGACGTAGCCGATGGTCATCCCGTCGGTGATCGTGAGCGCCAGGTTCACCAGTTCGGCCACCAGGGCGTCGTCGTCGATGCCGTACTGCGCCATGCCCCGGATGACGAGCTCGGTGATCAACTCACGGGTGTGGCGTCGATACTCCCCCGGTAGGGACCGGAGTTCGGGGTGGCGCGAGGCGTAGAGCGTGAGCTCGTACAGCGCCAACTGCAGATCGGTGTGCCTCACCAACAGGTCGATGTAGAGGTCGAAGGTCTGGCGCGCATAGTCCCGGAAGTCGTCGGCGGCGATGGTGAACTGCTCGAACGCGTCACGTTCGGATTCGGCCACCGACTCGAAACAGGCCGCGAACAGCGCGTCGCGGGAGGCGAAGGCGTAGTGGAAGCTGCCCAGCGACATCCCCGCCTCGGCGACGATGCCTCGTGTGGTCGCCGCGGCAGTCCCGCGCTCTCCGATGACCGTGATGGCTGCCTCGATGAGCGCAGCGCGACGGTCCTCGACCTTCAACCTGGGCAAGGGAAATCCTCCATCAGCGTGGTGGTCGTCGATTCCGCGTGCCCGACGGTACACGGCTCCGTCCTCCCTCCTCCGCAGGATGGAGCCGTACCCGTCGTGACGCGGAAGTTCCCCCGAACTACGTCCGCCGCACTGTCGAGAAAACTAACTGGGTCAACTGACCAAGTCAAGGGTTCATAACCACTTTGAGATTCAGGACGAGATTCTGCGGCCACCAGCGGGCTGGGCGCGTCGATATGTCGACACCGTGGTGTCGTTGGACCACCAGAAACGCCATGGTCGGTCCGCCGCACGGCTCACCCCGACGCGTGGGCCGGTGGACACCGGCACGTCGACAGCCGGCGCGACCTGAGCTTGTCCATCCGCCCCCTGAGCTTGTCGAAGGGACACGAACCCCATGCCGTCGTGCGCCCGGTCGACACCGAGGGCGCGGGTCAGGCAGCCGGGGCCCCGGGCAAGTCGATCATGGTCGACGCCTGGCCGGCGGTCGCGGGCGACCGGTTCGCCGGCCACCACCCGGCCGGCCCGCAACAGCACCGCCGACGCCGTCCCCTCGGGTCCACAGACGAGGTTCATCGCGTGGTGGATGCCGTGGGAGAGGTAGACGTACAGGTGTTGTGGCGGGCCGAACATGACCTGGGTCCGAGGCGTCGGTCCCCGCCACGCATGGGATGCCGGGTCGTCGACCCCCTCGTACGCCTCGACCTCGGTGAGCATGATCGACACCGGCCCGTGGCTGATCACCGCACCCACGAGTGCGGGAGCAACGTCCAGGGCGCGGGCCCACCAGTCGGGCGTGCTCGCGGTCACCAGGCTGACAGGAAGGACCATGATCACCGCGGGTCCATCATGATCAGGAGTCCGCCACGTCGACCCAGCCGGCCTGCTCGGTGGCAGCCAGGAACGCGTCGGTCAGGCGGGCGGCCCGGACCCCGTCGGCGAAGGTCGGCAACCCGTCCGGGGTCTCACCGGCCACCGCCGCGTAGGTGTCGGCGATGAACGCGTTGAAGGCGTCCTGGTAGCCCTGGGGGTGCCCCGCCGGGATGATCGACAGCCTGCTGGCGTCCGGGCCGAGCTGGTCCGGGTCTCGGGGCAGCAGCACCGAGCCGGCCGCGCGGCCCAGCCAGATGGTCTCGGGCTGCTCCTGGTCGAACCGGATCGACTCCACCGAGCCGGCGATCTCGATGACCAGGCCGTTCTTGCGACCGGGTGCGACCTGCGACACCAGCAGGGTGCCGATGGCACCGCCGGTGGTGGTGACCAGGAGCGCCCCGGCGTCCTCGTTGTCGACGGTGTGGCCGCCGCGCTGGGCGTACACGGTGGACTTCGCGGCACAGACCCGGGCGATCCGATCGCCGGTGACGAACTCGACCAGGTCGCACAGGTGGGAGCCGATGTCGGCGAAGGCGCGCGACGGACCGCCGGCGTCTCCGCTGGTGCGCCAGTTGTGGTTGGCGGAGTCGAGCATCCAGTCCTGCAGGTACACCGCATTGAGGTGCAGCAGCGAGCCGATCTCGCCGGCACTGACCCGAGCCCGGGCCTCCCGCACCAGCGGATGGAACCGGTAGACGAAGGGGACGCCGGTCACCTTGTCGCCGGCCGCGGCCAACAGGCCGGCCGCCTCGTCGCCGGTGAGGCCGAGTGGCTTCTCACAGATGACGTGCTTCCCGGCGGCCAGCACGGCCCGGGCCTGTTCGGCGTGCAGCGCATTGGGCGTGCACACGTGCACCAGGTCAAGCTCGGGATCAGCGACCAACTCGTCCACCGAGTCGTACCCGCGACCGAGCCGCAGCTCGCGGGCTGCGGCCGCACCCTTCTCCGGGGACGAACCCACCACCCCGGCGATCCGGGCGCCGGCGAGCCGGGCGCCACGACTGTGCACCTGGGTCATGAATCCGGTACCGAGGAATCCGACGGTCAGCGGAGCAGCATCCATGTTCGCATTCTGCCGCTCGCCACCTGCCGACCGGGACCGGCCTCGCCCAGGACGCCCGCGCATTCCACCGTGCAGCCGCTTCGTATTCGATCCGGCCGGGTCGCTGACAGTGCGCCGAGCCGGGTGCCTCGTCCTGTCAGGGGAGAGATTTCTGACCTTCGACAAGTCAACTCGGGGCCGATGGTATACGATCCTGCCTCATGCGGACTGAACAGTATGACGTGGTGGTGGTGGGTGCCGGCGCCTCGGGCACGGTGGCGGCCCTGACGGCGGCGAAGTCGGGGGCACGGGTGGCGTTGGTGGACGCCGCACCCTTCCCGGGTGGCGAACTGGTGTGCGGGTTGCCCCTCGACAGTGTGGTCAACCCGCGCGGCGAGTGGATCCAGGGTGGTGTCCTGCGCGAGCTGTTCGACCGGCTCGACGCGGTGGGTGGCCTGATCGGCCCGGTGTTCGACTGGCGCACCATGTACGCAGTCTGCGTCGATCCCGAGCTGTTCAAGTTGATCATCATCGACGCGCTGGGTGAGCACGGTGTGACGCTGCGGCTGCAGCACATCGTGGAGACCGTCGACACCGATGGCGCCGGCCGGGTGACCGGCCTGGAGACGGTGTCGCGCAGTGGCCGGACCCAGCTGACCGCCCCGGTCGTGATCGATGCCTCCGGTGACGCCGACGTGGTCGCCAAGGCGGGCGGGCCGACCGAGAAGAGCGACGCCTCCGGCCTGTTGCAGCCGATCAGCCTCGTCTACCGGCTCAGCGGTGTCGACTTCGGCGCCTACATGAGCTTCGTGCGCGACCACCCCGAGGAGTTCCTGCTGGCGGAGAACCCGATCATCGGGCTCACCCCCGCCGAAGCAGCCAAGCGGTCGTACGAGATCGGGTTGCCGCACGTGGCGCTCAGCTGTGACGGGCCTCTGCTCAAGTCGGCCATCGACAGCGGCGAGATGTACCCGTGCACGTTCGTGTTCACCTGGCCCACCAGCGTTTCGCGTGGTGAGGTCGGACTGAACACGACGCGGATCGCCGGCGTCGACGCCACCGACACCGCGCAGGTCAACGCCGCGTGGCCGGAGCTCATGGGCCAGGTCCGGACCGGGCTGAACTTCTGTCGCTCCCACCTCCCCGGGTACGGCCAGGCCGAGATCTCAGCGATCGCACCCCGGCCAGGCATCCGCGAGACCCGGCGGATCATCGGCGAGGCCCGGCTGGCCGACGCCGACGTGATCGAGGGCCGCAAGCTCGACGACGGGGTCGCAAAGGGCTCCCACCACGTCGACATCCATGGGGCCGGAACCGACCAGCTCCGGATCCCGGTGGCCGACGGCGGTTCGTACGACATCGGCTGGGGCACCTTGCTGCCGAAGCAACTGTCGAACGTCCTGGTCGCCGGTCGTTGCCTGTCGAGCGAGCGTGGCGCGAACGGTTCGGCCCGGGTGATGGGGTCGTGCGTCGGCATGGGCCAAGCCGTCGGCCTGGCCGGTGCGCTGATCGCCGAACGCGGCCTCGGCGATGTCCGTGACCTGCCGGTCACCGAGCTCCGCGCCGGGCTCACCGAACTCGGCGCCGTCCTCAACGGCACCCACTGACGCCCGACCGTGGAGTCCAAGGCCGATGTGGCGTACGCGTGGCTGCGGGAGCAGATCCTGGCCGGGGAGTTCCTGCCCCGGACCCCGATCAATGCCGACGCCATCGCCCGACGGCTGGGCATCAGCAAGATCCCGGTCCGGGAGGCACTGCGTCGACTGACCTCCGAAGGCCTGGTCGACTATCGGCACCACGCCGGGGCGGTGGTGGCGCCGTTGTCCTGGCGTGAACTCGCCGGGATCCGTGCCGCCCGCGGCAGCCTGGAGCCCACTGCGGCACGACTCGCCGCCACCGCACGGACCGATGATCAACTTCGGGGACTGACCGCCCAGCTGGCCGAACTGGCAGACCGATTGGCGCTGGGCCAGCTCAACGACGTGTTGGAGCTCAACCGGCGCTTCCACCTGTCGGTGGCGCAGTGTTCACAGCTGCCCGTGCTGGCGGAGTTGATCGATCGGACCGTCGGCAAGGTGAACCGCTATCGGGCCGTGTTGCCCATCTCCCACGAGCTCGCCACCTCAAACCTGGCCGAGCATCGGGCGATCGTGGCGGCGATCGAGGCACGAGACCCCGATCGGGCCGAGGCTGCCGCCCGGACCCACGTCACCGGGGAACACACGATCGCCGGTGAGGCCCACCGGATCCGGGGGCAGCTCTTCGCTGACGAGCCGTTTCCGCTCGACGCCGAACCCGGTCAGATACCGACGACTCAGGAACCGCCGCCGCCGGCCTTGCGCCGGTAGTTCTGCGTGTCGACGTGGCCGGTCAGGCCGTGCATCTTCTCGCTGCCGTCCTGCTGGGCGCCTTCGGCGTGGGCGTGCGACTGCTGGTTCTTGCGCTCGAGCGCTTCCCTCATCCGCCGCTTGATCTCGTCGGCCGGATCCTCCGGGGCGCCGCTGGCGGACTGGGGACCCTTCGCGTGCTGAGCCATGCTGGCTCACCTCCTCGTGGTGGTGAGGGCCCATTGTGCCAGCCCGTCACCGGGCCGCGACAGCCAATTGCTGGCGGAGCGTGTCACCAGGCCGCCGGCGCATAGTCCTTCAGGAAGACGCCGTAGAGGTCCTCGCCGGCCTCGCCGCGCACGATCGGGTCGTACACCCGAGCGGCGCCGTCGACAAGATCAAGTGGGGCGTGGAAGCCCTCTTCGGCCATCCGCACCTTCAACGGGTGCGGGCGTTCATCGGTGATCCAGCCGGTGTCGACGCTGGTCGTCAGGATGCGATCCGACTCGAACATCTCCCGGGCGCTGGTCCTGGTCAACATGTTCACCGCGGCCTTCGCCATGTTGGTGTGCGGGTGCCCGGGGCCCTTGTAGCCACGGGCGAAGACGCCCTCCATGGCACTGACGTTGACGACGTAGGTCCGCCGGGCCGCACTGGCCGCGAGTGAGGCGCGCAGCTTGGAGATCAGCAGGAACGGTGCGGTCGTGTTGGCGAGTTGCACCTCGAGCATCTCGAGCGGGTCGACCTGATCAACGCGCTGGGTCCAGGAGTTGATCTCGTCGAGGTCGGGCAGCAGTCCACCCGCGTCGATGGCCGTACCGGCTGCCAATCGGTCCAGGGAGCTGGAGCCCGCCGCCATCGCCTGCTCGGTCAGTTCCTCCGCCCTCACCGCGGCTGCGGCCAGCACCGGGTGAGCGGCAACCGACCGCTCCAGCGCCTGTGGGTGCGGGTCGTTCGTGTGGCCGAAGGTGACCAGCTCCGGCAGCGGTCCGTCGGGCAGCGGAGCCAGTTCGGCGTCGACGAGCGGCTGGTACGCCCCGGGTGATCGTCGTACGGTCTGGGTCGCGTTGTTGATCACGATGTCGAGTGGGCCGGCGGCGGCGACGTCCTCGGCGAGCCCGATGACCTGGGCGGGATCGCGCAGGTCGATGCCGACCACCTTGAGCCGGCCGATCCAGTCGCCGGAGTCCGGCAACGACGAGAACCGGCGTACGGCGTCGCGCGGGAACCGGGTGGTGATGGTGGTGTGGGCACCGTCGCGGAGCAGCCGCAGCGCGATGTACATGCCGATCTTGGCCCGCCCGCCGGTGAGCAGGGCCCGCTTGCCGGTGAGGTCGGTCCGCGCCTCCCGCTTGGCGTGGCTCAGCTCCGCACAGCTCGGGCACAGCTGGTGATAGAACGCGTCGACCAACGTGTACGGCTGCTTGCAGATGTAGCAGGGCCGCGCCTTGCGCAGCGTGCCGGCGGTCGGTGCCGTCGTCGTCGGGCTGATCGGGATGCCGCGGGTCTCGTCGTCGATCCGATCGGGCGCCCCGGTCGCCGTCGCGGCGACCACCGCGCGGTCGGCCTCGGCGATGGCCTCGCGGATCTCCTGTCGGCGCGCCTTCTTGGCCGCCTTGAACATGCCGGCCGTCGCCCGTCGTACGGCGATGAAGTCGGGGTGCTTCTGGTCAACGTCGGCGATCTCGCGGAGGACGCGCAGCGTCACCGCCAGGTCGGCCGGGTCGATGGCGTGCTGCGCGGGGTCGGGGGTGTCAGAAGGCACACGGGATTCTAGCCCTGGTAGCGTGGCGGCTCCGCCGACATGTGGCCTCTGGTCCAGGGGCCGTCATCTTCGTGGGCCCGGAATGGCCGGTGGGTGCAGCTTGGCCCTGATGGTGACGACGGCGAGACGAATCGCGGTTACCGGTTGCGGCCCCGAACACGGCATGCCATAGTGCCGAAATCTACCTTTTTCCCCCGGGAGCGTTCGATGACGAATGCAGATCAACGACCCAGCCACGCGACAGTGGCTCGTAGGACCATCCTCGCCGGAGCGGCAGGAACGGCAGCAGCACTGCTCGGCACCCGACCCGCGCAGGCCTCACCCACGTTGACCCTGAGCCGCAACGGAACAACGGAGTACGTGATCAGCGTCGACAGTGCAGCGCCGGCGCCCGTCCAGACTGCGGCTCGAGAGCTGTCGGAATGGCTCGGGCAGGTCACGGGCGCAACCTTTCCCGTGGTCGACGTCTCGTCGGTGACCGAAGCGAACCCAACGATCGCCGTGGGTCAGTCACTGCCGACGCGGCTGTCGCGAAGGGCTCGCGTGGGTCGCAATCCGATCGTGCTCGCCGATGATGGAGTCACCACAACGGATCGGTTCAGCCTGCGATTCACCGGTGCGGACCTGATCATCGCCGGTGCCAACCATGCCGGCACCTTGCACGGCGTGTTCTGGTTCCTGACCAACCTGATCGGCGTCGAGTGGTACAGCCCGGACACGACGTTCGTGCCCAGTCTGCCGACCCTGTCGATCACCGACGCCCGACTCAACTCTGACCAGAGTCCGTGGCTGCTGCACCGGTCCGTACTCTCCAAGGAGGCAAAGAACACCCCGTGGGGGCATCGCAACCTGCTGACCATGCGCCCCGTGCCCGACGGAAATGAGCCGCCACCCGATCCGGCATGGGCGGCCGGGTCGCTGTGGTGGCCAGGCATCCACCCCGGCCAGTTCAAAGAGGTCGTCACTGACCAGACACTGTGGGCAACGACGCAACTGTTGTGCATGGATCCACGCACCACTGCGGCTGCGGTGAGCTCACTGGTCCCCAAGGTGCAGACGCGGATCGCCAACTGGGGCGACGCTTCCCACCCCTTCCACGTCAACGACACCGCGTGGGTGACACCTGACCCGGCCTCCGCCGCCTTCGCCGCCCAGCACGGCGACACACTGGCCGCCCCCGTACTGCACCTGATCAACGAAACCGCTCGTGGTCTCAAGGCACAGGTTCCCACGGCACGCCTTGAGACCCAGGCCTACCTCTTCTCCCAGCGCCCACCGACCGGCATGGCCGTCGAGGACAACGTCGTCATCACCTACGCACCCATCCTCGCCACCATGGCACGCAGCCTGTGGTCGGGCATGAACGCGAACTTTGGTGAAGGAACCCAGCTGGACGGCTGGCGCGAGCTCACCAGCGAGATCTTGATCTGGGACTACGGCTACGCCTTCAACGACATGTTCTTCCTGTGCGCCGACTACTGGTCCCACGCCGAAACACTCCAACGGGCGGCCCAGTCCGACGCGATCAAGGGCTACCAACTTGAGTCGTCCTGGGCGCTCGCCGGCAACGAGAACGCCGCTCTCAAGGGCTGGTTGTTGGGCAAGATCATGTGGGACCCTGCGCAAGACGTCGACGACCTCATTCTTCAACACTGCAAGGGATACTACGGCGCTGGAGCCGGCCCGATCATCCACCAGCTCCTTCGTCGCGTTGCTGACGACGGGGAAGCCTCCAGCTACCGGATGGGCTGCGTCACGTCATCGACACTCATGACGCCCTATCTCGACTGGCGGACGGTCCGGGATGCCCAGGCGCTCCTCGGCGAAGCCGCCGCACTGGCTGCCGGCGACCCGACGCATGCCGCCCACGTGACCGAGCTCCAGATGGCGATTGATCACTGGACCATCATCCACCGGGTCACGTACCAGACCGAGTCCGCCACGGCCGGGGAACCGTGGTCGATCGACCACGGTTCCTTGGTCGATCGCCAGGTGGCCAACTGGAACGCCACCGGTCGGCAGTCGTGGCGATACCGCCATGGCGGCCTCAACACCCTGCAAGCCTTGTACGACCTGCAGGGGCAGCGCGTCGCCCCGGCACTCCCGCCCGAGCTCGCCGATGTCGCCGCCGACGATTATCAGCTGTACGAGGACGGTGTCCTCGCCCAAGGCGAACGGGCGGTCGACGCGCTGGCTTCCGACCACCTCGCCGCGATCATGCCCGGTCAGACGTCGTGGCTGGTACAGCTCAAGCTGTCGAATCTGCCCAGTGAAGGGCGTTGGAAGGTCCAGTTCCGGGTCCGTATGGACCTCGTCGACGGTGCTGATCTCGACCAGTTGCACTTCGAGTTGGGCTGTTATCCAAAGCTTCCCACGGACACCACACCGGGTTTCTCCACCGTCGAGCACTACCCACTGTCGGATTTCGCCTCTGGCGACTACGTCACCGTGACTGCCTTCGGGGACTGGACCTACGAGACCACCGGGAGATACATCTACCTCACGGGTCTGAGTGCCGCCACCATCCGCAGGATCTACGTCGACCTCGCCTGGGCCATCCGCGTGTGATCGGCACCGTGCGCCCGGCCGGCGCGTCACCGGGGGATCACCGGACGCGCCGGCGGGCCCGGGCGGTCTGTCTCGCCACCGGATCCGTACGAGATGTCGTCCGAGCATGCCAGGAAGGTTGGTGACCCGGCGCGGGGCTCGAAGCAGGCGCCGGTCACACGTACTCGATGACCACGAAGCCCTCGGCGCGTGTCGCGAGCGCGGAGCTGACCTTGATCACGCGCTCGGCCTCGGTCCCCACCTCGTACCAGAGGTCAGGCACGTACTTGCGATTGTCGGGTACCGGCCACAGCTGTACGGCGCCGTCGTGCGTGGTCACGGTGATCGCCGCCGTGGACGTGGCGTCGCCGACCACCGTGGCCCGCAGCACGTTCGCGCCGCGGGGCAGCCTCAGCTCACGGCCCCCGTCGGCCTGGGCCGGCAGCCCCTCAGCGTTGCCCGCGAAGGCCCGGAAGACGTACCGCTTCACCGGCAGCGTGTGCCCGTAGAAGCCTTCCCGTGCACCCAAGGCCACGTCGACCGGGTCGTGTGGGCCGGCCCAGTACGCCGTCGGGAAGCCGCCCGTGTACGGCTGGCAACCGTCGGCGATCGCTCGTGGACGCGAACCGACATTGCTGATCTCACCTTCGGCGACGATGTCCACCGAGTCGGCGAACGGGTTGACCAGCCACGCGTCGTTGACCAGCAACTGCGGCCGCTTGGTCGCGTTCTCGACATCGTCGTTGCCGTAGGTGAGCCGGCTGATGTAGGCCCAGGTTCCGCCGTTGATCACCACGGAGCCGGACCGGACGTCGATCTCGTACGTGGGGCGCCACACCTGGTCGGCGTCTCGACCCGTGAGAGGTCGGTTGGCGTCGGCGGCGGTGTGGGCCCTGGTCGCCACGTAGGCACGGCCCATGCTCGGGTGCTCCGCGCCCACGCGCACCATGGCGCCCTCCGCGTACGCGGTCCCTGCCGCCCAGTTCTGCGCGAAGTTGCTGTTGCCGATCACGAGTTGGGAGTCCTCGATCACCACGTGGGCCTCCGGGGCGTTGAGCCTTACCATGGCCGACCGTTGCCGGATCTCTGGCTTGACTCCCACGAACAGGAACTGCCCGTTGCCGACCCCGACACCGGTGGCACCCGGGTCGTCCACGTCCAGGAGGCAGCCGTCGTTGAAGGTCGTGAACGAGCCGCCGAACACGTTCAGGATGCCGCCCTTGGTGAACTTCCACATCGTGCCGTAGGTGTGCATGTCGCAGGCGATGAACTCGTTGATCACGGACTGGGTGTTGTCGGAGCGCCAGAAGATCGAGTCTGCAGCCAGCATCTGGATGCGGCAGAACTCGAACTTCACCAGGTCGGCGTTGGCCCGTCCCGCGACGATGTCGAAGCCGATCCGGAAGTTCTCCCAGGAGCACTTGACGTGGAACGCCTTCCCCGCGGTCCCGGTGGAGTACACGTACATGAACCGTTCGGTGCCGGTCACACCCCAGAACGAGAGCCCTTCCATGTGCCAGGCGAAGAGCCGGTTGTCGTTGTACAGGAAGTAGTTGTCCGTGCCGTTGACGCCCTCCGGGCAGTCGAAGTGGATGTTGGTGGCGTACATCCCCTGCCCGATGAGGTGGAACCCCATCAACGCCGGGTACGCGGTCGGCGTGAACTGCTTGCGGGTGAACAGGTACGCGCCGGTCCCGAACTCGATGGGCGGCAACGCGTTGCGGTGGCCGTAGCGCACCATCCGCTGGTCGTACCTGCTCAGCGCCGCCAGCGCTTGTGCGAAGGCGTCGTCGTTGGCCGTCCCGGTCCTGGCGACCGGATCGTAGTCGGCCCTGGCGCCGAACCAGTCGATGTGGATCGCACCGCTGAACACCCGCTTGAACCGGTGCCCGCCGCGGGACACCAGGACGAGCCCGTTGTCGTCGGCGGTGGTGTGGTCCTCGGCGTCGAGGAAGAACATGCCCTCGCGACCTTCGTCGATCACCCAGTAGCGATGATCGGCCTCAGCGGTGGCGGTCTGACGGAGTTCGGCGATCGTCACGGCGTGGACGTCAGCCTCCGCCAGGGCCGCCGGCAGCGGCTCGCCGTGGGCGGGCCGGGCCGACACCGCTGCGACGGCCGCGCCCAGGCCGGCGACCCCGATGCCGCGGAGCGCCCGCCGCCGGTCGAGTCGGGGTTGGGGTTCAAGCGGGGCTGACGGGACAGCTGGCTGAGTGACGGACATGGCAAGACTCCTCTTCGAGAACTGCAGTATGCAGAAAATATCCTGAACCTTGGCGGAGTCAGTCAAGAGCCCAGTCCAACACGCGGACGGGCCATGCGATCTGAGGCGCCACGACACTCGGTCAGCGCGAGCCGGGGATGACGGTCTCAGAGACTCCGCAGCTCAGGGATGTCACGCGTGAGAGTGCGCCAGACCCGATGCGGGTCCTGGAGCAGGTCGGACAACGCCAGCCGCAACCCGACTTCGTCCAGCAGGGTTGCGTCATCAGTGAACTCCACCAGCACGTCGAACACACGCGGCTCCGTCGCACGATGTTGGGTCACGAGATAGCGGATACGGTCGCGGTGCCGCTCGACACGGACGGATGGTCGTCCGACGAGCGCCTGCTCAAGCCGGGCAAGGACTTCGGGACTTGGTTGGTGCACGCCGGCCGTTCTCGTACGCGGAGAGGTTCGGTTGGGCCACCCGCGCAGCACGCGCAAGCTGCGCCTGAGTCATGCCCGCGGCTCGCCGTCGGGCCCGAATGTCCATGCCCTCATTGTATTCCGCCGGGTTGTCGACTGCGATATGTCGACGCGACTCACCAAGACTGCCCGCGAAACACGCTCGGTGCCTCACGTAGGAGTGCCCGCGAAGCGGTGACCCTCGTTGGGTATGAGGAGTGAGTTGTCGATGCGGTCTCGTGCCGAGGTTACGACGAGGTACGCGAAGGCGTATCTGAAGGCCTCGAAGAAGGACAAGGGCCGGGTCCTGGACCAGGTCGTGGCGGTGACGGGCTGGTCGCGTGACAACGCGCGGCGTCGGCTCGTCGGGGCTGCCGGGTAGGCTCCGGGCGCCAGCCGGCAGGTCGCGAGAAGGGCCAGGAAGCGGCGGGCGGACAAGTTCTCCTACGACGCCCGGCTGGTCCTTCAGAAGGTGTGGGCAGCATCGGGCGGTCAGTGCGGGGAGTACCTGGCGGCGTCGATGCAGCTCCAACTCGACGGGCTGGAACGCCACGGCGAACTCGTGGAGGGCTGTGACCGCTACACACCCGGGGTGCGTGCCGAGCTGCTCGCCATGTCGGCTGCCTCGATGAGCGTGTCAAGTTGTGTGTGTAAACGGGTCTTGATGGTTGTGGTTCAGATGGTGGCCGGGAGTCGGCCGGGGTAGATGATTTCGAGTTGGTTGAGGGCGGCGGTCCAGCCGTGGGTGCCGGCTCCGCAGGAGAGGATGCTGCGTTTCTTCGGGTCACCTCCTCGGGGCTTGTCGCGGGTCTCGATGTCGCAGACGGCGAGGTAGAGGATCTTGTAGACCGCGTCGTCGGAGGGGAACTGGCCGCGGGTCTTGGAGACCTTGCGGAGTTGGTAGTTGATCGATTCGATGGCGTTGGTGGTGTAGACGACCCGGCGGATCTCGGCGGGCAGGTCGAGGAACGGCACCAGGTCGTTCCAGGCGCGGCGCCAGACATCGACCACCGCCGGGCAGCGGCGTCCGATCTCGGAGGCGGCGAACGTGTCGAGGGCGTGTTCGGCGGCGGCGACGCTGGGGGCGGTGTAGATCGGCCGGAGCGCTGCGGCGATCGCTTTGCGGTCCTTCCAGGAGGCGTAGCGCATGCTGTTGCGGATCAGGTGGACCACGCAGGTCTGGACCAGCGCGTCGGGCCAGACCTGCTCCACCACGGCGGGCAGGCCGGTCAGCCCGTCACAGCACACGATCAGCACGTCACGGACCCCGCGGTGGCGGAGCTCGTTCAGCACGCCGAGCCAGAACCGGGCCCCTTCGGTCTGCTCGATCCACAGTCCCAGCACGCGTTTGCGGCCCTCGAGGTCGACCCCGACCGCGAGGTGGCAGGCCTTGATCCGGACCGCGCCGTTGTCGCGGACCCGGACCCGGATCGCGTCGATGTAGACGATCGGGTAGACCTCGTCCAACGGCCGGGACCGCCATTCCACGACGAGGTCGTTCACGCTGTCGGTGATGTTGGCGATGGTTTCGTGGCTGAGCTGGGCACCGTAGGTCTGGGCCAGCCACTCGGCGATGTCACGGGTGGTCAGGCCCTTGGCATACAAACTGATCACCATGTCGTCGAACTCGGTCAGCCGACGGGCCCCCTTCGGCACCGTGACCGGCTCGAACGTACCCTGCCGGTCCCGCGGCACCTCGACCTCGGCCGGCCCGGCCGCGGTCTGGACCGTCTTCGATGTCGCACCGTTGCGGGAGTTACCGCTACCCCGACCCTCCACCGCGTACTTCTCGTAGCCGAGATGGGCGGTCATCTCACCCTGCAACGCAGCCTCCACGGCCTGCTTGATCAGGTCCGGCAACACACCGCCCTCACCCGTCAGCTGGAGCCCGTCACGCTGCGCCTGCTCAACGATGTCAGCGATCTGCTCACGTACCTCACCAGGCACCGCCGACCCCTTGTTGTTGTTGATCTTGGAATCCATGAGGATCACCCTTCCGGAAGCGCACCGCTTCCTGTTGGAGCGACCCGCTTACACACCCCATTTGACACCCCCGCCTCGGATCGACCGTTACCTCGCCCCAGCGAAGGCGACCGACCAGATCCGGGGTGTCGCAACAACGAAACCCTCACCCTGCTGCGAAGTTCGATCAAGATCCGGCGGGCCGGTGACGAGGTCGAGGCCGAGCCCGGGTTCTTCGAGGGTGACACGGTCCCACACTGCGGTCCGACGTTGAAGGGCGAATTCGCCCGCACGGTGAACCTGACGTGCGTCCACACCGGCTGGGTGTTCACCCGCACCGTTCGCAACAACGCCCACATCCACGTCCTCGCGGCGTTGAAGGCCGGCGTGGTCGAGATCCCGTTCGAGGTGACCGGGCTCGACTTCGACAACGGCAGCGAGTTCCTCAACAAGGCCGTGATCAAGTGGGCCAGTGAGATGGAGATCTTCTTCACCCGCTCGCGGCCCTACAAGAAGAACGACCAGGCCACCATCGAGTCGAAGAACAACCACCTGGTCCGCAAGTACGGCTTCTACTACCGCTACGACACCACCGAGGAACGGACAGTGCTGAACCGGCTGTGGCCGCTGGTCAACGACCGGCTGAACTACCTGACCCCGACCAAGAAGCCGGTCGGGTACGGCACCGACCGCAACGGCCGCCGAACCCGGCTCTACGACAAGCCACAGACCCCGCTGGACCGACTCCTCGCCGCGAACGTCCTCGCACCGGCCCAGACCGCCGAACTGACCGCCCACCGCGACAGCCTGAACCCGGCCGCGATCGGCCGCCAGATCGCCGACCTGCAAACCGTGCTGCTCAAACTGCCCAAGGAAAAGACCGAACAGCTCTACCTGGCCAGCATCCCGCCCGCCCTGCCCGACGCCAGCCGAGGCGTCAAGATCAAGGCCTCCTGATCGACACCAGATTCGCGGGCAAACCTACGTGAGGCACCGAAGCCGTTTCGCGGGGCATCTTGACGTGAGGCACTACGTATGTCAACGCGAGGTACATCGTCAGTGGGTCGGCGCTTCCGTCGATCGCCGGGTCCGGGCCAGTGCCAGACCGCCGAGCACCGTCGCAGTCAGCCCGAGGGCCAGCGACATCCCACCGGCCACGACGCCATTGCCGGTACCCAGGCCGCCGTCGGCGAGCGCCCAGTTGATGATGCCGCCGACCATGCACAGCGGCCCCAGCGCCAACGCCACCGTGGCACCCGTCCGCCCGCGGCCGGCGCACCGCCGAGCGCGGACCAGGGCAACCGCACCCATGGCCGTGGCACCCATCGCGATGAACGCCACGACCGTCGACCAGGCGCGATCGAAGGTCAGCCCGTACACGGTGTTCGTCGATGGTCATGGTCAGGGCGTGCGCCAGGGTTTCCCGCAGGGGCGTGGATCGATGCGAGCCGGGGTGGTCTCGGATGCGTGCGTGTACGTGGTCGGCTCCGCGGCGAAGGCGTACGAGACGACGCCGCTGGACGTCTTCGACCGGTCTGTGGTCGCGCTCCCCGACCAGTACTACCTGATGATCGACACGTTGGCCGCGCCGGAGTCGCATGTCTACGACTGGCGACTCGGTGCTGGATCGGGCACCGACTACCTGATCGACGGGGCCCACTTCCCGTTGGGCAACAGCCGGGTTGGCCGCGTCGTTGATCAGTGGAACAACTCGGCCCAGCTGCGGCTGACCCTGCTGGACGACCAGCCACGCACGATCACCTTGGCCCCCTACGACGGCGCCGAGGAGTACGGGCAGCAGCTCCACGTCAGCAGTGGGGCGCCGGCCCGAGAGGCCGAGATCATGACGCTGCTGCAGGCTGGCGCGCGGAACACGCCAGGCTTGCTTCAGGCCGAGACGTTGCCGATGGTCACCTCGGGGCCGGGATCGCGGAACCTGTCGATCAGCGGCGCGACCGTGGTGTTCCTGCGCTCGACCGCCGTCGGTGACTGGGTGGAGTTCACCATTGACCTGCCGGAGTCCGGGTCGTACGACGTGCGGTTCTGGTTCGGCACATCGCCGTCGTATGCGCAACTGCGACTGTCGATCGACGGCGAACCGCTGGGCAGCGTGGTCGACACCTATCGCTCCGAGATCACGCTGCTGGATGCGGTCTCATTCGGCAGTTTGTCGCTCACCGCCGGCACCCACAAGGTGCGGCTGACGGTGACGGGTCACAACGCATCGTCGGCCGGCTATTTCATCTCGGTGGACGCCTTCCAGATCGTACGGACCGGCACTCCGGTCGATCCGCAGCCGCTGCCGACACTCGCGGCGCGGCGAGTGATCAGTGACACTGCGGTCGGCGCGGTGGTGACCCGACCAGCGGGCGAGCGATCGTTGACCGACGTGATCGGGCTGCGGACGGGTGCGGCTTCCGCCGTGCTGGAAGGGGTTCGCACCGACGCCGAGCAGTTCCTGGTCGCGTTCGACCGCGGGCCGGCAGTGGAGCGGTACGCCCTGACCCGGGCCACTTCCGCCATCGCTCGCGCCCGTCGCCTGCTGGCCTGCACCTCAGCAGTTGATCTTGGCGTGCTGCACCACGACGAGGCGACCCTCGTGACGATCACGACACCTGTTGATCAAGCTGTCAGCTTCCACGTGCGGACGGCGACCATGGTCACCGTGAACGGGGAACCGGCCGGGGTCCAGTTCGACGCCGGGCGACAGGTGCTGACCATGACTCTGGCGGCCGGTACGCATCAGGTGGTGGTGACCTGAGGCGCCACGACACACACGTCATCGAGGAAGGCTGCCTCACTGACCCCCGAAAGATCCGCGAGCACATCGCACACCGCACGACGTCGGCTGCCCAGCTCGACGTCGGCGGTGGTCAATGAGCGGAGTTGAGTTCACTCCCGGGTGAAGACCTCGGCGTCATCGAACAACACGTGACTGCCCAGTGGCAGGTCGTTGACGTAGATGATCAGGTCTACGTTGGTCACCGTTCGCGTGCCATAGGCCGCTGCCACGTCGAAGTGCAGGCCGACGGGCAACCACTCCCCGGCCGAGGTAGCGAACGGTGTCGGGTCAGACGTGTGGGTGACTACGACAGCGCCGGCCTCCGTCCGTAGCCGGATCGCCCAACGGACCGTCCCTTGGCTGGTCGACGACGCCTTCACGCGGACCACCGCGCGGTGTTCGCCCACCATGATGGGTACGGCGAGCTGACGGGGCCCGCCACCGCCGGCAGCATTCTCTGCCGAGCTCATACCCGTTCCCAGCAACGCGAAGGATCCGGTTCTGGCGTCGTCATCGCGGGTGAATCGGGGCTCCCGCCAGATGCCCCAGTCGGCCGGAGGTGTCGCGGGGTCCGGCCAGTCCTCGAACGATGGATTGGTCACCCACTGCGTCCAACCAGCAGTGTCTCCCGCCACCAGCAGTGGCGCAGACTGCACCGGCAGTCCACCGTCGAAGACGGCTTCCACGACCACGTGGTCCTCCCAGATGGTCTCGGTGGTCGGTGCCGGGACGGTGAAGGTCGCCGTGCGTGCGGTCTCATCCCAGCTCAGCGTCGCGGTCGAGAGTTGGGCGGCCGTGCCGTTCACCCGGCGCACGAGGGTGAAGTCCTGGGGCGTTGGCGTACGGCTCGGAGTGCCGTCCAACTGCACCGTCACCGTGCCCGGTTGGACCTCGACCAGCTCGATCGCCGCACCCGGTGGAATGTGCGCTGCCGACTGCACGGCTTCGAAGTCGTCGATGTAGAGGTTGCCGTTGCCGGCGTGCCCGTTCACCTCCAGCCCGACCCGAGCCGCCGCCACGGGCGCACCGCCGATCTCGGCGGGAACCGGCTCCGTCATGCCGATGGTGGTCCACGACCCGACGGTGTCGGCATAGGCCTGTCGTAGCGAACGCCGGGACTCCAGGACCCGGCCCTGGGCGTCGAGCAGGTCGAGGACCAGCCAGGTCGTGTCTCCGGTGGCGCCCCCGGGGGCGACCAGATAGCGCACCCGGGTCGTCAACAGCCCCGGTTCGACGGCGAACGTCTGGTGCAGCCGGCCGGCCAGCATGTCACCCACCCACAAGACGGCGGACCCCGTGTAGGCCTTCTCCGGATCGACCAACCGTACGAAGGCGTCGTCGGGACGGCGTGGGTCTCCCACCCAGATCTCCGGCGACTCATCGCCGTACTCGAAGGATGAGTTGCGGGTGAGCAGGATTCCGGCGGCACCATTGAGAATCAGTGCCGCCGTCTGAGCCGCCAGGCCAGTTTCCGCGGCCAAGGTGCCGAGCGCATTCGTCACCTCGCCGCCGTCGGATTCGTGATCGCGCACGTAGTCCACCAAGGCCCACGCCTGGTTGGACGGGAGCCCGGACCACTCGGCGAAGATCGTGGTCAGGCGCTGCTGTGGTTGCAGGATCGGCCGGTCGACGAACCACTGGTCATGGATCTCTGCTCGGCGTTGCCCCAACGCAGCCAGCTGGTCGGTCTCGGTCCTGATCAACTCCACCATCGCCAGCGCTTGGTCGCGGGTGGCGAGAGGCGCGACCGGGTGCGCGTAGCTCAGCACCGTGGCCTCGTAGAACTCGAAGCCGTCCATGATCACCTGGAGTCGCGACTGCTGGTCGGCTGTCTGGACTCGTGCTTGTGCGGCTTCCAGCCACGACCGGCACTGCGCCATCTCCGCCGGCGCGACGGCGGCGAGGTAGGAGACAAGATAGAAGGAGAGGTACGTGATGTCCTTGCGGTTCTGGAACCACGGGAGGTCCAGCACCCGGCTGGTCCAGAACTCCTCCCAGTGGTCGAAGTAGCGCTTCACGTAGGGTGCGGCCTCGAGGCCGACGGCATGCTCGTACCAGTCATCGAGCAGGGCGTCCACGTCCTGGTGCGGGTTCCACAGGAGTTTGGTCAGGGTGTGCACCTTGGGGCCCTCGGCCCAGGTCACGTCGGTCTCCCCGAAGTAGGCCGCCAGCCCGTGGTCCACGCCGTACCGCAGCACGTCGGCCACATGGTGGGGGAAGGCTCGCGGCACCTGGTAGCGAGCGCCGTAGACGTAGTCGTAGAAGGCCAGCCGGTCCGACACCTGGGACCACGCCTCGGTCAACGCCGTGCCCAGCTGCTTCTGCTCGGGATCGAGCCAGGTCAGGCGCTCCTTGGTGAGGTAGGGCACGACACGTTCGTGCAGTCGAAAGCTCGGCGGATCCGCGACCTCCCGATACGCGAGCACTCCGAACCACTTGTCCGGGTGGGTCCGGAGGACGCCTTCGACGACCTGGTTGACCCAGTTGAAGTAGATGTCGGACAGATCGCTGAAGCCGAAGGAATTCGTGCGATGGGGGTTGGCCGGATGGTCCGGCTCGGCTTCGGCGAATCCGCCGGAGTCGTTCACCGCCAGGGAGAACGACGTGCGATCGGGATCCTCGTCAAAGTAGCCGACGATGTAGTCGATGGCGGCCTGCACCGTGCCGGGCTCGGTGAACTGGGGTTGCCAGGCCACCGTGTTGGTGGGGATGTAACGAACCCCGTTCCGCAGTGGGTAGAACTCGGGGTGCGTCTCGGGCCAGTGTTCGGACGGCTGCCCCGGGCGGGGCTGGAAGATGCGCCACAGGTTGTGGTTGTGGCCCTCGATCGAGTTGTGGACCCGCAGCCGTTCGCCCAGGGCACGGTTGATCCGGATGCGGGGCGCGTCTCCGGGCATGTGGAGCGGATGCGGCGCACGGGACTCAATGGCAGGTTGGGCGAGCCGGTACTGGCGGGTGAGCGAGAGCGAGGCGAGCTCAGGGACGTGGGTGCCGAACTCCTCGGGCATCAACCAGCGCACGCCGACGCACCGTTCGAGAAAGTCGTCCACCGCATACCCGGTGGCCACAGAACTCTTTCCGGTGAGGACGACGAACCGGTGGTCAACGGACAGGACGAACCCCTGCGCCGACAGCTGGTCAAGGGCGTCGTCCACCTGCGGACGCAGGTCGTCCGGCACCGATCCGACATGGATCTGCAGCATGTCGGTGAACTCGCCGGCCAGCCGGTCGTCCCCTTGTGGCACCACCGTCAGGACAACCGACGTCGCCCTGGCCACGAAGTCGATCAGTCGGGTCACCGCAGCGCGGGTCTGATCATCGGCATCACGGCCGTGCACCACCACGGCACGGGGTTCGCCGTCGTCGACCACGGGCACCGCAGGCCGAAGCACCAGGGTGTCACTCAGTCCGGTGCCGGTCGGACCGCTGAACCTGAACCGGATCGGCATCGCCTCGCGGGCGGGAGATGAAACCGGAGCGAAATCGACCAGCACGCGCTCGGCGGACAGGCGGAGCACCCCCGTCACCGGTCGCGCGACCGGCGCCGCCCGCCCGTTCACCGGCTCCGCCATCACCGTCACGGCGGCCGGGTCGGGTAGGTCGCGGGCCCAATCGATGATCAGTTGCCCGTTGCTGGCTTGGTGGATGACCACCGGGCTGGCCGCCCATGCCCTGGCCGGCAGCAGGGCCCAGCCCGCGGCCGCGCCCGCGCTGCCAGCCAGCAGCGTGCGGCGGGTCAGATTGACGGAGTTGACAGCGCTGTGACGCGCAGGCTCATCGATGGGCATCAGTGCCTCCTTCGGAAGGCTGCATCACATCACCTCGAACGGAGGCGCCGCATTATGCAGTGAGTTTTCTGAACTATCGCCCTTTCCGAGCGACCGGTCAAGACCCCGTCACGGACCGAGACGCGCATGGTCTCTCCGGGCGGCACACCCCTCCCCTCGTGTCACGGGATGAACCGCCCCGGTCGATCAGGTTCTACATCATGGGAATCCCATCGGAATCACGCCGCACCCACCGTGTTGAGGCTGGGATCGGGCTCAGGCGTGACCACCAGAGTGGCAGGGATGGCGAAGGAGCTGACCATGGCTGAGTCGAGTTCACCGATCGTGTCCAGGCGTGCGCTGCTCGGCGGCGGGATCGGCGTCGTCGCCGCAGCTGCCGCCGGCTGCACCAGCGGCAGCCGGCAGTCCGAGGGCGGCGTGCAGGGCGCCGGCTTGGAGCTGCCCACGTACCAGGCGCTTGATGCCGTGCCGGCCGACTTGCCCGGCGACGCCGTCGGGGTACCCAATGGCTACCTCACCTACCCGCGGCCGGCGGTGCCGGTCACCTCGGAGCCGCCCGGCCGCGGCGGCGTCATCACCGCGCTCCTCAACCAAGAGGTGCAGCCACCGGTTCCGATGGACCGAAACTCTTGGTGGCAGGGCCTGAACGAACGTCTGGGTGTGACCCTGGACATGCAGATCGTTCCCGGCACCGACTACGAGCCCAAGTTGGCGACCCTGATCGCCGGTGGCGACCTGCCCGACGTGATCAAGTTCCCGATGGCCTACCCCCAGTTGCCGCAGGTCCTGGAGGCGATGTGCGAGGACCTGACTGATCACTTCGCGGGCGACGCCGTGCTCCAGCACCCGGGACTGGCGAACCTGAGCACGACCAGTTGGCGATCGATGGTCCAGGGCGGGCGGATCAGGGGTATGCCCGCACAAGAACATCGTGGGCACCGGCACCTGGATCGTACGAGGCGAGATCACCGAACGACTCGGGGTCAGCATCGAACCCGCCAACGCCGAGGAGGTGTTGGCCATGGCCGAGGAGGTCACGGACCGGAAGGCCAAGCGGTTCGCCTTCGGAGTACCCACCCATGTCCTCACCGCTCTGGGGTGCGCCATGTGGGACTCACCGAACAACTGGGCCGAGGTGGATGGTCGGTTCGTCAAGAACGAGGAGACCGACGAGTTCGCAGCCGCCCTCGAGTGGGCGAACAAGGCCTGGCAGGCAGGTGTGCTCCACCCTGACTCGTTCGCCAACATCAACTCACCCGGGCTCTTCCAGACCGGGGGCCTCGTCTTCTACAACTGGGGCGGCATCGGCTGGGGACAGATGCTGAACGACGACTTCAGCGACCTGGACATGCAGTTCATGCTCACTCCGGCCGCGGAGGGCGGTGGCCCCGGTGTGCAGCGATTGGGCCCCGGGATCACCGGCCTGGTGGCCATCCGCAAGCAGGACGATCCCGAACGCGTCCGCGAGATCATCAACGTGATCAACTACCTGGCGTCACCACTCGGTTCCGCCGAGGAGTTGTATGTCCGCTGGGGTGAGGAAGGGGTGCACCACACGTGGGACGACCAGCTGAGCACCCCGGTCCTGACCGACAAGGGACTGGATGAGGTCGCACGTGAGACCACCTACATCGGCTGCAATCCCTTCGTGATCTTCAATCCTGGCTACCAGGACAAGACGAAGGCGTTCCATGACCTGCAGCAGACCGTGATCAAGCGCGGTCGTGCCGACGCCACACTCGGGCTGTACTCGACCACCAACAGCAACAAGGGTCCCGCCCTGACCCGCGACCTGACCGACGGGATCAACCAGATCATGCAGGGCCGTCGCCCACTGACCGAGTTGTCGGCCGTGCTCGACGACTTCCGCAGTGGCGGAGGTGACCAGATCCGCGCCGAGTACGAGCAGGCGTTCGAGCAGTCGCAGATCGGTGGCTGACGTCAAGAGGGCCACCCGGAGTCATGCACGCCGGACTGGCCGTCGCTCACTGACTCAGCCACCTAGCCCCCAGTGATCAACGACCTGCCGCACCCAGGCTCGTTCGCGCTTCGCCTGCTGAATCAACGGCCGACCGGACCGCTCGGCGTTGTTCACCAGCCGCTGCATCTTTCGCTGGTGTGCCGTCGAGCTCTTTATGCACTCAGGGCCGATGCCGAGGTTCGCGTAGTGCGGGTCGCGGAGATCATGACCACACATGTCGCACGTGCCGAGTACTTTGCCTTTGGCTGGACCTCGCCTAACAGTGGAAGTAGGCATGACCCGAAGGGGTCCGTCGATCTCGGCGTAGACAACCTTCAACCTTGTGGGCTCACGGACATTTAGCGCATCGCGAACGATCCCGACGGCGAGACGCCCGTAGGCCATCGGGAGACGCTTGTGGTCGACCGGGCGGCCCAAAGATCGCCAGATCAAGACGCAAGGAACCACCGCGGCATCCGCGCGTTGGAGCGGTAGCGTCCACGGACTTGTCAGTACGTTCGTCCACCTGATGGGTGCGGTGCCCAACGCATCCAACAACGTTGGCGCGGTCACGTGAATCGACAGCCAGGGGCGTGCCTCGGCCACGCCGCCCACGTATTCCAATCTTAAGTCGAGCAGCGTCTTCCGGGCGTTGCCATTCTGACGAACTTCCAATCGCACCGACTGGACGTCGGAGCTTGCCAAGCGAAAGGCAGCGTCTTGGGCCAGCTCTTCCCATGGCGACGGTACTGGCTTGGGAACTGCAGCACTACTCGAGGGGCGACCTGACCGTGCAGCCGATCGGCCTAGCCCGTCCTTGTGTCGGTGACCGCCTTGGCGGTATCGTCCGTAGTCCTGCGTTCCATTGCCAACCTGACGTCGGCCCTCGTTGCGCCGCGCAGCCCCAGTCAGGTTCGCCGAATCCGACCGCGCCGACTGTCTATTTTCTCTACCCATTTCCCTCTCCACCAATCCACCCTGCTGCCATGATTCCAGACAGGACGGACAGTTCTTGGCGGGGCTGTCGTTGACCGCAACCTCCGCTTGCTGTCCCCAACCGGCGGCAACGCGATGGCGATCGTAAGGTCCGGGTGACGCCAGACGCAGCACTCGGGATCTTTCCGCCATACCCCCGGCTGACACAGGTGGCAGGGCGTGACGCTCTACGGCTCACCAACCACGCACGACGTCACGATCCTTCGGCCACCACACGTGGGTGGCACGTCGGAACGGCAACGACAGCAGGTCGTGCTGCGAGGGGCCGCGCAGGTCGACGTCCACCAGCTCCCCGGCGACGTGAGCGAAACCGTCGCGGTACTGGCCGGCCGACTTGGCCTGCACCAGCCAGGCGCCGTCCGGGTCGAGCCCCATCGCCCGGTAGAGCCGAGGATCGACCATGGACGTGGGGTGCTCGGTGATCACCAGGTAGGTGGTGCCGATCGCGAGCACGACGCCGGTGCCCGAGCTGATCGGCCGCGTCGGTGAGGTGGTGGTGCCGTCGCTGATGGTGATCACCCGGCCGGTCACCGTCACGGGAGTGAAGAAGTGCGGGCTCAACGTGCCCCCCACTGTGACGGTGACCGTGGCGCCGAGACCTGCGGCCAGGCACGTGGCGACGGCTGGCCGGTCGACCACGGTGCACAACGCGGGGCCCGGCAGGTCAGCGGCAAGCACGGCCGCCAACAGTTCCACACCATCTCCGGTGCTGCCCGCCGATGGACTGTCGGCGCCGTCGCCCAGGACGACCGGACCGCCCCGGCCGGCCCGGGCTGCCGCACGTTCGATCGCCTCCGACAGAGGAACCTTGTGCACCACAAGACGTTCCCGGCGATCGAACAGCTCGGCGGCCAGCTCGTCGGCGTACTGCTGGGCGCCGGTCGCGTCGTCGTCGGTGACCACGACGACGCTCCACCCGAGTCCCGTCACGTCCAGCCATGGCTGGGTGGTGAAGATCGACCCGTCGAGGATCTTCCCCGCGGCCACCAACTCGTCGCGCAGTCGGGCCACCTCGGCGACCGGACCGGCGCTGGTGTCGTGCACCTCCGAGGCCGACATCACCGGGATCTTGCGGAAGCCGACGGTGCCGTTGATGGTCCCGGCGAGCTGGTCGAGCAGCAAGGTCATGGCACGTCGGCCGGTGTCGGCCATGTCGACGTGGGGGTAGGTCAGGTAGCCGGCCAGCAGTGGGGTCGCCTCGACGATGTCGCGGGTGACATGGGCGTGCAGGTCGAAGCTGGCCGCGATCGGCATCCCCGGCCCGACGAGCTCGCGTACGGCCCTGAGCAGGTCGCCCTCGACGTCGTCGCAGCCCTCGGCCGTCATGGCGCCGTGCAGCCGGAGGTAGACCCCGTCCACCTGATCGACCACGGCGGCCAGGCCAGCGAGCACCCGCTCGGTCAACTCGGCGTGGGCGGCGGCGGTCACCGATGGGCCACTGACGGATCGGGCATGAAAGGTCGGAATGATCTCGACACCACGCTCGGCGGCGACCTGCAGCGCACCGGCCATCGAGTCGTTGCGGCCGAGGAGGGAGAAGATCTCATCACCCTCGCACCAGGTGTCACGCCGGAAGTCGTCGACCGTGCCGAGGCCCCCGCCGAAGGAGTTGCCCTCCCGTGCCAGTCCTGCCACCGCCACCCGCACCGTGCTCACCAGTCCCCGTCCTGTCCGTGTTCGTTGACCTCTGGCGATCGCGTGTCGACGACCTCGGATGCCGGCACGACATCCAGCACCACCACCCCCGGCCCGGCCACCGGCACGGTGAACCGGGTCACTCGACCCGCTGCATGCGGGAGCGGCGGCAGCACCGCCACCTGGCCGCTGCCGTCATGGACGGCCATCTGCTCGACGGCCAACGGGTGCTCGTGCTCGATGGTGACCTCGACGGTGTCCACCTCGGCGGCGGTGTTGGCCAGCAGCACCCGCCAGCGGGGAAGCTCCCGGTCGCGCGCCAGGATGGCCTGGACCTCCGCATCGTCGGTCTCGGCGATGTTGACCGCCCCACCGCGTCGCAGGCAGTCGCCGTACAGCTCGAACGCCAAGCCCCGTAGCGAAACCAGACCGTCTGCGGTGAACAGGCCCCAGCGAGGAGACGTGTTCGCGGTGTAGTAGTGGGCCTGGTCGATCGGCAGTCCCTGGAAGCTGATCAAGGCGCCCAGGACGTGTGCGAGCCCGGCCGGGCCCTGCATCTCCGCGGTCAGCTGGCTCACCTGGTCGTACCGACCTCGCTTGTAGGCGGCGAAGATGTTGATCTGGCCGTTCTCACCGTGGGCGGGACGGAACGCCCACTCACCCAGGTGGCTCTCGACCTCGGACAGTCCCAGCTGATCAAGGAACTCGCGAATGGCGATCGCGCCGGCGGTGTACTCGGTGATGCTGGCGGGGTAGCGGTGCCACGACAGGAAGTCCATCGGGACCCCGTCGGCAGCGAGCGCCCGGATCCCTGCGCCCCACGGCGATTCGTCGTCGACGATGGTCGTGGTGAACCCGGCCAGCCCGACCTTGGCCACCGGCGACGCCGCCCGGACCGCCGGGGCCACGGCGCGGTACCGGTCGAAGAACTCCTCCGGGGTGCCGTCCCAGTTCTTCGGCCCATGGGGTTCGTTCCAGAACTCCCAGTAGCGGATTCCCCACTCGTGACCGTCGGCCCACCCGTGGTTGTAGTGGCGCACCACGCCTGCACACACCCTCGCCAGCGCGTCCGGGCGCCAGCGGGCCATCGTGTTCCAACGCAGCCGTGGTTGGTGCTCAATGCTCTCCCCCAGCCGGAAGTACACCTCGGCGCCGGTGGCCCGGACATGGCTGATCAGGTCGTCAGTCAGCACGAAGTCGTAGTTGGCCGGATCGTCGGGGTCCGCTTCCGGGTCGGGGAACAGGTGGTGCAGGTCCACGGTGTTGTGCGCATCGAACGGCGCGTCGTGCAGCCGGACGACCGGGATCTGCCACCGTCGGTACCAGTCGGAGAGGTCCAGCCAGTAGTTGCCCGACACGGAGGTGCCGTTGACACCGTTGAGAGGGCGGAGCGTCGTGGTCGGCGTTGACGTGTCGAACCGTACGGTGGCGGCCCTTCCGGGTGTCATACGACGAAACCTTTTCACACCCAACGGATCGGTCTCGCTGAGTGGTCGCCCAGCCAACCGGGACCTACACCCCGATCCCGATCGACTTGCGGAACACGTCGACCCCACCGACCAGGCCGTCGCCGGTGAACTGGATGCCCAACGGCTTGCCCAGGTGGGAGATGCCGCCGGTCTCCCGGACCGGGACGACGTCGTGCCCGCGGCCGGCCAGGTCCTCGATGATCGAATCCGGCAGCCGATCGTCGACGGTCAGTGTCCGGACGGTCGGACCGTCCGGTGCCGAGGGGTCGGCACCCTCGAGGTGGATCCGGGGCTCGCCGACCGCGGTCTGCACGTCCATCCCGAAGTCGATCATGTTGACGATGGTCTGGAACACCGAGGTCACCACCCGACGGCCGCCGGGTGCGCCGAGGGCAGCGACCGGACGGCCGTCCTTCAGCACCAGCACCGGGGTCGCATGACCGAGCTGCTTCTTCCACGGGCCCACCGAGTTCGGCGTCCCCGGCTCCGGGTTCAGCCACATCGTGATGTCGTGCAGCAGGATCCCGGTGGTCGGCACCACGACACCCGAGCCGAATGCCAGCCCGAGCGTCTGGGTGAGCGTCACCACATTGCCCGCGGCGTCGGCGGCGACCAGGTGGGTGGTGTCGTTCCCGCCCGGATCGCCGGCCGGCGCGCAATCCACCCGCTCGACGGTGTCGTACGCCCAGGGGTCACCCGGGGCGGTCCGGTCGCGAACCACCCCGCCGGACAGGTTCGGCAGCACCGAGGTCGCGTACTCCTTGCTGACCAGTCCGGCCGCGGGCACCTCAGTCCCGGCAGGGTCCCCGGCGTAGCAGAACCGGTCGGTCCACGCCTGCCGCATCACCTCCGCGACCAGGTGCCAGAACTCACCCTCGTCGCGGGAGAGCTTGCCCAGGTCGAGCTGTTCGGCCAGGTTCAGCAATTGCAGCAGGGTGAGCCCGCCGTTCATCCCGGAGCTGGTGATGATCTCGTAACCGTGGTAGCTGCCGCGCAGGCCGGCGGTGGTTTCGGCCTCGTAGCGCGCGAGGTCGTCGCTCGACAGCACACCCCCCATCGCCTGGACATGATCACCGATCACCTGTCCGATCCGGCCACCGTGCACGACCGCGGGACCGCCGACGGCCAGTTCGGTCAGCGTCGCGGCAAGATCGGGCTGCCGGATCGGAACACCCGATCCCTCGTAGAAGCCCGTGGGCCTGGGGAGCCCGTCTGTCAGGTGGACCCGGACGAACTCCGCGTCCTCCTGCAACAGGTGCAGCCGGGTCGCGAACTGGACGACGTCCTCCTCATCGGGCTCGAATCCCTGCTCAGCAAGGTCGATCGCCGGCTGCAGCAGTTCGGCCCACGGCCGGGTGCCGAACTGGCGGTGGAGTTCGGCCAGCCCGGCCACGTACGTCGGCACCCCCACTGACAGCGGCCCCCGGTCCGTACGTCCGTCGGCCACTCCGCGGAACCCCATCGAGGTCTTGGTGTCGGCCGGCAGCAGGTGGGGTACGAAGGTGTCCTCGGCGAGCCCTTGTGGGGTCCGACCGTAGAAGTTGATCTCGGAGGTCTCGCCGGTCTCGGCGGAGTGGGCCAGCAGGACCCCGACACCGCCGATCCCGTTCATCGCGACCTCACGGACGGCGGTGGTGAAACTCATCGCGATCGCGGCGTCGAAGGCGCTCGCCCCGTCGCGCAGCAGGGCTGCTCCCACCTCCGCGGCCTGCAGGTTGTGGGCGACGACCATGCCCCGCGTCCCCACCGCCGGGGTCTTCGCCACCACACGTGTGGACCGACTGGGTTCGATCGCCGTCACGCTTCTGCTCCTTGTCAGACTGCTCCGCCGCCGGACCATCCTGTCATCGTGACTGATGGCCCCGTTACGGTGGCACCCATGGCGGACGAGTTGCAGACCTGGACCAAGACCAGCCCCGAAGAGCGGATCCGAACGTTCTTCGAGGCGACACAGTTCGGCTTCCACATGCCCCGCGCCACCGACGACGCGTTCCAGCACTGGCTGCCCACCGTCAGCGCGGACGACGTGACGATGCGGGTCCTCCCCGACCCGGACGAGCCGGACGGCCTGCCGGTCGCCACGTTCGCCAGCTTCGACAAGACGATCCAGACCGGCAGTGAGCTGCTTCCGGTGCACATGATCACCGACGTCACGGTCAGCCCGACCCACCGGCGGCGCGGCCTGCTGCGCACGATGATGACGGCCGATCTGACCGCGGCGTACGAGGCCGGGCTCCCGGTGGCCGCGTTGACCGTCACCGAGGCCACGATCTATGGCCGGTTCGGTTTCGGTCCGGGGACCTTCGAACAGTCGGTCGAGGTCGACACGTCGGTGAAGTTTGCGCACCGTCCGGGTCTGGCCGACACTGAGGGCCGGATCAGGATGGTCAAGCCCGAGACCTCCTGGGACATGATCTCCGGCGTCTTCACCCGGTTCCACGCGACGACGCGCGGCTCGATCGACCGCCCGGACCACTATCGACTGTGGCTGACCAACGAGTTCGACTTCGACGCCGACGCCAAGGGCCGGAAGCTGCGGCTGGCCGTCCACCTGGACGCAGCCGGGGAGTGCGACGGCTACGTGGCGTACGAGGTCGACCGCTCGACCAGGCCGCGGACGATCAAGGTGGGCGACCTGATCGCGCTCAACCGGACGGCCCGCATCGGCCTGTGGGAGTTCCTCGCCTCGATCGACCTGGTCGAGAAGATCGTGGTGAACAACTCACCGCTCGACGATCCGCTGCCGTGGAGCATCATCGACCGTGGCGGCTACAAGATCACCGGGGTGTCGGACAGCCTGTGGTTCCGACTGCTCGATGCCGAGCGCTGTCTGGCCGCCCGCCCCTGGCTCGCCGACGGCGAGATCGTGTTGGGGATCACCGATCCGATGGGCTTCACGGACGGTTCGTACGCCATCCGCGCGGCCGACGGCCGGGCCGAGGTCACCCGGACCACCGATCCCGCCGAGGTCACCGTCGACATCGAGACCGCAAGTTCCTTGTGGCTCGGCGGCACCACCACCAGCCGGATGGTCGAGGCCGGCCGCATCGGCGGCAGCCCCGAGGCCATCACGCGGTTCGCGGCCATGTCCGACCTGCACACCCCGCCACACTCCATCACCTTCTTCTGAGCACACCCCTGCTTCTGACCACACCCCTGCTTCTGACCACACCGCCTTGCCTTTGTTACTCGCGAGTAGCACAATGGTTACCGGGGAGTAGCAACTCCGTTCGCCAACGAGTGCCGAAGGATCCGGGTCATGAGCCACTACAAGTCGAATCTGCGTGACATCACCTTCAACCTCTTCGAGGTGCTGGGCCGCGACGAGGTGCTGGGCACCGCACCGTACGCCGACATCGACCGCGACACCGCCGAGTCGATCCTGTCCGAGGTCGACGTGCTCGCCCGGACCAAGCTGGCCCCGTCCTTCTCCGACCACGAGCGCGACCAGCCGGTCTTCGACCCGCAGAACCATTCGGTGACGATGCCGAAGGAGTTCGCGAAGTCATACCAGGCCTGGATGGACGCCGAGTTCTATCGCCTCGAGCTCCCCGAGGGCCTCGGCGACTCCCCGGCGCCGCCGTCGCTGACCTGGTCGATCGCCGAGCTCGTGCTCGGCGCCAACCCGCCGATCCACATGTACGGCGCCGGCCCGAAGTTCGGCCACGTGATCTACGCCAACGGCACCGAGCGCGACAAGAAGATCGCCCGCCACATCGTCGACCGCAAGTGGGGCGCCACCATGGTGCTCACCGAGCCCGACGCCGGCTCCGACGTGGGCGCCGGCCGGGCCAAGGCCACCCGCAACGACGACGGCACCTGGACGATCACCGGGGTCAAGCGCTTCATCACCTCCGGCGAGCACGACATGTCGGAGAACATCGTGCACCTGGTGCTGGCCCGCCCGGTCGGAGTCGAGGGCCACGGTGGCCCCGGCACCAAGGGACTCAGCCTGTTCCTGGTGCCGAAGCACCACTTCGACATCGAGACCGGCGAACTCACCGGCGAGCGCAACGGCGCCTTCGTGACCGGCGTCGAGTCCAAGCTCGGCATCAAGGTGTCGACCACCTGTGAACTCACCTTCTCCGGCCACGGCACCCCGGCGAAGGGCTGGCTTCTCGGCGAGGTGCACGACGGGATCGCCCAGATGTTCCAGGTGATCGAGTACGCTCGAATGATGGTGGGCACCAAGGCGATCGCCACCCTGTCCACCGGCTACCTGAACGCCCTCGAGTACGCCAAGACCCGGGTGCAGGGACCCGACATGATCAACCCGGGCAAGGATGCGCCGCGCGTCACCATCACCCACCACCCCGACGTCCGCCGTTCGCTGTTGACCCAGAAGGCGTTCGTCGAGGGGATGCGTTCACTGGTGCTGTACGCGGCCACCTTCCAGGACCGGGTCGCGATCGCCGAGGCCCGCGGGGAGCATGATCAACTCGCCGAGCGGGTGAACGACCTGCTGCTGCCGATCGTCAAGGGCTACGGCTCGGAGCGGTCCTGGGTGCTGCTCGGCACCGAGTCGTTGCAGACGTACGGCGGCTCGGGCTTCCTGACCGACTACCCGATCGAGCAGTACGTCCGCGACGCCAAGATCGACACCCTGTACGAGGGCACCACCGCGATCCAGGGCCAGGACCTGTTCTTCCGCAAGATCGTGAAGGACCAAGGTCAGGCGCTGGGCCACGTGTCGTCGCAGATCGCGGAGTGGCTGGCGAGCGAGGCCGGCAACGGCCAGCTGAAGGAGGAGCGGGCACTGCTGCAGCGTGGGCTGGAGGACGCCGGCACGATGGTCGGCCTGCTGATCCAGCACCTGCAGAGTGCCCAGCCCGACGCCGCCGAGGGCGATCCCCGCAACGTCTACAAGGTCGGCCTCAACACCTCCCGGCTGTTGATGTCGCTCGGCGACGTGGTGATTGCGTGGCTGCTGCTGCGTGGTGCCGAGGTGGCGCTGGAACGGCTGAACGGTGAGCTCAGCGAGTCCGAGCAGGCGTTCTACGAGGGCAAGGTCGCCTCGGCCCGCTGGTTCGCCGCGACCGTGCTGCCGAAGCTGACCGCCGAGCGGAAGATCGCCGAGCGGACCACCCTCGACCCGATGGACCTGGCCGAGAACGCGTTCTGAGCCTCCGGTCGCGGGGCACCAGACCGTGGTCGTACGGTGACCCGCCCGACCGCGACCCGCGGACCGATGTGTGACCGCTGATCGACGACCAAGCTGGTCGTCGTGAATCCCACCAGCACCGTCCACAGCACACACGCACCCGGCGCCGGGTCGACCGTCGTCGGGGCCCCCACCAGCAACCCCGGTGACCTCGAGGTGCGCGGCGTCACCCACCGCTACCGCACCCACGCAACCGCTCCGGCGGTGCTCAGCACGGTCAACCTCGCCATCCCGGCCGGCAGCAGTGTCGCGGTGATGGGCCCGTCCGGCTCCGGCAAGACCACCCTGCTGCATCTGATGGCCGGGGTGCTGCGTCCCAGTGAGGGTTCGATCACCTGGCGCGGCCAGGACCTCGCGGCGATGTCGGACCGCCGGCGGACACGGCTGCGACGTGCCGACTTCGGCTTCGTCTTCCAGTCCGGGCAGTTGCTGCCCGAGCTGCCGGCCGAGGAGAACGCCGCGCTGCCGCTGATGCTGGGCGGTACGTCCCGCACAGAGGCCGTCGCCCACGTCCGGCCGATCCTGCAGAGGCTCGGCCTGGCCGGGATGACCCGCAGACGACCCGGCGAACTGTCCGGCGGCCAGGCCCAACGGGTGGCGATCGCCCGCGCCCTCGCCGGCTCCCCCGGCGTGATCTTCACCGATGAGCCGACCGGGGCCCTGGACAGCAGCACCGGCGCCGCGGTGATGCACCAACTCGTCGCCGCGGCCGCCGCCCACGGCGCCACGCTGGTCGTGGTCACCCACGACGCCCAGGTCGCCGGGGTCTGCTCGCGGACGATCACCCTGCACGACGGCCGGATCATCGCCGACCACGCGGCCGGGGGTGCCCGATGATCACCGCGGTTCGGTTGTGGTGGCTGCTCACCCGCCACGAACAGTCGACCAGCCGTCTTCCGACGGTGCTGGCGGTCACCGCGTTCGCCGTTGCCGGCGGGTCACTGCTGGTGGTGCTCGGCGGTGTGCACGCGATGTTCCGACGCTGGGCGGCCGATCCGTCCTCGGAGCTCGGCTCGCTGTACCTCACGCTCGCCGTCGTCGCCGCCGCACTGATGGTGATCCCGATCCTGACCCTCGGCGGTCAGGCGGCACGCCTCACCCTGGCTCGCCGCAACCACCGCCTGGCAACACTCCGGTTGGCCGGCGCCACCACCGGTCAGTCCGCGACGATCACCGTCGCCGAGACCACTGCGCAAGCCCTGGCGGGCAGTCTGATCGGCACCGCCCTGTACGGCCTCACGCTGCCGGTGCTGACCTTGATCAGCTTCGAGGGGCGACCGTTGCAGCTGGCCGAACTGTGGCTGGGCCCGGGACTGCTGCTCGCCGGTCTGGCCGCGGTCGTCGCACTCGCCCTGGTGTCGGCGATGGTGTCGTTGGGCACCGTCGCGGTGACTCCGCTGGGCGTTGCGAGCCGGGTGACCCCGAAACGCCTCACCGTGCTGCGGGCCGTCGTCGTGGTCGCCATGATGTGCGCGTGGCCGTTGGTGCTGATGATCATGCCGATGATGGGGGTGATCCTTTTCGGACTGGGCCTGGTGGCCGTGGTCAACCTGATCGGCCCCTGGCTGGTGATGCTGTTCGGGATGGTCCTCGCCGGTCTGGCCCGGCGTGCGCCGACGTTGCTCGCGGCACGCCGGATCGTCGACGATCCCCGTACGGCTTGGCGATCGGCCAGTGCGTTCGCCCTGGTGATCATGTTGGCGACCGGTTCGGCGTGGGCCAGCCACGCCGGCGCGGTCTCGGGCGAGTCCACGCTGTCGGCGGACATGTCCACCGGCGCGCTGATCACGTTGGTGATCGTGTCCGTCGTCGCCGCCACGTCCTCAGGTGTGGTGCACGCCTGTCGGGTGATCGACAACCAGTCGCTCCACCAGTCGATGGTGCTGGCCGGCACCGAGGTGTCGGTGCTCAGCACCACCCGACTGCGGGAGGTCGCCTGGCCCCTCGCCGTGACCACGGTGACCGCCGGCGGATTTGCTGCCCTGTTGATGATGCCGCTGGGGTACGAGGTCCCGGTCGCGCTGGCGCGGTTCGCGATCGCGGTCGGCGGCTCCGCCGTCCTCACCCTGCTCGCCCTGTGGGCATCGCATCCGCTGCTGGTCCGCTCGGTGCAGCAACCAGCTGCCGGCTGAAGCTACTCGGGCCGCCCGTCACGAACCCGGTCCAGGTAGTCGTCGCCGTAGTGGCCCGCAAGCTCGGTCAGCGCGTCAACGCGAGCACCGGGCATGGTCCCCTCACCGGACAGCGCGATGCCGACACCGGACAGTGAACGTTCCAAGCTGATCAGCTGCTCGGCGGTCAGGTTGAGCAGCGGTGCCCGACAGTGGCCGCCGTGGCGTCCCGACACCTGCAGTGCGCCGCGCCACAGGGCGATGTCGCCGGTCGGACCCACGGCGCCGGTGCTGAAGATCCGCCGCAGTTCCATGATCGGGAGCATCGCCTCACGGGCAGCGGCGAGGTCACCGGCCGCCACCGCGGCGTGCACCCGTACGGCCTCGGGGACGACAACGTTGAGGATGCCGGAGATCCAGCCGTGAGCACCACCGGCCAGCGCCTCGAGCCCGTTGGTGAAGCCTCCGTAGAAGATGCGCATCCCCGGGCCGGTGCGGGCGAGCAGCTCGGGGTTGTCGTGGATCGTCGGCAGCGTGTTCTTCACCGCGTTCGCCACGCCCTCCTCGTACAGCATCACCAGGTCGTCTCCGGAGACCGCGGCGACGGCAGCGTTCAGCGGGATGTTGTAGATCATGATCGGTGCCTCGTTGGCCGCGGCGACCGCCCGGAAGTGCGTCAGCGTCTCGACCCGGTGGGGCCGGTGGTAGTACGGCTGCACCGCGGCAACCCCGTCGACACCGGCTTCGCGGGCGGCCACCGTGAGCTCGATCGAGGCGGCGGTGGCGTAGCTGCCCGCGTTGACGAGCACCGGCACCCGCCCGCCCACGGCCCGGACCGCCACGGCGAACAATGCCTTGCGCTCGTCGGAGGTCAGGCCGACGAACTCGCCGCTGGTGCCACCGACGAAGACGCCGTGGGCTCCCTGGCCGACGAGCCAGTCGAGGTGGTCGGCGGTGGCGGCCTCGTCGAGGCGGCCCCGCTCGTCGAACATGGTGAGCGCGGCCGGGAAGATCCCGGCCCAGACCGCGGAATCAGGGACTGGCGTGGACGTCGTCATGGTTCCATGGTATGACCTAGGACATGAGTTTGCCCAGCGGGTCCGTCGATGCCCATGTCCACGTCGGCGGCAGCTACGCCTCCGTCGACGCCTGGCACCAGCATGCCACCGCGTTCGGCATCAGTGGCGCGGTTCTCGTCCAGGAGGTGGCCCTGGTCGACAACCGTGAGCTGATCGCCACCACCGAGGCGGCCGGCCCCGGCCACTGGGCCATCGTCCGCGTCGACGAGAACGACCCTGAGGTCACCGAGCAGTTGCACCGGCTGGCCTCTCACCCGGTCGTCCGCGGGGTCCGGCTGTACGGCGCCACCCGCTCCCCCGGCGCCGACCCGTACGCCATCTGGCGCGTCATCGCCGAGCTCGGGCTGGTCGCCTCGGTCCGCGGTCCGCTGGCCGACCTGGTCGACGAAGGGTTCGCCGAACTGCTCGCCGAGGTGCCCGACCTGACGTTGCGACTCGAGCACCTCGGCTTCCACCGATTCACCGAGGAGACCCCGGCCGACTTCTCCCGGCTCTGCGAACTGTCCGACAACCCGTTGGTCCACCTGATGTGGTCGGGCCAGTACGCCAACGCCGGCAGCCCGTGGCCGTACGACAACACCTGGCCGGCGCTGCGCGAGAGCCTGCACGCGTTCGGCGCCGAGCGGATCATGTGGAGTGGCGACTGGAACGCCGCCACCCTGCTCCCCGACCGGCCGAGCGACGCCGTCGCCCACGACACCGAGCTGCTGCTCGACCCACGACTCCGCGACACCGTCGGCCTGACCGACACCGATCTGGAGTTGATCATGTGCCGTACCGTCCGACACTTCCTCCAGGAGAACTGATCATGAAGGTCACCCGCGTCCGCCAATGGGAAGCCGCCTTCGGCTACTACAACGCACACTACGTCCGCATCGAGACCGATGACGGCGCGTACGGTGTGTCCGAGGTCGGCATGCGGCGTCGCACCCGGACCCTCAGCGCGTTGATCACCGAGCTCGGCGAGTACCTCGTCGGCAAGGACGCCACCGCGATCGAGCAGCACCACGAACGGATGTGGCGTGACTCGTTCACCGGCGGAACCCTGCTGGGGCAGGGAATCGCAGCATTGAACAACGCCCTGTGGGACCTCAACGCCCGCAGCCTCGGAGTGCCGGTGCACCGACTGCTCGGCGGCACCTTCCGGGACCGGGTGCCGGTCTACACCCATGCCCGGGCGACCGACACCCCCGAGGGCTTCGCCGACGGGGTCGCCGAGCGGGTGGCCCAGGGGTTCACCGCGATCAAGACCACGCTGCCCGGCTTCTACACCAAGGTGTCCAGCATCGCCCACGAGGTGCCGGCGCAGGTCCCGGCACGGCAGACCGAGACCGAGCCGGTGCCCGGCCGGGTGATCGACCGGATCGGTGACTGGTTCGCCGCGGCGCGTGACCGGGTCGGACCCGACGTGAAGTTGATGATCGACTGTCACGGTCGCCTCAGCGTGGCCAATGCGATCCGGCTCTGCCGGGTGCTGGAGCCGTACGACCTGGCGTTCGTCGAGGAGCCGGTGCCACCCGACGACCCGGCGTGGATCCGCGAGGTCGCCGCCCGGACCGACATCCCGATCGCCACCGGTGAGCGGTGGGCCAACCACTACGCCGCCGCCCCGTTCCTCTCCGGGGGTGGGCTGGCGATCGCGCAACCCGATGTGGCCTGGTGCGGCGGCATCTCCGGGGCGCAGCGGATCGCCCACCTGGCCGAGACCCACGCCATCGGCGTCGCCTTCCACAACCCGTTCGGGCCGTTGGCGAGCGCTGCGGCGTGGCACCTGGGTGCGACACTGCCCAACATGTGGTTGTCGGAATCCATGCTCACCCCCGAACAACTGCCACAGTGGACCAAGTACGTCACCGACGCGCCGGTCGTGGAGAACGGGGCGTGGGTGCCGACGCAGACCCCGGGCCTGGGTCCCGATCTCGACATCGAAGCCATCGAGGCCAACCCGGCGAACTACGACTTCGACCGCGGAGGAACGCGATGAGCACATCCACCATGAACCGCGACGGCGACCGTCGCCGGGGACGTCGCGGCGACCTGCTCGGGGCACAGGTCGCCCAGGAACTGGCGGCCAGCCTGTCGGACCGCGGGCTGACCGACGGCGACCCGTTGCCGTCGGAGGCGAGCCTCGCCGAGGAGTACGACGTGAGCCAGCGGGTGATCCGCGAGGCCCTGCGAACCCTCAGCCTGCAAGGGATCGTGCGGACCAGCCAGGGCCGGCGCGCGGTGGTCAGTCGCGCCCAACCGCAGGCGATCAAGGGCTACTTCGAGTTGAGCCTCGGCACCGACGGGCTCGCCCTGGGGGAGCTGTTGGCGATGCGGCAGGTGATCGAGACCGCGGCCGCCGGCGCCGCCGCCACCCGCACCGACGAGCAGGCGGCCACCGAGCTGGACGAGATGTTGGCCGCCCTCGAACAGGTCACCGACCCCGCCGAGCGGACCCGGCTCGACATCGAGTTCCATGAGCGGATCGTGGCGCTGGCCGGCAACCGCTATTTCGACGCGATCGTGGTGTCGTTGCGCGACCTGCTGCAGCAGGAGCGCCGCCGCGGCCAGGCCCACACCCCGGCGGCCCAGCGCCGCCAGAGCCAGGCCGAGCACCGGGCGATCGTCGCCGCCCTCCGCGCGGGCGACGCCGACGCCGCGGTGGCGGCGATGCGGCACCACCTCGAGCAGGTCCACCAACGTTTCCCCAGCAGTGCGGGCGAGCCCGCGGAAGGCGAGTGATCATGAGCGACCCGACGATCGATCCGACCCCGCTGGCGCCCGGCGCGACCATCGGCTGGATCGGGACCGGCCTGATGGGCGGACCGATGGCCCGGCATGCGGCCGCGGCCGGCTACCGGGTGCAGGGGTACGCCCGCCGCCCGGAGGTCGCCGAGCAGTTGGCCGCCGACGGCATCGAGCTGGTCGACTCCCCGACCGCCGCAGCCCGTGGCGCCGACGCCGTGCTCACCATCGTGGCGATGCCGGCCGACGTCGCGACCGTCGGCGCCGAGGTGCTCGACGCCCTCACCCCGGGTGGGGTCTGGGTCGACATGACCACCTCGGAGCCGAAGCAGGCGACCGAGCTGGCGGCCCACGGCGCCGAGCGCGGGATCGGCGTGCTCGACGCGCCGGTCACCGGCGGCGAGGGCGGTGCGATCGCGGGCACGCTGACGATGATGGTCGGCGGCACCGCAGCCACGTTGGACCGGGTCCGGCCGGTGCTCGACACGTTCACCGGACGGGTGCTGCACCACGGCGGCCCCGGAGCCGGGCAGCATGCCAAGGCCGCCAACCAGGTGTCCGTCGCCGGCGCCATGATCGCGATGTGCGAGGCGTTGGTGTACGCCGACGCCGCCGGGCTCGACCTGTCGCTGGTGTTCGACTCGATCTCCACCGGGGCAGGGGGTTCTGCCGCCTGGACCGCGATGGGCCAGAAGGTGATCACCGACGACATGGCGCCAGGCTTCGTGATCGAACACTTCGTCAAGGACCTCGGGATCGTGCTCGCCGAGTCGCGTCGGCTGGGTGTCGTGCTGCCGGGTGCCGCTCTCGCCGAGCAGCTGTACCGGATCGCCGTCGCACACGGCAGGGCCCGGTCCGGGACGCAGGCCTTGGTGCACGCCGTCGCCGAGTTGTCGGGTCGCCCGTGGCCACCCGCGACCCCGACCGGCCCGAGCGCCTGATGACGACTCCCCGGATCGGCCTGCTGGGCACCGGCGACGCCGCCGGACTGCACGTGGAGCACCTGCGTGCCGCCGACGCCGAGGTCGCCTGGGTCAGCGGCCGCACCCCGGAACGGGGGCACGAGTTCGCCGACCGGTGGCAGGTCGGCGAGGTCGTCGACGACGTGGCCGCGATGGTCGCCCGCGAACCGGATGCCGTCGTGGTCGCCACCCCGAGCGACCTGCACGCCGAGCAGGTCCGGACCTGTCTGGACGCCGGCGTGGCGGTGCTGTGCGAGATCCCGTTGGCGACCAACCTGGCCGACCTGATCGATCTCGCCGAACGCGAAGCGGGCAACGGATCCCGGCTGATGGTCGCTCACACGCTGCGGTTCGACGCCGCGCACCGGGCACTGCTGGCCGAGCTGGCCGACGAACCGGCACTGCACCTGGTCGCGCGCCGGCTGATGCTGCGACAGACCGACACCGGCTGGATGCGTGCCACCCGCAGCTGGACCGACGACGTGGTCTGGCACCACGGCACCCACGAGGTCGACCGGGCCCGTTGGCTGCTCGGCGCGACGGCGGACGATCCCGTACGGGCCACCGGCGCGACCGGCCCGGTGTGGCCGGGCAGCGGCAAGCCGATGGACCTGTCGGCCACGCTGGTCAGCGGCGACGGTCGGCTCGCATCGCTGTCGCTGTCGTACCACAGCCGGCACCGCGCGGTGGACCTGACCGTGATCGGAGAACGACACACCTGGCGTACGGCTGACGGCTCGCTGTGGCGCGACGATGACCTGGTGGTCGAGGGCGACCCGCGGCAGTGGGAGTCGTTCAACGTGGCTGCCCAGGACGCCGCTTTCGTCGAGGCGTTGCGCAGTGGTGAGCCGATGTCGCCGGGGAGCGCCGAAGCGTTGGCCGCCGGGGTGGTCCTCGACGGGCTCAGCCGCCCAGGATCTTCTCCAATGCCAGGTTGATGGCGACCTGGATCGCCTCGACGGCCCGCCCCTGGTCGGCTCCTCTCCGCAGGACACTCATCACATCTCGTCCAAGTAGAACGTGACCACATCCACGAAGAGGTCGTCAAAGGTGTCGAACACGTTGTCGGCAGACCCGGCCTGCCAGGACGTCCGGTCGACGTTCCTCCACTTGCCGTCGGCCTTGTCGTAGCCGTACAGGTCGTCGCCGGTCTCCCCGACGAAGCGCATGGTGGTGTCGATCTCGTGCACCCCGCGGATCAGCCGCTGGTTCGACTCACCGATACCGGCAGCCTCGGTACCCTCGGCGTCGGTGGTGTCGGTGCACGAGTAGAACGACAACCCGTTGAAGTCGATGCCGTTGCTGACCGACAGCAACTCGCGGTAACCCGGCGGCATCTCGATGCCGAACTCATTGGCGTAGACCCGCTCGGCGATGGCCACCTCCTCGGGGGTGGCCGGCGGCATCTGTTCGTAGAACTCCTCGGCGATCCGGGTCACCAGGTCGGTGATGCGGCTCATCTGCGGTCTCCTTCGGTCGGTGCGTCATGTCAGATCAGTGCGTCAATTCGGGACATGGCTGGGCCCCACCCCCGCGCCGCCACGGACATCGGATTGGCTGGACGCCGCCCGGCGACCGCGGGACACTCGGTGACATGAGGTTCTCCACGACGATGTTCCATGACGGCAACGACACCGGCATCGGCGCGTGAGTTGTGGCCCGACGACGACCGGCCTTCCGGGTTCATGAGCTGGGTCGGTACGCGGTCCTGTACCCCGCCATTGCCGAGGCTGCGCGCCGACTGGACGCCCGCTCGATCGGCCTGGTCGACGTCGGCACCGTGGCCGGGCTGAACCTCCAGGTCGATCGCGTGGGCATCAGCTACGACAACGGCCAGTCGTTGGGCGACCCGACGTCACGCGCGCAACGGTCCGCGTCGATCGTGGGCCGGCAGCCGCTCCCGGGGACATCGATCCCCGCGGTGGCCGTACGGGTCGCCGTCGGTACCGACCCGGTCGACGTCACCAGTGCCGACGACGTCAGCTGGCTCCACGCCTGCCTGACCGAGGAGGGACCCGACCTGCAGGCGGCCTTGGCCGAGGAACTGGCCCTCGCCGCGACGGACCCGCCGCACCGCGTCGCCGGGGACCTGACGACCGCGCTGGTCGAGGCAATCGCCCTGGTCCCCGACGACGTCGTGCCCGTGGTGACGACGACCTGGGCACTGTCCCGGCTGCCGCTCGAGGGCAGGCTCCGGTTCCTGCAGCAGCTGGACCGGGCATCCGCCGTACGACCGCTGGCCTGGGTGTCGGTGGAGGGTGTCGGTGTCGCACCGGCCGTCCCGACGCTCGGCGACCGCCCCGCCTCCGGCCACAGCATCGTCGCGGTGTCGGTCGCGTCCGGTGCCGACTTCCACGCCGCCGTGGTGGGTCGCTGCTGGCGGCGGGGGCAGATGCTCTCGTGGATCTCGCCTGTGACGTCACTTAGGTCATAGGTCTTGACGCGGACGGCCCACGGGTGTCAGGGTCATGGGCAACCCCCGAACAACCAACTAGGGAGCGACAACGATGACCGTCCCCACACCGACCCCCATGATCACCGGCCGACGCGCCGCACTTGCCGCCGTTGCCGGCGGCTTCGCCTTCGCAGCCACTGGCGCGGGCTCCCGTGCCGTCGCAGCACCACCACAACCCGCCAATCCACCCAAGTACTCCCCCGTCATCGACGTCCGCACGTTCGGTGCCATCGGTGACGGGGTGACAGATGACACCGCGGCCCTGCAACGGGCGTTGGATTCGCTCGACGACGGCCAGGGTCTGTACCTCCCGGCCGGCACCTACCTGGTCACCCCGCGCAACATCACTGAGTTCATCCTCACCATCAAGACCCAGCGCATCTCGATCTTCGGCGAATCGCGCGAGACTTCGGTGATCAAGATCGCCGACGGCGTCGGCCCCTACTGGGGAATCCTCGGCTCACTCGAGCAAGCAACCCACTGGGAGATCCGCGACATCGCGTTCGACCACAACCAGCAGAACAATCCGCTGGCCTCCGATGCCGAGTACTGGCGTCCAACCCTGCGGTACTCGGTGGCCTGTTACCCGGGGGTCTCCGACACGATCAGCATCGACACGATCGATGTCCTCAACTCCGACTCCGTGGTGAGCCTGTACTTCCCGTCGCCGGGAAACCGTGGCCGCGGCGTGAGCATCCAGAACTGTCGCTGGCTGGGTTGTGACTCGCAGAGCTCTGCCGGCTACTCGTACGACCAATCCTTGATCAACGTCGCCGGAGAGCTGGTCACCATCTCCGGCTGCACCTTCGAAGGGGCTCGTTGGGAGAAGGCCCCGGCGACCGCCTTCGAGGTGCACGGCACGACGATCAGCATCACCGGCAACACGATCACCCGGTTCCAGACCGGTGGCAACCTTACCGGGATCAGCCGGGCCGGCACCGACTACGGCGTGACCTTCGTCGGCAACTCCGTCGAGGCGTCCCGGTTCGGTGTGGCGATCTGGTCCGGGCACTTCTCGTCGCAGCCGGAGGAGCCGCCGCTGGGCCTGTCGGGCGTGCTCGTGAGCAGCAACAGCTTCACCATGCGTACGGACAAGTACCCGGCCGCCTACACCTCCCCGCGAGGAGCAGCGATCACGTTCTTCCCGTCCAGCCTGTCGCTCAACCTGGCTGCGGTGAGCATCCTCGGCAACATGATCACGTACGGCGACGGGGTCACGATCCCGGAGGTCTCGCCGGGCAGCCCGAGCATCTACGCGGCAGCGATCAGCGTGCCCTCCTCCGCTTCGTCAGCGGTGAAGCCAACCCTTGACCAACTGGAGATCTCCGGCAACACGGTGCTGCATGCTCCGTTTGCCGCACTCTCTGTCACGTGTGCACCGACCAAGGGTTTCCATGCCAGCGACAACAACTTCCTGGACTGCGGGGTGAGCACCGGCCGGGTCGGCACCACCTTCGGCCACGTCGTGCTGCTCGACGGTGAGTTCCTGGACGATCCGGTGGTGGCAGGCGGCAAGATCAGCTGCCACGCCGACACCACGTGCAGCGCGCTGGTCTACTACCGAGACCGCACAGCGACCCCGAAGCCGTTGTTGATCAGCACGACCTTCGACATCCGCAGCGCCGACTCCAGCAGCTGCACCGACTACGTCACGGCCTACCCCGGGAGCCCAGTGGTCCTCACCAGCCACCTCGGCGGAACGCCGAAGAAGCTGCCCAAGACAGCCATCGACGGGTCGCGAGCCACCAGCGACGATCGAACCGTCCATGAGGTTCTCGGCACCACGTGGGTCACCCATCGCAGTGGCACCGCCGCCCCGACCAGCGGTGCACACACGGTCGGCTCGACGGTGCGCAACACCGCGCCGCAGGCGGGCGGGGTCATGGGCTGGGTCTGCGTCACGGCGGGAACGCCGGGAACCTGGCGCGGATACGGCACCGTCGAGGGCTGAAGCTGCGCCGAACGGCGAAGGAACGTCCACCACCCGGGAGGTCCGGGTGCCGCGTTGACGGCACCCGGACCGGACCATAGCGTTCAGTGAGACAGAGTTTTCATTCCTTGAACGGAGTTGTTCTCCATGGCACGGCCTCGCGTCGCCCTGATCATCACCACCTACACCAAGGCCTCCCACGCCGACGTCCTCGGCACCAGGCTGATCAACGGCTACTCGTGGGGCGGTGAGCACATCGACTCCCGGGTCGAGGTCGTGTCGGTCCACCTCGAGCAGCTGGGCCGCTCCAATCCCAACACCGGCGAGATCAACCCCGACATGGGGATGGACATCTGCGCGGCAGCCGGGATCCCCACCTACCCGACCCCGGCCGAGGCACTCGGCAACGGCAAGCCGGGGGTGAACGTCGACGGAGTCGTGGTGATCGGTGAGCACGGCGACTACGAGAACAACGAGTACGGCCAGAAGCTGTACCCGCGGCGCCGCCTGATCGACGCGGTGATGTCGGCCATGATCGCGGCCGACACCTTCGTCCCGATCTTCAACGACAAGCACCTGGCGTGGTCACACACCGACGCGCTGGCGATCCGTGACAACTGTGCCCGGCTGGGGATCCCGCTGCTGGCGGGCTCGACGGTGCCGATCGCCTGGCGGCTGCCGAAGGGTGCCCACTGGCCGATGGGTGCCGAGATGACCGAGGCGGTGGGTGTCGCCTACGGCCCCTTCGAGGCGTACGGCTACCACGCCCTGGAAGGCGTCCAGGCGTTCGCCGAGCGCCGTGCCGGTGGCGAGTCGGGCGCCGCCGAGGTGCGCGGTTTCACCGATGAGGCGGCTCTTGCAGCCGTGGACGAGTTGGACCCCGACCTGGTGGCGAAGGCGTTCGCGGCCCGCGGGTTGTCCGACGAGGACACCGCCAAGGCGCGTGAGGAGGTCAAGCAGGTGATCACGGTGACCCACACCGACGGCCTGAAGTCGGCCGTCATCATCTCCCCGGTGGTCGAGGGGTTCGCCGTCGCGGCGCGTGGCCCGCAGCACGAGGTCGCCGCCGAGCTACGACTGCAGGGGGAGCCCTACAGCCACTTCATCTTCCTTGCCCGGGCGGCGGAGAGCTTGATCATCAACGGCACCACGCCCTACCCCGTGGAGCGGACGCTGTTCACCGGCGGCGTGCTCGACCATGCACTCCGCAATGCGGCCGGCGCCGTCGAGCCCGAGAGCCCCGAGCTCACCGCCCTCGGCTACCAGGTGCCGGAGCAGGTCCCCGACACCGGCGTCGACCTGGAGCCGTACGACTTGAGGTCCTGACCTCCTCAGCGCAGCAGCGCAAGTCCCGGGTCGGCGAGCAACTCGGCCACGGTGGCCAGGAAGGCCGACCCGGAGGCACCATCGGCGACCCGGTGGTCGAACGAGACCGCCAAGGTGGTCACCCACCGCGGCTCGATGCGCTCCTCGGCGCCGGTGCCGACGACCCATGGTCGGCGTGCGATCGCCCCCAGGGCAAGGATCCCGCACTCACCGGGGTTGATGATCGGCGTGCCGGAGTCGATGCCGAACACCCCGACGTTGGTGATCGTGAAGGTGCCGCCGGTCATGGCGGCCGGTGGCGTCCGGCCCGACCGGGCGGTGTCGACCAGTTCGTCCAGCTGCTCGGCCAGCTCGTGCAGCGACAGCCGACCGGCATCGGTGATGTTGGGCACCATCAGACCGCGGTCGGTGGCGACGGCGATGCCGAGGTTCAGCCGGCCACGGTAGACGATCTCCTGGGCCGGCTCGTCGAACACGGCGTGCAGGTCGGGGTGCTCGCGCAACGCCAGGCCGACGGCCTTCGCCGCGATCAGCGTCGGGGTGACCCGGACGTCGCGGAAGTCGCGGCGTGCCTTGAGCCGATCGATCAGCTCTATCGTCGCGGTGACGTCGACGGTCACCCATTCGGTGACGTGCGGGGCACTGAACGCCGAGGCGACCATGGCCTGGGCCATGTGCTTGCGGATCCCCTTGACCGGGACCCGGTGGTCCTGCTCGCCGACGGTCACCGGCCGGGCTGCCGCAGCTCCGGCCCGGTCCGACCGGTCTGCGGCCCGGGCCACGTCGTCGCGGGTGATCGTGCCACCGTCCCCGGAACCGATCACCTGCCCAAGATCAACTCCGAGATCCTTGGCCAGCTTGCGAACCGGCGGCTTCGCCAGTACCGGCCCGGATGCGATGCCGGGCTCCTTGGCCGGCGGGCCGGGATCGGGCAACCGTTCCCCGGAGGGGTCCGCCTGCGCCCGACTCAACGACTGTGGCAGATCGGTCGGACGCGACACCGGCTGGGCCTGCCCGAAGCTGGTCGCGACGTCGTCGCGCACCGGGCCGGCCGCCTCCCCCGACGTCCCCGCCGAGCCCGCCCGGGGTCGACGCCGGGCCTCGGTGGCGCGCGGACCGTACCCGACGAGGTTGGCGACCCGTTCCGGCGCTGCCGTCGCCCCGCCCGACTCGACCGCGGGCTCGTCGGCAGCCGGTTCGACCGCAGGACCCGTACCGTCGTCGATCACGATGATCGGGGATCCCACGTCGACGGTCTCACCCTCCTCGTGCAACAGCTGAGACACCGTGCCTGCGTACGGGATCGGCAACTCGACCAGCGACTTGGAGGTCTCCACCTCCACCACGATGTCGTTGACCTTCACCTCGTCACCGACGGCGACCCGCCAGGTCACGATCTCCGCCTCCACCAGGCCTTCGCCGGGATCCGGCAGCCGGAACTCCTTCATGATCAACGTCTCCGATCAGTACGCGAGCGAGCGGTCGACGGCGTCGAGGACGCGGTCCAGGTCGGGTAGGAAGTGGTCCTCCATCTGCGAGGCCGGGTACGGGGTGTCGAAGCCACCCACGCGCATCACCGGCGCCTCCAAGGAGTAGAAGCACTGCTCGGAGATCCGGGCCGCGAGCTCGGCCCCCAGGCCGAGGTTGGTCGGCGCCTCGTGCACGGTGATCACGTGGCCGGTCCGCTGCGCCGAGTCGGCGACGGTGGCCATGTCCAACGGCGAGATGGTGCGCAGGTCGATCACCTCGAGGTCGCGGCCCTCGTCCTCGGCCGCGATCGCCGCGTCCTGGCACACCTTGACCGCGGGCCCGTACGCCAACAGCGTCGCGTCCTTGCCGGGTCGCACGATCCGGGCCCGATGCAACGGCATCGGGGTCGCCGACTCGTCCACCTCGGCCTTCTCGTGGTAGCGCCGCTTCGGTTCGCAGAAGATCACCGGGTCGTCCGATGCGATCGCCTGCTGGATCATCCAGTACGCGTCGGTCGGGTTGGAACAGGCCACCACCTTCAGTCCGGCGGTGTGGGCGAAGTAGGCCTCCGGTGACTCGGAGTGGTGCTCGACCGCGCCGATCCCACCACCGAACGGCAACCTGATCACCATCGGCATCTTGATCACCCCGCGCGAGCGGTAGTGCAACTTGGCCACCTGGCTGACGATCTGGTCGAACGCCGGGTAGACGAATCCGTCGAACTGGATCTCCACCACCGGCCGGTAGCCGCGCATCGCGAGCCCGACCGCGGTCCCGACGATGCCCGACTCCGCCAGCGGGGAGTCGATCACCCGGGACTCCCCGAAGTCCTTCTGCAGGCCCTCGGTGATCCGGAAGACGCCACCCAGCTTGCCGATGTCCTCCCCGCACAGCAGCACCTTCGGATCGGCCTCGAGGGCCCGTCGCAAGCCGGCGTTGATCGCCTTGCCCAAGGTCATCGTCGCCATCGTTCAGCCCTCCTGTCCGGCCGGCGCGAACGAGGCCAGGTAGTCGGCGTAGCGAGCCTGCTGATCCGACAGGTACGGCGTCTGCTCCTCGTACACCCAGTCGAAGGCCGCCACCGGATCCGGCTCGGGCAACGCCAGACAGCCCTCCCGCAACCGGGTCGCCAGCGCGTCGGCCTCGCCGTCCAGCTCGGCCAGCCAGCTCGCGTCGATCGCCCCACGCCGGGTCAGGTACGCCTTCACACGTTCGATCGGGTCCTTCAGCCGCCAGTGCTCCAGCTCCGCGGCCAGCCGGTACTTGCTCGGGTCGTCGGAGGTGGTGTGGGCGCCCATCCGGTAGGTGTAGGCCTCGATCAGGGTCGGTCCGTTGCCGGACCGGGCCCGGTCGAGCGCCTGCTCGGTGACCGCCTTCACCGCGAGCACGTCGTTGCCGTCGACCCGGATGCCGGGGAACCCGAAGCCGTCCGCCCGCCGGTACAGCGGGATCCGTGACTGCCGCTCGATCGGCTCCGAGATCGCCCACTGGTTGTTCTGGCAGAAGAACACCACCGGCGCCTGGTACGAGGCGGCGAACACGAACGACTCGTTCACGTCGCCCTGGGAGGTCGCGCCGTCGCCGAGGTAGGCGATCACCGCGGCGTCCCGTTCGGGGTCGTCGTTGCCGACCGCCCCGTCGGCCTCCAACCCCATCGCGTACCCGGTGGCGTGCAGCGTCTGCGAGCCGATGATGATCGAGTAGAGGAAGAAGTTCTTCTCGTACGGGTTCCACGCACCGAGGTCGGCGCCGCGGAACATGCCGAGCATCTGCAGCGGATCCACCCCGCGACACCACGCCACACCGTGTTCGCGGTAGCTCGGGAACGCCGTGTCGTGGGGCCGCATCGCGCGACCGGACCCCACCTGAGCGGCCTCCTGGCCCAGCAGCGAGGCCCACAGCCCCAACTCGCCCTGCCGCTGAAGGGCGGTCGCCTCGGTGTCGACCCGGCGGGCGAGGATCATGTCGCGCAGGTAACCGGCGACCTCGGTGTCGTCGCCGTCGAAGGAGAAGTCGGGGTGGTCGACCCGTTCCCCCTCGGGGGTCAGCAGTTGCACCTGGGACTCGTCGGCGGTGGGGCCGCCCTGCCCTGTGGTGCCGCCCTGTTCGATCATGCGGCCATCCTCTCGCATCGGTGCGGGTTGCCCGCACTCCGGCACCCCGCCCGACCGGTGGGTCCGACTGGGGTGGCCCCACGTTATCGTCCGGCCCCCATCCTCGTGCCGACCCCGGTACGTCATGACAACCTTTCGGCACCCTCCGGCGTGTTGGGGGCGTGAGTGCCATGACAGCGCCACAGGTCGACTGGCAGAGTGTTCCCGTGTCCCGTGCCGACGACGTGCTCCGCGAGCTGTACGAGGGGCAGTGGGTCCGCATGGTGCGGCTGGCCGCTCTGCTGCTCGGCTCCAACGACCGTGCCGAGGAGGTGGCCCAGGATGCATTCGTCGGGATCTACAAGCGGTTGTCCCGCTTCGAGAGTGCTGACGACGCCGTCGGCTACCTCCGCACCAGTGTGGTCAACGGTGCCCGCTCCCAGCTGCGGCACCGCGAGGTCGCGACCAGGCTCCGGCCGTTGCCGCCACCCGCGCCGCCCGGTCCCGAGGAGGTGGCCGTACGGGCCGAGGACGACCAACGCGTGCTGGCGGCCCTCCGCGAACTGCCCGAGCGACAACGAGAGGTGCTGATCATGCGCTACTACGCCGACGCCAGCGGGCCGGAGATCGCCGAGGCCCTCGGCATCAGTGTCGGATCGGTGAAGTCGCACACCCACCGCGCCATGGCGGCGCTACGGCAGACCTTGGGACAGCTCGGGGAACAGCAGGAAGGAGGCTGGGCATGAACCGCGACGTCACGAACCTGCACGGGCCCGAGGACGAGGAACTGGAGCACGCCTTGGCCGGCGCGCTCAACCGGCAGGCCGAACAGATCCAGCCCGGCCACCGGTTCGACGAGATCACCTCCCGGACCACCGCAACCTCTCGACGACCGATGCTGGTCGGGCTGGTGGCGGCCGCCGGCGTCTTCATCGTCGCGATCGGCATGCTCTCCGGTGTGCTGATCCAGCGCAACAACGCCCAGCAGCTGAGCCAGGCCGAACCCGGCGGTGCCGCCAACTCGGCCCCCGACCCGTCCACCGCCGAACAGCCGGCGCCGTCGTCGTCGACCGTCGAGACGCCGCCGCCGGCCCCCAGCAGCACCGCCCCCGCCACCCCGGCACCGCCCGGCACGATCGGCGGCATCCCGGTCTACTGGATCGGCGCCGACGGCAAGCTCCACCGCGAGTTCCGCACCGTGCCCGACCGTGGGGAACGCACCACCACCGCCGTGGTGGCGATGCTCAGTGAGGAACCCCTCGACCCGGACTACCGGAGCATGTGGCGCCCGAGCACCGAGGTGACGATCACCCGCGACGGCGACGACCTGACCGTCGACCTGCCCGCCGCAGCGATGGACGACACCGCCACCGTCAGCCGGGCCGACGCCACGATGGCCATCCAGCAACTGGTGTGGACCGCGACCGCGGCCGCCCAGACACCGGGCACCGTGACCGTGCTGATCGACGGCGAACCCGGACTGGCCTGGGGTGTGCAGCAGGTCGGCGACCCCGTCAGCCGGGACGGCGAGGCCCGCAGCACCGTCTGGATCATCGACCCGCAGCACGGTGACGTCCGGTCCCCCGGCACCGTCAAGGTCACCGGCAACGGCACCGCCTTCGAGGGCAACCTGGTGTGGCGGGTGGTCCGCGAGTCCGACGGCACCGAGGTCGCCTCTCACTACGTGATGGCCGGCGCCAACGGCGAGTACGGCGACTTCGAGTTCACCTTCGAGGTGACCGAGCCGGGCACGTACGTGATCGAGGTGAACGCACCGGACATGTCGGGGCAGAGCGACGGCGTCACCGAAACGAAGACGATCACCGTCCGCTGACCTCGCCCCACGAGGTCACCAGAAAGTTAACGGGACGGTCAGGCCAGCGAGTTGACCCAGGCCTCGTGCAGTGCGGCGTACCGGCCACCGTCGACGTCGGTCAACTCCGCCGGTGGGCCGTCCTCGAGGATGCGGCCGTGTTCGAGCACCAGCACCCGGTCGGCGATCTCGACCGTCGACAACCGGTGCGCGATGATCACCGCGGTCCGGTCGGCCAGGACGGTGCGCAACGCCTGCTGCACCAACCGCTCCGACGGGATGTCGAGGCTGGACGTCGCCTCGTCCAGAATCAGCACGGCCGGATCGGCCAGGAAGGCCCGGGCGAACGCGATCAACTGCCGCTGACCGGCCGACAACCGGCCACCGCGCTTGCCGACGTCGGTGTCGTACCCGTCGGCCATCTCGTCGATGAAGCTGTCGGCACCGACGGCCCGGGCTGCTGCCACGACCTCCTCGCGGGTCGCGTCGGGTCGCCCGAACAGGATGTTGTCGGCGACGGTCCCGTCGAACATGAAGTTCTCCTGGGTGACCATCACCACCGCACGCCGCAGGTCAACGTCGGACAGGTCACGCAGGTCGACACCGTCCAGACTGACAGTGCCGCCGACCGGGTCGTAGAACCGTGACATCAGCTTGGCGATGGTGGTCTTGCCGGCACCGGTGGTGCCCACCAGCGCGACCGTCTGCCCAGCCGGGATGTCCAGCTGCAGCCCCGGCAGCACCGGGGCTTCGGCGACGTAGTGGAAGTCGACCGCATCGAACCGGACGTGACCGTGCGGGTCGGGCAGGGCAGCCGGCTTGGTCGGCTCGGCGACCGACGGCTCCTCCTCCAGCACCCCCGACATCTTCTCCAGCGCCGAGTTGGCCGACTGGAAGCTGTTGAAGAACTGGCTGATCTCCTGCATCGGCTCGAAGAACTGCCGCAGGTAGAGCAGGAACGCCACCAGCACCCCGACGGTCATCTCGCCCTCGAGGACGCGCGACCCGCCGTAGATCAGCACCACACCGATGGTGACGTTGCCGATCAACTTCACCGACGGCGAGAAGATCGCGACCAGCCGCATCGCCCGCACGTTGGTCCGGCCGTACCCGTCGGCGAGCTCGTTGAACAGCGCTTGGTTGCGGGGTTCGCGGCGGTACGACTGCACGGCCCGGATGCCGCTCATCGTCTCCACGAACTGGACGATCACCAGGGCCGCCATCTCGCGGACCTTGCGGTAGTTCTTGCTGCTGGCGCGGGAGAACCAGCGGACCAGCAACATCAGCAGCGGGAAGCAGATCAGCGTGACCGCGCCCAGGTGGAAGTCCATGGTCAACAACAAGATGCCGATGCCGATCAAGGTCAGCGCAGCGGTGATCAACCCGTCGAACCCGTTGGCCAGCAGCTCCATGATCGCGTCGATGTCGTTGGTGAGGCGGGAGATCACCCGCCCCGAGGTGTACTTCTCGTGGAACGCCACATCCAGCTTCTGGAAGTGCTTGAACATCCGCCGCCGCAGCTCCAGCAGCACGTCTTGGCCGAGCTTGCCCGACAGCTGCAGGAACGCGATCCGGCTGACGGTCTGGATGACCACCGCGACAACCATGATCAGGATCGTCTGCAACAGGATGGTCGCGACACCGTCCTCCTGCAGCGGCGGGATACCGAGGTCGATGCCGCGGCTGACCAGCCACGGGATCGACAGCCGGGCCGCGTTCTCGACCAGCACCACGCCGACCAGCAGCAGCATCAGCCACCGGTACGGCTTCAGCAGGTCCCACAGCAGGGCTCGGCTGCGGCGCTTCAGGAACAGGCTCCGCTTGCCCTGGATCTCGTGGTCCGAGGCGTCCTCGGCGGCGACCCCGCGCCACTCCTCGACGGCCTTGTCGTCGGCGACCGGCGCACGGCCGGCCAGTCGGCGGCGCAGCTCGCGATCATCGGGGCCGGCGGTCTGCTGGATGCTCATCGGTTCGCCTCCCCCGACCGCTCGGCGTCAGCCGCCAGGTCAGCCATGTCGTCCATCTCGGCCTCGGCGTTGAACTCGGCCGACAACAGTTCGCGGTACTCCGGCACCCGGGCCAACAAGTCGGAGTGGGTCCCGATCTCGGCGATCCGGCCGTTGATCAACATCGCGACCCGGTCGGCCAGCAGCACGGTGGACGCGCGGTGCGCGACCACGATTCCGGTCACCCCGACCAGCACCCGGCGCAGGGCGGCCTCGACGAGTTCCTCGGTGTGGATGTCGAGCGCCGACAAGGTGTCGTCGAGCACGAGCACCCGGGGCTGCACGATCACGGCCCGCGCCAGTGCCAGCCGTTGCCGCTGGCCGCCGGACAGGCTCATCCCCTGCTCGCCGATCCGGGTGTCGAGACCCCACGGCAGGTCGTGCACGAAACCGGCCTGGGCGACCTCGATCGCCTCCGCGATCTCCTGGTCGGTGGCCTCGGGCCGGCCCAGGGTGAGGTTCTCCCGGACCGACATCGAGAACAGGGTCGGATCCTCGAACGCGGTCGCGACCAGGGTGCGCAGCTGCTTCAGCTTCAGGTCGCGGATGTCGGTCCCGTCGATGGTGATCCGACCGCCGGTGACGTCGTTGAGCCGGGGCACCAGCGAGGTCAGCAGCGTCTTGCCCGACCCGGTGCCACCAACCAGGGCGATGGTCTCGCCCGGGGCGATGTCGAGGTCGACCCCGTGCAGCAGGTCGGTGTCGGAGTCGGCGAACCGGAACCGGACGTCCTCGAAACGCAGGTGCCCGGTCACCGCCTCCGGGTCGAGGGTGACGTCACCGTCGTGGATGCTGAGCTCGGCGTCGAGCACCTCGGCGGCCCGGTCGGCCGCGGTCATCGCCTCCTGCGACTGCGCCAGCAGGAACCCCATCGACGAGATCGGCCAGACCAGGCTGAGCATCAAGGTCATGAACGCGACCAGTGTGCCCAGTGTCATCCGGTCGGTGCCGGTCGCCCAGGCGCCGATGCCGAGCACCGTGATCAGCGTCAGGGTCGGGATCACCTCGAGGAAGGTCCAGAACCGGGCGCTCAGCCGTACCCGTTCCATCGACACCCCGTACAGGTGCACCGACCGGGCGTCGAACTTGTGGAACATGTGGGTGGCACGGCCGAACGACTTGATCACCCGCAACCCCTGGACGCCCTCCTCCACGGTGGACGCGACATCGCCGACGCCGTCTTGCACCAACCGCGACAGCCGCGTGTAGTGGCGCTGGTTGACCAGGCAGAGCCAGATGATCGGCACGCCCATCAGCACCACGATGATGCCGAGCGGCCAGTACATCTGCAGCAGCAGGACGGTGACGATCAGGATCTGCAGGGTGGACACGATCAGGAAGGTCAGCCCGAAACCGACGAAGCGCCGGATGATCGACAAGTCGTTCATGATCCGGCTCAGCAGCTGTCCCGACTGCCACTGGCCGTGGAAGGTCATCGGCAGCCGCTGCATCTTGGCGTACAGGTCCTTGCGGATCAGCGTCTCGACCCCGACCGTGCCGACGTTGACCACCCAGCGGCGGCCCCACATCACCATGGCCTCCACGATGCCCAGGCCGAGCGCCGCCAGACCGAGGGTGTACAGGCCGGCGTAGTCGCTGTGGGCGACGGGTCCGTCGATCACCGCCCGGGTCAGCAGCGGTGTCGCCAGGCCGAGCCCGATCCCACACAGCGCCATCACCAGGCTGAACAGGAACCGGTGGGCGAACGGCTTGATGTAGTTGCGCAGCCGCCACAGCGAGGTGACCCGACGGGTCTTCTCCGGCTTGGCGGCGATCCGCGGCGGACGATCCAGTTCCGCGAGGGCGACCGGGGCCGTCGGGAGGTTGGCGTCGGGCGACGTGGTGGGGTCAGTGTCGGCCGACACCTCGGTAGTCATATGTGTGCAGGTCCCTCGGGCGTGTGCGATGCGGCGTGGTGGTCCAAGCCACCATCCAACCTCAACTCGACTTCAGGTCAAACTTGATATCGGTAATGAGCGGCATGCGTAACGGTGATGAATCATGCCTCCTGCGATCCCGCGGCAGCGCGGACGAACCGGTTGCCTAGCATGGCCCACAAACGGCCGACCGAAGGAGAAGCGATGTCGCAACAGGTGCAGGGTGTCATCGCCCGCAGCAAGGACGCCCCCGTCGAGCTGGTGACGATCAACGTCCCGGACCCGGGGCCGGGCGAGGCCGTGGTGAAGGTCCAGGCCTGCGGGGTCTGCCACACCGACCTGCACTACAAGCAGGGCGGCATCGGCGACGACTTCCCGTACCTGCTCGGCCACGAGGCCGCCGGCGTCGTCGAGGCGGTCGGCGACGACGTCACCGACCTGGCCCCCGGCGACTACGTGATCCTCAACTGGCGTGCGGTCTGCGGCAACTGCCGGGCCTGCCGCCGCGGCCGCCCGTGGTACTGCTTCAACACCCACAACGCCACCCAGCAGATGACGCTCGAGGACGGCACCGCGCTGTCGCCCGCGCTCGGCATCGGCGCGTTCATCGAGAAGACGTTGGTCGCCGCCGGGCAGTGCACCAAGGTCGACCCGCAGGCCGAGCCGGCGGTCGCCGGGCTGCTGGGCTGTGGGGTGATGGCCGGCATCGGTGCCGCGATCAACACCGGCAACGTCGGCCGCGGTGACTCGGTCGCGGTGATCGGGTGCGGCGGGGTCGGTACGGCCGCGATCGTCGGCGCCCGACTCGCCGGGGCGGCCACCATCATCGCCGTCGACCTGGACGACCGGAAGCTCGCCGGCGCCAAGGAGCTCGGCGCCACCCACACCGTCAACTCCTCGTCCGCCGATCCGGTCGCCGCGATCCAGGAGCTGACCGGCGGCTTCGGGGCCGACGTCGTGATCGAGGCCGTCGGCCGCCCGGAGACGTACGTCCAGGCGTTCAACGCCCGCGACCTGGCCGGCACCGTCGTGCTGGTCGGCGTCCCGACCCCGGAGATGAAGCTCGAGCTCCCGCTGGCCGACGTGTTCGGCCGCGGCGGCGCCCTCAAGTCCAGCTGGTACGGCGACTGCCTGCCGGATCGCGACTTCCCGATGCTGATCGACCTGTACCTGCAGGGCCGACTGCCGCTGGAGGCGTTCGTCACCGAACGGATCGGCATCGACGACGTCGAGGCGGCGTTCGCCAAGATGCACACCGGCGACGTGCTGCGGTCGGTCGTGGTGCTGGAGGGGGAACGATGAGTGTCCGGATCGACCACGTCGTCACCTCGGGCACGTTCAGTCTGGACGGGCAGACCTTCGACGTCGACAACAACGTCTGGGTGGTCGGTGACGACGCCGAGTGCGTGGTGATCGACGCCCCGCACGACGCCGACGCGATCGTCGACCTGGTCGGCGGCCGGCGGGTGCTGGCGATCCTGTGCACCCACGCCCACGACGACCACGTCCGGGTCGCCCCTGAGCTCGCCAGCCGGGTGGAGGCGCCGATCATGCTGCACCGCGACGACCGGGTGCTGTGGGACCAGACGCACTCCTCGGCGCCCGACGGCGAACTCCGCGACGGACAGCAGATTCACGTGGCCGGTGCGACGCTGACGGTGATCCACACCCCCGGCCACGCGCCGGGGGCGGTCTGCTTCCACCTGCCGGAGCTCAACACGGTGTTCTCCGGTGACACGCTGTTCAACGGTGGCCCCGGAGCGACCGGCCGCAGCTACTCCGACCACCCGACGATCGTCGCCTCGATCACCGAGAAGCTGTTCGCGCTGCCCGACGACACCGTCGTACGGACCGGGCACGGCGACGACACCACGATCGGCGCGGAGAAGCAGAACCTGCCATGACCTTCGTGCTCCGGCTGGTGCTGAACGCGATCGCGCTCGGAGTGGCGACCTGGCTGGTGCCCGGGATCATCCTGGACACCACCGACCCGGTGCGGGCGGTCGTCGTGCTCGGCTTCGTGGCGGTGATCTTCGGGCTGGTGAACGCGATCGTGAAGCCGGTGTTCCGGTTCTTCACCAACCCGTTCGTGTGGCTCACCCTCGGACTGTTCCTGCTGGTGATCAACGCACTCATGCTCTGGCTCACCTCCTGGCTCAGCGAACGGCTCCAGCTCGGCTGGCGGGTCGACGGCTTCTGGTGGGCGATGCTCGGCGCGCTGATCGTCTCGGTGGTCAGCTTCGTGTTGAACCTTTTCCTGCCCGACAAGGACCGCGACCGCCGCTGACCTGCGAGGCCCACGACCACGAGGAGATCCCATGGCAACCAACCCCCGCGCCTCGGCCGAACAGGCCGGGCAGCAGGTCCAACGGAGCAAGGCGTACGGGCTGCTCGTCACCCTGGGGCTGGTCTGCTACGGCGTGATCCACCTGCTCCTCGGCTGGCTGTCGGTCCAGGTGGCGTTCGGTGGTGGTGGTGGTGAGACCTCCACCGGTGGCGCACTGAAGGACCTGGTCGCCAAACCGTTCGGCAACGTCCTCATGATCATCTTCGCGATCGGGCTGTTGGCGCTCACCGTCTGGCAGCTGCTCGAGGCGGCACTGGGGCACCGTGACAAGAAGACGACCAAGAAGGTACGCAAACGCATCTCCTCGGCCGGCCGCGCGATCACGTACGCGGCCCTCGGTGTCACCGCACTCCGGCTGGCGATCGCCGGCCGCTCCGGTGGCGGCTCCCAGGACGGCGCCCAGTCCGCCTCGGCGACACTGATGGCGGCGCCGATGGGTCAACTGCTGGTCGGCGTGGTCGGTCTGGTGATCATCGGCATCGGGGTGTCGCAGGTGGTGAAGGGCATCCGCCGCAAGTTCGCCACCGAGGACCTGCAGCCGAGCGCTCCGGAGTGGGCGAAGAAGTTGGGCACCATCGGCTGGATCGTGAAGGGGGTCGCGATCGGGCTGGTCGGCGGCCTGTTCTGCTGGGCGGCGGTCACCGCCGACAGCTCACGCGCCGGCGGGATGGACGCGGCGCTGACGGCACTGAAGGACCAGCCGTTCGGGATGGTGCTGTTGGTCGTGATGGGCCTCGGCTTCGCCTGCTTCGGCATCTACTGCCTGGTCTGGTCACGCCATGTGAACCACGAGAACCTCTGACCCGACCCGCTGACTACTCCGAGCCCCCGGCCCGCTTGCGCGCCTTGTGGATCGTCCGTGCCAGCGCCCGGGCGTAGATCGCCGACTTCGGGGTGGGTTCCGGCTTCGGCTTGACACGGCGCTGCCCGGGGAACAGGTCGGGTGGTTCACCGAACGCCTTGCGCGCCTGCATCACCACCGCCTGGGCCCTGACCGCCTCACTGCCGCCGGCCATCGCCGCGGACATCCCACCGTCCACGATCCTGCCCAACATCATGCCCACCAACGGGTTGCCGCCGCCGAGCATCGACACCGCCCGGCCGGTCGCCAGCGACTGCGCCCACCGGCCGCCCTGGCTGAGCAGCACACTCGAGGCCATGTCGGCCCCCTCCTCACCGAGCAGGATGCCGGCGACCAGCGTCTTGCGCCGTTCGACGTCGGAGATGTCGAGGCCGTGCAGTTCGGTGAGCGCCATCAGGTAGATCGCGGTGCGGCGCAACGAGGCGCGCGCATCGTCGGCGACCATCCGGTCACCCGACAGTGGCAGGTTCGCCCCGGCGGCCCGCATGCTGGCCTCCTTGGCCTGCTGCAGGTACCACGAGTCGAGCACCCGGATGGCGGCGGCCGGCGGACGGCCCGGCTTGCGGACGGCCTTGACGATGTCGGTCACCGCACCGTAGTCCTCGGTGGTGATCTGGGTGACGTAGGCGTCGAACGCGGCCTGCTTGTCCTCGGTCATGGTGGCACCTCCTCGAACTCACTCAGGGCCAACGGTACGAGGTCTGGGGCAGATGTGTCGGCAGTGTCCGGCGGGGTCCTCGGCGGGGCGCCACCCCGACCGCCCGCAACACCAGGCACTGTACCCGGTAGCGGTGCCCGGCGTACGGTTCCAACAGTTCGGTCGCGACCTCGTCGCCGAGCTTCTCCCCCAGCAGCGCGTACGTGATCGCATCGCCCACGTGGTAGTCACCGATGCTCCACGCGTCGGCGTCACCGTGGGCCCGTTGCCGGGTCTCGGCCGAGGTCCACGGGCCGATCCCGGGCAGCGACTGCAGTGCCCGGTCCGCCGCGGCGGGCTCGAGGGTCAGGGTCCGTTCCAGTGCGTCGGCGCGGGTCGCGGCGCGGACCAGGGGTCGGGAGCGACGCGGTTCCACGCCGGCCTTCAGGAACTGCCAGCTCGGGACGGTCGCCCAGGCCCGTGGCGTCGGCGGCAGGCGCATCCCGGCCGCCGGCGAGTCGGGGTCACCGGCCGGTCCCGGTGCCGGGTCACCGTACGCGGTCACCAACATCCGGAAGGCGGCGTAAGCCTCCCCGGAGGTGACGACCTGCTCGAGGCAGGCCGGCAGCAGCGCCTCGGCGACCGCGCCGGTGCGGCCGATCCGCAGGCCGGGGATGCGATGGTGCGCCTCGGCGACCAGCGGATGTGCCGGCGTGAAACCGGACGGGTCGTCGTCGGCGCCGAGCAGCGCCGGCAGCTCGGCGAGTGCCCGTTCGGCGCCGGCACCCCAGGCGGTCGCGACGACCTCCCCGGACCCCGGGACCAGCCGCAGCAGCACCGGCCCCTCCGGATTGCTCGTCGCGCGCCACCACACGGCCCGGTCACCGGTGCCGACCCGGCGGTGCGTCGGGTCGCCGGCACCGCGCCGGTGCGCGGCCAGCAGGCCACCCCGGTCGAGCGGCCAGTCGGGCCGCCAGCGACGTTCCAGGCCGACCATCAGGCCACCACCTCGATGGTGTCGCCGACCAGCGTGCAGTCGGCGTGCCGGCCGATCTCCGCGACCACTTGGCCGGGGGTACGTGGGGTGCGGTCGGCCTCGAGCAGCCAGCGCGCGACCAGACCTCGGGTGTGCTTGGCGTGGTGCGAGACCGTCCGACGAACGCCGTCCACGACCTGGAACACGCGGACCGGGTGCGCGGGCCGTACCCGCCCCATCGTGGTGTAGGTGCCGGAGCGACAGTCGACGATCGGCCCGTCGGCGATCAGACCGGCCAGCACGCCGGGCAGCACGTCGCGCCAGGCGGTCTCCACCTTGCGCTCCGACGGCATCGCCGCACACGCGTTGATCCGGTAGCCGGTGATCCGGTGCTGCGGCCCGACCAGCCCCCACACCGAGCTCTGGATCAACAGCTGGTCGCGCGCCCGGCGCTTGGCCCGGGGGCTGAGCGTCGCCCAGTCGAGCGCCTCGTACAGCACGCCGTCGTACACCTCGATCGCGGGCCGCGCCGGCGCGGCGAGCAGGTCCAGGTTGGCGAGCGCCTGGTCGAGCACCCCCGGCGGTACGCCCAGCGCGCGCGTCGGATCGGCGGTACGGGTCAACGTGTCGAGCGCCTGCCGCACCTCTGCCCGTACCGGCTCCAGCTCCGGGTACGGCAGCGCGGCCAGGTCGACGGGGCGACCACGTCGCGGGTTGGGCCGCTTCGACTCCGACGGCGGCAGCAGGATGCGCATCAGCGGCCGTTCGGGTAGGGCCACGGATTCGGGCGACAGGCGCCGACCGACTTGGACTGCTGCATCATCACCGGGGCGAGTCTGCCCTTCCCGGGGCAGCCGACGTGCCCGTGGCCCACGAAGTGGCCGAACTCGTGGTTGACCAGGTACTGCCGGTACGCGATCAGGTCGCCCTCGTACTGCGGGACGCCCTGGGTCCACCGGATGGCGTTCAGCGCCACCTTCTCCTGCACCCGGCACGACAGGGTGCCGCCGGTCCCGCCGAGGCAGAACTTGTCGGTGGTGGCCGGCGAGGAGATGTAGGCGGTCACGTCGACCTCACCGCTGGGGGTGAACACCCAACTCACCGATCCGTCGCCGCTCCAGCTCCGCTCGTCGTTCAACGTGGCGTGCATGACCTTCGCCGCCTCGTCCGGATCGACCGGGATGCCGTGCTCGACCTGGACCGCCCAGCGGATCACCCGGCCGCGGCGGGGCCCGTTCGGCAGCTCGGCGGTGGCTCGGGCGAACGTCCCCGGGCCCTTCGGTGGGATCTTGGGGTACGGCCCGGGCTGCGGCCCGTCGTCGGGGTCGCGCTGTTCCGTCGGCTGCGTGCCGGATGCCATCGGTCCGGGTGAGGTGGATGGTCCGGGTGTCACGGGTGGGGCGGGCGTGACGGGTGGGGCGGGGCCGGTGCTGACCACCCCGGACGGCTCGGGGACGCCACCCTGACGGGGCGGCAGGCCCGGCATCAGGTTGCCCACGATGGCCGTGGCCAGGGCCAGCGCGATGGTCGCGGTCGTGAGGGCGACGCCCCAGCCACGTTGCGTCAAACGAGGCGAGGACGGCGTACGGTTCTCCCATCGCCCCGGTGACTTGACCACGACCCCAACCCTAGGCGGACTCACCGTGTCTCACACGCACACCCACACGCATGCCGAGACGACTCCGGAAGCGGAGGCGCACCAACGACGCGCCTTCAAGACGATGATCCTGATCGTCATCCCGATCGCCGTCTGGACGGTGGTGGCGATGATCGTGATGTGGCCGCACGACGTGGCGGACCACATCCGGAGCGACACTTCCAGCTACTCGGTCGAGGGGCTCACCATCCCGACCGGCCGGGTGGTCTCGGTCACCGAGCACAGCTGTGACGGCGAGGTCGGCTCGGTGCCGGGGGTGGAGTCGACCTGCGCCTCCGGGGAGGTGCAGGTCACCGAGGGGCCGGAGAAGGACAGCATCGTCCAGGTCGAGTTCACCGCGGCGCACTACGCCTCCGGGGTGAAGGAGGGGACGAAGGTCAAGCTCTTCCGGATCCCGCTGCCCGACGGCGGGGCGGCCTACCAGTTCGCCGACTTCGAGCGCAGCACACCGCTGATCGTGTTCATCCTGGGGTTCTGTGTGGCGGTGGTCGTGGTCGCCCGGTTCCGCGGATTCATGGGGCTGGTCGGGTTGGGGTTCGCCGCCGTGGTCATCACCCAGTTCATGTTCCCGGCGTTGGTGTCGGGTGATGATCCGGTGCTGGTCGGACTGGTCGGCAGTTCGGCGATCATGTTCGTGGTGCTCTACACCGCCCACGGGTTCAGTGCGAGAACGACGACCGCTCTGCTCGGGACCCTGTTCGGACTGGCGGTCGCGGCCGGGTTGGGGGTGGTCGCCACCAGATGGGCACACCTGACAGGAGTCGCCAGCGAGGAGGACTACCTGCTCGCCGCCAGCGCACCGGACATGCAACTCACCTCGGTCGTGATCTGCGGCATCATCGTCGCCGGCCTGGGGGTGATGAACGACGTCACGATCACCCAGGCCTCGGCCGTGTGGGAGCTGTCGAACAGTGGGCAGCGCAGCGCGGCGCAGCTGTTCACCTCGGCGATGCGGATCGGGCGTGACCACATCGCCTCGACCGTCTACACGATCGCGTTCGCGACCGCCGGCGCGTCGCTGTCAACCCTGTTGTTGATCTCGGTCTACCAGCGCGGGATGTGGGAGGTGATCCAGACCGAGGTGTTCTCGGCCGAGATCCTCCGTACCGTGGTGGGCTCGATCGGCCTGGTGCTGGCGATGCCGCTGACCACCGCCATCGGGGTCGCGGCCGTCCGGCTGGGCAGCCGACCCCCCGCCGAGGTCGACGACGAGGACCTGGACGACGAGCTGGACGAGGACCTGGACGGGGACCTGGACGAAGTGGAGGTCGTGGAGGACGAGAACTTCGGGGAGGACCCCGACGCGCCGTACCGCCCAACCTCACGACGCTAGTGCGGTGTCGGGGTCACCGACTCCGACCAAAGCTGCCGTTACAGGCAATCAGTTACCCACCAGTTCGGACCGAGCGGTTCCTAGCGTGATCAGCATCCGGCATCGCCGACCGCGGCGACGCCACCACGAGAAAGGCTGATCATGTCCACACCCGTGATCGACCGACTCCGACGCGTGGCGGTCCTCGCTGCGGCAGCTGTCATGACCGTGACCGCAGCCGCGGCAGGATCGCCACCACCGGCCCATGCCGAGAACAACGGCATCGTGATCGGCGGAGTCGAGCTGAACGACAACCAGGATGCCAACCTGCGTTGGCTTTCCGAGACCGTCTACCCCCAACTCGAGGGTGACCGCGACCAGCGGCTGGACGCCCTTGCCAGCGCCAGCTGGTGGATCCTGAAGGAAGGGGTGATGGACCTCGAGCCGGCCGACTACCGCAACTACAACAACTGCGCCGAGACCGGCGACGACGTCCACCACACCGACGATCCGCTGTACGTGTGTGCCCGCGGCGCGGCGTGGCAGGTCGGCCCGGGTGCGGTCCAGCCGTACAACCACTCGCTGGCCACCATCGAGGCCTACGCCGCCTCGGTTTACGGCAGCGCCGACGCCGCACTGACCGCAACCCTCACCGAGGCAGGACATCCCGCCGGGTCGTCGGTCCACCAGACGGTGCTGGCCGACCATGGCGACCTGCGACAGGGCTGGCTGATGCGCAACCCCACGGTCGGCGTGCACTTCGTCGCCGACGAGGCCGACTCCGAGTGCCTGGCGGTCGGATCCGCCTTCAAGGGTTGGTGCTTCGTCGAGGGCACGCAGTTCGACAACCCGTGGCCGACCTTGATCAACTTCGCCCCGACCCGCGCGAAGAGCCTGGCGAACGTGGCGGAGCTGAAGCAGATCATCGGTGGCATCGTCGACGGCGGCGAGGGCACCTCGCCGACTCCGCCGCCGACCACCGAACCGGACGTGACCGCGAAGGTCTGGGACACCGGAGGCGTGTCGCTCCGGGTCCGCGCCGAGGCGACCACCGACAGTGAGGTCGTCGGTACGGTCGAGGCCGGCCAGTCGATCGCGATCCGCTGCCAGGTGACCGGCCCGACGGTGACCAACGGCATCGCCGGTGTCACCAGTTCGTTGTGGGACTACCTTCCCGAACAGCAGGGATTCGTCTCCGACGCCTGGGTCTACACCGGCTCGGCCGGCAAGGTGGCCCGTGACTGCACCGCCGCCGACCTCGGCGGCGCGCAGCCCGGTGACACCCAGCCCGGGTTCGAGGCCACCGTGTGGGACCTCGGCGGCGCGACGCTGAACGTCCGCGACGAGCCCGGCCTCTCCGGCCAGGTCGTCGGACAGTTGGCCGAGGGCGCCAAGATCGTCATCACCTGCCAGCAGCAGGGTCCGAAGGTGATCAACGACATCGCCGGGGTCAGCAGCACCTGGTGGGACTACGTCGAGGGCCAGGGATTCGTCTCCGACGCCTGGGTCCACACCGGATCCGACGGCCAGGTCGCCCCGACCTGTGAAGGCGGCTCGGCCGAGGAGCCCACGCCGCCGGCCACCGGCGGGGAGGCTTGCGAGGGTGCCCCGTACCCGGGGAACGCCGCCGACGCGATCGCCCAGATCCGTGCCCGGCATGGGATCTCGCTGACCGACGGGGCGCACAGCTGGACCAGCCCGCAGGCCGAGCGCACGCTGCGCGCGTTCTGGACGGCGATGGAGGACGTGGGGTGCACGCCGTACCTGTCGACGCTGTTGGAGCGGGCCGGTTCCGGGTTCAGCATCATCGCCGACACCAACGGCCCCGGCACCTGGGGCCATTGGCGCTCAGACGGCCTGCTGCACATCGACGTGGCCCAGATCGAGGGGTCCGCGGCGACGCCGGAGACGCTTGCCTGGTTCACCGTCCACGAGTTGGCGCACATGTGGTCGAACGTCCGCGCCACCGAGGGCTACAACGCCTACCTCGGGGTGTACGCCGAGCTGGGGCCGATCTCCCCGTACGGGGTGCGGGACAGTGCCGACCCACAGGCCAACGAGAACTTCGCCGACGTGATCGGGTACTACTACGCCCGCTGCACTCCGATCTCGATGTACTCGAGCGAGGCCAGCTACCCGGGCAACCCGTACGACCTGGAGAAGTTCGCCGGCTACCACTCCTACGTCAAGGAGTACGTCTTCGGCGGCCACGAGTTCGGTCCCGGACCGGGCGAGACGTGCTGAATTGACCAAGCAGGCCGCGCTGAATCCACGAAACAGTGGGGTCGGGGCAGTAGAGTGGCCCGGACCAGCCGCTAGAGATGAAGGATTCCCATGAGCAAGAAGGACCTCGTAGATGCCGTCGCCAAGGGCGCCGAGCTGACCCAGGCCGATGCCGAGCGCGCTCTGACCGCGGTGTTCGACAGCATCGCCGCCAGCGTTGCCAAGGGCGAGAAGGTGGCGGTGCCCGGGTTCGGCACCTTCGAGAAGCGTGACCGCGCCGAGCGCACCGGTCGCAACCCGCGTACCGGCGAGGAGATGACCATCGCCGCGACGTCGGTTCCTGGCTTCAAGCCGGCGACGCAGTTCAAGAAGCAGGTTGCCGGCTGAACCAGCCGCACCACTGCACGACACCAAGATCAACAGGGGTGGTTCACCTACGGGCGGGCCACCCCTGTTGACGTCACGAGACCGGACGCGGTCGACGGCCCTGCAACGCCTGGGCCAGGACCATCACCGCGACACCGGCGATCGGCACGACGATCAGCCCGTACCGCAGCTCGGACGCGTCGGCGACCAACCCGACCAGCGGCGGCGACGCCAGCGAGCCGAGCCGAAGCAACCACGACACCATGGTCAGGCCGGTGCCTTGTCGCAGTCCCGGCAGCTCGTCCGCCTCGTGCATCGCCGCCGGGATCACCGTGGCGACGCCCAGCCCGGCGACGGCGAACCCGACGATCGTGCCGGGTACGGACGGGAACGCGAGCGCTGCGCCCATCCCCAGTGCCGTGATCAACCCGCCGGTGCGCGCGACGGTACGTTGCCCGAACCGGTCCACGAGTTGATCACCCAGGATGCGACCGACGAACTGCGCCGCGACCAAGGCGGTGTAGCCGAGCGCACCGACGGCGGCGGGTGCGGCCAGTGAGGTGGTGAGGTAGAGCGCCGCCCACGAACTCCCGGCATCTTCCACCACCACGCCGCCGATGGCGATCATCACCAGGGCAACGAGGGTGATCACGGTGCGGGGACTGAGCCGCCGGGGCCGATCCGGCGTGGCGGGGGCCGGCGCCGTACCTTCTGGTCCCTCTGATCGTGGTGTTGCCGGTGGCCGTTCCTCGTGCCCGGGTAGGCAGAACCGGAGCGCGATGAGCGCGACCGTACCGAAGATCACCGCTGACACGCCGAGGTGGATCGGCACCGGCACCCGGAGCGCGATCGCCCCGGCGGCCATCAGGCCACCCGTCACCGCGCCGGCCGACCAGACGGCGTGGAACGAGTTGATGATCGACCGGCCGTACCGTCGCTGCAGCCTGAGCCCGTGGGCGTTCTGGGCGACGTCGGTGATCGCATCGGTGGCGCCACCGATCAACAGTGCCGCGGCGAACAGCCACACGATCGGGGCGAACCCGGCCGCCAGCACGGCAAGGCTCGTGGCGATGGTGCCGGCAACGGCGACCCGCGCGGACCCGAACCGGCGGATCAGCGCAGCGGCGCCCAGTCCGGCCAGGATCGCACCGGCCGGGAACGCCGCGACCGCCAGCCCGTAGCCGGCATTGGTGATGCCCAACGTGGCCTTGATCTCCGGGTACCGCGGCAGCAGGTTCGCAAAGATGGCGCCGTTGGTCAGGAAGAGCGCAGAGACCGCCCATCGGGCGCGGGACTCGACACTCATGCGGTGGGTTCAGCCGGCTCGGGGCTCGGCACCAGGACGGTGGTCAACATCACCTCGTGCCTGCTCGGACCGGGCTCCCGGTAGCGCCCCAGCAGTTCGGCCAACTCCTCTTGCAGGGTTGCGGCCTCGTCGACGTCCAGGTGGAGCGGGGTCGTGGCGAATCCGAACAACTCGGTCAGGTCGGCGGCCTGGTCGAGATGATCATCAACGGCCTCGGTGACCGAGGCGAGGAGAGTCAGGAAGGCCTGCCGGAGCTGGTCCGGCCCGAGCGCGTCGGCACCGTCGCGATCGACGACGGCACTCGTGCCGCCCAACGCCAGCGTCCGTTCCACCGCGCCCCGCACCTTGCGTTCGGCCACGACGGTCAACACGTCGGCCTCGAGCAGGGTCGTGATGTGCCGGTAGAGGGTGGCGGTGGTGACGTCGGGCAATCTCTCGCGTAGTTGCGCGGTGGTGAGCTGCCGACCGGCGACCGCCTGCAGGATCCGCAACCGGACCGGATGCAGGACGAGATCCGCGATCGTTCCCCGCTCATCGCTCACCGTTCGTCCCTCCACCCTGCTCCTCGGTCCCGTACTCGAACCATCTCGCCCATCTCGCCCATCTCGCGCATCTCGCGCATCACGCCTGTCCAGCCTGTCACGCTTACCATTCTCATTCATGTTATCATTCTCACTATTGCATCCAATCAACCGGAAGGATCGGCCGTGACAACCCTCAACCTCACCGGCCTCACCAAACGCTTCGGAACCGTCAACGCGGTCACCGACCTCACCCTGACTGCCGCACCCGGGAAGGTCACCGCGTTCCTCGGCCCCAACGGGGCGGGCAAGTCGACCACGCTGCGGATGGCGCTGGGCCTGATCCGGCCCGACAGCGGGGCCGCCACCTTCGACGGGCTGGCGTACGACCAGCTGCCTCGCCCAACGCGTACGGTCGGCGCCGTCCTCGACCTGGCCGGCGCACATCCCGCGATGACGGCTCGCCGGCACCTGCGGGTCAACGCCCGACTCGGTGGGCACGACGTGTCCCGCGTGGCGGAGGTGCTGACCGACACCGGACTGGACCACGCGGCCGACCGGCGGGTCGGTGGCTTCTCCACCGGGATGCGGCAGCGGCTGGCCCTGGCGACCGCCTTGCTCGGCGACCCGGACGTCCTGGTGCTGGACGAACCGACGAACGGTCTCGACCCGGCCGGGATCCGCTGGCTGCGTCGGGTGCTCACCGACCGGGCCCGACGGGGCCGGACCGTCCTGGTGTCGAGCCACCACCTGAGCGAGGTGGCGCTGTCGGCCGACGACGTCGTGATCATCGGTGACGGCCGACTCCGCTGGCACGGTCCACTGAACGAACTGACCGACGACCACGCATCCCTGGAGGATGCCTTCCTCGACATGGCAGGTGCGGCATGAACAACCTCATCCGCGCGGAGTTCCTGCGCTTCTTCGGCACCCGGCTGTGGGTCGCGTACCTGCTCGGTGCGCTCGCCACCGGTGTCGGTCTGGTCGGCCTGTTGGTCCTGGTCGGCCCGGAGAACGCCGAACCCCCGTTGCCGCCGATCGACACCCCGGCGGGGGTGAGCACGATCCTCGGCCTGGTGCAGCTGATGTTGTTCGTACCCGCGGTGCTGGGCACCTTCGCCATCACCGCGGAGTACCGCCACGGCACCATCGGTACGACCTTCCTCGCCGTCCCGCGCCGGGCCCGGGTGATGGTCGCCAAGCTGGTGGCTCACGCAACGCTCGGACTGGCGTACGGCGTCGTGCTGGCCGTCGGTGCGGGTGCCGCCCTGGCCGCCGGCGTGCTCACCAGCGGCGGCGATCTCGGGGCCGGACTGCCCGGGCTGCTCGTGAGTCTCGGCCGGCTCGCGGTCGGGGCGATGGCGTACACCGTGTTGGGTGTCGCGGTCGGCGCGCTGGTGCGCAATCAGATCGTCGGTCTCGCCGCGGTGTTCGGCTACTTCTACGCCCTGGAACCGATGCTGATGATCATCCCCGGGGTGAACCAGCTGTACGGGGTCCTTCCCGGTGGCGCGATGGCGGCGTTGACCCGGTCCACCTGGCTGACCGAGACCCTGGCGGAGCAGACCTCGTCGATGACCGCCCTGGTGCTGCCCGCCTGGGGTGGTGGCCTCGTGCTGCTGGGGTACGTGGTGCTCGCAGCACTGGTCGCGGTCGCCCTGCCACTTCGCCGAGACCTCGTGTGATGACCGGGTCGCCGGCCGTTCCCGCGGGAGCGTCAGGCGTTCCCGCGGGAGCGTCGGGCGTTCCCGCGGGAGCGGCCGATCGGCGGTTCGAGGGCGATGTCAGAGGTCGCTGTTTGACTTCTCCTGCGGGGGTTCACCGTGACTGAATCCCTGAGCCACGGCGGCCCCGACGCCGCCGTGCGCGACAGCGAAGGGACCACGACATGACCACGACGAGCCTCGCCGATCGAGCGCCAGACCGGACGACCCCGAACCAGAGGACCCCGAACCAGACGACCCCGCACCGGACGTGCCTGACCGATCAACCCGAGGGGACCATGCCGGTCGATCGCGCCGGGGCCGAAGCCCTGGGCGGTCAGGTGATGGCGGCCGCGGCCGACGTCGCCCGGCACCAGGCTGCCCTGCTACGGCTGGTCGGCGAGTTCGACGCATGCGATGCGGTGCGTTGGTGGCACGACCTCACCTCGGTCGCACACTGGTTGTCGTGGGCCTGTTCCTTGGCCCCGGGTACGGCCCGCGAACACGTCCGGGTCGCCCGGGCCCTGCGGCGCATGCCACAGACGGTGGCCGAGTTCGAGGCCGGCACCCTGTCGTACTCGAAGGTTCGTTCACTGACCCGACTGGTGGACGACCACGACGAGGAGGCCCTGCTCGAGCTGGCCCGGCACGCGACGGCCTCCCAACTCGACCGGACCGTCGCCGCCTACCGGGCCCACCCCGGCGTCCACGCCGACCGTGAGCCGCGGACCAGGGTCAGTTGGACCAATCGCGACGACGGCTGCGTCCAACTCAGTGCCGTCCTCAGCCCCGAACAGGGCGCCGCGGTGATCGCCGCGCTCGAGGCCGCCGCCGAGGCCAACTCCGTCCCGGAGCCTGCGGTCGGCGACGTCGTTCCGCCCGCCGACCAGCAGGAGTCCCACGCCGACCGGCGGCGGCGTGCCAAGATCGACGGCCTGGTCGAGATCGCCAACCACTACCTCAACAACTCCCCCGACCAGTTCTCCGGTGAGGATCGGACGATGGTGGTCGTCGACGTCAACGCCGCTCAGCTCGTCCCGGACACTCCCGCGGGAACGTCCCCGGACGCCGGAACCACCGGCGGACCCGACGACGACGGGCCGCTGTCCCATGGCACCTGCCGGGTCCGTGGCCACGGCAACGTCGAAGGCGCCACCGCGCGGCGGCTCGCGTGCAGTGGCGTGGCGCTCGGGGTGATCCGTGCTCCCGACGGTGAGCCACTCAGCCTGGGCCGGACGAAGCGACTCGGTACGCGGGCCCAGCGCCGGGCCCTGATGGTCCGGGACCAGCACTGCCAGTTTCCCGGGTGCCGGCGAACCCGCAACCTGAAGGTGCACCACATCGTCCACTGGCTCGACGGTGGCCGTACCGACCTCGACAACCTCATGTTGCTCTGCCAGCACCACCACACCGCCGTCCATGAAGGCGGCCTGACCATCACCCGCCGCCGCGACGTCGATCCGCACACCACCGGCGCGCTCGGTGCTGCACGCTGGCGCTTCAGTCGCCCCGACGGCAGTGCGGTGCTACCGACGATCCACGCGGACGACGTCCGACTGGTCCTGCCACCGCTGTGGGACCTCGAGGGGAATCCGCTCACCGGCGAGGAGCGGCAGCGGGCCGAGGCCCAACGTGAGGAACTGATCACCGAGCACGAGCGGCGCCGGACCCACCACGCCGACCGGGAGCGCGACCTTCGTGCCCGCTACGGGCACGTCGACGGCACCAGCCACACCGAGGCCCGCGCGCTGATGCCGATCGGCGGCGGCGCGGGGTTCAGCCTGCACAACTGCGTCGAGGTCCTGTTCAGCGCCCAACGCCGCGCGGCGGCATGATCAACTCCCCGGCTTGAGCAGCGGGAACAGGATCGTCTCGCGGATACCGGCTCCGGTCAGCAGCATCAACAAGCGGTCGATGCCGAGCCCGAGACCGCCCATCGGAGGGACGCCGAACTCCAACGCAGCAAGGAAGTCCTCGTCCAGCTGCATGGCCTCCTCGTCACCGGCGGCTGCGGCCTTCGACTGCGCGACCAGGCGCTCCCGCTGGATCACCGGGTCGATCAGCTCGGAGAAGCCGGTGCCCCGCTCGACCCCGCCGATGAACAGGTCCCACGCCTCCACCAGTCCGGGCTTCGACCGGTGCGGACGCGCCAGCGGCTGCGCAATCTCGGGGTAGTCGCACACGAAGGTGGGCTGCACCAGTTTCGGCTCGGCGAGCAGCTCGAACAGTTCGATGGCGATCTTCTGGTCCACCCAGGCCGGATCGACCTCCAACTCGTGCTGCTCCGCGTACGCGGTCAGCCGGTCGCGCGGGGTGTCGACGCCGACCTCTTCGCCGAGCTCGTGCGACAGCGCCTCGTACATCCCGATCCACGGCCACTCACCGTCGAGGTCGATCGTCTCGCGACCGTCCCCGGCCTGGGCCGGCTCGATCTGGCGGGTCCCGATCGCGGTGTCGGCAGCGTCGACGATCACCTGCTGGGTGACCGCGGCGATGGTGCGTTGATCACCCCACGCCTGGTACGCCTCGAGCATCGTGAACTCGGCACTGTGGCTGGAGTCGAGGCCCTCGTTGCGGAAGATGCGACCCATCTCGTACACCCGGTCGATCCCGCCGACCATGGCCCGCTTCAGGAAAAGCTCCAGCGCGATCCGCAGCGTCATGTCCTGATCGAAGGCGTTCAGGTGGGTCCGGAAGGGCCGGGCGGTCGCCCCGCCGTGCACCAACTGCAGGACCGGCGTCTCGATCTCCAGGAATCCCTCCCCGTGCAGGGTTTCGCGCACCGAGCGGGTGACCGCGGCCCGAATGCGTACCATCTCCCGGGCCTCGTCGCGGACCACCATGTCGGCGTGCCGCTGCCGGACCCGGGTCTCCTCGGACAGTTCGTTGTGCAGGGTCGGCAGCGGCCGCAAGGCCTTGGCCGCCATCTGCCACGAGGTCGCCATCACCGACAGCTCACCGCGACGGGAACTGATCACGCGCCCCTCGACGAAGACGTGATCACCAAGATCGACATCGGACTTCCAGGCCGCCAACGACTCCTCGCCCACCTCGGCGAGCGACAACATCAGCTGCAGCCGGGCCCCGTCGGCGGTCAGCCCGAAGCCTTCCTGCACGGTGGCGAAACACAGCTTCCCGGTGTTGCGGACGAACACCACACGCCCGGCCACGCCGACGACGTCATCGGTCTCCTGGCCGGTCTCGAGCGATCCCCACTTGTCCCGCACCTCGGCCAAGGTGTGCGTCCGGGGCACCTCCACCGGGTACGGCTGCCGCCCGTCGGCCAACAGCTTGGCGCGCTTCTCGCGTCGCACCTGCAGCTGTTCCGGGACGGACGGGTTTGCCCCTGCGGGCGGGACGGTCGATTCCTGCTGGCTCACCGCGCCAGCCTATCGGCCACCCTGCGCCGCCACCCTTGGCCCGCCACCTCGTGCTGCCAGAATGCGTACATGTCGACCCGTCCGTACGAGAGCCCGCAGGATCCGATGCCGGTCGAGCCGGGCCCCGACACGTACGGACAGCTGGTGCTGCACCTGGCCGGACCGGTGGCGCTCTTCGGCACCTCGGCGTGGGAGCCGGCGGTGACGATCGACGACTTCCCCGCCCGGGTGCACTGGGGCACCAACACGATCAATGCCCCGGTCGGACGACGACGAATCGAGATCCAGTGCCAGCACCCGATCCACCCGTACGGCCGGGCGTCCTGGGTGGCCGAGGTGCATCCCGGCCGCCGGACCGAGGTCTTCTACGCCGCACCGCACTCCTACTACGCCCCGGGTGCCGTCGGCGACGAGCCACAGAAGCGCGCCGGCCGGTGGCACGTCCTGCTGCCGCTGTACGTGGGAGCGGGCTCCCTCGTCGCCGTGGTGCTGGGCTTCGTCCTGTTGGCTCTGCTCTCCTGACGTCGCTGTTTCCTTGCCCCGTCTCCCAATCCGTGAGATGCGACTTGCTGGTTGCGCGCGAACTAAGGTTAGCCTAGCCTTCGGCGCGGTGTTGATCGTGTGGCCGGAACTCCGGCCTCCCAGCACCCAGGCCAGTTCGTCGGGCATCGGTGCCCCGACACCCATCACCTGAAACCCCGGGAGACCTTGACCATGCTCATGAACCGTCGCCGCCTGCTGGCGCTCACCGCCGCCTCCTCCACGGCGGTGCTCGGCCTGGCGGCCTGTTCCACCAACGCAGCACCGGGGGCCGGCGGCTCGGCCCCGGCCACCAGTACGGTCGACATCGAGGACAACCACGGCACCAAGACCGTCACCCTGCCGCCGCAGCGCGTCGTCGCCACCGACAACCGGCTGTTCGAGACGTTGGCCAGCTGGGAGGTCAAGCTCGCGGCCGCTCCGGTCAACCTGATCGCCGCCGACAACCCGTACAAGTCCGACGACACGATCATCAACCTCGGTTCGCACCGCGAACCCGACCTCGAGGCCGTGGTGGCGGTCGACCCGGACCTCATCCTGAACGGCCAGCGGTTCGCCTCGCAGTACGAGGAGTTCGGCAAGCTGGTCCCCGAGGCCGTGATCGTCGAGCTGGATCCGCGCGACGGCGAACCGTTCGACGCCGAGCTGAAGCGGCAGATCGAGGGCCTGGGCACGATCTTCGACCGCACCGAGGACGCCACGCAGCTGATCGCCGACTTCGACGCAGCCGCGCAGCGTGTCAAGGACGCCTACGACCCACAGCACAAGGTGATGGCCGTGATCACCTCCGGCGGCGAGATCAACTACGCCGCGCCGGGCAGCGGCCGTACCCTCGGGCCGGTGTTCGACATCTTGGGCCTCACCCCGGCGATCAAGGCCGACGGCTCGGGCGACCACCAGGGCGACGACATCTCGGTCGAGGCGATCGCCGCCTCGAACCCCGTCCTCATCCTGGTGATGGACCGTGACGCCGCCGTCAGCGCCAACTCGGGTGAGGACTACACCCCGGCCAACGAACTGCTGGCCAACTCCGAGGCACTGCAGAACGTGACGGCCATCAAGGAGGACCGGATCGTCTACATGCCGCAGTACACGTACGTGAACGAGGGCATCCAGACCTACACCACCTTCTTCAACACGATCGCCGACAAGCTCGAGGGCAACTGACATCAGCACGACCACGCAACTCGAATCGGCCTCGGACACCCCTGTCCGGGGCCGGTCCCGGGTCGCCAAGGGGCGGCTGCTGACGTGGCCACTCCTGGTCGGCGTCCTCGTCACCACCGGGCTTGTGGTGTCGTCGTTGTTCATCGGGGTGTACGACATCTTCGGCGCTCCCGACGGCGTAGCCATGTTCGCGATCACCCGGGTCCCGCGCACCATCGCGCTGGTGCTGGCCGGGGCCGCGATGGCGATGTCGGGTCTGGTGATGCAGCAGGTCACCCAGAACCGGTTCGTCGAGCCGACCACGACCGGCACCACCGAGTGGGCCGGCCTCGGCCTGTTGCTGGTGATGATCATCTCCCCGGAGGCGCCACTGCTGATCAAGATGACCGTCGCCGTACTCGCGGCCTTCGGCGGCACCATGATCTTCTTCGCGTTCCTGCGCCGGGTGACGCTCAAGTCGTCGATCATCGTTCCGATCGTTGGCATGATGCTCGGCGCCGTGGTCGGTGCGATCTCGTCGTTCATCGCGCTGTCCACCAACACCCTGCAGAGCCTGGGTGTCTGGTTCCTCGGCTCGTTCACCTCGGTGCTGCGCGGTCAGTACGAACCCCTGTGGGCCATCCTGATCATTGTCGTCGCGGTCTTCATCGCCGCCGACCGGTTCACCGTGGCCGGGCTCGGCGAGGACATCGCGACCAACGTCGGGGTCAACTACAACCGGGTCATCCTGCTGGGCACCGGACTGATCGCCGCCGCCACCGGCATCGTCACCGTGGTGATCGGCAATCTCCCCTTCCTGGGCCTGATCGTGCCGAACGTGATCTCGCTGTTCCGCGGCGACGACCTGCGTTCGAACCTGCCATGGGTCTGCCTGCTCGGGATCAGCCTGGTCACTGTGTGCGACATCATCGGCCGCACCATCGTGATGCCCTTCGAGATCCCGGTCGCGACGATCCTGGCCATGATCGGCGCCGTGGTGTTCATCTTCCTGCTGTTGCGGACGCGTCGCCGTGGCTGAGGCACTGCTGGTCAACGAACCAACCACCACCAACACCGCGGACGACGGTCGGCGGACGCACGCCTGGCCTTCGCTCAAGGGCGCCAAGCGCTACACCCTGATCTTCACGATCCTGCTCGGCCTGGCCGTCGCCATCACCGTCGGCACCCTCGCCTGGGACAACCCCCTACCCGTCGGCACCACCGGCTTCTGGCGGATCGCGAACCTGCGGGCCACCAACCTGGTCATCGTGCTGGTCGTCGCGATCTGCCAGTCACTGGCCACGGTCGCCTTCCACACCGTGACCAACAACCGCATCATCACCCCGTCGATCATGGGCTTCGAGTCGTTGTACCGGGTCATCCAGACCGGCGCGGTGTTCCTGTTCGGAGTCGCTGGGATCACCATGGTGCAAGGGATCGGACAGTTCATCGGCCAGGTCGCGGTGATGGTGCTGTTCTCGGCACTGCTGTACGGCTGGTTGCTGTCGGGGCGGTTCGGCAACATGCACATCATGCTGCTGGTCGGCATCGTGATCGGCGGCGGCCTCGGCGCGTTGTCCACGTTCATGCAGCGACTGCTCACCCCCACCGAGTTCGACGTGCTCACCGCTCGGTTGATCGGCAGCGTCGCCAACGCCGACGCCACCTACCTCGGCTTCTCGATCCCGCTCGCCGTGGCTGCCGGCGGGCTGCTCTGGTTGGGCTACCAGCGGCTGAACGTGCTGGCACTGGGACGCGAGGTGGCGGTCAACCTCGGGGTGAACCATCGCCGCCAGACGATCATCGTGCTGCTGCTGGTGTCGGTGCTGATGGCGGTGTCCACCTCCCTGGTCGGGCCGATGACCTTCTTCGGCTTCCTGGTCGCGATGCTGGCGTACCAGCTCGCCGACACCCACGACCACCGGTTCGTCTTCCCGATCGCCTGCCTGACCGGCTTCGTGGTGCTCGGCGGCTCCTACTTCGTGCTCAAGCACATCTTCTACGCGGCCGGGTCGGTCGGCATCATCATCGAGATCGTCGGCGGCACCGCCTTCTTGGTCCACATCATCCGAAAGGGGCGCTTGTGATCACCTGCCAGACCGTGGCCAAGAGCTACAGCGACGAGGTGTCGATCGGGCCGGTCGACCTTCACATCCCCGCCGGCGGCATCACCGCCCTGGTGGGACCCAACGGCGCGGGCAAGTCGACGCTGCTGACCATGATCGGCCGGTTGCTCGGGATGGACCGGGGCGCGATCGAGATCGCGGGGTACGACGTCGCCTCGACCAAGTCGAAGGACCTCGCCAAGATCGTCTCGATCCTGCGGCAGGAGAACCACTTCATCACCCGGCTGACGATCCGCCAGCTCGTCGGCTTCGGCCGCTTCCCGTACAGCGCCGGCCGGTTGACCGTCGTCGACGAGGACGTGATCAACAAGGCGATCAGCTTCCTCGGCCTCGAGGAGCTGGAGAATCGCTACCTCGACGAGCTGTCGGGTGGTCAGCGGCAGCGCGCGTACGTGGCGATGGTGCTCGCCCAGGACACCGAGTACGTGCTGCTGGACGAGCCGCTGAACAACCTCGACATGCGCCACTCGGTGCAGATGATGAAGCACCTGCGGCGAGCCGCCACCGAGCTGCGACGCACCATCGTGATCGTGCTGCACGACATCAACTTCGCCGCCCACTACGCCGACCACATCTGCGCGATGAAGAACGGCGAGGTCAGCCACTTCGGCACACCGGACGAGATCATGCGAGAAACCGTGCTGTCGGAGATCTTCGACACCCGGGTGGACGTGGTCGAGGGTCCCCGCGGCCGACTCGCGGTGTACTACTGACCCTCGGCGAGGGCCGCCTCCTGCTCGTCGACCGGCTGCAGCCACGCCCGCTTGTCCTGTCGCCACCCCGCGTCGTCGAGGCCGAACTTCCAGTAGCCGGAGATCGACATCTCCTTCGCCGACAGGCCGCGGTCCACCCGCAGGTGCCGCCGCAACCCGCGGACGAAACCGGCCTCCCCGTGCACGAACGGCGCGATCGGGCCGAGAGCCTGCCACTGCACCACGTACTCGGTGGCGCGGGCGTACCCGCGCACCAGGTCGGGATCGACGATCCACTCGACCGGCAGCGGCCCGGGCAACGGCCGGACGTCGGCCTCGTCCTCCACCACCACGACGACCTGGCCGTTCGCTCCGGCCGGCAGCACCTCCAGCGCCGCCTCGATCGCTGGCAGCGCGGAGAGGTCACCGACCAACAGGTGCGTCACGTCGCCGGTCGGCGGGGCGTACCCGCCACCGGGACCGCGGAACGTCACCGTCTCGCCGACCTGGACGTTGCGCGCCCACGGACCTGCCAGCCCCTCGTCGCCGTGCACGACCATGTCGAGGTCGAACTCGCCGGCCTCGACCCGCCAGTTGCGGATCGTGTACGTCCGCAGCACGGGATCGCCGTCGGCATCGGGCAGCGCCAGCTTCAGGTACACGTCGGTGCAGTCGTTGGGCGCCACCTCACCGCTGCTGACCGCCTCGCTGTGCACGGCCACCCGGATCAGGTGGGGGCTCAGCACCTCCTTCGACCGGACGGTCGCGGTGTGGGCCGGGCGATCCTTGCGGCCCTTGCGGTCCTGGGGATCGGGCCGGTCCTGGGGTTGGGGGCGATCAGTCACGCGGTTCACCTTATCTTCGTCAGCATCATCGGAATCGGGCCCGGCACCGAGCAGCAGCACCACCGGCGACGACGAACGGCCCGGCCGGGAGCACAGGACGTTCCCGACCGGGCAGGTCGCCGCCACGCCCGACGGGGCAAGGGTCGGGCCGGCGCTTCCAGAGGACAGCTGGGAACGAGCTCCAGCTGGGTACTAAGGCAAGCCTAAGCTAACAACCTCCCCGGGTGGATGCCAGTCCACGGTCGTGTGAGGGCGGTCACGGGGCTGGCCGGCAGCGAAGTAGAGTCCCGCACATGGCGGACATGTTTGCGCGGTACCCGAGCGGAGGGCCTGCCCATGACGAGATGGTCGACTCCTCCGGCGCCGTCCGGCCCTCGTACGCCGCCCTGCACGAGACGCTGCGCGGCCTCGGCCCCGAGGAACTGCACAACATCGCCGAGTCACTGGCCAGCAACTACTTCGACGCCGGCGTCACCTTCGACGTCGGTGGGGTGGAGCGGCCGTTCCCGCTCGACGTCGTACCGCGCATCCTCGCCGAGCAGGAGTGGGAGACCATCTCGACCGGGGTGGCGCAGCGGGTCCGCGCCCTGGAGGCCTTCTTGGGCGACGTGTACGGCCGGCAGTCGCTGCTCACCGACGAGGTGATCCCGCGCCGGTTGATCACCTCCTCGACCCACTACCAGCGAGCCGTGCACGGGGTCGCCCCACCCAACGGCGTCCGGATCCACGTCGCCGGGATCGACCTGATCCGCACCCCGCAGGGGGACGTGAGGGTACTCGAGGACAACGTGCGCGTGCCGAGCGGGGTGTCGTACGTGATGACCAACCGGCAGGCGATGGTGTCGGCCCTGCCGGGCGCCTTCCGGCACACCCGGATCCGGCCGGTGTCGGGCTATCCGCAACGACTGCTCGCCGCGCTGCGCGCCGCCCGGCCGACCGGGGTGGACGACCCGACCGTGGTGGTGCTCACCCCCGGGGTCTACAACTCCGCCTACTTCGAGCACACGCTGTTGGCACGCAGCATGGGTGTCGAGCTCGTCGAGGGACGCGACCTGGTCTGCCGTCGCGGACGGGTCTACATGCGCACCACCCAGGGCCTGCGGCGGGTCGACGTGATCTACCGGCGGGTCGACGACGACTTCCTCGACCCGGTGCACTTCCGACCCGACTCGATGCTCGGCGTGCCCGGTCTGGTGAACGCGGTCCGGACCGGCGGGGTGGTGCTGGCGAACGCGCTGGGCAACGGGGTCGCCGACGACAAGCTGCTCTACACCTACGTACCGGACCTGATCAAGTACTACCTCGGCGAGGAACCGATCATCGCCAACGTCGACACCTGGCGGCTGGAGGAGCCCGACGCCCGCGAGGAGGTGCTCGACCGACTCGACGAGTTGGTCGTCAAGCCGGTCGACGGGTCCGGCGGCAAGGGCATCGTGATCGGCCCCTTCGCCACCGCCGAGGAGCTCGCCGCCCTGCGCGAACGGGTGTTGGCCGAGCCGCGCGGCTGGATCGCACAACCGCTGGTGCAGCTGTCGACGGTGCCGACTCTGGTCGACGACGAGATCGCACCCCGACACGTCGACCTGCGACCGTTCGCGGTCAACAACGGCGACGAGGTGTGGGTGCTGCCCGGCGGGCTGACCCGGGTCGCGTTGCCCGAGGGCGAACTGATCGTGAACTCCAGCCGGGGTGGCGGTTCGAAGGACACCTGGGTGGTCGCCGGTCGGGCCGGCGGTGCCGCCGAGGGCGAGGTCACCGACACCACACCCGGTACGGTGCGTCCCGAGCACATCGTCGCGCCGTCGGTGCCACGACCCGAGGGGGAGTCGATGGACGCCAGTCACACCGAACAGGTCCAGCAACAACAGCAGCACCATGATCAGGACGAGGGGGTGGCGTCGTGCTGAGCCGGATCGCCGAATCACTGTTCTGGATCGGCCGCTACATCGAGCGGGCCGAGGACACCGCCCGCTTCCTCGACGTCCACCTGCGACTGCTGGTGGAGGACCCGTGGAAGTCCGAGGACGACGCCTGCCGTGACCTGCTGAGCCTGATGGGGTTGCAGGTCGACCATCCCGATCGGGAGATGCTGGTGCAGCTGCTGGCCCACGACACCACCAGCACCGCCTCCATCGCCTCCAGCTGGGGGGCCGCCCGCGACAACGCCCGTCGGGCCCGGGAGGTCATCCCGTCGGAGGTGTGGGAGGTGATCAACACCACCTGGCACCAACTGCCGGCCCGTCGTCGTGGCGGCCACACCGCCTTCTGCAACTGGGCCCGGGAGCGGTCGGCGCTGTTGATGGGCACCGCCCGCTCGGCGATGGTGCACGACGAGGGCTACCAGTTCTTCATCCTCGGCCGGCACCTCGAACAGGCCGACATGACCGCCCGGCTGGTGTCGGCGGCGACCCTGGTCGGCACCAACCCGTGGCCGGCCGTGCTGCGCGGCTGTGGTGCCCACGACGCCTTCCTGCGCACCTACCGCGGCGTGCAGGCAGGCCGCGAGGCGGCGGAGTTCCTGATCCAGGACGACCGCTTCCCACGGTCGGTGATGTACGGCCTGGTCGGGGCCACCAATTCACTGGAGTTGATCACGCCCCTGCTCGGCGGCTCGGGCCCGGGCCGTACGGAGGCCCGGGACACCCTGTACCAGTTGGGTCGGTTGCGTGCGCGGTTGACGTACACCCCGATGACAGACCTGTTGGACAATCTGGCCGAATACATGGTGGAGGTGCAGGAGGGCTGTGACTTGGTGACCAAGATCATTTCGGGCAGCTTCTTCTCCGTCACCGACACCACCACGTCGTGGGTCACCGAGGGGGTCGGCTGATGCGTCTCAGTGTTGATCATGTGACGGGGTTCGAGTACGCCTCGCCGGTCCGGGCCTCCTACAACGAGGCGCGACTCACCCCGCTGACCTCGGCCCGGCAGAGCGTGTGGAGCAGCCGGGTCACCATCGACCCGTCGCCGTGGTCGTACACCTACACCGACTACTGGGGCAGCCAGGTCACCGCATTCGAACTGCACGACCAGCACCGAACCCTGTCGGTACAGGGATTCTCGGTGGTGGAGACCCGCGACCCCGAGCATGACTGGGCCCACTCCCCGCAGGTGTTCTCCGACGAGTACGACTTCGCCCGACTGCACTCCGACGCGCTGATGGACCGTCACGCCGAGCTGTTGGTGAACGCCGACCGGACCCGCCCACCGACCGAGCTGGCAGCCCGGACCCGACAACTCGCCGCCGCCAGTGACCCACGCCAGACCGTGCTCGACGTGTGCGAGGTGATCAGCGACCACCTGGAGTACCAGGGCGGCTCGACACAGGTGCAGTCCACCGCGGCCGAGGCGTGGCAGGGCGGACGCGGGGTCTGCCAGGACTTCGCCCACCTCGCGATCGGTGCCCTGCGCACCGTCGGCATCCCGAGCCGGTACGTGTCGGGCTACCTGCACCCGCGGGGCACGACGGCCGAGATCGGCTCGGAGGTCGAGGGTGAGAGCCACGCCTGGTTCGAGTTCTGGTGCGGCCAGTGGTACGCCTACGACCCGTCGAGTCGCCGGGTGCCCGGGGAGGCGTACGTCCGGATCGGCCACGGCCGCGACTACCTGGACGTGGCCCCACTCCGCGGCACCTACGCCGGCGGCGAATCGGAGATGTTCGTGACCGTCACCTTGACCCGTCTCGGCTGAGGAGAGCCCATGACCAACCCACCACAACAAGGCGGCGCGCCGTGGGGACCACCACCGGACCAGCCCGGGTGGGGTGACACCACCCACCTCGCCCCACCCCAGCAGGCCCCACCACCTCAGCAGGCCCAGCACCCCGGGTACGGCCACGCCCCGTACGGTCAACCCGGCCACCAGGGCGCGCAGGGGCAGCAGGGTGCGCAGGGTCAACAGGCACAGCGGGCGATCACGGTGGTGACGACCGAGACCATTGCGGGCCGGCAGGTGACCCGCTCCCTGGGCGAGGTGATCGGCGTAGCCACGCGCTCCCGCGAGATCGGCCGCAAGGAGAACCCCGACACGGCCTACCCCGCGCTGTTGCTGCGGTCGCGGCAGGAGGCGGTCGCGAAGATGATCGAGATGGCCCAGGCCGCCGGCGCCGACGCGGTGGTGGGGTTGGCGTTCGACTCCTCCGAGATCACCCAGACGTTGAGCGAGGTCGTCGCGTACGGCACCGCGGTGGAGCTCGATCGCCCCTGAGGCCCGCACCTGCCCTCCGGGTGACCGGTACGACAACTCGAGGTGACCGACCGGTGGGCGTGTTGTCCACCGGCGCAAGGTGAGGGAGACTGTGCGTGGAAGGGAGTCTGCATGCCTCGACAGTTCATCACCGGGCAGAAGATCCGCGAGCACGTCCAGCGGCTCGGTGAGCTGTACCCGCCGATCCCGGTCGACAGCGTCGACTTCACCGTGCACGACCCCACCGAGCTGACGCGCCGGTTCGGGCACGTCCTGGACTACCTCGCCCGGGTCGAGCTCGAGGTCGACCGTAACGTGCTTGAACTGCTGGTCCTGCTGCCCGACGTCGACGAGACCAACCGGATGTTCTACGCCGACGTGTGGCACCCGCAGGAGATCCAGCACGGGCTGATCCTCGACCGGTTGCAGACCGACCTCGGCCAGCCACCGGCCGTGCCGACCAACGACGTCGCGGCCCGGGTGAAGTTGCTCGCCCCGCTGGCCCACATCAAGCCGATCCAGGAGATCGTCCGCTTCCTGTACTTCCTCACCGGCGCCAGCACCGAGCGGCAGGCCGTACTCGCCTACAACCGGCTGACCGGCGGGCTCAACGAGATGGGCGAGACCGCGATCGCGGAGACGCTGATCGGCCCGATCAAGCAGCAGGAGCCCGGGCACTTCGCGTTCTACCAGATGTCGGCGACCTCGATGATCCAGCACGAGGTGCTCAAGCCGTGGCAGCTCTACCTGGCCAGGATCCTGCGGGAGCGGTCGTTCGGGCTGGTCGGCACCAACCACAACAACGAGTACCGCAAGCAGTACGGCGGAGTCGTGGTCGCCCTGGGGCTGGACGAGAAGCTCGAGTCGTACGCCCGGGAGATCGGCCGGCTCGAGGCTCGGCTGCTGTGGGCCAAGGAGAAGGGGATGGAGTTCCCCCCGTACGTCCTCCGGTCACTGCGCGAGAGCGTCTCGATGTATCGCGACGAGATCCTCGGCGGCGGCGCTCAGTCCGCGACCGCCTGAGCCAACACCTCCAGCCGGACCCGCCCGTCGACCACGCTGAACCGCACCTGCGACAGGTCGGGCACGACGTGGTCGGCCGTCAGGTCGGCCGCCGCGCTCGTCGTCGTCACCGCAAGGGTGGCGCAGCCGGCGGCGCGGGCGGCGGTCAGCCCGGACGGGGCGTCCTCCACCACCAGGCAGTCGGCCGGGTCGACCCCGAGTCGCCGGGCCGCCAACAGGAACGGGTCGGGTGCCGGCTTGCCGTGCTCCACGTCATCGGCGGTCACCACGACGTCGGGCCGGACCAGCCCCGACGCCGCCAGCCGGGCGTCGGCCAACTCCCGGGTGCAGGAGGTCGCGATCGCGTTCGGTACGGCGACCAGCGCGGCCAACGCTGCGGCCGCCCCCGGCAGCAGGACGATGTCGGAGACGTCGCCGACCTCCAACTCGGTGACGCGCGCGAGTGCGTCAGGCACCTGGTCCGCGGGGACGAACCGGGCGACGATCGAGCGCGCGGGCACCCCGTGAAAGCCCTGCAGGGCCAACGGATCGATGCCGTACTCCACCGCCCAGGCCACCCAGGAACGCACCACCGCCGGAGTCGAGTCGATCAGGGTGCCGTCGAGGTCGAACAGGACGGCGGCGAACGTCGGCGAGGCCGGGTCGGCGGCGGGCTGAGAGCTCACTACTCAACGGTAGCCGAGGCCCAAGATGGAGACTCGTGCAGTGTACGGTTGGGACTCGTCAGAGCCATGCCTTTCCCCATGCACCCTGCCTGCTGTCTCCCGTGAGGAAGTCTCGATGAGTCAAGCCGACGGTCAACGTCCCGAGCCGGACGCCCCGATCTCCCAGACGCCGTGGAGCAACGGGCTGCAGGACCTCGGCAGCTGGGAGCGTCAGCACGCACGTCAGCAGACCGAGGCGCAGCAGGCGGGTGCGCCGGCGAATCCGTTCACCCGGCCACGGCGTGGTCGGACCGATCGACCTGCCGCACCACTGCCGGCACCCGATGGCGAGGACGGGCACCAGGACGGGGCGCCCCGGCGCTCGGCCCCGGGATCGCCGGCCACCCCGCCACGACCCACCGGTCAGCGCCCGCAGGTGCAGCAGGGCCCACCGGCGCAGCAGCCCCCGCGGTTCCAACAGGGCCAGCGGCACCAGCCTGCGCCGGTGCCGCAGCAGGCAAGCCCCGTACGACGGCCCGCCGAGCCCCAACACCAGCCGTCGGCGCCGCAGCACCAGCCGTCCGGACCCCAACACCAGCCGTCGGCGCCGCAGCACCAGCCGTCCGGACCCCAGCACCAGCCGTCCGCGCCCCAACACCAGCCGTCGGCGCCGCAGCAGGGCTGGCCACAGCAACCGGCACCGCAGGGCTGGGGACAGCCGCAACAGCCGCAGACCCAACCCCAACAGCCGCAGACCCAACCCCAACAGCAGCAACCCGCCGCCCGCCCGGAGCCGTACCAGCAGGTGCCGCCGTCCCACCCGGCCGCGACCGGGACGCCGTCGTACTCGGCGAACGACCTGATCGAGCAGCTCAACCCGCAGTCGGCGGTCCGGGCCCGACGGGGCCTGCGCGGCCGGTTGGGCCTCGCCCCGTCGGCCAAGGAGCAGGCCGAGGCCGCCGACGAGGAAGCGGTCCGTACGCCGTTCCCCCGGCCGGTGACGATCATGATCGGCAACCCCAAGGGTGGGGTGGGCAAGACCCCCACCACCTTGATGTTGGCCGCCGCGTTCGGGGTGGTCCGTGGTGGCGGGGTGTGCGCCTGGGACAACAACGAACTGCGCGGGACGATGCCGGACCGGTCGCTGTCGCCGCACCGCCGTACGGTGCGTGACCTGCTGGCCGCGCGGGACGAGCTGAGCCAGCCGCAGTCGCAGTTCACCGAGTTGGCCTATTTCCTCAACCATCAGACGAGCGGCAAGTTCCACACCCTCGGCTCGGCACAGAACTACGGCCACGTGATCAGCAAGGAGGACTTCGAGCTGATCCACGGCATCCTGACGCGCTACTTCCAGATCGTGATCGTCGACACCGGCAACAACGAGGCCTCCCCCAACTGGCTGGCCGCGGCGCACTCCGCCGACTGCCTGGTGGTGCCGACGAAGTGGCGCAAGGACAGCCTGATCCCGGCCGCCCGGATGCTGGAGACCCTGGCCGAGGAGCGTCCCGAACTGCTCCCGCGGACGGTGGTGGTCGCCACCAACGGTCCGATGGACACCCAGGAGGACGTCCGCCGGAATGCCGCCAACTGGTTCGGCCCCGACCAGCAGATCGTGGAGATCCCGACCGACCCGCACGTGGCCGAGGGTGGCGTCATCGAGTACACGAAGTTGCGCCCCCGCACCAAGCGCCAGATGTTGCGGTTGGCGGCCCAGGTCGCCCAGGTGCTGACCACCGCGGCGGCGGAGAGCCCGGTCAAGGGCGACTGACCCCCGACCGGGCCTCCACACAGGTGATCATCGGTCACCACCGGTGGGCGACGTCGATCACCACCCTGGAGTTGCTCCCGGGCCCGGGGAGCACGAACACCCGCATCGGGAGTCGGGCGCGGACACCGAGCCCGATCGTGGTGTACCCCTCGAACGACCCGACCAGCGCCACCTGTCGGAAGGTGGACCACCCGGCGACGTTCACCACCGCCGACCGGTTCGCCGGCCGGAAGGTGCTGTTGCCGCGTGAGTCGTACGCGGGGGCGTGGATCGCGACCCGGATGTCGCCGGCACCGGCCAGCGGCACCGCGTGGCCCGAGCCGTCGGCGCGTACCACGTCGACGTAGCTGACGTGGTAGCCGGTGACGGGTCCGGCGACGTCGACGACGAGCCGGTCGAAGCAGTCGTGGCGTCCGGCGCGGACGTCGACGACGGGGCCAGGTCGCAGCAGCGACGAGGTCTTGGCCGTCGAACCCCACCAGATCCCGCAGTACGGGGTGGCGGCGACGGCATCGGCGGGTGACACGGTGGCCACGGCCGAGGCGGCAAGCACTCCGGCGGCTACCGCAGCAGCCAGACCGGCACGAAGACCGTTCTTCATGATGCCCTCCTTCTCTCACCCGGATCACGTGGTGCACCCGCCATGGGTTGCCACCCGTTGCCATGTCGTGACCCAGTTGGAGTGAGTGCTCACTCAGTGGTACGTTGACCGCCGTGCGCACCAGAGCAAAACCCCTGCCCGCCGACGAACGGCGGGCCCAGATCATGGCGGTCGCCAAGCCGCTGATCCGGGAGCACGGAATCAACGTGACCACCCGGCAGATCGCCGACGCCGCAGGCCTGGCCGAGGGGACGCTGTTCCGGATCTTCCCCACCAAGTCCGACCTGCTGCACGCCGTGATCGCGAGCACCTTCGATCCGAGCGACACCTGCGACGCCATCGACGACATCGACCACGAGCTCGACCTGCCCGACCGGTTGGCCGAGCTGATCGACATCCTGACCGAACACGTGACCGAGGTCGCGGCCGTGTTCCCGTTGCTCCGCGAGATCGGCCACTCCGGCCCGGACGGCCACGACCCGCACCGGCTGCGGGAGCACCAGCATGAACATCAACGGATGCTGACCACCGCGGTCGCTGACATCCTGAAGCCCGACGCCGACCGCCTCCGTGTCCCGCTCACCGACGCTGCCGCCTTCGTGCAGTCCTCGGTCCTGCTGATGAGCCACCCCATGATGAAGCACGGCTGCATGGACAACCCCGACAACCTGATCACGGTGCTGCTGTACGGCATCGTCCACGCCTCCGAGGAGACCTCCTGATGCTCGTCAAGCTCCTGCTGTCTCATCTGCGGCCGTACCGGCCGTGGCTGCTGTTGGTCGTGGTCCTGCAGCTGATCGGCACGATGGCCAACCTGTTCCTGCCTTCGCTGAACGCGACGATCATCGACGAGGGCGTCGCCACCGGCAACACCACACTGGTGTGGCAGACCGGGTTGATCATGCTCGCGGTGAGCTTCGCCCAGATCCTGTGCCAGATCGGATCGGTGTTCTTCGGCGCCCGGACCGCGATGGCGTTCGGCCGCGACGTCCGGACGTCGGTGTTCAACCGGGTGCTGTCGTTCTCGGCCCGGGAGTTGAACGAATTCGGCGCGCCGTCGTTGATCACCCGCAACACCAACGACGTGGTGCAGGTGCAGATGCTGGTGCTGATGAGCTGCACCATGCTGGTCGCGGCACCGATCACCATGGTGGGTGGCGTGATCATGGCGCTGCGCACCGACGTGGGCCTGTCCTGGTTGATCGTGGTCGCCGTGGTCGTGCTGGCTGCCGCCATCGGTGGGATCGTCTCCCAGATGGGTCCCCAGTTCCGGCTGATGCAGGGCCGGATCGACGTGGTCAACCGGGTGCTGCGCGAGCAGATCACCGGCATCCGGGTGGTCCGGGCCTTCGTCCGGGAGCCGCAGGAGGTGGAGCGCTTCGACAAGGCCAACGCCGACCTCACCCACACCGCCAAGATCGCCGGCCGGTGGATGGCGCTGATGTTCCCAACGGTGATGTTGATGATGAACGTCTCCAGCGTCGCGGTGCTGTGGTTCGGTGCCCGGCGCGTGGTCGACGGCCAGCTCGGCGTCGGCGACATGATGGCGTACCTCACCTACCTGGTGCAGATCCTGATGTCGGTCATGATGGCCACCTTCATGTTGGTGATCCTGCCGCGCGCGACGGTGTGCGCGAACCGGATCGGCGAGGTGCTCGAGACCGACTCCTCGGTCGTCCCGCCGCAGCAGGGTGTCACCAACGTCGACCCGGAGCCGAGCGTCGAGTTCGACGACGTCACCTTCAGCTACCCCGGCGCCGACGAGCCGGTGCTGCGCAACGTCACCTTCACCGCCCGCGGTGGGCAGACCACCGCCATCATCGGCTCCACCGGTGCCGGCAAGTCGACCCTGCTCGGGTTGATCCCCCGACTGTTCGACGTCACCAGCGGTTCGGTCCGGGTGAACGGGGTCGACGTCCGCGAGCTCGAGCCCGACACGTTGTGGGACCAGCTCGGACTCGTCCCGCAGAAGGCGTACCTGTTCACCGGGACGGTTGCCAGCAACCTGCGGTACGGCAACCCCGACGCAGGCGACGAGGAGCTGTGGGCCGCCCTGCGGATCGCCCAGGCCGAGGACTTCGTACGGGAGAAGGACGACCAGCTCGAGACCGAGATCGCCCAGGGCGGGACGAACGTGTCCGGTGGCCAGCGGCAACGGCTCGCGATCGCGCGGGCGCTGGTCGCCAAGCCGGGGACGTACCTGTTCGACGACTCGTTCTCCGCCCTCGACGTCGCCACCGATGCCCGGCTGCGGGCCGCCCTGGCCGCCGAGACCCGGACCGCGTGCATGATCGTCGTCGCACAGCGGGTCTCCACCATCCGGCACGCCGACCAGATCATCGTGCTCGAGGACGGTGAGGTCGTCGGCCACGGCACCCATGATCAACTTCTCGTCGACTGCCCCACCTACATCGAGATCGTCGAGTCCCAACTGGCCGCGGAGGCAACCGCATGAGTGACACCACCACCCCGGAGAAGCCGGCGGCCAAGGCCCCGGAGCGTCCCAAGTACGGCCCGACCGAGCGGCGCGGTCCGCACAGTGCCGCTCCGGTCGAGAAGGCGATGGACTTCCGCGGCTCCACCAAGCGGCTGCTCGGCAAGCTCGCCCCGGAGCGGCCGCTGCTGATCCTGGTGCTGGTGCTCTGTGCCACCAGTGTCGCGATGAACGTCGTCGGCCCCAACATCCTGGGCAAGGCCACCGACGTGATCTTCACCGGCATCATCGGCTCCCAGTTGCCCGCCGGGGCCACCAAGGAGCAGGTCATCGAGCAGCTGCGGGCCGCCGGCAACGACACCTTCGCCGACATGGTGCAACGGCTCGACGTGGTGCCCGGACAGGGTGTCGACTTCAACGAACTGGCCACCATCTTGGCGATGGTGCTCACCTTCTACGTGGTAGCCGCACTGTGTGGCTGGTTGCAGGGCTTCATCCTGAACGAGGTCGTCCAGCGTTCCATCTACCGACTGCGCAACGAGGTCGAGGACAAGATCAACCACCTGCCGTTGAGCTACTTCGACCAGCAACCCCGTGGCGAGCTGCTCAGCCGCGTCACCAACGACATCGACAACATCTCCCAGGCACTGCAGCAGACCATGAGCCAACTGCTCAACTCACTGCTCACCGTGATCGGCGTGCTGTTCATGATGTTCTGGGTGTCACCGGTGCTCGCACTGGTGGCGTTGGCGTCGATCCCGGTGTCGCTGGGGTTGACCGTGGTCATCGGGTCCCGGTCGCAGAAGCTGTTCGTGAAGCAGTGGAAGACCACCGGTGAGCTGAACGGCCACATCGAGGAGGCCTACACCGGACATGCGCTGGTCAAGGTGTTCGGCCGGCAACGCGAGGTGGAGAAGGTGTTCGCCGACAAGAACGAGGAACTGTTCACCTCGAGCTTCGGCGCCCAGTTCATCAGCGGGTTGATCATGCCGCTGATGATGTTCGTCGGCAACCTCAGCTTCGTCGCGATCGCCGTCGTCGGCGGCCTGCGGGTCGCCTCGGGCCAGCTCAACATCGGTGCGGTGCAGGCGTTCATCCAGTACTCCCGGATGTTCACCCAGCCACTGGCCCAGCTGGGCTCGATGGCCAACATCCTGCAGTCCGGCATCGCGAGTGCCGAGCGGGTGTTCGAGGTGTTGGACGAGGAGATCGAGGTGGAGACCGCAGATGCGGCCGCCATCACCGGGCCGACCAAGGGGCGGGTGCAGTTCTCCGGCGTCGACTTCTCCTACCTGCCGGACCGGCCGCTGATCACCGACCTCGACCTGACCGTCGAGCCCGGGCAGACCGTCGCGATCGTCGGCCCGACCGGGGCCGGCAAGACGACCCTGGTCAACCTGATCATGCGGTTCTACGAACTGGACGGCGGGCGGATCAGCCTCGACGGGATCGACGTGTCCACGCTGCCGCGCGCCACCCTGCGCTCGCAGATCGGGATGGTGCTGCAGGACACCTGGCTGTTCCACGGCAGCATCCGCGACAACATCGCCTACGGCCGCCCCGACGCGACCGAGGACGAGATCGTCGCCGCTGCGGAGGCCACCTTCGTCGACCGGTTCGTGCACTCGCTGCCCGACGGGTACGACACCGTGATCGACGAGGAGGGCAGCAACGTGTCCGCCGGTGAGAAGCAGTTGATCACCATCGCGCGGGCGTTCCTGGCGGATCCGGCGCTGCTCATCCTCGACGAGGCGACGAGCTCGGTCGACACCCGGACCGAGCTGCTGGTGCAGCACGCGATGGCCCGGTTGCGGACCGACCGGACCAGCTTCGTGATCGCCCACCGGTTGTCGACGATCCGCGATGCCGACGTGATCCTGGTGATGGAGGACGGCCACATCGTCGAGCAGGGCGACCACGCCGCGTTGATCGCCGCCGACGGGGCGTACGCGAAGCTCTACCAGAGCCAGTTCACCGCACCGATCGACGACCAGGCCACGGAGCAGGTCGCAGCGCAGGCGTTGGAGCCGGCTGGCGAGTAGTTCGTCAGTCGCCGGCTGACAGCGGGCGGCGGGTGTAACCCGGCATCGGGGCGGCGCGCGGCCCGGCCGACTCGACCGCACCCTCGTCGATCGCCCTGAGCACCGCGTCGGGATCGGCGCTCATCGGGGGTGGCTCCCAGCCCGGGATGGGGCGCCCGGCGTCAAACCCCGGCACCTCCCCGCTCAGCAACAGGCGCAAGGAGGGGGTGCGTTCCACCAAGTCGTCGAACCATCGCTGGGCGGCGGCGTTCGCCTCTGCTGCGATCCGCTCGGCTTCCTCGGGATCGGGCTCCGGGGGGACGGTGGTGTGTCCGGTCCCGGTGGCCAGGCGCTCGTCCTTCAACAGTGCCGCCGGGTGCAGGTCGCCCTTGGCCACCTGGTCCAGCTTGGCGGTCAAGTCGTCATCCCCCCGGGTGCGGGCCACCGCGGCCAGGGCGTCGGCCACCAGCGACTCCAGCGTCGGCGTCGGCTCCTCCGATGGCTCGGTCACAGCAACTCACTCGGGTACGGCGGAAGCTCGTCCGGGTCGCCGGCGATGTCGGGCAGGGTGATCCGATAGGCCGGGTACTCGTACGTCAGAGCTTCGGTGAGCGTCCCCGACAGGGTCGCGACGAGATTGGCCCCGGCGCCCAACGTGCTGAGCACGGCCGTGAACAACATCGTGAGGGTGTTGGCGATCGCCACCCCGGCGGGTCCCACCCGGGCGGCCGTGACCACCAGGCCGGCGCCGGCCGGGAGGGCGATGCCGGCACTGCTGAGCAGGGCCATCAGCACCGCCACCAGGCCCACGATTCCCTCGACCAGCACCGTCAGGGCATCCACCAGGGTCTTCCAGGCATTGGCGGTGTTGAGGCAGCCGTCGGCGAACTGCGGCAGCTTGACGCACTGGGTCTCCATGGCGTTCGCCAACGAGGCCAGGTACGCCTCGGCCCGGTCGGCCCCGATGCCGGACCACCCCGACGTCGTCGCCACCCCCGCATCCCGGATCAGCACACTCAGCTGGGCGTGGTAGTCGACCACCGCGTGCAGTGCCAGGCCACAGTGGTGGAGCCGGTCCCAGTCGCCCACGACCTTCTTGGCGATGTCGGTGGGGCCCAGCCCGATGAACCCCAGGAACTCGTCGGCCAGCGACCCCGGGACCGCGCCCAACAGGTCGTTCAACCGATCCAGGGCGCCGTCGACACCGGGTGCCTCGCCGCTCGGTTCCACCAGAGCCTGGCTGGGATTCCACCAGTCGGGGAACTTGTCGTCGTGACCCGTCAGCTGCGTCTGCACCTGCATCGGCCCCGCCGCCTCCGGGGTGGGATCGGCGATCCGGGCCTCGGGAAACAGCATCGCCGCCTGCACCGCCGCATCGGCCTCGTTGTTCTGGTAGGCAGCTGCTGTCGCCTGAAACGCCGAGGCGACGCCCTTCAACAACGTCGGTACGCGACCTGCCGCCGAGTGGAGCTCACTCGCAAAGGCCGGGTGCCCATGCAGGTGCGCGGAAAGCAGGCCCGAGTCGTACAGGGTGATCGGACAGTGCTCCTCGATGAACGCCGGCAACCTGACCGAGTCGTCACCCAGGAAGAAGTAGTAGCCCCAGGCCTGCTGGAGCGTCCGGGTCTCCACAGCGAGGTTGGTGCCCACGAGACGGAGCCTAGGAGGGTACGGGGTCACCGGCCGTGCGCGATTTGCCCCGCAGGAGGACGATGGCACCATGGCGGTCACCGAAGCGCGGGTCCCGGAGGCGTCGACGCCCACGCCCGAGCCTGCGACGCCCGGGCCCGCGACCGCACCCCGGCGTCCGCGGCTGTTCGCGGCCCTGTCCGGGGTGGTCGCCACGGCCGCCGGGTTGGCCGCGGCCGCCCTGGTCGCCCAGGTGGTGGCACCGTCCTCGTCGCCGGTGGTCGCGATCGGTGACTGGCTGATCGCCGTCCTGCCCGGGCCGGTGGTCAACTTCGGCAAGGACACCTTGGGCCACGCCGACAAGCCCGTTCTGCTGGCGGTCATCACACTGGTCGCGCTCGCGCTCGGGGCGTTGGCCGGGCTGCTGGAGTACGACCGGGAACGGCTCGCGTGGGCGGTGATCGGCCCGGTCGCGGTGTTCGCAGCCCGCTGCGCCCTGCTCGGCCCGGACATGTGGCTGGTCGCCCTGGTACCGGCCGCCGTCGCGGTCGGGATCAGCTTCGCGTTGCTGTCGGCCCTGCTGAACCGGCTCGACGACGCCACCGCGGAACCGTCGCCGCAGAGTCGCCGCAACTTCGTGCAGTGGCTGGTCGGGGGCGGCATCGCGGCCGCACTCGGATTCGCGGCCGACCGGGTGGTCACCGGCACCGTCGGCCGTCCCGGCGGCGGGCCACCCGGCCCTCCCCTGCCGACGCCGGCCGATCCGGTGACGATCCCGACCACGACGGACCTGCAGCTCAGTGGACTGTCGCCGTACGTGACCCCCAACAACACCTTCTACCGCATCGACACCGCGCTGGTGGTGCCGCGGATCAACCACCTCGACTGGCAACTGCGGATCTACGGGATGGTGCAGCGCGAGGTCGTGATCGACTACGCCACGCTGTCGGGTCGACAGCTGGTCGAGCACGTCGCCACCTTGAGCTGTGTCTCCAACACCGTGGGTGGTGACCTGGTCGGCAACGCCCGTTGGCTCGGCCTGCCACTGCGGGAGCTGCTGGCCGAAGCCGGTCCGCTGCCTGGTGCGGACATGGTGCTGTCGCGGTCGAAGGACGGGTTCACCGCCGGCACCCCGCTGGAGGCGATGACCGACCCGGAACGCCAGTCCCTGTTGGCGATCGGGATGAACGGGGAGCCGCTACCGCTGGAGCACGGGTTCCCGGCCCGGCTGGTCGTCCCCGGGTTGTACGGATACGTCTCGGCCACCAAGTGGGTGACGGAGTTGAAGGTGACCACCTTCGCCGCGGACCAGGGCTACTGGACGCCCCTGGGCTGGTCGGCGCTCGGGCCGGTCAAGCTCGCCTCCCGGATCGACGTCCCCCGCGGCCGCGCCGACGCCGGCACCGTCCAGGTCGCCGGGGTCGCCTGGGCCCAGCACACCGGGATCGCCGCGGTGGAGGTGCAGGTCGACGGCGGCGCCTGGCAGCCGGCACGGCTGGCCGACACCACCGGCCCGGACACCTGGCGGCAGTGGGTGTTCGAGTGGCAGGCCACTCCCGGCGACCACGAACTGCGGTGCCGGGCGCGCGACTCCGACGGTGAGTGGCAGACCGAGCAGGAGGTGCCGCCGGCACCCGACGGCGCAACCGGCCTGCACACCCGCACGATCTCGATCGGCTGAGGCTCTGTCGGCTGAGGCGGGTCAGCCCACGAGGAGGACGGCCACCGGGACCGCGAGCAGCGACAGCGCCATCGCGTACGTGAGCAGTGCCAGCAAACGACGGTTGGCCGACCGGCTGGTGAGCCGGTCCAGCCGCGGCGCCAGCGCACCGCCCAACCCGAGGGCCGCCTCCGGTGCCGGGCCCGGCGACAGGGCCGCCATCGCCCGCACCAACGGCAGGGAGCCGACCTGCCGGACGGCGTTGTCGTCGGCCATCATCTCCACCAGCACACGGGCCTGCTGCAGCGGCAGTTCGCTGCGGACCCCGACCGGGAACGCCCGGTGCAGTGCGGCGAAGGTGTCGAGCACGATGTCGTGACGGGCCCGCAGGTGCGACTGCTCGTGCGCCAGCACCGCGTCGAACTCGTCCTCGGCCAACGTGTCGAGGGCCCCGGAACTGACCACCACCCGAGAGCTGGAGAAGAAGCCGGGCAGGCAGTACGCCACCGGCTCGGCACCGCTGACCACGTAGTGGCGCGATCCCGTACGGCCCTCCTCGGACCGGGCGAGCAGGTCGACCAGGTCACGGTGACGTCGCCGCCGCGAACCGGAACGCGCCAACTCCCGGATCCCGAACCAGAGCAGCCGGACGACCACGTGCCCGACGAAGATCAACACCACCGCCGACACCGCGAGCCGTACCGGGTGGACGACGTCGGGCAGGTGCCGCAACACGCTCACCCCGGCCCCGATGACCGCCACCAACGCGGCGACCGCTCCGGCCTGCCACAACACGATGGCCGCCCGGGGCACCTGGTGCAGCCAACGCCACCGCTTGACCAGGTACGGACCCGGCCCGACCAGCACCAGGCTGATCACCACCAACACCAGTGCGGTGATCATGACGAGCGTCGACGGCTCCGGGTCCGGTCCCGCGCCGACGACGTCTGCTCCAGCGTGGCCAGGGCCTGCCGCAGGGCGTCGGCATCCTCCGGGGTGACCCGGTCGACGAACGCCAGCAGTGCCGCCGACCGGTCGGTGCCGTCGTCCTCGAGCACGGTGTGCATCGCCTCGGCCGCCATCTCCTCCCGGCTGCGCGCGGGACGGTACAGCCAGGCCCGGCCGTCGCGTTCGCGCATCACGATGTCCTTGCCGGCAAGGCGGACGAGCACGGTCATCACCGTGGTGTAGGCGAGGTCACGATCACCGGTGACCGCAGAGTGCACCTGCCTCACCGACAGTGGCTCCGCACTGTCCCACAACACGTCCATGACCTGGCGTTCCAGGTCGCCGAGCGAGGCCATCCCGCCTCCTTTGCAGAGCGACGACATCGCGGGGGTGCCCGCGACGTACCGCCAACTGTAACACTCGCGTAGTACGTTTCGTAGTAGTACGAACCAGTGTAGTACGGATCACTGTCGTACTTTTCTTGGTAGTACGACAGACAGTAGTACGTTGGCATCCATGACCGAGGTCACCCTGGCGCGCTGGCAGTTCGCGATCACCACCGTCTACCACTTCTTCTTCGTCCCCATCACGATCGGCATGTCCGTCCTGGTGGCGACCCTGCAGACCATCTGGCTGCGCACCGGCAACGACCGGTACCTGCAGTTGACGAAGTTCTACGGCAAGTTGTTCTTGATCAACTTCGCACTGGGGGTTGCCACCGGCATCGTGCAGGAGTTCCAGTTCGGGATGAACTGGTCGGACTACTCGCGCTTCGTCGGCGACGTCTTCGGTGCCCCGCTGGCGCTGGAGGGGTTGCTCGCGTTCTTCCTCGAGTCGACCTTCCTGGGGCTGTGGATCTTCGGCTGGGGCCGGATCCCTCGACCGCTCCACCTGGCCGCGATCTGGCTCGCCGCGATCGGCACCTGGCTGAGCTCGATCTTCATCCTGGCGGCGAACTCGTGGATGCAGAACCCGGTCGGCTTCGTGATCAACGAGGCGAAGGGGCGGGCCGAGCTCGTCGACATCGGGGCCGTGTTGACCAACCCGGTCGTGCTGGTGACCGTCCCCCACCAGCTGCTCGCCTGCCTGATGACCTCCGGCGCCCTGATCGCCGCCATCTCCGGCTGGCACCTGTGGCGCTCCACCCGCACCCCCGTCGAGCCCGTCGACCAGCTCACGGACCGGGACGCCCACCGGTGGGCACTCCGCTTCGGGGCCGTGGTGATGTTGGTCGCCGGCGCCGGGGTGATGGTCAGCGGCGACGTCCAGGGCAAGGTGATGACCGACGTACAGCCGATGAAGATGGCGGCCGCCGAGGCGTTGTACGAGACCGCGCAGCCGGCCGGGTTCTCGATCTTCACCATCGGCACCCTGGACGGCTCGGCCGAGGTCTTCAGCATCCGAATCCCGTACGTGCTGTCGTTCCTGGCCGAGGGCACCCCCGATGCCGAAGTGGAGGGGATCAACCCGCTCAACGCCGAGTACGCCGAACGGTTCGCCCCGGAGCTGGAGCGGCTGTACGGGCCGGAGGTGGCCGCCCAGCTCACCTCGTTCAACCCGAACGTGCCGGTCACCTACTGGAGCTTCCGGCTGATGATGGGCCTCGGCTTCGCCGCCATGGGTACCGGGTTGCTGCTGTTGTGGGTGACCCGACGCGGCCGACTGCCCCGGCACCGACTCTGGTTTCCGCTGTTGGTCGCCCTGCCGTTGGCACCCCTGTTCGCGAACTCGTTCGGCTGGATCTTCAAGGAGATGGGACGCCAACCCTGGTTGGTGTTCGGACTGATGCCCACCTTCACCGGCGTCTCCCCCGGCACCACGACCGGCGAGGTGATCACCTCACTGGTGGCGTTCACCATCGTCTACGGGGTGCTGGCCGTCGTCGAGGTCGGACTCCTGCTCACCTACATCCGCCGCGGTCTCCCCGACGTCTCGGCCGAGGCGGCTCCCGACAGCGACGCGTCGGACGACGACGTCGACGCCCCCCTCACGTTCGCCTACTGAGACGAGTTGATCATGGACATCTCAACCCTGCAGTTCGTCTGGTTCGCGCTGGTCGCGGTGCTGTTCGTCGGGTACTTCGTGCTCGAGGGCTTCGACTTCGGTGTCGGCATGTTGCTGCCGGTGCTGGCCCGTGACGAACGTGAGCGGCGGGTGATGATCAACACGATCGGGCCGCACTGGGACGGCAACGAGGTGTGGGTGCTGGTCGCCGGTGGCGCCATGTTCGCCGCCTTCCCGGAGTGGTACGCGACCGTCTTCGCCGGCTTCTACCTGCCGCTGTTGTTGATCCTGCTCGCGCTGATCGTCCGCGGCGTCGCGTTCGAGTACCGCGGCAAACGCGACGACCCACGGTGGCGGCGCAACTGGGACTGGTGCATCATCGTCGGCTCCACCGTGCCGGCGGTGTTGTGGGGTGTCGCCTTCGGCAACATCGTCGCCGGCCTCCCGCTGGACGCCGACCACGACATCACCGGCGGCCTGCTCGACCTGCTCAACCCGTTCGCCCTGCTGGCCGGTGTCGTGACCACCACGGTGTTCCTGACCCACGGCGCGCTGTTCATCGCCCTGAAGACCGTCGGCGACATCCGGGTCCGGGCCCGCCGCCTGGCCGGCCGGATCGGCCTGGTCGCCGCCGTCGCGCTGGTCGGGTTCGCGGTCTGGTTCAACCTCGCCCACGCACACACGACGCTGGTGTGGGCGACCACCGCGGTCGCGGCGGTCGCGCTGGTCGGCGCCCTGCTCGCCAACCGGGTCGGCCGCGAGGGCTGGGCGTTCGCCGGGACGGCGGTCACCACCGCCGCGGCGGTCGCCACACTGTTCCTCGGCCTGTTCCCCTACCTGCTGCCGGCCACCAACGACCCGGCGAACAGCCTGACCGTGGTCAACGGCTCCTCCTCGCCGTACACCTTGATGATCATGACCTGGGCGGCCGCAATCGCCACCCCGGTGGTGATCGGCTACCAGGTCTGGACGTACTGGGTCTTCCGCAAACGGATCGGCGTCCAGCACCTGCCCGAGCCCACCGGGACACACCCGTGAGCTCCGGGCCGCCGGTCGACCCGCGCCTGCTGCGCCGTGGTCGCGCCACCCGCGGGTACCTGGCGGCGACCGTCCTGGTCGGCGCGGTGCAGGCCGGATTGGTGGTGACCCAGGCGTGGCTGCTCGCCACCGTCGTCACCGACCTGGTCGACCACTCCGGGTTGGCCGGGACCGCCGACCGGCTGACCCTGCTCGCGGTCGTGCTGGCCGGCCGGGCCGCGACGGCCTGGCTGCAGCAGTGGTTGGGGCACCGGGCCTCGGCACAGGTGAAGTCGGAGCTCCGGCTGGACGTGCTGGCCGCCCGGCTGCGCCGACCGCGGGCCACGACCGGCTCGTCCGGTCGGCTGATGACCCTGGTCGGGGAGGGCCTCGACGCCCTCGACGGTTGGTACGCCCGCTACCTGCCCGCGCTGGTGCTGGGGGTCGTGGTGCCGGTGGTGGTCGGCATCGCGATCGCCACCGCCGACCTCGTCGCCGCGATCACGGTGGCGCTGACCGTCCCGCTGATCCCCCTGTTCATGGTGCTGGTCGGGCTGGCCACCCGGCACCGCCTCGACAAGCGCTGGCGGGCCCAGGCCGTGCTCGCCCACCGCTTCGCCGACCTGGTCGCCGGACTCACCACCCTGCAAGGGTTCGGCCGCGCGCGGTCACAGGTCACCGGACTGCGCCGGACCGAGGAGCGGCACCGCGCCGAGACGATGGGCACACTCCGGGTGGCGTTCCTGTCCGCCCTGGTGCTGGAGCTGCTGGCCACCTTGTCGGTCGCGGTGGTCGCGGTCGGCGTCGGGCTCCGGGTGGTCGACGACCAGCTGGCACTGGGGACCGCGCTGTTCGTGCTGCTGCTCGCACCGGAGGCCTACCTGCCGCTGCGGCAGGTCGGCACCCACTACCACGATGCGGCCGACGGGATGGCGGCCGCCGACGAGGCGTTGACCATGATCGACTCCGCCCCACCGGTCACCGACGAGGTGGCCGAGCTGCCACCGGTCCAGTTGATCACGTTGACAGGAGTGACGGCCGTCGACCGGCCACACCGGACCGACCCACTGAGCTGCACCATCCGGGCCGGTCGGGTCACCGCGATCACCGGCCCCTCGGGGTCGGGCAAGACGACCGCACTGGAGTTGATCATGGGCCTGCTCACCGCCGGCGCCGGGACGATCAGCCTCGACGAGACCCCGCTGACCCCGGCCACCGCCGCCGCCTGGCGCCGGCAGGTCGCGTGGGTGCCGCAGACCCCGGGAATGATCACCGGCACGGTCGCCGACAACGTCCGGCTCGGCCACCCGCCGGCCGACGACGATGCCGTACGGGAAGTGCTCGACCGGTGCGGTGCCGGCGACCTCGAGCTGGGACGGCACGTCGGCGGTGACGGTGGTGGGCTGTCGGTCGGCGAGCGACGCCGGGTCGCGCTGGCCCGGGCCCGCCTGCGGATCACCGCCGGCGGCGCCCGCTGGTTGCTGCTGGACGAACCGACCGCCGGCTTGGACGTCGCCACCGAGCAGGCCGTGGTGCGCGGCCTGCCGCCGGGGGTCGGGGTCATCGCCGTCACCCACCGGGCCGGATTCACCGACATCGCCGAGGACGTGATCAGGGTCGCCGCTCCAGCCAGGCGGGACGAGCTGCCTCTCGACAGGCCCGAGGGACGGCAAGCCAAGCCCGAGGGACGGCAGGCCGAGCCCGAGGGGCGACAGGCCTTCGGTGCGGCGTGGCTGGCCCGGCTCGGCGAGCGCACCCGGTTCGTCGGCGCCATCGTGCTCGGGGTGCTGGCGGCCAGCTCCGGTGCCGCACTGCTGGCCACCGCGGCCTGGCTGCTGACCCGGGCGGCCGAGCACCCGCCCGTGCTGCACCTGATGGTGGCCGTCGTCGCGGTCCGGTTCTTCGGCATCGGCAAGGGCGTCTTCCGCTACGTCGAGCGGCTGGCGGGTCACGACGTCGGGCTGCGGCAGCAGTCGCGGCTGCGGATCAGCACGTACGCCCGGCTCGCCGACCAACTGCTGCTGGGACGTGAACAGCACCGGCTGGTCAACCGGCTGACCCGCGACGTCGGAGCCGTGGTCGACCGGACGGTGCGGGCGACGCTGCCGCAGGTCGTCGCGGTCGTCGTGGTGGTGGCGGCGATCGCGTTCGCCGCGGTCGTCCACCCGGGCGTCGCCCTCGCTCTGGTGGTCGGGGTCGTGGTGTCCGGGCTGATCGCTCCGGCGGTCGGCGACGCCCTCGCCCGCCGCGGCCAGCAGCGACTCACCGACCAACGGGCCGTGTTCGCCGGCCATGTCGGCGAGGCGCATCGGCTCGCGGCAGAACTCACCGCCTACGGTGCGGCGCCCGCGCGGCTGGCTCGGGTGGCAACAGCCGACCACGGACTCCGCGACATCGAACAGCGGGCCGCCACCGCGGGCGGGGTCGCCGCGGCCCTGCAGTTGGTCGGGATCGGTGCGGCGACTCTGGCTGCGCTGGTGATCGGCGGCCCGGCGGTTGCCGCCGGCACGTTGTCCGGACCGGTGTTCGCGGTGTTGGTGTTCCTGCCGCTGGCGCTGACCGAGGTGCTGGGGACGTTGCCGGTCGCCGCGCTCACCCGCACCGCTGCCCGTACGGCGTTGGCCCGGGTCCGTGCGGTCGGGGCGGGTGCGCCACCGATCGCCGACCCCGACCGACTCACCGGTGAGGTCGCTCCGGCGGTCGGCAGCATCGAGTTGGCCGACGTCACCGTCGGCTGGCCCGGCGCGGCACCCGTCCTGACCGGTGTCGACCTGTCCGTGGGCCCGGGTGGCCGGGTGGCACTCACCGGGCCCAGCGGGCTGGGCAAGACCACGGTGGCGGCGACCGTGATCGGGCTGCTGGGGCCCCCGGCCGGGCAGGTCACGGTGACCGGCCGGATCGGCTACCTGGCCCAGGATGCGCACCTGTTCGACACCACGGTCACCGAGAACGTCCGGCTCGGTCGGCCGGACGCCACCGATGCCCAGGTCTCGGCCGCGCTGGCCCGGGTGGGGCTCGACCTCGATCCCGGCCGGCGGGTCGGTGAGCACGGCGCCGCGATCTCGGGCGGGGAGGCCCGCCGGGTCGCGCTCGCCCGGCTGGTGCTGCGCGGGGTCGACGTAGTGGTACTCGACGAACCCACCGAACACCTCGACCGGGCCACCGCCGGCGCCCTGCTCGACGACGTCGACCGGTTGTGGCCCGACGCCGCGATCCTGGTGATCACCCACGCCCCGGAGCTGGTGGCCACCCGGCTCGGCGCTCGCGTGGTCGACGCCCGGGTGTGGCGGACCGGGACGGCGGTGTCCGTTCCGGACCGGAAGCGGCCGGTGACTCTGCAAGGGTGATGGCCATGACCATCGACTGGACCCGTGAACTGGGCGAGCAACTGACCTGGCACTGGAACAACCAACTCCGTGCCCGGCTCGACGGCCTCACCGACGACGAGTACTTCTGGGAGCCGGTGCCCGGCTGGAACGTACGGCCCCGGGGCACCTCGACCGCTGAGATCCAGGCCGGGAGCGGCGACTTCACGATCGACTTCGCGTTCCCGCCGCCGGAACCCGCCCCGGTCACCACGATCGCGTGGCGGCTGGGTCACGTCATCGTGGGCGTGTTCGGGGCACGCAACCACAGCCACTTCGACGGCCCGGAGGCCGACTACTTCGGTTGGGACTACGCCGGCACCGCCGACGAGGCGCTGGCCCAGCTCGACGCCCAGTACGCCCACTGGACCCGCGCCATCGCCCAACTGGACCCGGCCGACCTGGCCCGCCCGGTCGGGGAGGCCGAGGGCGGGTTCGCCGACAAGCCGATGGCGACGTTGGTGCTCCACATCCACCGCGAGGTGATCCACCACGGCGCCGAGATCGCGCTGCTGCGCGACCTCTACGCCCGCCGCTGAACCACTGATCAGCTCGTACGGCGTCGGCTCCTGACCAGCAACAACCCACCCGCAGTCAGCAACATCACCGCGGCAGCCGACCCGGCGGCCGCACCCGTCGCGACACCGGTGTCGGCGAGACCACCACCGGTGGTGGGCGGGACGTCGTCCACCGGCGGCACGTCGTCCACCGGCGGCACGTCGTCCACCGGCGGCGGGGGCGCTGGCTGCTCGGCCGGGGTCACCTCGACGGTCAGCGATGCGGTGGCATCGCCCAAGGTGGCGGTCAGCACGTGCGGACTCGCCGTCGGGAACCGTACCGTCAGGCTGTCGATCTCGTCGGTGGCGACCGAGCTGGTGACCACCACACCCGAGGTGTCCACCGGGTTGCCGAACTCGTCGGTCGCCGAGACGCCCAACGTCAACGAACCGCCGACGTCGACCGGGGACTCGCCATCCTCGATCCACAGCTCCAGGACGGTCGGGGCACCGGGCGTCACTGACAACGGAGCCGTCGCGGTCAACTGTCCCAACGTTGCGGTCAACGTCCGATCGCCAGCCGCGGTCGGCGTCACCGTCAATCCGACCATCGTGTCCGAATCGACCGAACTGGTGATCACCACACCCGAGGTGTCCACCGGGTTGCCGAACTCGTCGGCGGCCGACACCACCAGGTCCACCGGCGTCCCGGCCACCACCTCCGGCTCACCCGACACCACCAACGTCAGTGACACCGCCGCCGCGGCGACCACGGTGAGCTCGGCAGTCGTCGTCGCGTCTCCCAGCGTCGCGGTGATCGTACGAACCCCACACTCTCCGGGGTCACCAGCCAGCCCCTGATCTCGTCGCCGGTCTCACTGCTGGTCAGCGCCGCCCCCGACACGTCGACCGGGTTGCCGAACTCGTCCTCACCGACGACGACGTACGAGATGGTCGAGCCGGCGACGACCTGCCGGTTCTTCGGCGCGATCCACAGCGTCGCAACCGGCGCCACGGACACCGTCAGCGAGGCCGTCGCTGTCACGTTCCCCACACTCGCGGTGATGGTACGAACGCCCTCCTGCTGCGCGGTCACCGACCACCCCGAGACCTCGTCATCGGCCTCGCTACTGGTCAGCGCCGCCCCCGACACGTCAACCGGGTTGCCGAACTCGTCCGCACCGGTGACGGTGTAGGTCACACTCTCCCCGGCGACGATCTCGTGGGTCGTCGGCGAGAGCAAGAGCGTCGTCGGCGTCGCGACACTGGTCCAGCCCGCGTACAGCGGCACCGTCGTCGGGCCGTTGCCGCCCCCCAGGATGGTGCTGCTCGAGACCGGGGCGCCGGACGCGCCCGGCTGCCGGAACCAGCCGAGGAACTCGTGGCCCTGCCGTACCGGCGCCGCCGGGAGGGCCTCCTCGGCCATGGCCAGGGTCGGGGCGTACACCCACCGGTCGGCCGGTGGGGCTGCCACCCCTCGGCGTGGAACTGCAGCAGGTAGCTGTTGTTCGTCACGGTGACGTCGCCGGCAACGGTGCCGGTGTTCACGATCACCCCGGTGTTGAAGATCGTGCCGTCACCTGCGATGGATGCGGCGTTGCGGATGGTGCCGGAGTTGGTCATCGAGCCGCCGTGATCGACGAACAGGGAGTACTGCAGCAGGATCAGCGTCCCGGCATTGTGAAGGGACCCGAAGTCGAGGCCCAAGCTTCCCGCACCGATGGCCGAGCCATCACCGCCCTGCACCTGTGCGGTCACCGTCGCTGCCGAGCCGATGACCACATCGGCCCCGTCGCCCATGGATCCACCGCCGATGCCGGCAGCGTGGGGTCCGCCGGTGGCGGTGACCGTACCGCCGTTGATGGTGACCTCACCACCATCACCGCCGGCCCCGCCGCCGATGCCCGCGGCACCGTCGCCACCGTCGGCGGTGACCGCCGCCCCGGGCTGGATGGTGACCGAGCCACCGGAGCCACCCTGGGCACCACCGATGGCTGCGGCAAGGTTGCCGCCGAACGCCTCGACGACACCGCTCGCCGTCGGGAAGATCTGCGTCCAGCAGGAGATCCTCGAGGCCGAAGAAGACCCGCTGGAGGATCGCGTAGCGAACGTCGTCCCCGAGGCGGGTGTCCGATGTCATCGTCGCGTAGAACTGGGACCGGAAGGCCGCAGCCTCGACGCCGCTGCTGAGGTAGGTGCCGAAGAGCGCCGCGTAAGCCCCGTCCAGGACTCCGAGTTCGTCACTCATGGCACCTGGCCCAATGCCCTCTAGACGTTCGGCTCGTACATCACCACGGTGGGCCCGTACTGGTCGACCACTTCGACGACGATGTTGCGGCCAGGGAAGTCAGCGGCTGCCCTCGTCCGCCAGCACGCGGCGATGAACTCAGCGGCCATGTCGTCGCTGTGATCATTGCGCTCCCCGTCCGCCTCGAGCTCGTCCCAGACGACGAAGTGGTTGACCGCTCGGGCCAGTGCCGCCCGGTCTTCGCCCAGTGTGCGCCGCCAGTCCTCAAACGTGTCGGGGTCGTACTGCGACTCCACGAGGACGATCCCGTCCACCTCGATGAGCTTGGGCATGGCCCGCTCTGCCACGGCCACTACCCCTGCCACACCCACCTCGTGCTGAAGGTAGAGCTGAGCATCACCACGTGGCTCAAGCTCCTCCGCCCACGACGACACCGTGGGATCGGACATCGCGTCAAAAGACATCACAGGTTGTGCACCTCTTCTGGTGTTGCCGGGCGGACCTTTGGCGACTTCTTCACGTACGTCTCGCCAGTCTTCGGGTTGGTGACTCGCGTGTACTCCTGCACGTGCGGCGGGGGAACGCCCGCGTGGGGCTTGGAGTTCGGATCGATGTCAACCCGCTTCGTGGGCAGTCCGTCCGGCCGTACTCCTGATAGTAGGTGACCTTGCCATGGCCATCAGTGCGATACAGAACCTCGTTGGGTCCCGCTTGCTTCGGGAACGCGTTCTTGCCTCTGCCAGTCCCGGTTCCCGTTTATTCGCGACCACGAGAGACAGGCGACCCCGGGTGCGGACGTCCGTGCAGACGGTCGTCCAGTTCCCGAAGCTTCAGACCGGTCTTGCTGGCGATGTCGTCCCATCTCTTCCTCCCCCCAGGCCGCGAGCTCGTCCCACTTCTTCTTCAGCCAAGGGGCAGCATTTTCGACGAGCTCTCTGAACGGCTTTCGTAAGCGCTGGAAGACCTTGCCGATTCCGAAGGGGATCAGGCCAACACCGAACCAGATGAGGTTCTCGAGTGCCGCCCAAGGGTCATCGAGGACCTTCTGGATGAAGGCCCCAGGATCGCGGAAGAACTCAGCGAGGGCATCAGCGATGTCGAGGAAGGTCATAACGATGCCCACCACCAGCGCCACCGCTGCCAATGCCGCCAACACCTCAAGCCCGAGGAAGATCGCGACCCCGAGCCCGGGATGGAAGTCTCCGCCCCGGACCCGCAGCAGACCGCCGCCGACACTGTCGGTGACCTCCAGGCCGGCCGTCGCCGGAACGCCGATACCGGCCTCCTTGTCATTGGCCGTGACGTTGCTGTGCAGGGTGTGCCCGTTCAGCTCCAGGTACACCTTCTGACCCGCCGGCACGTCGAGGAACGGACCGCTCATCATGGTGATGTCGGCGCCCAGGACGATGCGGTAGTCCGGACCGGTTGCGTTGTCGAAGGCGGCCTACACCTCATCCCGCGTGGTGACCGTGACGGTCGCGGCGGCCGCCGGTCTGACCATCACCCCCGAAGCCATCACCAGCATGGTCGCGAACAGCACAGCCAGGGTTCGACGCACCACAGCACCGACGGAAGGCCAAGAGGACATGGGGTTCCCTACGTTGTACGTGATCGGCCACCGACCAGTGTGCGATCTCGCAGGGAGCCTAGTGGAGTTGCCCACTTAGTGCCATAGAAGAATGCGACCTTTTCGCGCGGGTCTGTCGCCTCGTTGTCCCTTCACAAGTGCTTTTGTCGACACAACTCGCTCAGAAGCGGCCCGCTGCCTCACGCCGGGCCTGCTTCAGCATCGGGTTGCCCTTCTTCTTGGTCGGCTGCGGCGCCATCCACCACTCGACCCAGTCGAGCGGTCCGCGCAGGTCGTGGACCTGCGAGTCTCCCGGCAGCGGCGAAGTGGCACACAGCGTCATGTCCTTGGGCAGGGTGGCCTTCGCATCGAACAGGAATGCGTCGCCGATCTGCTCCACGCAGGCCGACGGCCCGTCGATGTACAGCCCGTGCTGGCCCTCCTGCGGCACCCCGACGAACACGGTCTTGCGGAGCGTACGGAAGTGGCTCTGCAGGGCACCCTCGGTGGCGGTCGCCGGGTCACCCTCGGCCTGGAACATCAACAGCTGCGGCGATCCGGTCAGGTCCATCCGACGCGGCTGTTGCTGGTGCGGCCAGAAGGCGCACATCGGCACGGTGTTGAAGTAGCCGATGTAGCTGTACTTGCGGGTGTCGCGGTCGGCGGCCCGCAGGTACGGCTGCGGATTCGAGCCGTACGGGGTGTCGTTGCAGCGAACCACGGTGCCGACCGACCCAAGGTCGACGATCTGCTCACTCGACTGCTTCGCCTCGGCCCGCTTGTCGGCCAGCAGGTCCGCCGGGGTGACCGCTCGGTTGTCGGTCGCGGCCGCGAGCGCGGTCCGGGCGGCCGGGCTGACCTCGCCGGAGTCGGCGACCTTGCCCAGTTCGACGATCGCCTCGGCCGCGGTCGGGAAGCCGGCGTTGGTGTAGATCGGGTTCAGCACGGCGATGTCGAGCTCGTAGCCGGTCGGACCTTCCACACCCGCCTTGGTGTTGGCGACCAGCTTCGCGCGGATCTGCTCGTACCGCTGCTCGACCGCCTTCGCGGTCGTCCCGAGGCCGTACGTCTCGTTGTTGCGGGCGATCCAGGGGAACAGCATCTGGTCACGGCGCCGCTGGAACGACAGCGAGTCGCTGGTCTGGTTGTCGTACATGTCGCCGACCCAGTTCATGTTGGAGTCGAGGATGAACCGGCCGACCCGCTCGGGGTAGGTGTCGGCGTACCACGTGCCCAGCCAGGTGCCGTACGAGTAGCCGATGTAGTTCATCTCGTCGTGGTCGAGCAGCGCCCGCAGGAAGTCCATGTCGTACACGGTCTGCTGGGTGTCGACGAACTCGGCGAACTCGGTGGCCGAGCAGGCCTTGGCCAACAGCTTCGCCTCGGCGACCTCGACCTCGTGGGTCTGCTTGGTCCGCTCCCGGTAGTCGGGGGTGACCGGCAGCGCAGCGAGCTCGGCGGCGTCGATCGGGCAGCTCAGCCGGGTGGATCGGCCGAACCCACGGGGGTCGAAGCCGAGCAGGTCGTAGTCGCTGAACAGCTGGGTCTTCGAGATGGCCAGTGCTGCGCTCAGCGTGAGGCCGGCACCGCCGGGGCCACCCGGGTTGGTGACCATCAGGCCCTTGGAGTCGCCGGTGGCCTCGGAGTACGCGATCGCGACCTGGATGTCGGGATGGTCGTCCGGGTTCTGCCAGTCCATCGGCACGGTGACGGTCGCGCAGTTGGTGTCGGGTGCGTCGGGGTACAGGCCCTTGACCGTACCGTCGAACGAACAGGGAGCCCAGTTGACCTCTTGGTCGAGGTAACGCTGCGGGATCTCGACCGGACCGGGTTCACCGACGTGGCCCCGACCTCGGGCGTCGGCAGTGGCAGTGACGCTGGTGGCGAGCAGTGCGGCGACGGCGAAGCCGCTCAGCACTGCGCGGATGGACCTCTTCATGATCAACTCCAGGGGGATCAGGCTCGGAATCGAGCACGCTACCGGCAGGTAGGGTCCACGTCCACCCCCCTGCCCGAGGTCGTGGGAGGGGAGGTCACCGGGGGCGAGGTCACCGGAGACGGTTGAGGACGTCGTCGAGCATCGACTCGGTCAACTTTCCGGTGAAGGTGTTCTGCTGGCTGACGTGGTAGCTGCCGACCAGCCGGACGGTGCGCCCGTCGGGGGTGATCAACTCGGCCTCCGCACCGTGGCCGAACCTCGGCCGGGGTCGCGGCACCTGCCAGCCGAGCCGGGCCGTGGCGGCCAGGGTGGTCCGCCAGGCGAGTCCGCCGAGAGCCAACAGGCTGCGCAGTCGGGGCGTGGCCAGGGCCAGGTCCCGGTCCAACCACGGGGCGCAGGTACGGCCCTCCTCACCGGTCGGCTTGTTGGCCGGCGGGGCGCATCGGACGGCGGCGACGATGCGGCAGCCGGTCAACTCCAAGCCGTCCCCGGCGGCGACCGCGGTGGGCTGGTTGGCGAATCCGGTCCGGTGCAGCGCGGCGTACAGCCAGTCGCCGGAGCGGTCCCCGGTGAACATCCGGCCGGTGCGGTTGGCCCCGTTCGCGGCCGGGGCGAGGCCGATGATCAACACCTCGGCGTCCGGGTCGCCGAAGGACGGTCCGGGACGACCCCAGTACGGCTGGTCGGCGAACGAGGCGCGGCGGCCGGTGGTCGCCACCGACTCGCGCCACTCGACCAGTCGGGTGCAGGCGCGGCAGACGCTGACCCGGGCGTCGAGTTCGGCGATCGTGTCCGCGCCGGCGGCCAGTTCGACCACCGCCTCGGCGGTCTCGGCGACCGGTGTGTCCCCCGACGCCGGATCACCCGGCCAGCCGGTCCCCGGGGGCACCGGGGACGCGAACTGGGCGCGGGTGATCGGGTGTGGGTCGGTCATGGCCCACCATCATGGCAGGACCAGTCGCGCGTCAGGATCAGTAGCGCCAGGCGGTCGTCTGCCAGCTGGAGCAGTGCGTGTGGGAGCACACCCGGTACTGCATCCGGACTTTCTTGACCGAGTGGTTGGTGACCCCGCCCCCGGCCCTCGCGCTGGTCCAGGTCCAGCTCGGGACTCCGTACTGCGCGGTGCGGACCTTGTTGCTGCCCCACCGAACAGTCTGCGCCCGGACGTGCAACTCGGCCTTGTGCCCGTTCGACCGGTGGGTGTCCTGCAGCACGCCGCTGATGCTCACCTTGCTGTTGCCGTAGTACACCTTGCCCCGGAAGCTGGCGCCGGGCGCCGTCGCACTGGCCGAGTAGGCGGCCTGCGCGGTCGGGGCCCCGGCCAGGGCCAGGGATGACCCGAAGAGCACGGCGATCAGCAGGACGGCGAATCGTCGGAATGAGTTTCTGTTCATGGGTGCAAACGGCCTCATTCGAGGAGGTCACCGCTCGAGGAGGACGACTGAGCGGAGTGTCCCCGATCAGTCATGCACTCCCGAAAGGACTGTTGACCCGGCGCCGTCGACCACGAGCACCTCGCCGTCCCGCAGGGCCCAGTAGGGCTGACCTTCTCGGTCGTACTGGGCGGCGACCTCACCGAGCAGTCGGGTCTCCGGATGCTCGGGTGAATCCAGGTGCGGGACCACGGGACGGTCCAACACCCCGAGCCCGTCACGGCGCACGGCACCGTAGGCAGCCATGCAGTCCTCGACCGGGTCACACAGTTCCAGGCCGGCCAGGGACGGTGCCAGCACGCATGGACCGGCGCTGAAGCCCGCGTAGACGAAGGCATCCCGGTGCAGGCCAGCCACGATCAGGCGATCCATCCCCGAGCGGGCCAAGGCCATCCGGAGCGTGAAGACGTTGCCGCCTCGCACCCAGAGGAAGTCGGGTTGACCGACGGCCTCGGCGATGGATGACGGATCGTGCTCGCGCAGGTCGAGATCGGCCGCCTCGAGTCCCAGTTCGCCGAGCGCAGCCATCTGAACCAAGCTGTCGCGTCGGCGACGTTCCTCGTCGTACCCGTCCAACGCGTTCATGATCACCAGGCCGCGGCCACGGCCACCCACCAGTTGGGCGAGCACCTGCGCGTGGTCGCCCAGTTGATAGGAGGAGAGATAGAGCCGCATGCGCGGGTCACTCCCAGATGACGGCCCCGCCGGGCTCGACCGGGGTCATCTCGGCCGACACCTCGGCGGTCTGCAGCATGTGCGCCAGCTTGCGGCGCCGGTTCCGCGGGATCAGCGTGACGACCCGTCCGCTGCGCCCGGCACGACCCGTCCGACCGGCGCGGTGCAGGTAGGTCTTCGGGTCGTCGGGCATGTCGGCCTGGACGACCAAGGAGATGTCGTCGAGGTGGATGCCGCGGGCGGCGACGTCGGTGGCGACGAGCACCTGCTTGCGACCCGACGACAGCTTCGCCAGGTTCTGCGTGCGGCGGGCCTGGGTCAGGTTGCCGTGCAGGCTGGTCGCCTTGATGCCGGCGTCCTCCAGGTCGTCGGCCAGCCGCTCGGCGTACGCACGGGTGCGGGCGAACACCAGGATCGGGCCGGGCACAGAGGCCAGCTCGAGCAGGACCTCACCCTTGTCGCGCTGCTCCACGACCAGGACGTGGTGCTCGATCGTGGCGGTCGACTGGTCCTCGTCGGCCATCTTGGCGATGAACGGTTCGCGGAGGAACTCGGTGACCAGGTCGTCGACCTGCTTGTCGAGGGTCGCGGAGAACAACAGCCGCTGGCCGTCGGGCCGACAGCCACGCCAGATTCGCTGCACGGGCTCGAGGAACCCGAACTCCGACATCAGGTCGGCCTCGTCGAGCACGGTGATCTCGACCTCGGACAGGTCCAGGTGGCCCTGCTCGATCAGGTCCTCGATGCGGCCGGGGGTGCCGATCACGATGTCGACCCCACGCTGCAGGGCCGACACCTGCTTGAACTGCCGGACGCCGCCGAAGATCTGCACGGTGTAGAGCCCGGCCGCGCGGGCCAGCGGCTGCACCGTTCGGTCGATCTGCTGGGCGAGTTCGCGGGTCGGGGCCAGGATCAGCGCGCGTGGCTTGCGTCCGTACGTCTTGCCGCCCTTGCCCTTGGGCTGGGTGGTGCTCTGCGCGATCCGCTGCACGAGGGGGGCACCGAACGCGATGGTCTTGCCCGAGCCGGTACGGCCACGGCCCAGTACGTCGCGGCCGGCCAGCACCTCGGGGACGGTGACGGCCTGGATCGGGAACGGGTGCTCGGCACCCAGCTTGGCGAGCGCGTCGATCAGGTTGCCCTCGAGGCCGAGCTCGGCGAACCCGAGATGGGCCACCTCGTCGGCAGCGACCTCGACCGCCTCGAGCGGTGCGTGCACGACGGCCTCGGCGTGGTGATCACGGCGCGGCTCGGCCGAGCGGGGCCGGTCGTCACGATCGAAACGCGCCGGCCGGTCATTGCGCGGGCGGTCATTGCGCGGGCGATCATCACGATCGAAGCGTGCCGGACGCTCATTGCGCGGGCGGTCATTGCGCGGGCGATCATCACGATCGAAGCGTGCCGGGCGGTCGTTGCGGGACCGGTCGTTGCGGGGACGATCGTCGCGGCTGTAGCGCGCCGGACGTCCCCCGCGATCGTCACGGTCATGACGGGGACGCTCATCACGGTCGAAGCGCGGTCGATCGTTGCGGTCCGAGCGCGCCGGACGATCGTCCCGCTCGAAGCGCGGCCGGTCACGGCGATCCTGGCGATCGTTTCGGGGACGATCGTCACGGCCGTAACGGGAGGGCCGGTCGTCGCGGTCGAACCGCGGGCGATCCCGGCGCTCGTTGCGATCACTGCGCTCCGAGCGTGCCGGACGATCGTCACGCTCGAAGCGGGAGGGCCGACCGGAGCGCTGCCGGTCGCTGTGCTCAGCGCGCTCGAAACGGGCGGGGCGATCCTCCCGCTCGAACCGTGCCGGGCGCCCGGAGCGGTCGTTCGACCTGGCGGGGCCGGCGTTGCGAGCCCGCTTCTTGGCGGCGGACCAGCGGTCCTTGGACTTCGGGGTGCGCCGGGCGCGGGCAGGCTCGGAAGAATGGGAAGGTTGGGCCGACATGGCGGGATCCGTTCTGGATGACGTACGGCGTGCAGGTCCAAACACCACACGCGCACAAGGATGAACCGGGATTCAATGGACAGGGAAGGTCTGCCCACTCGGTCCACACGTTCGGCACCACGGGCAACTGCTCCAGCGTACGGGAGATCCGGCCGCGACGCGAATCGGCGGTAGGACGGGCCCGTTCAGAGCCGCGGGTTCCGGCTGAGGTGCCACTCCGTCTTCGGGTAGTACTGGTGACGGACCCACCGGTCGTACATCGTCTCGGTCACCCCGCGGTTGGCGATGATCTCGGCGAAGAACCGACCCGACTCCTTGATGGTCCGCGCCTTGCTGGCGTGGTCGAGGTGGACCAGCCCGAACCGGGGCACCGATCCCTCGTCCCACTCCCAGTTGTCGATGAAGCACCAGTGGTAGTAGCGCTCGATCGGCAACTCCGACTCGACGATCGCCCGAAGATGATCATGGATGTAGCGGCTGCGGAAACGATCATGGTTGTCGCAGGTGCCGTTCTCGGTGATCCAGATCGGTCCGGGGAAGTTGCGGTTCGCCCAGCGGGCGACCTGCACCAGACCGGCCGGCATGATCTCCCAGCCGAGGTCGTTGACGGGGACACCCTCGGCGGTGCCGTCGTCGAAGCGGGTGATCGTCGACTGGGTGTAGTAGTTGATCCCCACGACGTCGTAGTACTTGCCGGGCGAGATCCCGCGGGGCCGCTTCAACGGGTACGGGAAGACGCCCGTGCACATGGCCTCGGCGATGACCTCCTGGAACAGGTACTGCAGCATCCGAGCCAACCCGAGGTGCCACGGACTCCACGGCAGCGCCGGCTTGAACGTGCGCAGGTGGAACGCCACGCCGACCGTCGCGTCCGGCTGCAGTTCGTGGATCAGTTCGTAGGCAAGGATGTGAGCGGTCGCCAGCCGGTTGAACACCCGCACCACCGACGCCCAGTTGTGCGTTCCCGGCGGCCACAGGCCGGTGAAGTACGACCCGGTCACATAGACGTTCGGCTCGTTGATCGTGATCCAGTCCTGCACCAGGTCGGCCAGCTCGGTGACCACGTAGCGCACGTGGCGCAGGAAGTGGGTGACCCCGTCCGCGTGCTCGAAGCCACCGATGCTCTCGAACCAGCTCGGATGGCTGAAGTGGTGCAGGGTCACCAGCGGACGGATGCCACGTCGCCGCAGCTCGGTCAGCTCGGCCCGGTAGTGCTCCAGTGCCACCGGGTCGTGTTGCCCCTGCAGGGGTTCCAGCCGACTCCACTCGATGCTCATCCGGTAGTGCCGGATGCCGAGTTCGTCGAGCAGTTCGATGTCGGACGCCCACACCTCCCAGTGGTTGCCCGCGGTGTCAGGACTCGACCGGTCCTTGATGTGGCCCCGCTGGGCCCAGTCGTACCAGTTGTTGTTGCGGTCGCCACCCTCGATCTGGGTCGCCGCGGTCGAGACGCCCAGAGCCAGGTCGCCGAGCGAGAAGCCGGTCATCGATCCCCTTCCGCCGGCGTCACCGGTCCGGCGACATCCAGTGCACATTGTCGCGCCACCACGATGCGGCCCGACCACCGGGTCCGCCGCGTGTCACGGCATGATGTCCCAGACGCTCGCCGGACGGCCGTCGAGCCCGTCGAGACGGCTCGATCGAAGGGAAGCAGCACTGTGACCACCACCACCGAGTTCGCCGAGCTCACCGCCATCGTCACCGGAGGTGCCTCCGGCATCGGGCTCGCCGTCGCTGACGAGTTGGCCGACCGCGGCGCGCGGGTCGCCGTACTCGACCTGAATCCGGCACCCGGCGACCGGCACCTGTCGGTGAGCTGCGACGTCTCCGACACCGCCTCGGTCGAGGCCGCCGTGACCCGCGTGGTCGCCGAATTCGGTCGGCTGGACATCGTGATCAACAACGCCGGCATCGGGGCCGCCGGTACGGTCGCCGACAACGACGAGGCCGAATGGGTGAAGGTGCTGCAGGTCAACGTGGGCGGCATCGTGCGCGTCACCAGTGCCGCCCTGCCCCATCTGCGACAGTCGCCGGCGGCCGCCATCGTCAACACCTCGTCGATCGCCGCGACCACCGGGCTGCCGCAGCGTGCGCTGTACTCCGCGTCGAAGGGAGCCGTGCTGTCCCTCACCCGTGCGATGGCGATGGACCACCTGCCCGAGGGGATCCGGGTCAACTGCGTCTCCCCCGGCACTGCCGACACCCCATGGGTCGGACGCCTGCTCGACGCCGCCCCGGACCCGGCGGCAGAACGCGCGGCCCTCGCCGCCCGGCAACCGCACGGCCGGCTGGTCTCGGCCGACGAGGTCGCCAAGGCGGTGGCCTACCTGGCCTCGCCGTCCAGCACCTCCACCGTCGGGGTCAGCCTGGCCGTCGACGGTGGGATGGACGTGCTGCGGCCGCGGATCGGTTGAGGCCGGTCAGCGACTGCGGTCTGTTGATCTGAACCGGACAACCCACAACTGGCCACCAGAAGGAGTGGGGTTGCCCTCAGCAACCACGTCCTCAGAGATTTGTATTCTCAACTGCTCCCGCAATGTGTCGACCAGAGCCCTGGGATGTGAAACGGGTCTATCGACCTCTACTTCAATGGTCTGGCAGCCTTCGCGTGATTCGTGACTGCGGATCTCGAGGTTCACATCAATCCTCCACGGCAGTATGACGGCGTGTCCCACACCTTGATCTGAGACACTACAGCGGTTGCGCTCCCCCATGCCGTACGCATTCTGCTGCGGCCGCCGTGGCGGCTCGCATCGCCTGCTCCGGCCCGTCACCCAGTGCCAGCCGGGCGGCGAGCGTACCGACGTAGGCGTCCCCGGCCCCGGTGGTGTCTACCACCTCGGTCGACTCAGCCGGCACCATGACCTCGCCCCAGGTCGATCCTTCGGCACCGGAGGTGACCAACAGGCTGCCTGCCCGGAGCCCGGCGGCGAGCAGGGCCGCGTGCTCGGACTCGTTGACCACCACCGGATCGCAGCGGTCGAGCACCGCGGCCGGCAAATCGGCGTACGGGGCCAGGTTGCCGACGACCCTGGCACCCCGGTCGGCGGCGATCCGGGTCGCCTCGATCACCACGGGCACCGGCACCTCGAGTGAGAACAGCACCACGTCCGCCGCGCTCGAGGACTTGATCACCGCGAGGTCGTCGACACCAAGTTGATCATTGGCACCCGGGGAGATGATGATCATGTTCTCCCCGGCATCGTCGACACTGATCACCGCGGTCCCGGTCGGCCGGTCGGGGTGGACCCGCACCGAGCCGACGTCGACACCGTACGCCGAAAGCCTTGCCAGGTAGGCGTTCCCGGGTCCGTCGTCACCGACCGCGCCGACCATGGAGACCCGCGCCCCTGCCCGTACGGCGGCGATCGCCTGATTGGCTCCCTTGCCGCCGAAGGCGCGTTCGATCGGACCGGCCAGCACCGTCTCGCCCGAGGTGGGGTGGTGCGGCACCGACAGCCGCAGGTCCTGGTTGAGCGACCCGACGACCAGTACTCGACCGGACATGGTGACTCAGACCGCGGCGGGCTCGAGCACCAACTCGGTCCCGATGCGCCGGCAGTCCATCTCGTACTCCAGGTCGATGATCGGCGGCGCACACAACTGCCAGGTCACCGGTCGACCGGTCACGGGGTGGACCTCGGTGCTGACCACGGATCCGACATCACGGACGCTGTAGACGTGGGTGCCGGTGACCTGTGACCAGTCGGTGCCGAGCAGCTTCAGCCGGCGACCCATCTCGCCGACCACCCAGTGCCCCTTCCTGGCCAGCCCGGCCGGCGACACGTCACCGCGTGACTCGATGTGGTCGGTGTAGCTGCCCTTGCCCTCCTTGACCTCGGCGCTGCCCGACACCACGAACGTCCGGTCCAGCCCGGCCAGGGCGACGGCCTCGCCGTTCTCGAGCCGCCGGGCGTACCCGAACGCGTACACCGACACGTCCTCGGGCGGATCCTGCACCGGCACGACCATGCTGCGGGCGACCGGGCTGCCGACGGCGGTGTCGATGTCGAGCTGGTCGAGCGAGGCCAGGTAGCGGCGGTTGTAGTCGGCGAAGCCCTCGTCGGTGAGCTGCTCGGGGGAGCGCAGCTCGACCGAGCACAACGCGCCGCCGGCCAGCCCCAGCGTCGTCAGGTAGGCACTGATCAGCTCGAACGCGAGGTCGTGCGGCAGCGATTCGGCCAGCCGTACGCGGGTGATCGCATGACCGGGCCGGGCGATCACCCCCACCGAGTACTGGCCGACCCCGGGCAGGTAGTCGTAGCCGTGTCCGGTGTCGACCGGTGCCGTCATGTTCACTCCTCAGTCAGCCGTGCAGGTCCACACGCTAGCCGCAGGGTGGCCCACCGGCCTTGGCACCCCGCGTAGTTTGGGCACGTGAGCAGAACCGAGCCTCCCGAGATCACCACCGTGGCAGAGCTCCGGGCCGCCGGGCACACCCAACGGGGGCTGCGCGAGGAGATCCGCGACAACCTGATCAACAAGCTGGCCGCCGGAGAGGATCCGTGGCCCGGGCTGCACGGCTTCACCGACACCGTGCTGCCGCAGGTCGAGCGGGCCCTGCTCGCCGGCCACGACATCGTGCTGCTCGGCGAACGGGGTCAGGGCAAGACCCGACTGTTGCGCAGCCTGGTCGGCCTGCTCGACGAGTGGACGCCGGTGATCGCCGACACCGAACTCGGCGAGCACCCGTACGACCCGATCACCCCCGAAGGCAGGCGGCTGGCTGCCGATCAGGGGGACGACCTGCGCATCAGTTGGCGGCACCGCGACGACCGGTACGCCGAGAAGCTCGCCACCCCCGACACCTCGGTCGCCGACCTGGTCGGCGACGTCGACCCGATGAAGGTGGCCGCCGGCCGACACCTGGGCGACCCGGAGACGATCCACTACGGACTGATCCCGCGGACCCACCGCGGCATCGTGGCGATCAACGAGCTGCCCGATCTGGCCGAACGCATCCAGGTCGCGATGTTGAACGTGATGGAGGAACGCGACATCCAGATCCGCGGGTACGCGCTCCGGCTGCCGCTCGACGTGCTGGTGGTGGCCAGCGCCAACCCGGAGGACTACACCAACCGCGGCCGCATCATCACCCCGCTGAAGGACCGGTTCGGTGCCGAGATCCGCACCCACTATCCGCTCGAGGTGGCCGACGAGGTCGCGATGATCAGCCAGGAGGCGCAGCTGGTCGCCGAGGTGCCGGACCACCTGTTGGAGATCCTGGCCCGGTTCACCCGCAACCTGCGCGATTCCGCCCAGGTCAACCAACGCTCGGGCGTCTCGGCCCGCTACACCATCGCCGGCGCCGAGACGGTTGCTGCCGCGGCGCTGCACCGGGCGACGGTGCTCGGTGAACCGCAGGCGGTCGCCCGGGTGGTCGACCTGGCCGCGGCCGTCCCGGTGCTGGCGGGCAAGATCGAGTGGGAGTCCGGGCAGGAGGGCCGGGAGGCCGACGTCACCGACCACCTGCTGCGGTTGGCGGTCGCCGAGACGGCCCGCCATCGGCTGCGGGGACTCGACCTCGGACCGGTGATCGACGCGATGGCCGACGGGGCCGAGGTCGTCACCGGCCCGCGGGTCGGTGCGACCGCGTTGCTCGACTCGCTGCCCGAGACCGGCGACGGCACCTTCGCCCACATCGCCGAACTGCTGGACGCCGAGGGCCCCGGGCAGCAGGCCGCTGCGGTCGAGCTGGCCCTGGAGGCGCTCTACCTCGCCCGCCGGGTCGCCAAGGACGACGCCGACGACGGCACCAGCACGTACGGCTGATCGAGGACCGACCGAGGAGTTGATCATGGACCGGTGGGGGCGACGTCGTTCCCGGTACCGCCGCTTCCACGGTGGTCCGGATCCGCTCGCGCCGCCGGTCGACCCGACGGAGGCGTTGCGGGCGATCGCCGACGACGTGATGGCCGGCCGCTCCCCCGAGGCGGCCCTGCGGGAGTACCTGCGCCGCGGCGACCGGCCTGGTCGGGGGTTGGACGACCTGGCCGCCCGGCTCAACCGGCAGCGCCGTCAGCACCTCGACCGGAACCGACTCGGCGGCACCCTCGACGAGGTACGTGAACTGCTCGACCGGGCCGTGCTGACCGAACGCCGGCAGCTGGCCCGCGACCTGGACGACGACGCCCGGTTCGCCGAACTGCAGTTGGCCGAACTCCCCGACTCCACGGCGGCCGCCGTACGGGACCTCGCCGACTACCGGTGGCGGAGCCCGGAGGCCGAGGCCACGTACCGCCAGATCGGTGACCTGCTGGGCCGAGAGGAGCTCGACCAGAGGTTCGCCGGGATGAAGCAGGCGCTGGAGAACGCCGACGATGCCGACCGGGCAGCGGTGTCGAAGATGCTCACGGACCTGAACGGCCTGCTCGCCGCCCATGCCCGCGGGGAGGACACTGCCGCCCGGTTCGCGGCGTTCATGGCCGATCACGGCCACCTGTTCCCGGAAAACCCGCGGACCGTCGAGGAGTTGATCGACGCCCTCGCGGCCCGGGCGGCCGCAGCGCAACGGATGCGGCAGTCGATGTCGCCCGAGCAGCGGGCCGAGCTGGACGCCTTGGCCCAGCAGGCGTTCGGCACCCCCGAACTCACCCAGCAGTTGGCCGAGCTCGACGCCACATTGCAGGGGTTGCGGCCCGACGCCGGGTGGGGCGAGTCGGAACAGTTCGGCGGCGACCAACCGCTCGGGTCGGGTGAGGCGACCTCGGTGCTGGCCGAGCTCGCCGAACTGGATGCCCTGTCGGAACAGTTGGCGCAGAACCACGCCGGTGCCCGGACCGACGACATCGATCTTGATCTTGTCGAGCGACACCTCGGCAGCGAGGCGGTGGTGACCGCGCAGACCCTCGCCGAGATCGAACGGATGCTCCGCAACGAGGGCCTCTTGGTGAGCGACGCCCAGGGCGGGCTGCAGTTGTCCCCGGCGGCGATGCGGCAGCTCGGCCGTACCCTGCTCGGCGACGTCACCGACCGGCTCGCCGGCCGCACCGGCCAGCGGGACGTACGCCAGGGCGGACTCGCCGGGGAGCCGAGCGGCGCCACCCGGGCCTGGGAGTTCGGCGACACCCAGTCGTGGGACGTGTCGCGGACGCTGATGAACGCACGACTGCGACGCGCCGCCGATCCGGGAGCGCCGGAGCTGGCGCTGGACGACATCGAGGTGGTCGAGACCGAGGCGCGGACCCGGGCGGCCGTGGCGTTGCTGGTCGACACCTCGTTCTCGATGGCGATGGAAGGCCGGTGGGTCCCGATGAAGCGGACCGCGCTGGCCCTGCACCACCTGATCAGTACGCGGTTCCGCAACGATGCGTTGGAGTTGATCACCTTCTCCCGGTATGCCCAGGTCACCGATGTCGCGCAGCTGACCGGCCTGCCACCGCAGCACAACCTGCAGGGCACGAACCTCCACCACGCACTGCTGCTGGCAAACCGGTTCTTCGCGAGCAACCCGACCGCGCAACCGGTGCTGCTGGTGGTGACCGACGGTGAGCCGACCGCCCACCTCGAACCCGACGGGGAGGCCTTCTTCTGGTACCCGCCGTTGCCGGAGACGATCGCCGCCGCGGTGACCGAGCTCGACGAGGCGACCCGACGCCGTACCCGGATCACCATCTTCCGGCTCGGCCACGAACCGGCGCTGGTGGAGTTCTGTGACCAGCTCGCCCGGCGCAGTGGCGGAAAGGTCGTCGCACCAGAGGTCGACGACCTTGACGAGGCCGTCGTGGCCAGCTACCTGCGGCGATTCGAGTGAGGTCGACAGGAAATATCCGGATGACATCCGCCGTCGGGGTCTGGTGCAGTGGCGTGCGTGATCCCCGCTGACTGGATTCCTTACCACCGCACCGATGACGACGAGCTGATCGGCTATCTGCAGCCCACCGCGAACGGGGACCTGCTGCCCGTGACGCTGTTCGGCCACCCCCTGGCCGACGAGGGCGGTGAGGAGTGGTGGGCCGCCGACGTCCTCGAGGGCCTGGGCCTGTCCTACCTCGCCGACACCTGGGAGCTGAGGGGTGACGACGGCTCGTGGAGCCGGGTGGTGATCAACGAATGCGACCGGGAGCGGATCGTCGTCGCAAACGCCGACTTCGCCAAGCTCGTCGACCGGCCGAGTGAGATGTACGGAGACCGCGTCACCCTGCCCGTACCGACCGATCGGCTCCGCCCTCGGCAGTGACCGGGCCGAACGCTCGTGAGGGCAGGCTGGCAGCCCGGCTCACCGTGTGATCGTTCGGTGAGCCGGGCTCAAGGGGTACGGCCGCCCGGGCCCGCCTGCTTGGCCTGGGCCCGGCGGTCACTGGTCGTGCCCGGTGACACCTGGTCGTGCCGGGTCATTCGGGCGTGGCGGTGTTCCACACGGCCTGGGCAAAGCTGGTGGTGCCGAGTGGGTGTGTGCCGTTGTGGTCGACCAGGTAGATGTGGCCGTGGGGCGCCCGGAACAACAGTGTGCCGGGCTCGGGTTGTCGACGCGACCAGTCACCGTGGGTCACCAATCGGTGCTCCAGCCGGGACAGCGGGGCCAGGTTGGCGATCCGGGTCTGCCCGGGACCACAACCGGGCCGGTAGGGGATGGTGTGGTCGAGGTCGAGTCGTCCGCGGCTCGCGGCGAACGGGAAGCTGCTGACGGGTTGCCGGAGCCGCATGTGGTCGCGCATTGCTTGGGGGATCTCGTACGCGTCGACCGGGGTGAGTCCGGCGGGGAGGTCGATGACGGGCCGCAAGAGGATGGTGCAGTCACCCAACCAGGCGCGCACCTGTTCGGCTGCCTGTGGGCCGATGCCTTCGGTGCGGGCGACACCGGTGCCGGTGCGGACGGTCTGCTCAGCCAGATGCAGGTTCAGCAGGACGCGGGGCCGGAGCTTGGCCGGGTCGAGCCGTCGCACGGCGGCGATGATCTCGGCCTCGGTCAACGGCCGACCCGGGGTGCACGGATGTTCCGGACCGTCGGGGTCGGGCAGGTCAGGCTCTGGCGGTTCCGGGGCGTCGAACAGATCCGGGTCGTCGTCGTCACCCGCACCGCTGTCCGTGCCGGCAGTGTCCTTGTCGTCCGTGTCCGGTGCAGCCGTGTCCGGTCCAGCAGTGTCGGTTCCAGCAGTGTCGGTTCCAGTAGTGTCGGTTCCAGCAGTGTCCGGTCCAGCAGTGTCCGGTCCAGCAGTGTCGGTTCCGGCTTCTTCGCCGGCGACGGGTGTGGTGAGGAGTTGGATGGCTCGCGCGGGGTGGGCGAGCAGGCCGAGCGCGGTGGCGCGGCGGTTGTCCTTGCTCGACTCGTCACCCTGAGCGGCGAGGAGGTCGGCGAGTCGGTCGATGATCGCGTCGAGCCAGATCCCGGCGGCGGCATCGACCCGGGCGTAGACGGTGGTGAGGCCGTGGTCGTCGGCCTGGCCGACATGGACCTTCTTGTCGGCCTTCCCGACCAGGTCGGCGAGCTGGGCGGCGCGTTCGGGGTTCGCTTCGATGATTGCCGCGTCGACCAGTGCTTGGAGCCGTCCCCACGGGAGCCGACCGAGCAGGTCGGCGATCGCGGCATCGACAAATGCGGCTTCGTGCTTGGTCAGGTGGCGGGTGGCTTGGGCGATCCGGCGGGCCTGCCACGCCTCGATCTCGGTCTCACAGATCCGTGACCACAAGCGTGGGAGCCGGTGCCGCAGATCCAGCGCGTCCCCGATCAGCCGGGCCCCGGCCCAACTGGACGAGTGCAGCTGTGCGGCGAGCTCCGTAGCGGCGAACTCCGCCACCAGCGGGGTGCCGTCCCCACCCAACTGCACGGCCCGCTCCGCCCCCGGCACCACGCCCGCCGCCGTCGTGGTGGGGAGGGTTTCGCCGGGATGGAGGTCAGCCCAATCGGTCGCACTGATCAGCTCGTTGCACTGGGTCGCCATCCGCAGCCGACGACTGCCGGTCAGCTGACTGACCACCAGTTCCGGGGTCAACGGTGGCAACCGGGGCGGTGGTTCGTCGTCGGGCACGTCGTCCCACGGGTCCACCGCATCGAACGGCGCACCACCCTCAGGACCCGAGTATTGCATCACGTGTTCGATACTAGACGTCGCCGCCGACAAGAATTGACGGAACACTCACAGCACCGCCGAACGTGCCTCCTCCGTGCTCCCCGGACCGCCATCAGGAGAGGGCGGGCGAGCGTGCTGGATCACCCGGTTAGCATCGGAAGGACCACGACCCGAGGAGTGACTCATGTGCCAACCGGTTCCCTGTGACCAGTGCGAGAAGACGACGTGGGCCGGCTGCGGCGACCACATCGATCAGGTCAAGGCTCAGGTGCCGCCCGAGGACTGGTGCCCCGGCCACGAAGGACAGTGACAACGAAGGGCAGTCACAACCTGGGCACTGACACAACCCGGCCAACCGACACAGCCGCGCCCGGTCGCCTGAGGGTTCGGTCGGCCGCCACGACGTCGGGGTGTGGTCGGGCGTTGGGCCGGCTCCCCCGAGCCTGCGAGGGGGACCGGCCCGGGCGGGACGTCGTGGCCGCCGACCGGACACGGACCCGACCCCAAGGGTCTTCGACAAGTTTAGGGGTTGAGCTCAGGGGGCTTTGAGCTCAAGAGGCGTCAGCCCTTCACGGCCCCGGTCAGCACACCCTTGGCGAAGTGCCGCTGCAGGAACGGGTAGACACACAGGATCGGGACCACCGAGACGACCAAAATCGCCATCTGGATGGACGCCTGGGGTGGCACCAGTTCGCTACTGGTGGCGCCGAGTTCGCTGGCACCGATCTGGGTGTCGTCGACCACGTACGTACGCAGCACCAGCTGCAACGGCCACTTGCTCTGGTCGTCGATGTACAACAGCGCGTTGAAGAACGCGTTCCAGTAGCCGACGGCGTAGAACAGCCCGATCACCGCCAGCACCGCCTTCGACAACGGCAGCACGATGAACCCGAAGATCTGCCAGTCGTTCGCGCCGTCGATCCGGGCACTCTCGGTGACCTGGTCGGGCAGGTTGGTGAAGAAGGTGCGCAGCACGATCACGTTGAACCCCGACACCATGGTCGGGATGATCAACGCCCACAGGCTGTTCAGCAGCCCGAACTGCTTCACCGTCAGGTACATCGGGATCATCCCGGGTGAGAACAGCATCCCGATCAGCACGATCATCAGGATCGGCTTGGCGAGCGGGAACGATCGTTGCGCCAACGCGTACGCCATCAGGCACGATGCGGTCAGGCTGAGCAGGGTGCCGCCGATGGTGACCACGGCCGAGACCAGCAGCGCCTGGGTGACCACCCCGCCGGCGAACAACGCCTTGTACGAGTCGAACTGGACACCCTCGGGGATCAGCACCAGTCCGCCCGCCTGCTGCACCTGACGGGCCGGGGCGATGCTGGTCGACAGCACGCCGAGGAACGGGATCAGCACCGCCAGGCAGAAGATCGCCAGCACCACGACCTTCAGCAGTTGCTCGATCGGACCGGCCGCCGGTACGCCGTGGATGAGGCGCCGCCTGCGACGCCGCCGGACCTCGGGATCGGATTCGGTACGGGTGCTCATTTCTGGTAGACCCCTGCCTCGCCGAAGATGTGGGCGACCTTGTTGGCACCGAGCACGAGGACCACGCCGACCACGCCCTTGGCGAGTCCGATGGCGGCGGCGATGCCCCAGTTGCCGTCGATGATGCCGTAGTTGTAGACGTAGGTGTCGAGCACTTCCGACACCTGTCTGCCGACCGCTGCCTGCTGCAGGATGATCTGCTCGAAGCCGACGCTGAGCGAGTCACCGAGTCGCAGGATGAACAGCAGGATGATCACGCCACGGATGCCGGGCAGCGTGACGTGCCAGGTCTGTCGCCACCTGCCGGCGCCGTCGACACTCGCCGCCTCGTACAACTCGGAGTTGATCGTGGACAGCGCGGCCAGAAACAGGATGGTGGCCCAGCCGGTGTCCTTCCAGATCACCTGGGAGACGAGCAACGCCCGGAACGTGTCGGAGTTTCCGATGATCGACACCGTCGCGAAGTCGTTCGCGCGCAGGAAGTTGTTGAGCAGCCCGGCCCCTCCCAACATCTGCTGGAACAGGGCGACCACGATCACCCACGACAGGAAGTGCGGGAGGTAGAGCACCGACTGCACGATGTGCTTGACCCGCTCGTGGAACAACGAGTTGAGCATCAACGCCAGCGCGATCGGCGCCGGGAACACCATGACGGCCTGCATGGTGGTCAGGATCAGCGTGTTCGTCAGCGCGTTGAGGAACCGCTGGTCACCGCTGTAGATCACCTCGAAGTTCTCGAACCCCACCCAGTCGCTCTCCAGGATTCCCAGGAACGGCTGGTAGTCCTTGAAGGCGATCACGTTGCCGAGCAGCGGCAGGTAGTGGAAGCACAGCACCACCAACGTGCCCGGCAGCACGAACAGCAGCAGCATCTTGTGGTTGAACAGCCGACGCCACCAGCCGGGGGCCCCGTTGTTCCCACTCGTCGTGCCGGCTCGGGTCGCGTCGGCAACCTTCGAACGACCTGCTGCGGGCCGTTCCATGGTGTCGGTGTCGCTCACTCAGCCACCTGCCTCGCTCGCCGCGAACGCCTCCTCGTACTCCGCGCGCATCGCGTCACCGGTCTCCTGCTGCCACGTCTTGAGCGCGGGAGCGTAGTCACTGACCGGCTGCTTGCCCTGGACGATCTGGTTGACCGTGTCGTTCAGCGCCCCCGACGGACCCGAGGAACTGGTCACCTTGGTCTCGGAGTACAGCCCGTACGAGGCGTCGCGGCTCAACTTCTCGGCCTGCTTGGTCATGATCGCGTGCTGTGTCTCGGGCACCTCGGGCTTGCCGGGGTAGTAGAGCGACATCGGCGCGTCGGTGAAGTACTGGATGCCCAGTCCGACCTCGATCACACCTTCCCGGGTGGGCGTCGGGTCGGTCCCCGCCAACTCGTAGTTGGCACCCTCGGTGCCGTACTTGCGGAACAGGTACTCCTGGGTGCCGAATCCGGCCGCCATCCAGTTGGCCACCTTGAGCAAGGTCTCCACCGAGTGCTCGGAGTCCTTGTTGAACCCGGTGATGCTGTCCAGCGCACTTCCCAGCCAGTTGACCGGCTCGGCACCGGAGGCGAACGGGGCGACGTCGAGCATCCCGACCGCGAACTCTTCGCCTGCGGTGTTTTCGCTGTAGTACTGGTTCCACGCCACGTAGGAGTCGTAGTCGAAGATCACCGTGCCGCCGCCGAACCACTGCTTGCGGGTGGAGGACTTGGCGGTGAACGCGTCGGGGTTGAGGACTCCGGCCTTCAGCAGTTTGACCTGTGCCTCCAGCCCCTGGGCCACCCGCTCGTCCTCCATCCAGTACGTGAACGCGCCGCCCTCCTCCTGCCAGCCGTTGGGGATGCCGAGCATCTGGTAGACGTAGCTGTTGGGCATCCGGGACCACGCCCAGCGGTTGCTCTTGGGCTCGTTGACCTCCTGGCACAGCGCCAGGAACTCCTCGAAGTCCTTCGGCTCGGGATCGTTGATTCCCTTCTCCGCAAGGAGATCGGCGCGATACAACGGCCCGGAGGTCCGCGACATCAGGCGCGGCACCGGGAGGGTGTAGATCCTGCCCTTGGCGACGCAGCCCTTCCAGTACTCCGGCCCGAGGTTCGCCAGGAACGGGTAGTCCGCCACGGCGTCACCGGCCAGGTGCTCGGTCAGGTCCATGCAGGTGGCCTCGAGCAGGTCGGGAAGCCGGGCCGTGCTGTTCGGGATGTTGATCACGTCCGGCAGGTCACCGCTGGCGACCCGCGCCTGGAACTTGGCGGTGTACTGGTCGTTGGGTGCCAACGAGATGTCCAGTGGCGACCCCAGCCTGGTGTCCAGTTCCTGCCAGAACGCGTTCTGCTCCTTGCCGGGTGGCAGGGCCCCCGGGGTGTGCGTCATCAAGGTGATCACCTTGCCGTCGCCCGGCGGCTCCTCGATCGCCTTCACCGGCTCGGCGGGATAGGCCTTGAAGCCGTCCAGCACGATGTCGGTGCCGACGAAGTCGGGGGTGACGCCCTCGTACTTGGTGTACGTCGGCAGCGTGACCGCTGCGTTCTCCTGCTGCTGCTCGGTGCCGCCGCCACCGCTGGACGGCGCACACCCGGCCAGCCACGGTCCCCCGACGGCGAGGGCCGCACTGGCCCCCAGCAATCCTCGTCGATCCACCATCTCGTGTTCCTTCCCCGGCGCTGGGCTGGTTGAACGTTGCTCGGCAACCATGACATAGTACGTCCTATGTTCGCAACCACTGGTCGTCCGGTCACGGTCTTCGACCCCGCCGGCAGCCCGTACCACTCGTTCCGCATCCCCGCCGTCATCCGGGTCGGTGATCGGCTGCTCGCGTTCTGTGAGGGCCGCCGCGACTCAGCTGCCGACTCCGGCCAGATCGACGTGGTACAACGGATCTCGACCGATGGAGGTGCGACCTGGGGGCCGCTTCGGGTGGTCACCCACAACGACGGCTTCACCTGTGGCAACCCGGCCCCGGTGGTCGATCCCGGCAGCGGCGACGTGGTGCTGGTGACCTGCCGCAACGGTGGCGATCACGTGGAGAAGAAGCTGAGCCGTGGCAACCATCCGGTCTGGGGACGGCGCGTGTTCGTCCAACGCAGCCCCGACGCCGGCGACAGCTGGAGCGCGCCGGTCGACGTCACCGACACGGTGAAGCCTGACGACTGGGGTTGGTACGCGACCGGCCCGTGCCACGGGATCGCCTTGCAGCACACGCATCCCGGCCGGTTGGTGATCCCGTGCAACAGCACCAGGCAGGCCACCGACGACGATGACCCCGAGCGACCGTACGTGTCGTTCGGTGGCTCCCACTGCATCCTCAGCGATGACGGCGGCCACACCTGGCGGGTGGGCTTCATCGACCGCAACGACGGCCTGGAGATGAACGCGAACGAGACCACGATCACCGAGCTCCCCGACGGCCGGCTGTACGTCAACTCGCGCAACCACGAGGGAACGCTTGCCCGTACCGCACCGCGGGTGGGGGCCTGGTCGACCGACGGCGGGGAGAGCTTGGTCGCGCCGTACGCACCTGCCACCGTGATCACAGCCCCGATCATCCAGGGCAGCGTGCTCGCCCACGGCGACGTGGTGCTGCTGTCGGTGCCCAGCAATCCCGACAAACGGCAACGGATGACCATCTACCGCAGCACCGACGCCGGCGCCTCGTGGCGGGAGGCCCACGTGGTCACCGAGCAGCTGGCCGGCTACTCCGATCTCGTCGACCTCGGTGACCGGGTCGGCCTGTTGTACGAGACCGGCGCCGCGTCGTCGTTCGCCACCCTCGAGTTCACGGTCCTTCCGGAATCACTGTCCAGCAAAGGAATCCACTCATGACCCAGCCCGTCCGCCAGCCTCGACCGCTCTCCGGGGTGGTCCCGCCACTGGTCACCCCGCTGCTTCCCGGCGGTGAGGTCGACACGGTCTCGTTGCGGCGACTCGTCCGGTACGTGGTCGACGCCGGGGTGCACGGCGTGTTCGTCCTCGGCAGCAGCGGCGAGGGCGCCTTCCTCACCGACCGGCAACGCGAACAGGTCACGGCCGAGACGATCGATGAGGTGGCCGGCGCGGTGCCGGTCGCGGTCGGCGTGATGGACACCGGCACGGCCCGGGTCACCGACCAGCTCCGGCGACTGCTCCCGTACGGCATCGACGCGGCGGTGGCGACCGCCCCGTTCTACGGCAGCACCCACCCGATCGAGATCACCCGGCACTTCGAACAGCTGGCCGATGTCGCCGGCGACGTCGGCGTCTACGCCTACGACATCCCCTCCCGCGTGGGTGGCACCAAGTTGGCGCCCGGCACCGTCCTGGGGTTGGCCGAGTCCGGTGCGATCGCCGGGGTGAAGGACTCCAGTGGCCAGGAGGTGAGCCTGCGTCGACTGCTGCTCGGCCGGCGGGCCCGGGGACTGGACGACTTCATGATCTTCACCGGCTCGGAGACCTGCACCGACGCCGCCATGTTCAACGGGGTGGACGGAATCGTTCCGGGGCTGGGCAACGTCGACCCCGCGGGCTACGTCCGGATCTTCGACCTGATGCGGGAGGGCCGCCACGACGACGCGCGGCTCGAACAGGACCGGCTGTTGACCATGTTCGACCTGATCGACGTTCCGGATCAGCAGCGGATGAGTCACGGATCCGCCGCGCTGGGCGCGTTCAAGCTCGCACTCCACCTGTTGGGGGTGTTGGATCATGTGGTGGTGACTGCACGGGGGGTGGAGTTCATCCCGGACGAGGTCGCCGCCGTGCGGCGACTGCTGACCGACGCCGGACTGATGGGGCCGCAGGGGCCAGGAGGGAGCCAACGAGATGAGTCAGGCGCCGCGTCGAACGGGCAGCGCGACCAGGCAGTTCATCCAGGAGCAGATCAAGGACTTCATTCTGCGCGAGCGTCTCAGGCCGGGTGACCTGCTGCCGACCGAGCCGGCCCTGATGGCGCAGTTGGACGTCGGCCGGCACCCGTTGCGGGAGGCGATCAAGGGGCTGCAGGCGATCGGCATCGTCGAGGTTCGCCATGGTCACGGCACCTACGTCGGCGACGCATCCCTTGCCGGATTGGAAAGTGGGCTGGCGTTCCGGATCGCACAGTCGCTTGCCGACCAGAGCCTCGAGTCGATCCGGCACCTGCTGCAGGCTCGTGAGGCGTTGGAGGTGGGACTGGCCCACGACGTGGTCGCCCGTGTCGACGACGCCCAGCTCGCGGCCCTGACAAGGATCGTGGAGGCGATGCGGGTGAAGGCGGCGGCCGATGAGGACTTCGCCGACGAGGACGCGGAGTTCCACGCCGCCCTGTACGAACCGCTGGGCAATCCGCTGGTGCTCGAGTTGGTGGCGATCTTCTGGCGCTCGTTCAACAACATCGCCGACACCCTGGGCACCGAGCCGGAGCCGACCCAGCCCAAACTCGACAGACACGTGAACCTGTTGACACCCTTGCGTGCTCGCGACACCGACGCCTTCGCCGCCGCGATGCGGCGACACTTCGACGGGGTCAAGATCCGGCTGGGAGCGGTGGAGGCACGATGAACTTCGGCAGCGGCGAGCTGAGCGACTGGACGGCGAACCCGGAACGGACCACGCCACCGGCGGACCGGGCGGCCGCCGACGTCTGGCTGTTCGGCGACTCGATCACCGGCCAGACCCAGGAGGACCTGGCCGAACGCCTTGCCCAGCAGGGGATCCGTCTCGCCTACAACAGCGTGGGAGGTCGCCCGACCGACGCCACCGTCGCAGCCTTGGCGGCGTGGTTGGACACCACACCGGCACCGCCGGTGGTGGTTCTGGCAGCCGGGGCCAACAACGTCTTCGACCCGCGCTTCGTGGCCGACCAGGTCGACCGGGCCGTCGGCCTGCTGCCGACCGGGACGACGATCCTGTGGCGGGATGCGTACGTGTGCCGGACGACCAGGCCGATCGAGACCCAGGTGGCCGACCTGCGCAACACCGGCCTGGTGAACGCCCAGCTGCACCTGGCGAGCGCTCGCCACCCGGGGTTGCACATCATCGAGTGGTACGCCTTCCTCGCCTCCCGACCCGACCTGCTGGCCCAGCGACTGCGCGACGGCGTCCACGTCAGCGAACCCGACGGCGTGACAGCCCACAACGACCTAGTGCTGCAGCACCTGGAGCCGCAGTTGCGGAGGTGACGGGCCGGCTTCGGCCGGGCAACCGCGATGTGAACAGCGCGGTTCGATCCGCCGTGCCCGTTGACGCACACTCCCGTTGGGAGCATTGTGATCCGCGTTCCCGACGACCCAAGGACTACTCATGCCTGTGCACCGCCCCGAAACCTCGGCCCACTCCGAGACCGATGCCGAGACCCGAGCGGCGGTGCGTGCGAATCGCCGCCAGTTCCTCACCGGCGCCGGAGTCGCCTTCGCCGCCGGTCTCGGCGCCAACCTGCCGAGCAGGGCGCACGCCGCTCCGGGTGGCCCGGCCGGCGGCGACCACCCGTTCACCCTCGGCATCGCCTCGGGTGATCCACTGCCCGACGCCGTGGTGATCTGGACCCGGCTGGCGCCGAGCCCGTACGAACCCGACGGTGGGATGGGGCGGCGGATGCGGCCGGTGCAGTGGCAGGTCGCCACCGACGAGTCGTTCCGTCAGGTCGTCCGGAGCGGGGTGGCCCACGCGCACCCCGAGTTCGCCCACACCGTCCATGTCGACGTCCGCGGGCTGCAGCCCAACCGCGAGTACCACTACCGGTTCCGCAGCGGCAAGCACCTCAGCGAGGTCGGGCGCACCAGGACTGCCCCCGCGCCGGGGCAGCACGTCACCGGACTCGACATCGTGAGCGCCTCGTGCCAGTCGCTGGGTGCCGGCTTCTACCATGCCTGGGCCGATGCCAACCAGGATCCGGCCGACCTCGTGCTCTTCCTGGGCGACTACATCTACGAGTACGCGGTCGCACCGAGCTCGGTGCGGTGGCCGTACCAGCCGGCCCTCCCGTCCGGCTACGAGCGCGGCACCGACACCCTCGAGCGCTACCGCCAGCAGTACGCGCTGTACAAGACCGACCCCGACCTGATGGAGGCACACCGCCTCTCGCCGTGGCTGATCACGTGGGACGACCACGAGGTCGTCAACGACTACGACTCCACCGACGAGGACCTGTTCGTCCGGCGGGCCAACGCCTACCGCGCCTTCTGGGAGCACCAACCGCTGCGGCTCGCGCAGCGACCGTCCGGGAAGGACGCGCAGTTGTACCGCCGCCTCACCTGGGGTGACCTGGCCGAGTTCAGCATGCTGGACGTCCGGCAGTACCGCACCCCGGAGCTCGCCAGTGACGTCATCCCGACCGATCCTCAGTGGCGTGACCCGAGCCGGTCGATGCTCGGCCAGACCCAGGAGCAGTGGCTGCTGGACGGCCTGTCGGCCTCCGACACCCGCTGGAACGTGATGGCCCAGGGCGTGCTGTTCGGGCGGCTCGACACCGATCCGAGTGCAGAGATCAACTACTCCCGTGGTGGCTGGGACGGCTACCAGATCTCGCAGGAGCGGATCATCGACCACGTGACCCAGGCGGACGTCGAGAACTTCGTGGTGCTGACCGGCGACGTCCACCGCAACTACGACCTCGACATCCTGGCCGACTACGACGACCCGGACTCGTCGATCGTCGGCGTGGAGCTGGCGTGCTCCTCGATCAGCAGCGGCGGCAACGGCGTCGACTCGAATCAAGGGGTGCTCGACCGGTACGCCGCCAACGCGCACCTCAAGTTCGCCAACCTGCAACGGGGGTACGTGCGGTCGACGGTCGACCACAGCGGCTGGCAGTCGGAGGTACGCGTACTGGACCGGGTGGACGACCCGGACACCTTCACCGCGAGCACCCGGATCACCCTCCGTTCCGAGGCTGGAGACCCCGGGCTCAAGGAGATCTGACCCAAACCCTTGCCCCATGCGTGACATGCATGCTTAGGTACTGGCATGCGCACAGCGCCCGCCGAGGACGGCCAGCCCCGTTCGGTGACCCGCAAGTCCGAGGTCACCGAGCGGATCACCGCGGTCCCCGGGGCGCAGAGCAACCAGGCGTTGGCTCGTGGCCTGCACATCTTGCGGATGTTGGTCGACGAAGGCACGCCGATGACGGCCACCGAGGTCGGCCGCCGGATCGGCATCCACCAGAGCTCGGCCTCGAGAATCCTTGCCACCTTGGGAGAGGTGGGTTACGTCCGCAAGAGCGACAACGGGCAGTTCGAGCCTGACTACGGGGTGCTGGCGCTCGGCTCGGCCACGACCCGGCTGCCGTTGATCACCCGCCCCCGCGAGGTGTTCCAGGAGATCGTGGAGGAGAATCCTTACATCGGCGCTTCGATGTGCATGCTCTTCCGCGACGAGATGATCTACCTGCTGCGGGCCCGGAGTGGTTCGGACACGCTGACCTTCTGGTCCAACGGATTCCCGATCAACATCTCCGCTCCGGGGCTGCGGTTGCTGCTCGACCTTCCCGAGCACGATGCCACCGCCATCCTGCAGTCGTCCCGACAGCGGTTCGGCTGGGGTGGCCGCCCCGCGGTCGTCCCCGCCACGGAGGCCGAGGTGTTGGCCAAGGCACAACACCTGCTGCACGACGAGGTGCTGCTGCTCCGGGACTGGCACGTCGACGGGGAGACCGGCGGCGCGATCCCGATTCGGACCCCCGAACCCCACCCGGTGGCGTTGGCCCTCGTCGACGCCAGCGGGACCTACTCCGACGAACGACTCACCCTGCTGTTGCACCAGGCCAGGCGCCGAGTGGAACAGGCCTTTCATCCCGAGGATTGACCAACCCTGCAAGGAGAACAGCCATGGCCCGGAACAGTCTCGATCGGCGCACCCTGCTCAAGGGTGCCGCAGCCCTGGGGGCAGCCGGCCTCGGTGCCGGTGCACTGAGCGCCTGCAACGGCGGTGCCGGCGCCGGTGGCGGCGGGGTGCTCAACGTGTGGGGTGGTGTCCCCAATGAGTCCGGCCCGGACGAACTGTGTGCGGCGTTCATGGCGGAGAACCCCGACATCAAGGTCACCTACACCCGGTACGTCAACGACGAGCAGGGGAACCTGAAGCTCGACACCTCGCTGACCGGCGGTGTCCCGATCGACATGTTCTTCTCGTACAACCCGGTCAACCTGTTCAAGCGCAGCGATGCCGGCCTCGCCCTCGACCTGACCGACCGGATCGCCGACGACCCCGACCTGGCGACGTTCACCGTTGACGCCGACCCACTGGGCAACTACACACTGAACGGTCGACAGTTCTGCGTCCCGGGAGCCCAGGCACCACAGAACGTCTACCTCAACAAGAACATGCTCGACGAGGCCGGCATCACCCTCGGTGAGACGTGGACCGTCGACGAGTACGTCGAGATCGCCCGTGAACTGACCAAGCCGGGAGTGTTCGGCACCTTCGAGGCGCCGCAGCTGGCCCGCCCCGTCCTGGGCCCCGACCACCAGTACACCGACGGCGGCGCCCGGTCGAACTTCGAGAACGAGTGGTTCCGCAAGCAGTTGGAGCTGGCCCAGCAGCTGCAGGGCGAGAAGGTGGCGATGGACCAGCAGACCATCATCGCCGAGAAGCTGCAGACCTTCAGCCAGACGCCGTTCATCGCCGGCCGGGTCGCGATGTTGATCCAGTCGGGCCACATCACCCGCTACATCAGCAACACCAAGGAGTACCCGCACGACTTCGTGACCACCTGCATGCCGCTGCCCCAACCCGAGGCCGGGACGCAGCCGTGGAACACCGGCGCCATCGGTGACCTGATGTCGATCAGCCCGAAGTCGCAGAACCAGGATGCCGCGTGGAAGCTGTTGAAGTTCTGGGTGCTGAACGCCGGCAAGTACATGGTCAAGGGTGGCCGCCTCCCGTCACTGCCGGGGGAGGCGACCGAGGAGGAGATCGTCAACCAGTTGCTCGGACCCGACCGGGACAGCCTGTACGAGGTCGAGGCCTGGCAGAAGTTCCTGTACGCACCCGGCCCCAAGTTGCCCGTCGACACCGTCTTCACCGCCGGCAGCGAGATCCTGGAGCTCACCCGACGGCTGACCGACGAGACCTTGCTCGGTGACCGGACGATCGACTCGTGGGTCACCGAGATGACGACCCAGGCCGACGCCGCCATCGCCCGGGCCTCATGAGCAGCAGCACGACGAGCACCGGCCCGGGGCCACCGACCGCCGTGCGGCGCCCCCGCCGGCGCGGCCCCGGAGGCGGCTCACTCACCGTGGGGTGGCTGTTCCTGCTGCCCAACCTGTTGGGGTTCCTGGCGTTCACGCTGGTCCCCCTGGTCGCCGGGGTGGGCATCGCCTTCACCGACTGGAACGTGGTGTCCGGGTTGTCCGGCATCACCTTCGTCGGGTTGGACAACTTCACCGTCCTGATCGCCGACCAACAGTTCTGGCAGGCGGTCGGTCGGACCGTCTTCTACGCCGGCATCGGCGTCCCGTTGACCATGTTCGGCGGGATGGCCCTGGCGCTGGCGTTGAACGGGCCGGTGTTCGGCCGGTCCGCACTACGGGTGATCTTCTTCATCCCCCACATCGTCACCACGATCGCGATCGGCTTCGTCTGGTTGCTGCTGCTCAACCCCACCAGCGGTCTGGTCAACCTGACCCTGCAGGCCATCGGCGTGGACGAACCGCCGACCTGGCTGGTGTCGCAGGAGTGGAGCCTGCTGTCGCTGGTGCTGATCGCCGCCTGGTCCGGCATGGGCTTCCACGGCGTGATCTACCTGTCGGCCCTGCAGTCGTTGCCGGCCGACCTTTACGAGGCCGCCGAGCTCGACGGCGCCGGGCGCTGGCGACGCTTCACCACCATCACCTGGCGGTCGCTGATGCCGACGACGACGTTCCTGCTGGTGATGTCGTTGATCGCCCAGTCCCAGGGCTTCGGGCTGATCGCCTTCCTGACCCAGGGTGGTCCGGGCACCTCCTCGACCACCTTGTCGTACTACATGTACCAGACCGGTTTCCAGTTCTACCGCTTCGGCTATGCGGCGGCGATGGGGATGATGAGCTTCCTCGGCGTGCTGTTGCTGAGCATCCTGTTCTGGCGGCTGCAGCGCGGACGGGGGTTGTACACGTGACCACGATGCAGGCACCTCAACTGGACGAGGGAGCACCCGGTCAGGCACCACCGCCGCCACCGAACCGGCCACGCAACAAGCGCCCGGCGGCGCGGATCGCGTACCTGGTGAAGTCGTTGGTGCTGTGGGCGGTCGCGATGGTCTTCCTGTTGCCGTTCGCGTGGATGCTGTCGTCGTCGCTGAAACGCAACATCGACGTGTTCTCCATTCCGGTGACCTGGATCCCTGATCCGGTCGCCTGGACCAACTACGTCGAAGTCTGGGTCGGCGGAACACCGACGATGGCCCGGTTCTTCGCCAACTCGCTGTTCGTGTCCGGGTTCGGCGTGGTGGGTGACCTGACCACGTCGGCGATGGCGGGGTACGCGTTCGCCCGGCTCACGTTCTTCGGTCGCGACCGCGTCTTCCTGCTCTATCTGGCGACCGCGATCGTGCCGACCCAGTTGCTGCTGATCCCGCGGTTCATGTTCTTCCAGCAGCTGGGCTTGTACGACACGCTCTGGGCGCTGCTGTTGCCCGGCATCTTCACCGTCTTCGGCACCTTCCTGGTCCGACAGGCATTCCTGTCGACCCCCGCAGAGCTCGGGGAGGCGGCCCGGATCGACGGTGCCGGGGAGTGGCGGGTGTTCTGGAGCGTCTACCTGCCGTTGATCAGACCCACCCTCGCGGCATTGGGGATCATCAGCTTCGTCGGTTCGTGGAACGACTACGAGACCCCGTTGATCATGCTGTCGACCGCCACCAACTACACGGTGCCACTGGGGCTGACCCGCTTCGTCGACGCCGACGGTGGCCTGTCGGCCGGGTACGCGATGGCCGGGTCGGTGTCCGCAGTGATCCCGATCATGATCATCTTCTTGATCTTCCAGCGGAACTTCGTCGCTGCTCTCGCCCACACCGGGCTCAAGTGATCCACCACACCCCTTGAGGAGTTCGACATGGACACCAGCATCGAGGCGCCACCGCAGCGCGCCCTCCGCGACGACGCGACGTGGCCGTCGGAGATGCACAACTACCTGTTCGACCTGAACGGCTTCGTGATCCTGCGTGGTGCACTTGACACCGACGAGGTGGCGCGACTCAACACCGCCTTCGACGCGTTCCCGACCGACCTCGCGCCCTGGGACTGGTGGGGGCAGGTGCAGCGCTCCGACTCCGAGGGTGACAACCACAAGGGGTTCGAGCTGCAGAACATCGTCGAGGCCGGACCGGCGTTCGAGGCGCTGATCGACCACCCGTCGTGGATCAACTACATGCGCACCTGGACCGGCGAGGTCGACTCCTACGTGGAGGGGTTGTTCATCGACGAGTGCTTCGCCTCGGTCCGCCGCAGCGGCGGCTACTTCGACATCCACTCCGGCGGCTATCACGGGGCCGTCCGCGGCCAGTACCGGTACCTGAACGGGGTGTTCCGTTGTGGCCAGGTGAATGCGCTGATGGCGCTGACCGACATCGGCCCGGGGGACGGCGGCACGATGGTCATCCCCGGCAGCCACAAGTCCAACTTTCCCCATCCGGGCAAGCCGACCGGCCGGGGTCGGATGGATGACGTGGAGGGTGCGATCGAGGTGCACCTGTCGGCCGGTGACGTGCTGTTGTTCTGTGACGGCATCGCCCACGGCGGCAGCTCACGCACCACCACCGAGGGTGAGCGCCGGGTCGTCATCTACCGGTACGGCCCGTCCTGGGCCGCCACCCGGCACGGCTACACCTACTCCGACGCCCTGCTCGAGCGACTCACCCCGTCCCAGCGGGAGATCTTGCAGCCGGTGGCGCCGCGCCGCCCACCAGCGGCCGACTGATCGTCGCGGTGGTGCCGTCCGGCTACAGTCGGCAGGCGTGACCGACACCGGATCGACCCTGCTGCGCGCGGTGCGCCCGGTCGACCTGTGCGCCGACCCGCGAACCGTGCCTGCCCCCGTCGACGTCCGGCTGGCCGGTGGACGCATCACCGAGCTCGGTCCCGACCTGCCGACCGCCGGCTCCGACGTCCTGGACGGCGGTGGCGGTTGGCTGTTGCCGGGGCTGTGGGACCACCACGTGCACGCCGACCAGTGGGGTACGGCGTCGCAGCGACTCGACACCGCCGGCACCACCTCCCCCGACGAGGTGTGCGCCCGGGTCGCACGACACCTCGCCGGCCGGCCGGCCGAGGACGCCGGTGACGCCCTGCAGGGGTACGGCCACCGTACGGCCGCGTGGTCCCGGCAGCCGACGGTCGCCGAGCTGGACGCCGTCAGCGGTGACGTCCCGGTGGTGTTGATCAGTGGTGACGCCCACCACGGCTGGCTCAACTCCGCCGCCCTGCGACACCTCGGGCTGCCGCCTCGGACCGGGGTGATCGCCGAGGAGGAGTGGTTCCCGCTGTTCCTCCGGCTGCCCGAGCTGCCCGGTGCTGCCGGGCTGTCGCGGGCCGGGTTGTCGACCGCCCTGCACGATGCGGTGCGACGCGGGGTCGTCGGGATGGTGGACATGGAGTTCACCGACGGGTTCCGGCACTGGCCCGCCCGGGTAGCGGCCGGGCTCGACCTGATCAAGGTCCGGGCCGCCTGCTACCCGCCCGTCCTGGCCGAGGTGCTGCTGGCCGGGCTCCGGACCGGACAACCCCTCGAGCCGAGCGGGCTGATCGAGATGGGGCCGCTCAAGATCATCTCGGACGGATCGTTGAGCACCCGCACCGCATGGTGCTGCGAACCGTACGCCGATGCCGCCGTGCTGCCCGATCCGTACGGGCGGGCGAACCTGCCCGCCGAGGAGCTGTACGACCTGCTGGCCCGTGCCACCGCCGGCGGACTGGAGGTCGCGGTGCACGCGATCGGCGACGCCGCGATCCACCGGGCGTTGGACGCCTTCGCCGCGACCGGGGCCCGCGGTGCGATCGAGCACGCCCAGTTGATCAAGGTTTCCGACGTGTCCCGACTGACCGAACTGGGGGTCCGGGCCAGCGTGCAGCCAGCACACCTGCTCGACGACCGCGACGTCAGCGGTCAGTGCTGGCCGGGTCGGGAGGATCGCTGCTTCGCGTTCGCCTCGATGCTGCGGGCCGGGGTCGACGTCAGGTTCGGGTCCGACGCCCCGGTGTCACCGCTCGACCCGTGGCTCGCGGTCAGCGCTGCGGTGCACCGGTCCGGCGACGACCGGGACCCGTGGGTGCCGGCACAGGCGCTCTCCCCGACCGACGCGTTGCGCTGCTCCACGGACGGCGTCGACGCCCCCGTCGTCGGCGGCCCGGCCGACCTCGTCCTGCTGCCGTACGACCCGCGCACCACCGTGGGCTCGACGGCCGAGACCGCGGCCCGCCTCCGCGACACCCGGGTGCTGGCGACGATCGTCGCCGGCCGGGTGGTTCACCAGGCCTGACTCAGCCGCGCTGCTGCACGATCGCGGCCACCCGGTTGAGCTGGTCCGGCGTGGTGAGGGCCGATCCGAGGGCCACCATCGAGGCCCCGGCGGCCAGGAAGTCGGCGGCGTTGTCGGCGTCCAGCCCGCCGGTGGCGACGAACCGCACCTGTGGGAACGGGCCGCCCATCGCCGCGAACCAGCCGGTGCCCAGCACCGATGCCGGGAACGCCTTCTGCACGGTGCATCCCAGCCGGTACGCCTGCTGCACCTCACTCGGTGTGGCCACCCCCGGCAGGTGAGGCAACCCGGCGGTGCCGCAGGCCCGGACCACGTCGGCGTCCAGTCCCGGGGAGACGATGAACCCGACTCCCCAGCCGGCACAGTCGGCAACCTGTTCGGGCGTGATCACGGTGCCGGCGCCCACCGTACGACCGGTCGCCTTCGCCTCGACCAGCAGCGCCTGCAGGGTCGCGACCGAGGCATCGTCCTGGATCGGCACCTCCACCAGGTCGATCCCGAGGTCCCAGGCCCGGCGGGCGAGCTCGACGGTCCGGTCGGTGTCGAAGCCACGAAAGATTGCCATCACCGACCGGCCCTTGATCAGCTCGGCCGCATCCTGTGGTGCACCGGTCATGTCTCCTCCAGCAGGTCGGGGGTGATCTTGAGGTCTCGCCAGGCCTGAACGTCGACGGCGGCCAGCGCGCGGAGCCGGTCGGCCGATGGCAGCGGCGCCAGGTCACGCGGCGAGCCCACGGTGAAGGCGGCCATCAGGTGACCGAGCCGCAACGCCGTACGGGCATCCTCGCCGGCCAACACCGCGGCCAGGTGTCCGGCGGCAAAGGCGTCCCCGGCACCGACCACTTCCACCACCTCGGCCCGCAGTGCGGGCACCTCGGTCCGCTCGGCACCGGTGAACGCGACCGCCGGCCGATCGGCGTCCTTGACCACGACCGTCTCCGGCGTGGGGAGCACCGCCCGGACCTCCGCCGGGGTCCGGCAGCCCCACAGTGATGTGGCCTCGTCCAGGCCGACGTACACCACGTCGGCGGCGTCGGCGAGCCGCCGCAGCACGGGCGCGGCCGTGGCCGCCGACCACAGGGCCGGCCGGTGGTTGACGTCGAAACTGATCATGGCCTCACCGAGGCGGCGGTCGACCACGACCGACTCGACGAGGTCGGCTGCCGAATCCGACAACGCGGGTGTCACCCCGCTCAGGTGGCAAGCGACCACGTTCGCCGTCGCCGCGTCGGTCAGGTCGGCGGTCGACAGCGCGGAGGCGGCCGACCCGCTGCGGTAGTAGCGGACCCGCGTCTGCTCGCCGCGGACGGTCTTGCTCATCAGCCCGGTCGGCCGGTCCGGGTCGACGACGACGTGCCCGGTGTCGACGCCGTACCCGGTGAGGGTGGCGGTGATCAGGGCCCCGAACGGATCGTCGCCGACGCGCGACACCCACCGGCTCGGTCGGCCGAGATGGGTCAGCCCACGGGCGAGATTGCTCTCCGCGCCGGCCAGATGGGCGGGCAGTCGGGCGGTGTCGACGAAGTCGGCGTCCGGGGTCAGCAGCACCATCGTCTCGCCGACGCAGAGCACCACCTCGTCGCCCACCACTCACCTCCCACTCGTCGGTGCGAGCGTAGTGCAACCCGACGCCACCCCGATCGCGTTGGATGGGGCAGGAGACCGAAGGGTGAGCGGGAGGAGGATCCGGCATGGCTCACGGCGTGGCCCTGTCGGTCGCCCCGTCGCGTCACGTAGCGTCGAGCGACGTGGCCGCCCTCGACGTTGAGTTCAGCGAGTTCGTCTCGGTGCACCAGCGTCGCCTGCTCGGGTTCGCCCATCTGATCTCCGGCAACCCGTCCGACGCCGAGGACCTGCTGCAGACCGCGCTGGCGAAGACGTACCTCAAGTGGGAGCGGATCAGCGCCGACGGGTTCGACACCCTCGCCTACGTCCGCCGGATCATCGTCAACGAACACCACAGCTTGTGGCGGCGCGCCTTCAAACGCCGCGAGTACGCCACGAGTGAGTTGCCGGAGTCGCCGACCCACGACGACCCGTCGACCGACCTGACCTGGCAGAAGGTGCTCGAGCTCCCACCCCGGCAGCGTGCCGTGGTGGCACTGCGCTACTACTCCGACCTGAGCGTCGCCGAGACCGCCGAGCAGCTCGGCTGCAGTGAGGGCACCGTCAAGAGCCAGTGTTCGCGGGCACTGGCAGCCCTGCGCACCGTGTTGGAGGCCGAAGGCACCGTGGAGTACGGAGGGGAGGACTGATGTCGACGAACAAGCCGGGAGAACCCGGCGGTCCGGACGACCGATTCGGTGCCGAGCTCGGCGCCGAGTTGCGCGACCGCGCCGACCGCACCCCGACTCCGGCGGGCCTGGTCAGCACCAGCCTGGGCCGGGCTCGCCAGCTCCGACGGCGCCAGTTCACCACGGTCGGCGCCATCGCCGCCGCCGTGGTCATCATCGCCGGCGGCGTCGGGCTCGGCTCCCGGTTGGCCCCCGACACCGGACCCACCGAGCCCCGGGTGGCCGCCACCGGCAGCCCGACCGTGGCAACGACCGGCCCGGCACCCACCCCGACACCGCAACCGGCCACGCCGTCCACCTTCGCGTCGAGCGAGACCCCACCTCCCCCGCCCAGCACGACGGCCACCAGCGCACCGGAGTCGCCGGCGATCCCACCACCGGCGCCACCGACCACGCCGCCGGAGCCACCACGGACCTCGGAACCGCCACGGTCTCGGCAGGCACCGGGCCCCTGTACGTACGACAACACCTCGGTCGCGGTCACGGCAGCCGGCGGTGCGGCCGGTTCCATGGCCTTCAACGTGACGGTCGCCAACCGCGGCACCGAGAGTTGTACGGTGCAAGGGTTTCCGGGCGTCTCCCTGGTGACCGGTGACGACGGCACCCAGCTGGGTGCCGCCGCCGCCCGGGAGGACGTGGCGCCGGCGCAGCTGACGATCCCCCCTGGCGGGTCGGCTGCCGCCCAGCTGCTGGTGGCGCGTGCCGAGAACCACGGCGAGGAGTGCCGACTGGCCCCGGCCCGTGGGTTCCGGATCTACCTGCCCGGTGAGCGGCGGGCCAACTTCGTGTCGTGGGAGCTGAACGGCTGCGCCAACGAGGACATCGTGTTGCTGCGCATCCGACCGTTCGTCTGACCGCCCGGGTTCACGCCTTGACGCGGTACAGGATCTCTCCTGCGTTCGGAACCACGAAGGTGCCCGGCTCGGCTGTCAGGTGATCGAGGTCGACGTCGTTCGGGTCGAGGTACCCGAGGTTGATCGACTCGCACACCTCACGGGAGATCTGGGTCGCCAGGGTGACCTTGACCCGCAGCTTCTCCTCACCGGTCTCGGCGTCGTAGCTGCCCTTGCCGCGCAGGTGGGTGGAGTGGGCGAGCACCCCCCAGTGGATGTGGGAGAACCTGTCCCACTGCTTCACGAAGTAGTCGCGGCAGTGGTAGCCGATGTCGTAGATCTCTCCGTGCACCTCTGACACCTCGGTGACGTGCGGGGCGTAGATGATCACCTCACCACCGTCGGCCACGGCCGGCTCCAGCTTGTAGAACCCCTTCGCCGCGGTCCAGATGTCGTCGTACCGCTCGGGCATGATCGACACCACCTTCTGGAACGGTTCGTCGACGTAGCTGACGTGGGTCTGCGCGGCCACCTCGGCGGTCAGTTCCCACGCCTTCTCCGCGGTACCGAAGCCGACCGCTTCGATCTCGCCGGTGCCGGACTCGACGACCAGGCACAGCGCCAGCCGCAGCGTCGGGATCAGCGAGGCCCCCTCGTTGATCATGGCTCTCACCGGGGTGATGCCGGTGGTGCCGATGATCTCGTAGCTGGTGATCAACGCCCCGACCCAGTGGGTCATGTCGATGAACTCGGCCGACGCGACGCCGGGGATGAAGTACTTGTTGCCGCCGGAGATCCCGACCACTTCGTGGGGGAACACCGGGCCCACCACGATCGCGACGTCGGACTCGACGACGTGGCGGTTGATCTTGATGTCGGCACCGACGTCGAGCCGGCCTTCGGACAGCTCGGCGATCCGGTCACCGGAGATCTCGCCGACGCTGACCAGCATCGCGGGGTCGCGCCACTCGTGGTTGACGATCCTCATGCCGGGGTACGCGGCCTCGAGGCCACCGGCCTCGACGCCGAACATCCGTTCGATCTCGTCGGTCTCCATGTAGGAGTGGGTGCCCAGGGCGATCACCGCGGTGAGCGCGGACACGCGGTCGACCAGGTGGCGGTGCATCACCTCCATCAGCAGCGGCAGCGGACAGCTGCGGGTGCCGTCGGGCACCACCAGGACGACGTTCTTGCCGTCCACGTCGACCTGGCCGAGCTGCTGCCGTACGAACGCGTCCAGCTCCTCGGCGGTGACGTGCTGGTGCGGACCGCCGATCAGCCCCGACGGGATCTCACTGTGCTCCATGGGGCCATGGTAGGCCGATCAGTGCGACTCGCGTCCGACGGCCGAGCCGCTGGAGCCGACCAGGAAGTCGAGGTCGGCACCGGTGTGGGCCTGCTGCACGTGGTCGACGTAGAGCCGCTCCCAGCCACGGGCGGGCCGGGCGTACGCCTGCGCGGCCGCTTCGCTGGGCTGCCGGGCCGCGAGCTCCTCCTCGGCGAGGTCGACGTCGATCCGGCGACCCTCGATGTCGAGTACGATCCAGTCGCCGGTACGGACCTTGGCCAACGGTCCACCGACGGCCGACTCCGGGCTGACGTGCAGCACCACCGTGCCGTACGCGGTGCCGCTCATCCGGCCGTCGCAGACCCGCACCATGTCGCGGACGCCCTGCTCCAACAGCTTGCGGGGCAGCGGCATGTTGGACACCTCGGGCATCCCCGGATACCCCTTCGGGCCGCAGCCGCGCAGCACCATCACCGAGTCGGCGTCGATCTCGAGGTCGGGATCGTCGATCCGGGCGTGGAAGTCCTCGATGGACTCGAAGACGACGGCCCGCCCGCGGTGCCGCAGCAGGTGGGGGGAGGCCGCCGACGGCTTCACCAGCGCACCGTCGGGGGCGAGGTTTCCTCGCAGCACGGCGATCCCGGCCCGTTCCTGGAGCGGGGTGGCGTAGCTGCTGATCACGTCCGGTTCCCAGATGGTGGCGCCGTCGAGGTGGTCCACCAAGGGGCGCCCGTCGACGGTCAGCGCGTCGGGGTCGAGCAGGTCGCGGACCTCGTTCAGCACCGCCAGCAGTCCGCCGGCACGGTGCAGGTCGTCCATCAGGTGCGTGCCCGCGGGTTGCAGGTTGACCAGCAGCGGGACGTCGTGGCCGATCCGGTCGAAGTCGTCGATGGTGAGGTCGACGCCGAGTCGTCCGGCCAGCGCCAGCAGGTGCACCACGGCGTTGGAGGAGCCCCCGATCGCCGCCAGGGCGACGATCGCGTTGTGGAACGAGCCCTTGGTCAGGAAGGTGGACGGCCGTCGGTCGGTCATGATCATCTCCACCGCGAGCCGGCCGGCCTCGTGGGCGGCGACCAACAGCCGACTGTCCGGAGCCGGCGTCCCGGCGGTGCCGGGGATGATCATGCCGAGGGCCTCGGTGACCAGCGCCATGGTGGAGGCGGTGCCCATCGTGTTGCAGTGCCCCTTGCTCCTGATCATGGCGGATTCGCTGCGTACGAAGTCCTCCTGGCTCAGCGTGCCACCACGTACCTCCTCGCTGAGGCGCCACACGTCGGTGCCACAGCCGAGCGCGACGCCGCGGAAGTGGCCGGTCAGCATCGGCCCACCGGGCACCACCTGCGACGGCAGGTCCACCGAGGCGGCGGCCATCAGCAGCGACGGGATCGTCTTGTCGCAGCCGCCGAGCAGGACGGTCCCGTCGATCGGGTTGGCCCGCAACATCTCCTCGGTGGCCATCGCCGCCATGTTGCGCCACAGCATCGCGGTGGGACGGACGTTGGTCTCCCCCAACGAGACCACCGGGAGCTCCAACGGGACGCCACCCGCCTCCAGTACGCCGTCGCGGACCGCCGACAGCACCTCACCCAGGTGCATGTTGCACGGGGTGAGCTGGGAGGCGGTGTTGGCGATCGCGATCTGCGGGCGGCCCCGGAACGCGCTGTCGGGGACGCCGCGCCGCATCCAGGCCCGGTGGATGTAGCCGTTGCGGTCGTCGCCGCCGTACCACTGCGTGCTGCGCAACGACGGTGTGCTGCGGGACGACGGTGTGCTGTTGGACGACGGTGTGCTGCGGGGCTCACTCATGCGCACCACCCTCTCACCACGGGCCCACGCCGCTCCCGGCAACGCGTGTACCATTTGGTACATGACCGTTCTGATTGTCGGTGGCGGCCCGACGGGTATGGCCGCCGCCCTCGTCCTCACCGTCAACGGGGTCGACTGCCGCATCCTGGAGCGCCGCACGCGGGCCAGCAATTCCTCTCGTGCGCTCGGGCTGCAGGCCAAGACCATGGAGCACCTCGCCGGGCTGGGACTGGCCGACGACGTGCAACGGGTGTCGTACGAACTGGGTGGCGCCTCGATCATGAAGGGCGATCGGGAGGTCGTCCACCTGCCGTGGATCCCGCCGGACAGCCGATACCCCTACACCTACGTCGTCCCGCAGACCGGCCTGGAGGAGATCCTGCGCGGTGAGCTGGCCCGACTCGGTGTGCCGATCGAGACCGGCGCCGAGGTCGACCGGGTCGAGCAGGACGACGACCGGGTGACCGTCACGCTGACCGGCGGCGGTAGCCGTACGGGCGAGTGGTTGATCGGCGCCGACGGCGCCCGCAGCCGGGTCCGCACCGAGCTGGGGATCGACTTCGTCGGCGACGCCACCGGCGAGACCTACTTCCTGGCCGACGCCATCCTCCAGGGCGTCCCGACCGAGCGTGACAGCGCGATGTGGCTGGGGCCGGAGGGGCCGCTGATGTTGATGTCGCTGCCGGGCCGCGAGGACCTGTGGCGGATCTTCGTCGACCGCACCGACCGGTCCCGCCACGGTGAGCTCGGTGAGCCCGACATCGCCACCCTGCAACAGATCCTGGCCGACCGCGGCCACCCCGGGATCCGGCTCACCGAGCTCGGGTGGACCTCGATCTTCCGGACCAGGATCCAGCTGGCCGAGCGCTACCGGGCGGGCCGCACCTTCCTCGCCGGTGACGCCGCCCACGTGTTCCCGCCGTTCGGCGGCCAGGGCATGAACCTCGGCATCCAGGACGCCGCCAACCTGGCCTGGCGGCTGGCCCGGGTCATCCGGCACGGCAGCCCGACGAGCCTGCTGGACGCCTACGAACGGGAACGGCGGCCGGTCGCTGCCGCCACGATCACCGACGTCGAAGGACGGCGGAAGGTGTACGCCCTCCGCCATCCGCTCGCCCGAGGCGCCCGGGACCTGCTGTTCCGCGCCTTCGGCAGCAACCGTCGCGCGGCGGCCGCGGGCAGTCGGCAGAACGCCCAGCTGGCGACCAGCTACCGGGAACGATCATGGCGCGACCGGTTCGCCGGCGACACACTCCGGGTGGGTGACCGTGCCCCCGACGGCCCGCTCGCCGACGGCCGCCTGCTCGACCACGTCGGGCTGGACCACCACCTGCTGCTGCTGTTCGGGGACGATCTCGCACCGCAGCACCCGGACCTGGTGGTGGTACGGGCCGACCGGACCGGTGAGCTCGCGACCAGGTACGGCATGACCGAGGGCGGGTACGTGGTGGTGCGCCCCGACGGGCACATCGCCGAGCTGGGTCAGGGCCGGCCGAGTGCCGCCGCCTTGGCGTTGAGGTAGCGCTGTTCGGGCAGGCTGTGGGTGAGCCGGGCGGCGATGGCGAAGGCCTCGGCGGCACCCGGCCCGTCGCCGGCGAGCTCGAGCAGGTGGCCGTACGCGGCGAACACCCGGTGGTTGTGCCGTTGGGCCGGGTCGTGTCGTAGCTCCGCCAGCGCCGCCAACCCGGCAGCTGCACCGTGGGCCATCCCGATCGCGATCGCGAGGTTCAGTGTCACCGATGGCGACGGGGCGACGACGGCGAGCATCCGGTAGAGGATGCAGATCTCCAGCCAGTCGGTCCGGGTGGGGTCGGTGGCCGCGGCATGGACACCGGCAATGGCCGCCTGCAGCTGGAACGGCCCGACGGGCCCGCGGGCGAGCACCCGTTCGAGCATGGCGGTGCCTCGGTCGATCTTGTCGCGGTGCCACCTGGTCCGGTCCTGTTCGGCCAGCGGGACGAGGTCGCCGGTCCCGGTCAACCGGGCGGGGGTCCGGGCGTCGCTCAGCAGCATCAGCGCCAGCAGCCCGGTGGTCTCGTCGTCGTCGGGCACCGCGCGGTGCAGCTGTTCGGCCAACCGGATCGCCTCACCGGTGAGGTCGGTGTCGATCACCGTCTCGCCGCCCGAGCTGGTGTACCCCTCGTTGAACACGAGGTGGAGGACGTGGCGCACCCCGTGCAACCGCTCGGCCACCTCGTCGGCCGGGACGTGCCCGAACGTGGCACCGTGCTTGCGCAGGGTCGCCTTCGCCCGGGAGATGCGCTGGGCCATGGTCGCCTCCGGCACCCAGAACCCGGCGGCGATCTGTGCGGTGGACAGCCCGGCCACGGCCCGCAACGTCAACGCGATCCGCGACACCGGCGTCAGGCAGGGATCGCAACACAGCAACAGGAGTTGGACGGTGTCGTCGCGCTCAACCGAGTCGGTGACGACCTCGTGGCGAGCAAGATCAACTTCCCGGCGGGCTCGGGCGGCGTCGCTGCGCTCGGCGTCGATCAGTTTACGGGAGGCGACCCGCACCAGCCACCCACGCGGGTTGTCCGGCACGCCATCGCGAGGCCACTGGACCGCGGCGGCGAGCAGTGCCTCCTGGACCGCGTCCTCGCAGCCGCCGAGATCGCCACTGCGACGCAGCAGTGCCGCGAGGACGGCCGGCGTGTGATCACGCCAGACGTCCCCGGACACGGTCATGCCACCCCGGCCACGGTCAGACGTCCTCGCCACCGGGCCACATGGTCGGCCGCAGTTCGACGGTCTCACCCGGCCCGCTCATCGCCGCGGCGATCTGTTCCGCGCGGGCCCGGTCGGCCACGTCGATCAGGAAGAACCCGGCGAAGTGCTCCTTCGACTCCGCGTACGGCCCGTCGCTCGCCACGGGCTTCCCCTCCGCCCAGCGATGCAGGGTGGCCGCCGCCGGGTCACCGAGTGCCTCACCGCCGAGCAGCTCACCGGACTCGGACAGTTCGGTCATCAACGCGTCGAACTCACGCCCCAGCTGCTCCCGCTGCTCGGCCGGCAGTGCCTGGTGCTCGGCCAGGTGGTCAGCGGTCGGATGGCCCCACGGCTGCGGGTTGGAATGGATCAGTACGACGAACTTCATGGCGTCTCCTCAACTCGTCCGGGTGGTCGCTCCACCCGCTCACCCCGGACGTCGGAACCGACCACCCTGCTTCGACATCGTCCTCAGGATGCGGCACGGGACTCCTCCAGCCAGCGTCCCGGGTCGGTCAGCACGACGTCCAGCCCGGCGTACGCGGCCCCGACCGCCGGACGGGTGGCCGGATCGACGTCCACCGAGATCGCGGTCTCGGCGTACGGGGCCGAGAGCACCCGGACCGTCATCTCCTCCCGCAGCAGCGGAACGATCCGGTCCGCCATGGCAGCGAGGTGACCACCCAGGACGACCTCGGGCAGGTCGAGCAGGTTCATGGCGCCCGAGACGGCGATCCCCAGTGCCCTGCCGGCACGATCGACGGCTTCCCGGGCAACCCGGTCACCGTCGGCCAGCGCGACCAGCAACTGCTCGGTGGTGTCGAGTCGAGCGGCGGCCAGGATGTGGGCCAGCCCGGCGACGGTCTCCAGGCATCCGGTGGCACCGCAGGCACACACCAGACCGTGCGGGTCGACGCACAGGTGGCCGATCTCGCCGGCCCAGCCGTGCTGGCCGGTCACCAGTTCGCCGTTGCTCACCACGGCGGAGCCGACCCCGACCTCGCCGGACACGTACAAGAAGGCGGAGTGCTTCCCCGGCCGACCGGGCGCCTCCAGGGCCAACGCCAGGGCGGCACAGTCCGCCTCGTTCCCGAGGGCGAAGTGCTGTCGCTCGACGGCCAGCCCTGCCTCGGCGAGCAACGGGACCGGCGCCACCCCCGTCCAGCCCAGGTTCGGGGCACGCAACACCTGCCGGCCCGGCACGTCGACCAGGCCCGGGATCGCCAGGTGGACGCCCGCGACCCGGGCCTCGGGAGGAAGTGCGTGGATGCACTCGTTGGCGAGGTCGGCCACGACGGCCAGGCTCGCGGCCGGCCGCAGGTGGGCGAAGTCGCCCAGCCGGTGCCCCTCGGCCAGCACGTTGCCGGCCAGGTCGCTGACGTGTGCGAAGACATGCTCCACGCTCAGTTCGAGGCCCAGCGCAGCCACCGTCCCGGCCGCCGCGACCAGTGGTGTCGCCGGCCGTCCCCGGGCACCGGTCAACGGTTCCAACTCGGCCAGCAGTCCGCCCGCCATCAACTCGTCGACCAGTCTCGAGACGGTGGACCGCGTCATCCCGGTCCTGGCGGCCACATCAGCCCGGGACGGCGAGTCGCCGGTGAGCACGGCACGCAGCACCAGTCCGAGATTGGCCGATCGCAGACTGTGCTGTCGCATCACCGTCGGCTCGGCGGGTGTCGCCGGTGATCGGCGGTCCGCTCTCGTCGTCATGCGCGACACCTTCGTCAGCGGGCAGGCCTGACGCCCCTCCCCAGGAGTTTCCGAACGTAGCACCGGTGTGGCGACCGAGGACAGCATCGCCGGACATGCCGTTGATCACATGGGCCCGTACGCGGTGCTGCTTGCCACAACCGGCAACGCTGCGGTTCCCGCCTGTCGCGAAACCCGTTCTCCGGTGGAACAGTCGCTCACCGGGCGTCGGCGGTGTCGGGCCACGGGTCGGACATGGGCACCGAGACGCGGCAGACCCTGCAACCGCATACATGACATGCTGGGGAAGCCATCGAACGAAGGAGTCCTGATCATGGCTGACGGTCCGCCCACCGACACCGCGATCCGGGCCGCGGCCCGTCACGGGTTGGCCTGGCCCACCGAGGATCGCGAGCTGTCGCCGTACACGGGGTGGACGCGTGATCATCTGGCGACCTTCGCCGACGCCGTCCTGCTCGGGGTGCGGCCGTACGCCTCGACGGACCATGCAAGGATCCGGCTGCCCGGGCGGCCGAGTGCGCACGGTCCTGACACCGATGACCTCGAGGCGTTCGCCCGATCGTTCGAGCTGGCCGCGATGCGGTTGGCCGGCAGCGACGACGACCCGTACGGCTTCGCCGACTGGTACGCCGCCGGGTTGCGGGCCGGTACCGACCCGCACTCACCCACGGCCTGGCCCCGCCCCGACGTCGACGCCCAGTCGCGGGTGGAGGCGTGCTCCATCGCCCTGGGCCTGCACCTCAGTCGGCGTTGGCTGTGGGACCGACTCCCCGATCATGATCAACAACTGATCGTGGACTGGCTGTCGACCGTGGTGGGCCTGCGGTTCCCGACGAACAACTGGGTCTGGTTCCAACTCGTCGTGGAGGCCTTCCTCGCCTCGGTCGGCGCCGACTGGTCCGCCGACGACGTCGCCCACGACCTCGCCGTGCACGAGGGCCTGTACCGCGATGTCGGCTGGTACTCCGACGGGGCGGAACGATCCTTCGACCACTACGGCGGCTGGGTGCTGCAGTTCCATCCGATCCTGTGGGCCGAGTTCGCCCCACCGGCGATGTGCCCACCCGAGCTCCGCAGTCGGTTCCATGATCGACTCCAGACGTTCACCGCCGACGCCGCGCTGCTGGTGGGCGGCGACGGGGCGCCGCTGATCCAGGGCCGCAGCCTGATCTACCGGTACGCCGTCGCCGGTCCGTTCTGGCTGGCCGCAGAGGTGGGTGCCACCGACCTGTCCCCCGGGCTGGTCCGGCGGATCGGTGCCGGCATGGTGCAGCACTTCGCCGGCCACGGGGTCCCCGACGAACGCGGCCTGCTCACGCTGGGGCTGCGGCACGAATGGCCGGCCATGGCACAGACGTACTCCGCGCCCGGGTCGCCCTACTGGTCGAGCCGTGGCCTGTACGGGCTGGCGCTGCCCGCCGACCATCCGGTGTGGACCGCCGTCGAGCAGCCCCTCCCGGTCGAGAAGCATGATCAGCTCAACGCCTTGCCGGTGCCGGGGTGGCTGGTGTCGAGCACCGCACGCGACGGGATCGTCCGGGTGATCAACCACGGCACCGACCACTCGACCCTCGGCGACGACCGGAGCGATGCGCCGATGTACGCCCGGCTCGGCTACTCCACCGCCACCGCACCCACGGTCACCGGGACCACCCAGACCTCGCCGCTCGACGGTGCGATCGCGCTGGTCGACCCGGACGGCCGACGGACGCACCGCAACGGGTTCGCCACCGTGCGCTGTGAGGTCGGCGACGGCGTCGGCGTCGCCGTGTCACGTGCCCATGGTCACTGGGTCGACGTGCCGGTGCGCCGGGACCAGGACCCTGGTCGCGGCCGTGTCGGTGAACTCACCCCGGGCCCGGAGTTGATCATGGCCTCGGTCGTCCGCGGCCCGGTCGAGGTACGGCTGGCCACGGTGCTCGGCGACCCCGGGCTGGCACAGCTGGAGATGAGTGGCTGGGCGGTCGCCTCCCCGGACCCGGTCGACAGCGTCACCGAGCCGGGTACCGCGCGGGTCCACGGCCCGGTCACCTCGACGATGCACGACCTGGGCGGCCTGCCGATGTCTCGGATCCAGGGTGAGGTGGACAGCAGCCCGCTGGGCCACCACGTCGGCGTACCGGCGCTGCGCAGCGCCGGGCCGGCGGTCCCGGGGCGGTGCCATGCGGCGGCGGTCGTGCTGACCGGCGCGGAGGTCGACCCACCCGGCCTGCCGACGGTCGAGGTCGACGGTGACGGCGAGGCCGTGATCACCTGGCCCGACGGCCGACGGACGAACCTCCGTCTCAGCTGAACACCGGCGCCGGCTCGGTGAACTCGTGCCGGCCGCCGACGACCTCGTGCACGGTGCCCGACGGCAGGACGATCTCGCCCGGCGTGTCGGCCGGGATCTCCACCGTCACACGAAACTCGTCGTCGGTGAGCTGCCAGGCCGAACTGATCCTGCCGCGGCGACTGTCGAGGTCGGCACGCGCCCACGTCAGTCCCGGGCCCGGCACCGGTGCGATCCGGACGCGGGCGTAGCCGGGCTCCGCCGCACGGATCCCGGCCACCGCCTGGTGCAGCCAGTCCGCCACCGCACCGAGGGCGTAGTGGTTGAAGCTGGTCATCGATCCCGGATTGATCGACCCGTCCGGCAGCATCGAGTCCCACCGCTCCCAGATCGTGGTGGCCCCCATCGTCACCGGATACAGCCAGGACGGGCAGTCGGTCTGCAGCAGCAGTGCGTAGGCGTCGGCGACGTGCCCGGTCTCGCTCAGCGCCCAGGTCACGAACGGGGTGCCGGCGAACCCGGTCGAGATCCGGTGCCCGGACGCGGTGACCAGTTCGGCGAGCCGCTCGCCGGCCGCGGCCGTACCCGCCTCGTCCAACAACCCGAAGTAGATCGCGAGCGCATACACGGTCGTGCAGTCGGAGTGGATCCGGCCGTCGCCGGTCACGTAGTGATCATGGAACGCCCGCCGCGTGGTGGCCGCCACCGCGGCAAACCGCTCTTGATCATCGGCGCGGCCGAGCAGGCCGGCGACCTCGGCGGTGATCATGGCCGACCGGTACAGGCAGGCGGTGGCGACCACGCCCGGGTCGGCCTTCGCCTGCGCCGGGGCCTCCGGTGGCGCATCCGGGTCGAGCCAGTCCCCGTACTGGAAGCCGGTGTCCCACAAGCCGTTCGGCGACGTCGCCGCAGCCACCGAGTCCAGGTGCAGCACCATGGCCGGGTAGTGCTCGGCGAGCCGCTCGCGATCCCCGTACGCCTGCCACAGGGCCCACGGCACCCACACGGCGGCGTCTCCCCACACCGCCGTGGCGCCCCGGTCGTTGTGCGGCGCGTCGGAGAACTTCAAGATGTCGGGGACCACCATCGGCACGGTGCCGCGATGCGCGGTCTCGGCCTGCAGGTCGAGCAGCCACGAGTGCAGCAGGTCGGCGCAGTCGTACACGAAGGTCGCGGTCGGGGCGAAGGCGGCGATGTCACCGGTCCACCCCAGCCGCTCGTCGCGCTGCGGACAGTCGGTCGGGATGTGGAGGAAGTTGCCCCGCTGGCTGCGCACCACGTTGGCGTGGAACTGGTTCAACAACGGTTCGGAGCACTCGAAGCCACCGGTTCGCCGCATGGCCGAGTGCACCACCACGGCCTGCAGGTCGGCGGCGTTCAGTGCCCCCGGCCAGCCGGTCACCTCCGCGTACCGGAAGCCGTGGAAGGTGAGGGTCGGCTCCACCACGGTGGCGACGTCGCTGCAGGTGATCACGTCGGTCGCCTTCGCCGACCGCAGCGGCCGCGTCCCCAGTTCCCCGGCCTCGAGCACCTCGGCATGCCGCAGGGTGATCACCCGTCCCGGGTCGGCCGGTGAGGTGAACCGGATCCAGCCGACCAGGTTCACCCCGAAGTCGACCAGGGTCCGACCCGACGGCGACTGCCAGATCCGCTGTGGGGGGACGACCTCGTGCCGTACGACATCGGGCCCGACCTGGGCGACCAGCGTGCTGCGATCGAACTCCACGGCGCGGACCGGTCGCGGCGCTCCCGGCGTGCGGCGCAGGTCGACGTGCTGCCCGCCGTACAGGCTGTTGTCGGTGGTACGGCTGCCGACGGCGGTCCACGCGGTGTCGGTGTGCACCTGCTGGACGTACCCGTCGGCGTACTCGATCGTCAAGGTGGCGACGAAGCCGAGCTCGTCGCCGTACCCGAGGTCGGCCCCCTCCCAGCCGAGGCGACCCCGCCACCAGCCGTTGCCCAGTTCGACACAGACGTCGTTGGCCGGCTCCAACAGCGAGGTCACGTCGATCGTCGCCACCGGCAGGTGCCATTCGTACGACGTCCAGCCCGGTGCGAGCACCGCCGGTGAGGCGGGTCGACCGTTCAGCCGGACCTCGTACACCCCGTGGGCGGTGGCGGCCAGGCTGCCGCGGACCACCGCACCGTGGCTGGGGTCGAGGGCGAAGGTCGTTCCGAGGACGACCGCCGGGTCGTCCGACTCCGGCGAGGCGATCATCACCGCATCGTTCAGCAACTGAGTCACCCGGCCGAGCGTAGTGCTGAGCCCGATGGCGCGGAGCACGGCGTTGAAACGTCTCATGACCTGGCCGGAAGAATGTTCGTCGGATCGGGAATAGGCCTCCTCCGGGCGAGGTTGACGCCGACGTGGAACGCCCGCCCTGCCTGCACCTGCCGTGGCAGCGGCTGCACGTCGACCTGATGCGTGCGGTCAGCTGCCGTTGTCGGCGACCCCGCTCGGCCTGACCCCTCGTCCCGGACGAGGCCGGTCGGCCTCACGCCCCCCACCCGTGACGCCCCATCCGGCGATGCCCTCATCCCGTGTTGCGTGCGCGTCGACCCACATCACCCTGAGGAACAGCCATGTCCACCACCACGTCACCCGCGGCCGCCGAGGCGCCCGCACCCGAACGCCGCCGCGGCATCCCGTTCTGGGCCCAGGTCTTCATCGGCCTCGGCGTCGGGATCGTGCTCGGCTTCGTCGCCCGCCGTTTCGAGCTCGACTGGCTCGCCACCACCTTGGAGACGGTCGGCGGCACGTTCGTCCAGTTGCTCAAGGTCATCGTCGTCCCGCTCGTGCTGACCGCGATCATCGTGTCGATCGCCAACCTGCGCCAGGTCTCCAACGCCGCCAAGCTGGCCGTCCAGACCCTGGCTTGGTTCGCGATCACCGCCACCGCCTCGGTGGCCGTCGGCATCGGCCTGGGACTGCTCACCAACCCGGGGCAGCACGCCAACCTCGACACCACCGCCGGCGAGGCCCCCTCGCGCACCGGTTCGTGGCTCGACTTCCTGAACTCCATCGTGCCGGGCAACATCCTCGGGCTGGACGTGTCGAGCCGCCTGCGGGAGTCCGGCGAGTCGATCAGCGTCTCGTCCAGTCTGTCGTTCAACGTGCTGCAGCTCGTGGTGATCGGCATCGCGATCGGTGCGGCGGCGCTCGCCGTCGGCAAGAAGGCCGACCCGTTCGTCAACTTCACCCGGAGTGCCCTGGAGATCTTCTCCAAGCTGGTCTGGTGGGTGATCCGGTTGTCCCCGATCGGCACCGCGGCGCTCATCGGCCGCGCGGTCGCGATCTACGAGTGGGACGTGATGGCGGCCCTGGGCGTGTTCACCCTGGACGTGTACATCGGCTGCTTCATCGTGCTGCTGGTCATCTACCCGATCGTGGCGCGGATCAACGGGCTCAGCCCGCTCAAGTTCTACGCCGGCGCCTGGCCGGCGATCCAGTTCGCGTTCGTGTCGCGCAGCTCGATCGGCACCCTGCCACTGACCCAGCGGGTCACCACCCGCAACCTCGGAGTGGCACCGGAGTACGCCAGCTTCTCGGTCCCGATCGGTGCCACCACCAAGATGGACGGCTGCGCCGCCATCTACCCGGCGCTGGCCGCGATCACCGTCGCACAGCTCTTCGGCGTACAGCTCGGCGTGATCGACTACGTGCTGATCGCCTTCGTCTCGGTGGTCGGCTCGGCCGCGACCGCCGGTCTGACCGGCGCGGTCGTGATGCTGACGCTGACCCTGGCCACCCTCGGGCTGCCGCTGGAAGGGGTCGGCCTGCTGCTGGCCATCGACCCGATCCTGGACATGATCCGGACCGCCACCAACGTCGCCGGGCAGGCCCTCGTGCCGACCATCGTGGCGAAGCGGAACGGGCTGCTCGACCGGGAGCGGTACGACTCCAACCGGTTCTCGACGGCCGCCGAGCGCCTCGAGGAGTCGGAGGACGACCTGACCCTCACCGGCGACGCCGACGAGTCCGCCGAGAAGTCGCGGGAGAAGGTGCTGGCCGGAGTCTGAGGCTGGCGGCGCTCGTTGTGCGGATCCGCCCCGAGTGCGTCGATTCGCCCTGATCTGGGGTGGTTCGGCCGTATCGGGGCGGATCCGCGCACTCAAGCGGGCAGACCAGTCCCGTCAGCCGGTGACGCGGAGGTGGAACTGCGGCGTGGACAGCGCCGGCACGACCAGCACGCGAGGCTGCCGGCCCAGGATGTCGGCCGCCTCCCGCAACGCCTCCTCGGCCGTGGCCGTGGTCCGGGCGCCCATCGCCCGGGCCATGCCCGGCCGTCGGGCCCCGGCCACGTAGACCTGGGTGCTGTGCTCGCGCGCCATTCCGCCCATGTAGATCATCGAGAACGCGTGGAACGGGTGGTAGCCGTACTCCGTGCGGTACTTGGTGATCCAGCGTTCGTCGGTGGCCAGTTCCTCCTCGTGGGCCACCATGTCCGCGGGGTGCTGACAGTCGGCCAACCGGTCGAAGGCCTCCTCGTACGACGGGAAGTCCTCGGCGTTGAACCACCCGTCGCAGACCGACGTGGTGATCACGAACGGCTTGTCGACCAGGGCGGCCTTGGCCCGGATCACACTGGCGCCGACGGCCTGCATCAACAGCAACGGGTTCGAGCCCATCCCCTTGCCGTAGTGGAAGTTCCGCGGCATGCCGACCAGCAGTACGTCGGCCGGTGGACCGTCGACGAGCTGGTCGGTGCGCAGCTGGGCCACCGGCCACGACGCCTGCTCCACCTCGGGGATCCGCCCGGCCCAGACACCGAGTTGGCGTGACCCGGAGTCCAGGGCGGCGTCAACGGTGAAGAACGGTTGCGGCATCGCCCGCTCGATGTGGCGACCGATCTCGCGCAGCTGGTCGCGGAACCTGCTCTTCGGGGTGGGCGGCACGAAGTCGTCGCGGTACAAGGTCCGAGGGCTGTGGTGACCGGCGATCGATCGCCACGAGGTGAGACCGGTGGACGGCATCTTGTAGCCGCCCGAGTAGCCGCCGTACGGGTTCCCGGCGGCATGGCTCACCATGATCGACAGGTCCGCCTCGACGACCGCCCGATTCACCTGCACGACGTCGCCGAGTTCGCTGGTGCCGAGGTCGACCATGCCGGCCTCGTCCTCCGCGTCGTGGTTGACGATCACCGGGGCATCGGCCCGCTCGACCACGGTCGGCCCCAACAGGTCAGCGATCTCGGCCTCCCGGTTCTTGCGATGCAACCCGATCGCGCAGACCAGTCGGACATCGGCCATCCGCACCCCGGCGCGCTCGAGCTCGTCGAGCAACATCGGCACCACGACCCGGCGGTGCGCGGTCGGCTGCGTCCCGCCCTTGACCCGGTCGGGGAAGGCGATCGTGACGGTGTCCCCGCGCCCGACCAGATCACCGATCGGACCGACGCCCAGCGGGTTCGCCAGGGCCGACCTGGTCGCCCCCACGGGGTCGACCAGTGGATCGGGCTCCACGGCCCCGTCAGCGGTCACGACCGCGACGTCGGATCCTGCTTCGACCTCGACGACGTCGTCGCCGTACTCCAGCTTCACCTTCACCTGCGTCTCCCCCTGTGTTGCGGACCCGACCTCTTGGCGAACTACATGCAACATGTTATCTTCCGTTGAATCGTTCAACGGTTGGGGGTGGACATGCGACGAACCGGGGTACGGGCACCGTGGTGGTTCCTCATCCCTGCGGTTCTGGCGTACGGCTTCGTCGTGGTCGTGCCCAGCCTGCGAGGAGCCGGCTACGCCTTCACCGACTGGGACGGGCTCAACCCCGAGGTGGCGTTCGTCGGGCTCGAGAACTTCGGCCGGATCTTCGCCGACACCGCCGCCCGGGCCGCCATCGGCAACACCCTGCTCTTCGCCGTGGCGGTCACCGTGCTGCAGAACCTGATCGGTCTGCTGCTCGCCCTCGGGGTCCACTCCAAGATCAAGAGCCGGTCGGTGCTGACCGCTGTCTTCTTCGCCCCGACGATCATCGCCCCGCTGGTGGTGGCCTACCTGTGGCAGTACCTGCTGACCCCGTCCGGGCCGGCGAACGCCGCCCTGGAGCGTGTCGGCCTCGGCGGCCTGCGCCAGGACTGGCTGGGCAACTCCGACCTGGCACTCTGGTCGATCGTGCTGGTGATCTGTTGGCAGTTCGCCGGCTACTCCATGGTGATCTTCCTGGCGGGGCTGGAGAGCGTGCCGACCGAGCTGCTGGAGGCCGCCGAGATCGACGGCGTCAACCGGTGGCAGAAGTTCTGGCACGTGGTCCGGCCGCTGCTGGCGCCGGCCACCACGATCAACCTGATGCTGTCGTTGATCGGTGGGTTCAAGCTGTTCGACAAGATCCTGATCATGACCAACGGAGGCCCGGGCACGGCCACCGAGACCCTGAGCACCCACATCTACAAGGGCGCGTTCCAGTTCGGCGACTTCGCGTACAGCATCGCACTGGCCCTCGTGCTGACCGTCTTCATCGCGCTCGCCTCGGGCATCCAGTTCTCCCTGCTGCGGCGAGGTGAGCAGTGATGCGCCGCTACACCGCCGGGACCGCCGTGCTCGAGGTCGGCATGATCGTGCTGGCCGTGCTGTTCTGCATCCCGATCCTGGTGCTGATCAACACCGCGCTGATGCCGACCGGTGCGATGAGCGATCCGCTCACCCCGGTGCCCGAGCCGACGCTGGCCAACTTCGCAGGAGCCTGGGTGCGTGGCGGCCTGGGTGGGGCCATGGTCAACAACCTGGTCGTCACGGTGGTGTCGGTGGTGCTGATCATCACGATCGCCTCGCTGGCCGCCTACCCGTTGGCGCGTTCCACCCGGGGCTGGTCGCGCGGCATGCTCGCCTTCTTCATGGCCGGACTGCTGGTGCCGATGCTGCTGTCGATGATCCCGCTGTACGTGACCTTCCGCGACCTCGATCTGCTCGGCAACATCTGGGCACTGTGCATCATCTACGTCGGAGCGCAGCTGCCGTTCTCGATCTTCCTGTACACCCAGTTCATCCGGGCCCTGCCCACCGACTACGAGGAGGCGGCGCTGATCGACGGCGCGGGTCCGTTCCGCTCGTTCGTGCAGGTCGTCTTCCCGCTGTTGCGGCCCATCACCGGCACGGTCGCGATCCTGAACGCCGTGTTCGTCTGGAACGACTTCTTCACCCCGCTGCTGTACCTGGCCGGCACCGACCAGGTCACCATCTCGATCGCGCTCTACTCCTTCACCGGCATCTACGCCAGCGAGTGGAACACGATCTTCGCCGGGCTGATCATCGGGTCGATCCCGGTGATCGCCTTCTACCTGTTCACCCAACGACACATCATCAAAGGCTTTTCCGGTGGCCTCAAGGGCTGACCGGAAGGGGGAACCGTCGACCGCCGGTCGGCCCTCACCGAGGAGGAGATCCATCATGAGAATCACCAAGACGATCACGGCGGCGGCACTGGGCGTGCTGCTGCTCGCCGGCTGCTCATCGGGCCCCGGCGCCAACACCGGAGGCGAAGGGGGCGAGTCGTCCGGCCCGGTCACGATCACCGTCGGCACCCTCACCGCCACCGGTTCCAGTGCCATGGACAATGCCGCGGCGGAGTTCAGCAAGGCCAACCCCGACATCACCGTCGAGCTGGTCAAGATCCCTGGTGACCAGTACCAGCAGCAGATGCGGACCCGGGTCGGTGCCGGCACCGCTCCCGACGTGATCGCCGTCTTCCCCGGGAACGGGTCGGCGATGTCGATGATGCAACTGCAGCAGGGCAACTTCCTGACCGACCTGTCCGGACGGGAGTGGGTCGCCGACCGGGTGGAGGCCGTGAAGCAGGCCTCCGACGTCGACGGCAAGACCTACATCACCCCGAGCTGGTTGACCCTGATCGGCAGCATCTACAACACCGAGGCGATGGCAGAGGTCGGGGCGGAGGTGCCGACCACCTTCCCCGAGGTCCTCGCGTTGTGCGACCTGGCGAAGTCGAAGGGCAAGGCGGCCTACGCCTTGGGCACCAACAAGCCGTGGGTCGGTCAGCTGATCCCGTACGCCTTCGCCGCGACCACCGCGTACGGCGCCGACCCCGAACTCGACGCCAAGCTGGCGGCCGGGGAGACCACCTTCGGTGAGTCGGGCTGGACCGCCGCGCTCGACAAGCTGTCGGAGATGCAGGCGCGAGGCTGCTTCAACGAGGGCGTCCTCGGCACCGACTACGTCACGCAGATGGGGATGCTCGCCAAGGGTGAGGCCCTCGGGGCGGTGCAGGTGAGCTCGGCGGACGCGGCGGCGAAGAACGTGAACGCCGAGGTGTCGTTGAAGATGGCGGCGTTCCCGGCCACCGACAACGCCGACGAGACCCGGATTCCGGTCGGTTCGGGCTACGGGTACGCGCTGAACGCCAAGTCGCCGCACCAGGAGGCCGGGCTGAAGTTCCTCGACTTCCTGGCCAGCAAGGAGACCAACGCCAAGCTCGCCGAGGAGAACGGCTCGTTGCCGGCCGATCCCACGACCGGCGGGGCGACACCGTACAACGAGGCCCTGCTGCCGTACGTCACCGAGGGCCGTACCGCCACGTTCATGGACCAGAACTGGCCGGGCCCGAAGGTGCAGGCCGCCCTGCAGACCGGAGTGCAGGAACTGCTGGGCGACAAGAAGTCCACCGCGGACGTGCTGGCCGACATGCAGCGCGAGTACGACGCCGCGGCATGAGCCTGCCCGCCCCGCACTGGATCACCAGCCCCGACTGGCTGGTGGACCCGGACGGCCCACTGCCCGTGCTGGCCCGTCGCTTCACCGCGACGGGTCGGCCGCGGTCGGTCGTGCTGCAGCTGACCGGTGTCGGGGTGTGGCGGGCCACGGTGAACGGGGAGCCGGTGAGCCGGTACGTGCTGGAACCGGGGTACGCCGACTGGGCGAGGCTGGCCGAGACCGTCGAGGTCGACATCTCCCCACTCGTCCGCCCGGGCGACAACCTGATCATGATCGAGCTCGGTCCCGGCCTCTACCGGTCGCAGCCGCCGCCCGACGGCCCACACGAGGGCCGGTGGACGAAGGTCGTCACCGACTTCGGGGACCTCGCCGCCCACGTCAACCTGGCCTGGACCGACGACGCCGGCGAGCACCGCGTGGTGAGTGACGACACCTGGCGGGCCACCACGGGCGCCGTCGTCGCGGCGAACTTCGTCGGCGGCGAGGACCACGACCTCACCCGCGCCCTTGACCCGGCACAGTTCGCCTCGTGGCCCCGGGCCGTCACCACGACCCGGGTCCCCGACTCTCGCCGTCCACGGTCCGGTGTCCCGCTGGTGGTGCGCGAGTCACTGCCGGCCGTGACGGTCACCGAGCCCGTGCCCGGCAGCTGGGTGATCGACTTCGGCGTCAACGCCGCGGGGTGGCCGGTGCTCGACCTTCCCGCCGACAGTGAGGTCCGCCTGCGGCCGGCCGAGTTGCTGCACCCCGACGGGACGATCGACTCCCGCACGCAGGGCTGGGGCCCGGTCTTCCACACGGTCCGGACGGCGGGCGCGACGACGTGGCACCCCACCTTCGGCTACAACGGACTGCGGTACCTCGAGGTGACCGGCCTCGACACTCCACCGGGGAACGCGAGGTTGGACGTGATCGCCGCCGACGTGGCCGACGCCGGGTCGTTCTCCTGCAGTTCCGAACGCCTCACCGCGATCCACACGATCATCCGTCGGGCGGTGATCTCGAACCTCTCCTCGCTGCCGACCGACTGCCCACAACGGGAGAAGCTGAACTACCTGGAGCAGCTCCACCTCGCCTTCGACGTGATGCGTTGGAACTTCGACGTCCACCACCTGCTCTGCCACACCATGGAGGTGGTCACCGGCTCGATGGGGTCGGACGGCCACCTCGGGCTGTACGCCCCGGAGTGGCAGCCCAACCCCGATCCGTGGCGCGGTGACGCGAACTGGGGGCTCGCGGTGGTGTTCACGCCGTGGCTGATCCACCGCGCCTACGGGGACGTGCAGGTCCTGGCCGACACCGTCGACGACCAGCGTCGCCATCTTGATCACCTGTCCGGCACCGCCGAGGACGGCCTGTTGGTGTACGGACTCGGCGACTGGAACGGCCGGCGCCCGGTGCGCTGGGTGCCGTTGGTCTGTACGTCGGCGTTGGCTCGCGGCTGGGACGTCCACGCCGACACGCTCGCCGTCCTCGGGCAGCACCCCGGGGCGGCCGAGGCGCGGCAGCGGGCCGAAGCCGTACGGGAACGCGTCCGGCAGGCCTTCGTCCGGGAGACGGACGAGGGCCTGGTCGTCGGCGACGACTCGATCGCCGAGACGTTCATCGCCATCGACTCCGGCGTGCTGCCCGACTCGCCGTCACTGGTGGACCGTCTCGCCCGTCGGATCGCCGAGGCAGGCCATGTGCTCGACGTGGGTGAGGTCGCCCTCGGGCCACTGGTCGACGTCCTCGCCCGCCATGATCATCACGAGACGTTGTGGCAGGTGTGCCAGGTGACCGACGAGCCGAGCTATGGCTACATGCTCGCCCACGGCGCCACCGCCCTCACCGAGACCTGGGACGGACCCACCTTCGGTTTCAGCCAGAACCACTTCATGAACGGTGCGATCGAGGACTGGTTCTTCGCCCACGTCGCCGGACTGCAGCAGGCCCCCGGAGGCATCGGCTGGCGCGACGTGGTGATCCGGCCGCGGCCCTGTGGCGACCTGACCCACGCCGAGGCGACCCACCGGACACCGCAGGGCACCCTGCAGGTCACGTGGTCACGGAACGCCGCATTCTCCATGTCGGTGGAGATCCCGTCCGACACGACGGCCGAAGTGGTACTTCCCGGTGGGGCCCGGCATCGGGTCGGCCCCGGACGACACGAGTGGCGGGAGCCGGCATGACGACCATTGGCGTGGTGGGGCTGGGCAACATGGGCTTGCCCATCGCGACGGGGTTGGCCGTGGCGGGAGGCACCGTGCTCGCCCACGACCGGGCCGAGCAGGCCCGGCGGACCGCGGCGGCAGCCGGCCTGAGGGTGCGGCAGAGCCTGGCGGCGGTGGCCGCCGAGTCGAACGTGGTCGTGCTGTCACTGCCCACCCCCGACGTCGTCGGCAACGTTGTCCACGCACTGGCCGAGGCAGGGCCGGCCGACCTGGTCGTGCTCGACACCAGCACCACCGATCCGGCGACCTCCCGGGAGTTGGCCGGGTTGCTGCCGGGTCGGTTCGCCGACTGCCCGATCCTGGGCCGGCCCCATGCCGCTGGCGGGTGGACCATCCCGGTCGGTGGCGACGAGGCTGCGGCGGCCGTCGCGGCAACCGTGCTGGCGCCGATGGCCCGCCGCATCGTGCACGTCGGTGGGCCCGGGGCCGGCGCGACGCTGAAGGTGATCAACAACCTGATGCTGTCCATGATCAACAGCGCGAACGCGGAGGCGTTGGCGCTCGCCGGTGCCGCAGGGGTCGAGCTCGAACGGTTCGTCGAGGTGCTCAGCGATTCGGGTGCAGCCTCGATCTCCGGGCTGTTCCGCGAGTCGGCGCCGCGGGTGGCGGCCGACGACTTCGACGCGGTGTTCGCCGTACGGTTGATGCGCAAGGACGCCGGCCTCGGCCTGGCGCTGGCTGCCGATGTCGGGCTCGAACTGCCGGTCGCCGCTGCATCGACGGCGGCACTCGACCGGGCCATCGCGATGGGCCTGGCCGACGAGGACGCCAGTGCGGTGATCAAGACGGTGGGCACGGGCGATGATGGGGGCAGGAGGTAACGATGGCAGTGCACTTCGCCAAGGAACGGCTGGCCGATCAGGTCCACCGGGTGCTGCGGGACCGGATCCTGTCGCACGAGCTCGGACCCGGGCACCGACTGAGCGTGCCTGCCCTGGCCCTCGAGTTCGGGCTGAGCCGTAGCCCGGTGCGGGAGGCCGTCCAGCGGTTGGTGACCGACGGGCTGGCCGAGGAGCGACCGAACCAGGGCGCCACGGTGGCCACGATGGACCTGGCCGAACTCGCCGACATGTACGAAGTCCGCGCCCCGCTCGACGGGCTGGCCGCACGGCTGGTGACCGGTCGCGAGGTCCCCGGGCTCGGCGAGGAGTTGGCGAGCGCTCTCGACCTGCACCGACGAGCGTTGGCCGCCGGGGACGTGAGCGACATCATCACCGCCGACCTCGACTTCCACGGTGCGATTGCGCGGAGCTGCGGCAATGCGGCGGTGTGGGCAGTGCTCGAACCCATCCACCGGCGGGTGGCGGTGGCGATCCTGGCCGGCGAGCCCCTGGTGTGGCCGGCCGATGCGCTGGTCGAGCACGAGGCGATCGTGGCGGCCATCGCATCCCGCGATCCCGACGCCGCCAGGCAGGCGGCGGAGGACCACATCATGCTGGCCCGGGATCGGATCTGCGGCAAGCTGGCCGAGGCCCGGGCAGCACGGGACTGAACGGTCAGCCGAAGCTCACCGGGTCGGAGCCGGCCCTTCGGGGACCCTTCCCTCGGCCAACAGTGCATCGAGCTTCTCGTACCCGTCGTTCACCCCGGTCTCCATGCCGCTGACGAGCCAGCCGTCACGGGCCTCGAAGCTGTCGACCAGGGAGGTTGCGACGAGCCGCGTCCGGCCGTCACCCAGGTCCTGGAAGGTGAGGGTCTCCAGCGAGACCCCGTCCGGTTCTTCGTCGTAGGTGAAGGTCTGCACGATCTTGTCCTGTCCGATCTCGTGGAAGCAGCCGTGGAAGCTGAACCGCTCGTCGCCGCGGACGTTGGTGAACGCCCAGCTGCCACCGCTGCGGGCGTCCCAGTGGTCGATCTCGGTGCCGAGGTCGTGCGGACCGCACCACTGGGCGTACAAATCGGGGTCGGTGTGGGCGCGGACGAGCTGCGCCGGCGTGGCGGTGAAGTCGCGGGTGATGCGGATGACCGGGACTTCGGCATCGGCCTCGATCGTGGCCTGCTGCACCCGTAGTGCGTTGATGGTCATGTCCACTCCTTGTTCAACTGGTTGGTTGATTACGACCTTAGAGCCTTCGCGCGCACTCGTCAACCGATTGGTTGAGCTTCCCTTCGGTGCCGAAGCGCCCAGGGTCAGGCCCCCAGGATCCGGTCGATGGCGAGAACGACCTCATCGACCGTGTGCTCGTCGGTCCGCATCACGAGCCGACTCGAGGCGACGAGCCGCGGGTCAAGTTCTGTTGCCGTCGGAACCGTCCGCTCCGAACCCCGGGCGCGATTCCGTGCACTTCTCTCGGCATCGCCGGCCAACAGCGTCACCCAGATCGGAGAGGGGCGAGCTGCCAGGGACTGACCAAGCAGGTCGCTGATGATCTGCCGTACCGAAGCATCGTTTCGCGCAACCAGTTCCACGATGAGTCCGACGTTGCCCTCAGCAAGGGCTCTCACCGCTGCGAGCATCGACTGCACCCCGGTGGTGAAGTCTGCCGCCCCAAGCGCGACCCCGCGAGGCATCATGCCCTCAAAGACATCGAGCTGGACATGGAGGCAGAGTTCGTTGTGCTCACGATGTCGCACAACTTGCAGGGCTCGAGCCACCGCACTCTTCCCTGAAGCAGGCGAGCCGTCGAGTATCAGCGTCGTCACCACCCTCACAACCCCTTGTCGGCGGCGCGGCCGCCGCGTCCCTCAAGTGGCCCCATGGCGGTCACCCTAGACCCGCGTCGCGGACATCCAGCCGGACCAAGAGTCACCCGCCCGCCAACACGACGACCACCTGCCTGCACCTGACTGCCACATCGTGGATCAAACATCTATACTCCACGTCAGGGGATCAGCGTTGGTTTCCGCACACCATCGTGGCGCAGGGCCAGTGCCGTGCGACTAGGAGCGAACTTCATGCCATCGGACGCAAGCACACCCACGCCGGGCGGCGACTCGACCACGGGGGCCACCGGACTCATCCCTATCCTGGCCACCCCGTTCGACCAGGGCGGCGACCTTGACGTCGACTCGCTGCGGCGGCTGGTCGAGTTCGAGCTGGCCTGCGGTGTCGACGGGCTGGCGGTCCACGGCATGGCGAGTGAGGGCTTCTCGTTGACCGCTGCGGAGCGGAGCACCATCGTCCGGACGGTCCGCGAGGTCGCCGGTGGCGACGTCCCGCTCGTCGCCGGGGTCAACGCGACCAGCACCAGCACCGCGGTGGAGCAGGGCGTCGCGGCCGTCGAGGACGGCGCCGACCAGCTGATGGTGCTTCCGCCGTTCCTCTCGAAGCTCCCGCCCGCCCATTTCGCCGACTTCTACGGCTCGGTCGCCGATCGCACGGGTGTCCCGATCATGATCCAGGAGGCCTCCGCCAGCACCGGGGTCGCCATGTCGACCGCCCAACTGGTCGACCTCGGCCGCCTGCCCGGCGTGGTGTCGGTCAAGATCGAGACCCAGCCCACCGCACCGAAGGTGGCCGCCCTGTGCGCCGCCACCACTGACCTCGCGGTGCTCGGCGGCCAGAACGCGCTGTTCGTGCTGGAGGAGTACGAGGGCGGCGCGGTCGGGACCATGCCGGCCTGCGAGTTCTCCGACGCCTTGGCGGTCATCCTGCGCGACTGGAACGCTGGCCGGCACGACGATGCGCACGCCGGCTTCAACCGGCTGCTGCCGCTGATCCGATTCGGCCTGCAGCCCGGGATCGCCCATGCCGTCCACAAGGAGGTGCTGGTCCGCCGCCGGGTGATCGACCACGCCGGGGTCCGATCGCCGGTGTCGGCGCTGGACGCCCACTCGCACCGCACCTTGGAGCGGGTGCTGGCCACCAGCGGCCTGCTGGACGTCGCGCCAGTGGGATGAGTACCACGGCCGGCACTCGATCGGGCGAACGGCTGCACCGGCTGTACGACCTTGCCGTGTGGCCGCCCCGGGTCGCCGCCCTGAGCGGGATGTGGCTGCTGGGCGTCCTCGCCGGCGGCATCCTCCTCGGCCTCGCGCCGGCGACGGTGGCCGCCCACGCGACTGCGCTGCGCTGGCACGATCCGGAGGGTACGGGTGCCGGCTCGGCCGCCGCGGTGTGGCGCACCTTCTGGGTCGCCTGGCGGAGTTGGCTGTGGCGGTCCCAGTTGCCCATGGGGTTCGCGTACCTGACGCTGGTTCCGTTCGCCTTCTGGCTCGACGCGGTCGGCATCCAGACTGCACTGGGTATGCCGCTGGCCTGCCTCGCCGGATGGTGGCTGATCACGATCCAGTGGCTGCCGTCGGCGCTCGTCGGCGCCACGGGCCCGCGCCGCGACCTGCCCCGGATCACCGTGCACCTAGCCTGGCGCCGGTGGCCAGCCAGCCTTGGCGCGATCATCCTGCTGGCCGTGCTCGCCGTCGCCGGATGGTGGTGGGTGCCGTTCGCACTACCGTTCGTGTTCCCGGGGCTGCCCGCGATCCTGATCACCCGGCTGGCCCGGCGGACGGTCGAACTGGAGCAGCAGGCCACAACGGCCGGCGGGGCTACGGCCGCTGGTTGATGCCGTTGTGTCCGAGCGCGGTGGAGATGTGTGCCGCTGCCTCGATCACCTTCAAGGACAAGTCGCGCTCGCGGTGGTCCAGGTCGGTCACCGACAGAGGTCCCGACACCGAAATAGCGGCCACCACCTGACCGGACCGGTCCCAGATCGGTGCGGCGAGGCAGGCCCGGGAGAAGGCCAGCTCTTCCCGCTCGGTGGCGTAGCCGCGGCTACGGACGAGCTCCAGCTCGGCGAGCACGTCGGGCATCGACGTCTTGGTGTGCGGGGTGAAAGCCGGCAGCTTGTCGCCGAGCAGCTCGCCTACCGCGACGTCCGACATCCCGACCAGCAGGGCCTTGCCGAGGGCGGTCGCATGCAGCGGCCCACCGGGGCCGACCATGGTGTAGTTCCGCGGTGCCTGGGCACCGTCGAAGTGGCAGAGGTAGAACAGCCGGTCCCCCGACCGCTCGGCCAGGTTGGCACCCAACCCGAGTTCGCAGCACAGGCTCTGGGCGTGCTGTCGGCCTGCCCGGAAGACGTCGGACTGGTTCAGCGCGAGCGCACTGAGCTCGACCGCCCGCGGCCCGACGCGATAGAGCCCCGACCGGTTGTCGGCAGCCAGCAGCCCGATGTTCTCCAGCGCCCCGACGAGCCGTGACACCGTCGACTGCCCCAGCCCGGACACGGCGACGAGCTCGGAGATGCGGCGTTCGGGGTCCTCCGGGGTGAAATGGGTGAGCAGCGCGAGTGCCCGATCGACACTCTGTGTGCCGCTCGGCTCGCGTCCCGTCCGGGACGCACCCTCGTCACGGGCGGTCCGCGGGGCGCCCCCTGACCTCACAGACATTTCAGCTCCACTCGTCGTTTCGTGCCATCATCGCGACCAGTACCGTACGGCGTCCTCGTCCACCTCGACCCCCAGTCCGGGACCCGTCGGCAGGGGCATCGTGCCGACCTCGTACGCCAGCGGCTCGGTCAAAAGCACCGAGGACAACGTCGCCGCCCGCTCGGAGAACTCGAACGCCTCCAGCGTAGGCGCCGCAGCGGCGACGTGGAGTCCGGCGACCATCGCAACGCCGAGCGCGGCACTGTGATGGGGCAGCACCGGCAGCCGGACGGTGTCGGCGAGCGTCACGATGGCCCGCCCCTCGGTCAGGCCGGTCCGGCCGATGTCGGGCTGGAGCCGCCGGACCGCGCCCAGCTCGATGGCAGTCATCACCTCACTGCGGTGCCGGATCGCCTCCCCGGCCGCGACCGGCGTACTGATCGCCGCCGAGATCTGCGCCATCCCGCGGTAGTCCTCCGGGTCGAGCGCCGACTCCAGGAACCAACAGTCCAGCTGGTCCAGCACCCGGCCAGCCCGGATCGCGTCGGCGACGGTGAAGGTGCCGTGCACGTCCAGTGCCACCTCGGCCTCCGGCACGGCGGTTCTGACCCGCTCGAATGCCGACACGGCGTCCCGCCATCCGAGCGTCGCGTGCACCTTGAAGCGCCGCCAACCCTGCTCCCACAACCCCAACGCGTGGTCACCGTTGTCGGCACCGCCGCTGATGCTGGTGCTGTAGGTCGGCAGCTGACGGCTCACGGCACCTCCCAAAAGCGTGGCGACCGGAACGCCGAAGTGGCGGCCGACCAGGTCGTACACGGCGATGTCCACCGCGGTGACCGCATCGGCCTGGTGGCCGTACACGTGGCCCCGTTCCCGCATCGTTGCCACCAACCGGGCGTGCAGGGCGCCGAGCTGACCGGCGCCCTGCCCGATCACCGCGGGCGTCAGCAGTTCCTCGACCAGCCCCCGTACGGCGCGATGCCCGACCGGCACCAGCGCCTCGCCCCAGCCGACGGTGCCGTCGGCGGACTCCAACCGCACCATCAGCGTCTCGACCTGGGTCGGGTAGATCGTGAACCGCCCGCCACCGACCTTGTACGGCTTCGCTGCCGGTTGGGCGGTGGCCCGCTCGGCCTCGTCGTACGGGAAGCGGACTGCGAAGGCCTGCAGGTCGACGATCTCCAACGGCCCGGGGATCTCCAACGGCTGGGACTCAGAACTTGACGGCACCGGCGATTCCTTCCACGAATGTCTTCTGCAGCAACAGGAACACGATCACGATCGGCACGATGCTGATGCAGGCGCCGGCCGCCAGGCCCGTCCAGTCCGTGGTGTCGGCCCCGAAGAAGCCGTACATCCCCACACCGAGGGTCCGCAGGTCCGGCCGACCGAGGGTGAACACCAACGGCACCATGAACGCATTCCACGCCCCGATGAAGTTGAACAGGGCGACCGTACCCATGATCGGTTTGGACAACGGCAGGTAGATGCTGAAGAAGGTACGAAGGTAGCCCGCCCCGTCGATCCGGGCGGCCTCGCCGAGCTCGTCGGGCAACCCGGCGAAGTAGCCCATGAACAACATGATCTGGATGACGTGGGCCGGACCGGCGGCGGCGAGCACCGCACCGAGGAGGCCGTTGCTGAGCCCGAGTGCCTGGACCAGCTGGTAGACCGGGATGATCGTGTAGCCGTGCGGGATGAACATGGTGGCGACCAGCAGGCCGACGAGGGCATACTTGCCCGGCATCCGCCCGCGACCCAGTGCGTAACCCGAGGTCGACGACACCAGCAGCACGATCAGCACCACGGTCACCGAGAAGGTGATCGTGTTCATCGTGTACTCGCCGAACCTGGCGACCGTCCACGCGCGGACGAAGTTGTCGATGGTCGGCTGCGTCGGGATCAGCGAGATCCCACCGAGCAGCATCTCCCGCTGCGACTTGAACGCCGACGACACCATCCACGCAAACGGGTAGATCCACACGATGCAGAACGGCACCAGGAAGAGCCACCAGAAGTTGACCTTGTTGTACGCGATGCGACGCCGCCACGGCATGCCCGTCGATGCCCTCGACGTGGCTGACGGTGACGTACCTGACGAGGACGGGGATGACGGCGACGGGGCCGGCGTGGTGGACCGGTCCGGCAGCGACGTGGCCTTCGTGGTCGGTGTGGCGCTCATCTCGCCTTCTTTCCGTAACGACCGCGAAGCAGCGGCGCCTGCAGCAGGGTCAGCATCAACGTCGCGACCCCGAAGATCACCCCGGCCGCGCTGGCGTAACCGAGTCGCGGGGCCAGCAGACCCTCCTCACCCGGATCGAAGGCGTACCGGTAGATGAAGGTGGCCGTCACGTCGGTGGACAGGTTGGGCCCACCGCGCGTGGTGGCCTGGATCAGGTCGAACGGATTCATGCTGGACTGGAAGGTCAGCACGAGGATGACGATCGCGATGGGGATGATCACCGGGACGGTGACGTGGAGCAATTGCTGGAAGCCTCCTGCACCGTCGGTGCGCGCGGCCTCGTACAGCTCGGTCGGCACCGTCTGCAGTGCTGCCAGCCAGTAGATCAGGGTGATGCCGAAGCCCTTCCAGGTCTCGATCACCATCAACGTGGGCAGCGCCATTGCCTCGGACCCGAGGAAGTTGAACGGGCCGACCCCGACCAGGCCGAGGATCTCGTTCGCCGTTCCGCCGCTGGCGTCGAGGATGACCGCCAGCACGATGCCGATGACCGCCGTGGTGGTGACCACCGGCACGAAGAGCAGCAGTCGGAACAGGCTGCGACCACGCAGCCTCGGGTTGTTGAGCAGAATCGCAAACAGCAGGCTCAGCGGCATCTGGACGACCAACGCCACCAACGAGAACAGGAACGAGTTCTTGAACGACCGCCAGAAGACCGGGTTCGACGCGACGTCGACGAAGTTCTGCCAGCCGACCCAGTCGGTCGGGCTCCCGACGCCGTCCCAGTCGAAGAAGGCGTAGTACCAACTGGCGATCATCGGCCACAACGTGAACATCGCGAACAGCACGAGCATCGGCAGCAGGAACAGGTAGTGCCACCGGTGGTCGAGGATTCGCGCGCCGAGACCCGAACGCCGTACGGCAGGACTCATCCGGCCGGGGTCCAGTCCGTCATGGGGTCCCAGTCGGGGAAGGTCAGGTCCTCGCGCGAAGCGTCGATGCCGTCGGCCTTGAGGTCGGCGAAGATCTTCTCCAGCGCCTCCTCGCGCATCGCGTCACGCTGCTCGGCCATCGGCTGGAACGGCTGGTTCCGCGTGATGGCCTGGGGTGAGCCATCGGCATCGTTGATCGCCTGCTCGGCGGTCAGTGCGGTGATGATCGCGAGCTGCGCCTCGCCGCCGAGCCGCAGGTCGGGTGAGGCCTTCTGGCCGTTGGTGAGGACGTCGGACAGTTGCTGCTCCGCCTCGGTCAGGTTGCCGCTCTCCCACGCGGAGTCGACCGCGGTGAAGCTGCGGAACTTCTCGAAGTAGCCGCGCTGGAAGCCGTCCGAGACCAAGAACTTCATCAGCTCCCAGGACGCGTCGGGGTCCTTCGCGGTCGCCGACATCGACCAGATCGGCTGGAACGGGACCTTGGCGAAGTAGCCCTTGCGGCCGGTGTCGGGCACCGGGATGTCGGCCACCCCGAGGTCGAGCTCCGGGTTCAACGAGAGGGACTCGTTCACTAGCCAGTTGCCCACGATCCCCATGGCGAGCTTCTCCTTGGCGAACTCCTGAGCGATCCGGTTGCCGCTCCAGGACTCCCAGCCGGGCTGGAACACCTTGTCCGCCTGCATCCGCCGAAACATCTCGACCGGCTCGACGCTGCTGGGGTCGGCCTCGGCCGCCTTGCCCTCGATGAGGTCCAAGGCGTAACGCTGGATCGAGTTCGGCCCCCCTTGCGCCTGCAGCAACTTCGTCTCGTACGCAGTCTCGCTGCCGGGGGAGAAACCGAAGAAGTCGCCGGCACCTGCCTTGGTGAGCTCCCGCGCGAACTGTTCGAACTCGGTCCACGTCGTCGGCGGGGCGTCCAGCCCGGCCTTGGCGAACAGTGCCCGGTTCCAGATCAACGGACCGTTTGCCCACTTGCGCGACACCAGGGGAAGCGACATCAGCTTCCCGTCGACGTGCAGCCCGGAGGTCTGCGGATCCATCGCTTCGGCGCCACCGAGCCGATCGATGATGCCGTCCGCCTCGGCCCGGTCGGTCAGGTCGGCCAGCCAGTCGCGCGAGCTGAAGGCCTCCAGCACCGTGGAACCCTGGGCCCGGACGACGTCGGGCGCGTCACCACTCGGGAACGCCAGTTCCAGCGCGTTGCGGATCTGGTCGGACGGGTACTCAATGATCTTGACCGAGATCCCGCTCTCCTGGCTGAACCCCTCGATCTGTTCGGCGTAGAACTCCGAGGCCCCGGCCGGGTCCGGGACCAGACCGATGGTGACCGAGCCCGACCCACCCGAGCCGGTCCCCGTTTCGCCGCCACCGGAGCCGACCAGATTGCAACCGCCCAATGCTGCGGCCGCCCCGGCTCCCAGCCCGGCCCCCAGCACGGTGCGACGCTTCATGAACCTGTTCATCCTCGAACACTCTCCCTGATCGCTCTGTCCCTGTGTTGTCTTCGGCCTGATCGTACGACATGCATTCGCTATGTGGATCAGCCATCCACATCACGACTTCATAACGTTGGCATGCGATCGGGCAGCCACGGCGACCCAGCCGCCGCCGCTTGCTGGGCCTGGACCGACAACGTCGATGATGGAGGTGTGAAGAGGACGCCCGAACCCGAGACGCCACGGGCCCTGCTGGGACTGCAACAGATGTCACCCCGACAGCAGCTGCGGGCAGGCCGACTGCCGCGACGTCTGACCCAGCTCTTCGCCGGCCTGACCCTCTTCGGCCTGTCGATGGCCATGCTGATTCGGGGCGGCCTGGGGATGATCCCGTGGGACGTGTTCCATGCCGGGGTCACCAAGCACCTACCGCTGAGTTTCGGGACCGTCGCGATCATCACCGCACTCATTGTCCTGCTGCTCTGGATCCCACTGCGCGAAGCGCCCGGACTGGGCACCATCGCGAATGCGATCTGGGTGGGGGTCGCCGTCGACGTGTTCCTGGCACTGCTCAGCGCGCCCGAGGGGCTGGTCGCCAGGTTCGCCATGATGCTCGGCGGCATCGTGCTGAACGCCGTGGCCACGGCGCTCTACATCGGGGCCCAATTCGGGCCCGGCCCACGTGACGGGCTGATGACGGGGCTGGCCCGACGCCTACCGATCAGCCTGCGCGTGATCCGTACCGGCATCGAGGTGGTCGTCGTGCTCGCAGGCTGGCTGCTCGGCGGCGTGGTCGGTCTCGGCACGGTGCTGTTCGCCCTGTGCATCGGACCCCTGACCCAGTTGTTCCTCCCACCGCTGATGGTCCGGGTCGACCGACCGTCTCGCCCCGAAGGGCCCACGTCGGCCTGAGCTGAGGACCAGCGGCACTCGACCGGCTGACGACCTTTGAGATTTCGGCCTGCTCACCGTGCAACCCCGCCACCGAGTGTGTTTGGATGCCACATGCGCATCGTGGATGTGGACACGTTCGTGCTCAGCATCGATGCTGGCGAGTCGTATCAGGGCACCGCCCCAGCCGGCACCACCGCTGCGGACGGGTACTACGTGAAGCCACCCTGGCGCAGTCTGTACTCACCGCGGTTCGAGTCGCTGCTGGTGCGGGTCACCGCCGAGGACGGCACCTTCGGCTGGGGTGAGGCGCTGGCGCCGGTCGCCCCCGACGTACCGGCCGCCGTCGTCGCGCGGTTGCTGGCGCCGGTGCTCCGCGGCCTCGACGCCGCGGCACCGCGCCCGGCCTGGCACACGCTGCGGAACCTGATGCGAGAACGTGGGCACCTGGTCGGGCACCAAGCCGACGCGTTGGCCGCGGTCGACATCGCCCTGTGGGACTTGGCCGGGCACGTGACCGGGAGAAGCGTCTCCGACCTGCTCGGCGGCGCCTTTCGCCGTACCGTCCCCACCTATCTGTCCGGGCTCCCCGCCGAGACCGACGAGGCCCGCGCCGAACTGGCCCGAAACGCCGTGGCACAAGGCGTCCGTACGGTGAAGCTCCACCTGGGCAACGGGGTCGAGGCCGACTTGGCCACCGTCGATGCGGTCCGCGCCGCCGCACCCGAACTCCGCCTCGCCGTGGACGCCCACTGGGTCTACACCCTGCACGAGGCGCTCGCCCTGGCCGACGAACTCGCGACGAGGAAGGTCTGGTTCCTCGAAGCGCCACTGGAGCCGGAGGACCTGGCGGGCCATGCCGCACTGGCCGCACGCAGCCCGCTCCCTGTCGCGGTGGGCGAGGCGCTGCGCAACCGGTACGAGTTCGCCCAGTGGCTCGACGCGCGGGCACTGGCGATCGCGCAACCCGACACCGGCCGGACCGGGATCACCGAAGCCATGGTGATCGCCGAGCTCGCTGCTGCCAGGCACGTCCCGCTCGCGCCACACCACTCGACCGGACTGGGCGTCGTACTCGCGGCCGGGCTGCACGTGGCCGCAGCGGCGGAGAACCTTGCCGTCTTCGAGTACCAGGCCCGGTCCACCGAGGTCGGCACCACGATCCTGGCCGAACCGATCGCCCGGACCGGGGACACCTTCACTCTGCCGACCGGGCCCGGGCTGGGCATCGAGGTCGACCTCGCAGCCGTCGAACGACTGGCCTCCGACGCCCGTGGCGCAGGTGAGCGACTATGACTTTCTCGTCCACGACGCCACCGCCCGGAACACCACCGACGGGCGTGGTGGTGGTCGGTGCGTCGACCCCGATCGGTCGGGCCATCACCGCCCGATTCGTGGCCGACGGGGCCAGCGTGGTCGGCGCGTCACTCGAACCCGCCGACGACCCCCAGCTGACCGCCCACCTGGTCGCGGATGCCGCCACCACCGCCGGGGCCGAGGAACTGGTCACCGTGGCCCGGGACCGGCTGGGTCGGGTGGACACCGTCGTCGTCGCCACCGCGATGCAGCGGAGCAGCCCGGTGCACCTGATGACCGATGAGCACTGGCGGGCTTCGTACGCGGGAGCGGTGGACGTGCTGTTCAACGTTGCGCGTGCGGTGGTGCCGCACCTGTACCACGGGTCCGCGATCGTCGCGGTGTCGACGGTGAACGCCACCCGACCGGCCCCGTGGATCAGTGGCTACGCCTCGGCCAAGGCGGCGATGGAGGGACTGGTCCGAGCCCTGGCGGTCGACTACGCAGCCAGCGGGATCAGGTGCAACGCCGTGGCGCCCGGCGTGGTGTTCCGCGAGGACGGGGAAGCGCCCGTCGAGTACCCACTGCGGCGGCGGACCCGCCCCGCCGACGTCGCCGAGGCCGTCCACTTCCTCGGCACAGCACGGTCGGCGGCCATCACCGGGGTGACGCTGCCAGTCGACGGCGGGCTCGGCGTCGCCAGTCCGTCGACGGCGGTGCGGCCCCAGCTCGCCGAGCGGGCGGCGGACCGGCCCGACCCGGCGGCATCGGACGTGCCCGACACTCGGACATAGACTCGCGGCCTGCAACGCCCTTCGACGGAAGGCTCCATCATGTCGACGATGAGCAATGCCGAGGCGATCGCACGGTGGTCGGCGATGCCGGCCTCGGCCATGGACGCCTACGACGACCAGGGCGACTTCCCGAAGCGCCACCTGCTCAACGACCACCTGTTGCGGTTGTTGGGGCCGGTCCGCGGTCACCGCGTGCTGGATGCGTGCTCCGGTCAGGGATACTTCAGCCGGATCCTGGCTCGCCACGGTGCTGACGTGACCGGCGTCGAGCCGGCCGATGCGCTGATCGAACGGTCGCGCCAACTCGAGCAGGACAGCCCGCTCGGGATCACGTACCACCAGGAAGACCTGGCACAGCTGCCCGCGTTCGACCAGCCGTTCGACGCGGTGGTGTGCAGCATGGTCCTGTTGGCGATCCCTGACTGGCGACCGGCCATGGCCTCCTGCGTGTCAGCCCTGCGTCCCGGCGGTCGATTCGTCTTCTCGGTGGTCCATCCCGCATTCGAGAACTTGTGGCGCACCTGGCAACGGCACGGCCACTACCAGCTCGACCGCTACCTCGACGAGTACGAGATCCCCAGCGCACAAGGGATGTCAGACTTCCACCGGCCCCTGTCGGCCTACGTCAACGAGGTGATCAGCCTCGGCTGTCGGATCACCGAACTGTGCGAACCAGGGCTCGGCCCTGCCGTGGCCCAGCGCAGTGGCATCGACGGGATCGAGTCGTACGTCCAGCTGCCCAACTTCGCCATCATCGGGGCCGAACGCTGTTGATCGCACCGGCCAGATCGTCACGGCTCCGCTAGTTGAGTCCGTACTGTGCCAGCGGGTGCAACAGCTCGCGCTCCTCGTAGCTGAGGTGCGACAACAAGGTGTCGGTCAGCAGGTCGACGTGGTGCTGCAGGGCATCCAGTCGGCGGTCGCCGTCGCTGCCGTACCCCTCACCGTCGACGACCGCGACCAGCGCCTGGTCGAGCCCGTCGAGCACGTCGGCGATGACTTCGTGCTCGTACTCCAAACGGTCCATCAGTGGAGCGAGTCGCTCGTCGGAGCGCCGCAGGTGTGGAAAGACACTGCGGTCCTCGAGGGTGTGGTGACCGGTCACGATCCGGCAGTACGACGCACAGTAGGCACCCAGCGTCCAGTTGTTCTGTCGCATCGTCATCGTGTTGATCACCGAGCGCGCCTGGCCCACCGACAGGTGACCGGTCCGGACCTGGTCGACGATGTCGCGGACCCGCTCGAGCTCGGCCCGCAGCCCGTCGTGGATGTCGATCAGGTGCTGTGGCTGTGCCAACTGCAGCTCGGAGTAGTCGTACGCCTGAGGCGCCGGCACGGTGGGCCGCTCGCCCTCCTGCCACTCGAGCTCGCCGGTCAGCCGGACCCCGTCGTCGGGTGTCGGTCGGACGGACAACTGCTGGTTTGCTGCCTCGCCGGCGACGACAGCATGATCAACACTTTCACGCTCAGGCTCCGCAGGCTCATCACGACCTTGATCAACAGAGCTTTGATCAACCGAATCTTGATCAACAGCGGTGACCGGTGGATGTGCGACCAGCTCCCGTACCGCCGGCGCCACCTCCTCGGCGAAGGTACGGATGGCGTCGGCATCATCGGTGGCCAGGATGAATCCGGTGATCCGGTGCTCGTCGGCCAACGTGGCCAACTGCTCGGCCCAGTCGGCCGGGGAGCCCTCCAACAGCCCGCTCCCCCGCCCGAAGCGACCGTGGATGTTGTAGAGCCGACGGATCTCGTCGGGCTGCCGACCTGCCTTCACCGCCCCCTGGTCGATCAGCGCGTTCATCTCGGGCAGCTTGTCCGGCCCGACGTAGCCCATCGACGGGATCCACGCGTCGGCGAGCCGACCCGTCACCCGAAGCATCCGCGGACCGTACGCGCCGATCCAGATCGGGATCTGGTGGGCCGGTTGTGGGCCGGGGCGCAACCCGGAGACCTGGTAGTGCTCCCCGTCCGCACGGACCGTCCGGCCGGACCAGAACTGGCGCAGGATGTCGATCGCCTCGATCAGTGCGTCCACCGACTCCTTCGGCGTACGACGTGGGCCGCCGGCCGCGACGATGCCGTCCCAGAACGCACCGGCGCCCAACCCCAGCTCGACCCTCCCGCCGGTGAGCAGGTCCAAGGTGGCGGCCGACTTGGCCAGCACGGCCGGCGGGCGCAACGGCAGGTTCGTCACGTTGGGCGCCACCCGGATCGCCGAGGTACGGGTGCCGATCGCGGTCAACAGCGTCCAGGTGTCGGCATGCTTCGCCTGGTAGGGGTGGTCCTGCAGCGACACGATGTCGAGCCCGGACACGTCGGCGAGCTGGGCCAGCGCAAGGGTCCGTTCGACCTGGCCCGAGTCCGGGGTGAGAAACACTCCGAATTCCAACTCCACACCCGGATCAGGCATGACCACTCCTCCCGGCCGACCGCCACCGGCGAAGCCACGGGTGGGAGACGGCGACACGTTCCCCTAGGGTCTCACCTGTGGACTACGCACTGTTCCTGCGGGGCATCAACGTCGGCGGAGTGCGGATGGCGATGCCCGAACTGCGCGAGGTGCTGGACCGGGCCGGGTTGGCCGAGGTCAGGACCTACCTGAACACCGGCAACGTGACGTTCGGCTCGACGAAGTCGGTCGTTCAGGTCGAACGGCTGGTCGCGACGACGTTGGCCGACGCCTTCGACTACACCGCCGCGCTGTACCTGCTGCCGCACGACCGGTTGGCCGTCGTGGTGGCCGGCTACCCGTTCGACACCGACGACGACCACCACCGGTACGCGATCTTCTGCGACGACGCCGACACCGTGACCGAACTGGCCGCAGCAGCCGGCGGGCAGGACGAGGTGGCCGCCGGCGACGGGGTCGTCTACTGGAAGTGCCCGAAGGGCCAGACGCTGAAGACGCCGTTCAGCACCGTCCTGACCAAGCCCCGGTTCCGGGCGAGCACCACCAACCGCAACCTGAACACGGTCGAGAAGATGCTGTGACCCGCGGCCGTACCATCCGTCGCGTGGGTCGGTGGGCCCGACGAAGCGAGCTCCGAGGAGCCTTGTCGGCGGCGACCGGGTGAGCCCTGAGCTCAGCCCCGGACTCGACAGCTGACGCCACCGACTCCGGCAGCGGTCACCTCGACACGTTGGCCGGACACCACGTCGTGGATCCCGGTGATCGCGCCGGTCGCCAGCAGTTCTCCGGCCCGTAGGGTCCGACCACGTCGGGCAAGGATGGTCAGTGCCTGCGCCACGGCGGTGGTGATGCCGCCGGGGAGGTTGGCCGTCGATCCGGTGCCGACCGAACGGCCGTCGATCATGGTCTCGATGCCGATCGAGGACAGCTCGGCCGAGCGCCAGTCGCCGAGCTCCGGACCGACCACCAGCCCGTTGTTGTTGCCGAAGTCGGCGGCGACCACCCGCGGGCCGAGCGCGTTGATGTCGGCGATCGGACTGCTGGCGACCTCGATCGCAAGGAAGGCGGTACCGGCCAGCTCGGCCACGTCGTCGACCGTCCACGACTCCCGTGACGGCGGATCGGCGTCGAGGCGTACGGTCACCTCGGCCTCGGCCGCGGCGAAGCCCTGGCCGAAGATCGCCATGGTGGGTTGCCGACCGTCACCATCGATCACCTCGAGCTGTTCGGCCCAGATCGGGCCCACCAGCCGTTCGTCACCGTCGTCGCCCCGGTTCTCCGGCGCGACGTAGCCGATCTTCCACCCCACGACGGTGCCCGGCCAGCTGGTGATCACCTGGTCCTGGATGGCGTACGAGGCGGTGAGGTCGGCGGGGGTGTCACCGGGGAACCCGGGCAGGCCGTGACCGGACGCGCGGGCCTCGGCCAGGATCGCCGGCACGTTCAGACGGTTGTCCATGATCAGCTCCTCAGCGGCCGAGGCCGCGGACCGCGTCGACGATGCGGGTCAGGGTCGTGTCGAGCACCGGGTCGACGACCCGGCGCGCCTCGTCGGCGTCGAACCACGCCACGATGTCGCGAACCCCGGTGGCGTACGGGATGGTCGGGTTGAACTCCGGGACGACGGCCCTGATCAGGCTGTTGTCGAAGATCATCGTGTGCGACTTGTCGCCGAGCCATCCGGGCGCCAGCTCGGGGAGGAAGTGTGCCAAGGAGTCAGTGGCGAGGTGGACCAGGTCGGGCTCGACGCCGAGCGCTTCTCCGTACAGCCGGTAGATCTGGTCCCAGGTCAGAGATTCGTCCGAGGTCAGGTGGAAGCTGCCGCCGAGGGCGGCCGGGTTGCCGAACAGCCCGGCCAAGCCGACCGCCACGTCGTCGGTGTGGGTCTGCACCCAACGGGAGGTGCCGTCGCCGGGAACGACGACCGGCAGGCCGCGGCGGATCCGGTCCGCCGCAGTCCAACCCCCGAGCAACGCGATCTTGGTCCGGTCGTAGGTGCTGGACGGCCGGACGATGGTGATCGGAAAGCCGGTGGACCGGAACGCTTCGGCCAACACGACCTCGCAGGCGATCTTCTGCCTGGCGTAGTCCCAGTGCGGGTTGGCCAGCGGGGTCGCTTCGGTGATCGGCAGTCGGGCCACCGGCTTGGCGTAGGCCGAGGCACTGGAGATGAAGACGTACTGCCGGGTGCGGCCGTCGAACAGGTCGATGTCGGCGCGCACGTGGTCGGGGGTGTAGGCGACGAAGTCGGCCACCACGTCCCACGACCGATCTCCCAGCCGGGAACGGATGCCCGCGACGTCACGGATGTCGCCGGTGATCACCTCGGCGCCGTCGGGCCCGGCCCGCCGTGCGGTGGTGCCGCGGTTGAGCAGTGTCACCCGATGCCCCTGGGCAACCGCCCGGACCGCGACGGCACTGCTGATGATCCCCGTACCGCCGATGAGGAGTACCTGAAGTCCCGCCATGGGCGTCAATCTACTGTGCGCTCAGCACGTGACGTCCTTGCCGTCGGCGCCGAACACCTCCAACCGGTTCGCGCGGTACTCCGCCCGCTGCTCCTTGGTCTGCCACATCGCCTCGACCGGCGCGTAGTGCAACTGCAGTGCCCAGCGTCGACGATCGGACCGATTGTCGGGGGTGCCGTGGTGCAACAGGCCGTCGAAGACCAGCACCCCGCCGGGGTCGAGCGGGACGGCGACCGCTTCGGTGGCACGGACCTCGGTGTCGCAGATCTGGTAGTCCCGCCGGTTGAAGTGGACCACCGGCCCGCCGCGATGGCTGCCCGGGATGACGTGCATGCAGCCGTTGCCGGCATCGGTCGGGTCCAGGGCGATCCAGAACCCGACGACCGGTGCGCCGTCACGGACGTCGAAGTACGCCTTGTCCTGGTGCCACGGCTTCTCCCGGCCGATCCCGGGAGGCTTGAGCAGCGCCTGGTCGGCGAACAGCGTCGGCTCGGAGCCGAGCACCTCGGCCGCCATGGCGAGGATCGTCGGATGTTCGGCGATCGCGGTCAGCCGCGGATCCTTGTCGGCGTAGTAGATCAACTTCCGGACACTGGCCCGCCGTTCGGTCAGGTCCATCGTGGGCAACTTCTCCCGAACGCCGCCCTCCCACTGGATCCCGCGGAAGCCGGGCACCGCACCACCGATCAGTGCGTCGATGCCACCCTTCGCAGCCTCGACCTCGGACGGGGTGAGCGCATCGGCGACGGCGAGGAATCCCTGCTCGCGGTAGCGAGCCAGCCGTTCGGCGTCGCCGGGTAGCAGACCGCCCGGGAGCGGTACCTCGTCCCGGGCCGGGGCGTACAGGTCGGGATCGTAGTCACCACCGCCGGAGTCGAACGAGCCGTCGGCCTCGGTAGGGCTCGGGTTGTCGGGCGGCTCGGTGAGGTCGGGACGGCGGGTCTGCGTTGACATGGTGCTCCTCCACGGTTCGCACTGCAGCACCACGGTAGGCCGGACGGCGTCGCCCACGAAAGGGACGATCCTGCGTCAGTCATGCACAATCCTCAGGTGCGCAGGGGCAGAACCATTGCCGTAGAGTGCCCATCATGGCCCGCGCCATGAAGAATCAGATGCTGGTGGCCGGGGGCGACGCCTCGGCCGTACTGCTGGAACCGCTGCTCGTCGACGTGGTGTGCCGCGTCCGCCGGGCCGGATGGTACGAGCTCGACGGCACCTGGGTGCTACCGGAGCGGGTGACCCCGGCGTACGTGCTGTTCATGATCAACTTCGGTACCGCCGAGTTCACCGAGGCGGATCGGCGGTTCACCCTCGGACCGGGGCAGACCCTGCTCACCTCACCGCACGTCGTGCAGTCGGGCCGGGCCCGGTCCACGGAGTTGGCGCTGTCGGTGGTCCACTTCACCGCACACTCGCGGGGTCTGCCCGACGCCCCACCGCTGGCCGGCCTGCCGTCGGTGATCACCAGCTCGGGGCCTCTGCACCGTCGGATCGCGCGCCTCGGCAGGCGGATCGCGGACGAGCTGAGCCGGGGTGCCACCGGCGATCGCGACCTGACACCGGCGATGCTGGCCGCGAACGGCACCTGCAGCCAGCTCGTGGCCGAGCTGTGGCGCACCGCCGTCGCCCAGGGCTGGCAACCGGCCGAGGAACCGGCCCGCGCCGAGGCCGACCTGGCCCGGCTGCGCCCTGCCCTGGAGCTGATCGGCGAACGGTACGCCGAACCGCTCACCGTGGCGGAGCTGGCCGCGGTCGTGCACCTGCACCCGACCTACTTCGCACAGCTCTTCCGACGCACCATCGGGCTGTCCCCCGGCCGATACCTGTCCCACGTCCGGCTCGCCCACGCCCGTGAGCTGCTGCTCGCCACCGGGCTCGGCATCGACCAGGTGGCGATGCGCACCGGCCACGGCTCGGCCTCGTACCTGTCCCGGGTGTTCCGGGCCGCGGAGGGCGTACCACCGGGGACCTACCGCCGGACCGGTGAACGCCTCCAGCCCTGACGCTGGTCCACGTCGCGTACGGGGTTACGGTGGTCCGGTGCAGACAACGGGTGACGTGGCGCAGGCCTACGACACGGTCGCCGCGGCGTACCACCGGTTGATCCCCGACCTGTCGGCCGAGTCCCACCTCGATCGCGCGATGTTGACCGCGTTCACCCATCACGTCGGTGATCACGATGACCACACGGTGCTCGACGCCGGCTGCGGCACCGGCCGAGTGGTGCCCACGTTGACCGCCGCCGGGCTCCGGGTGACCGGGGTGGACCTGTCGGCGGAGATGCTGGCGGTCGCCCGATCCGTCAACCCGGACAGCGAATTCGCCGTCGCCGGCCTCGACCGGCTGCCCTTCGCGTCGGGCCGGTTCGGCGGGGTGCTCGCCTGGTACTCGCTGATCCACACCGCCCCGGCCGAGTTGCCCACCCTCGCCAGCGAGCTGGCCCGGGTGCTCGCCCCGGGTGGATTCCTGTTGGCCGGCTTCCAACTCGGTGCGGGATCGCGGCTGATCACCGATGCGTACGGCCCGCGCATCGCCCTCACCGCCCACCGGTTCAGCCTCGACCTCGTCACCGAGGTGCTGGCCGGGGCAGGGTTGCAGCGGATCGCTGCCGCCGATCGGGAGCCCGCCGGGGAGGCGTACGGCCAGGGGTTCGTGCTGGCCAGGAAGGGCCACGTCGACGGCCGATCAGCGGCCGGTTAGCCTCCTACCCGTGAGCCCGGAGCTGCAGGACCTGCTGTTCACCTCGTACGGCCCCGTCCACCGGACCATGGTCGCCCTGACCGCGGTCGGTTCGGTGGTGATGGTGTGGCTCGGTCGTCGGCACCGGGGGACCCCGATGGCGACCACCTTCTCCCGCGGTTTCGGGATCGTGATGGCGGTCGTCACGGTCGGGTTCTTCCTGCTGTGGTTGTGGCCGTCTCTGTTCAACCTCGACCAGTCGTTGCCACTGCACTTCAGCGACGTGCTGCGGTTCATGGCCGCGCTGGCGCTGCTGACCCACCGCAGACTGCCGGTAGCGGTGACCTACTACTGGGGGTTGACGCTCAACATCCAGTCCCTGCTGACACCCGACCTCACGCCGATGGTGCTTCCGGCGGCAGAGTTCGTGTCGTACTGGCTCCAGCACATCATGATCATGTGGGCGGTCTGCTACCTGACCTGGGGGTTGAAGCTGGCCCCGGACTGGCGCAGCTACCGCCTCACACTGGTGTTCACCCTCGGCTTCGCAGCCGTGGTGTTCACCATCAATTCGGTCCTGGGCACCAACTACGCCTACCTGAACCGCAAGCCGGCCAGCACGTCGGCGCTGGACCTGTTGGGTGGCTGGCCGCTGTACCTGCTGGTCGTGCTGGTGCTGATGATCGTGGTCTGGGGACTCATGACGTGGCCATGGACGCGAAGATCGCGGACGGCGGCCGAAGCGGAGACCTTACCGGCGTCGGTCCGCAGCTGACGCCTCCGCGGGAACGGCGCTGGCGCCCTCGACCGACCACCGACCGGTCGAGGGCGCCGGCGGTCAGCCCGCCAGCTGGCGTTGCCAGCCCTCGGCGGTACCGGCCAGCCAGCCGTACGCCTGCTCACTCAACGCGGCCCTGATCGGGGCGGTGTCGATCTTGGCGACGATCTCACCGACCGTGTCCTGAGCCGCGGCCGTCCGACCCGCCTCGGCGTGGCGCGCCGCCACGTCGACCAGACTGCTGATGGCACGGCCGCCGGCGCCGTCAAGCGCGGTGCGGAACTGGGTGTACAGCTCCCGCAGTCGTGCCGCCGCGTCGGTCGGTTCGGTGACCCGCAAGGGGATCCGGACGGCCCGTCCGTCGGCCAGGTCGTAGGTGAACCCCTTGTCGAAGTCCTTCGGATCGACATAGGCCCTGACGGGTGTGACGTTGCCGATCGACAGCACGGCCTGGGTCGCCGACCAGGACGACACCGCCTCGATCCGGTAGACCGCATTGCGGACCCCGTCGTCGTCGACGAACACGTACCGGCCCACCAGGTCGTCGGCGGTGACCTGCGGTGTCTGCTCCCCGTCCAAGGTGACGGTGATCGAGTTCTCATCACTCAACTCCCGGGTGAACGATGCCACCGAACCGGTCAGCCCGGCAAGCTCGCCGAACACCGGCCCGAACTCGGTCCCGTCCATCAGTCGAACCGTGTCCTCGGTGCCCGGTCGGGTCGTCAGCACCCCCAGCCGGCCACGGAACCGGAGGCCGTCGACCAGATAGGTCTGCGCCGGATCGATGGCATGCACGATCGTGTCCACCCGGCCGCCGGGCAGGCTGACCCGGACGGCCCGGACCTCCTGCGGCGAGGTCGCCGCCCCGTCGAGCGTGGTGACCGGGACCACCTCGGCACCCTGCACGATCCGTTCACCACGATAGGGCTCGATCACCCCGGTGAAGGTCGATTCACCCGTCGACGCCGACTTCGCCAACAGGTAGCGCAGCTGCTCCGGGTTGCCCGGCTTGTTCTGCGGCGGCTCACAGTTCGCCAATGCGACGTCATCATGATCACCGAGCAGCGTCAGCCGGAGGTTGACGTCGGTCTGGGCGTCCGCGCCGCCACCGTGCACGTTCCAGGTGTCCTTCAACTGCTGCCAGGTCACCGAGAAGTCGCCGGTGGCACCGGTTCGTCGGTCGACGTCGTAGAAGTAGCTGAACCCGGTCGGGTCGTTCACGGTGTCGTCGTACGGGACGGTCGGGCCGGCGTAGCTGCCGACGTACTTCCCGGCACCGTCCTGCTGCGGAGTCAGCTCGACCCCTTCGGCGACGACCGAGGTGGCGTCCATCGAGTGGAAGCTGTACAGGTGCCGTTCGCCACCGCGGACCCGGAACAGGTCGACCAGGTAGGACTCGTCCTCGTCGATCCGTATAGTCACCAAGGTCCGCCGGTACTGCTCCACCTGGCTGTACGCCTGCGGTGTGTCGACCTCGACCACCTGGACGTCCGCGCCGACGTCGATCAACTTCGGGAAGCCGACCACGACGCTGCTCTGTGGGTTGTCGTCGACCACCACGGTGTTGTGGCTGATCGTGTTCAACACCAACGACCGGCGGTGCATGTCGATCGAGTTCGCATACCGCGGGTAGCCCATGTCGGGCAGCAGGTCCATGCCGTACGCGTAGTGGTTGATGTTGAGGTTGTCCCGGTGGCCGTGACCGGTGTTGCGGCCGAAGTAGAGCCAGCTGCCTCGCTGGCTGCCATGATCGACATCGCCCGGGTCGGCCGGGCCGACCATCAGCGAGCGCAGGCCACACTTGAGCCCGGGCACGGCTTCCACGAGCTCGAACCGGATGTCATGATCACCCGCAGCAAGATCAACTGCGCCGATCTGTCGGACGTCGGCACCGGCTCCGGCGAACGAGAACCGATCGGCGACCACGGTCCCGTCCAGGGTGATCCGGTAGACGCCGTAGCTGCCGGCGGTCCAGACGTTGAGACTCAGGGTGTCGGCGATCGGCCGCTCCAAGGTGAACCGGAAGGTGACGTTGTCGCCGACCGCTGTCGCCTCGAACTGCATGGTGCCGTTCGACTCGAAGTACTTGGTCGGCTGGGTCTGCTCGGTGATCGTCATCCCCGAGAACGACTGCTCCACGGCAGGCACCGGCGGCGCGGCGGGCAGCTCGCCGTCCCGGAGTGCGGCGAAGCCGTACCCGGTGAGCACCCCGGACGGTTCCTGCCAGCGACCGTGCTCGTCCACGGCTGCCTGGACCAGGTCGGCCACCCCGTCCGGATCGGGGTCGAAGATGCCGTTGCGCAGACCGGTCGAGGTGTGGCCGTTGACGGCGTGCAGGACCCGTGCGTAGATCGGGTCCCCGGTCTTGGCGAAGGCGCGCAACATCAAGTTCGGCCGGATTTCCATCACCCGGTTGCCGGTCGCACCGCTGTCACCGATCGTGGGGGTGTACGTGCCCAGCATCGTCAACGGATAGATCCCGTCGAACATCTTCATGAACTTGGGGTTGGCGTACAGGTCGTAGTTGGGCATGCCGTCGAGCTCGTACCCGTCGAGGTAGTCGGCCACGTTGGTGAACGAGTTCAGCCACAGGGTGTTGTAGCCCGGTGCCGCCTCGTTGCCGTTGCCGTCCCGGTCGACGAGGTCGACGAACAGGCTGCCCATGTTGCCGCCCTCGACGACGGAACCGGTGACCGCACCGGTGGCGAAGTTGAACGCCAACATCTCGTCGGTCTCGGGCATGCTGTCCAGCACCACTGCCGCGATCGCGAGGGTGGACTGGTGCATCCCGTTGTTGCCCCGGATCTCGCTGCGCTTGACCGCCGGCAGGATCTCCCGCAGGATGCCGTCCTCGATGTTGCGCCGGATCCGTTTGACGTTGGTCTTGTCCATCCGCTTCGTCGCGCCGTCGAGGAACGCCAGCGCCTCCGCCGACACCGGGGCGGTCGCATCATCTGCCAGCGCAGGGAAGAACGAGTCGTACGCCATGATGTAGGGCCGGATCAGTCCGGTCTCCCAGATCGACCCGATCACCTTGCCGCGGCTGGTGTTGCCGTTGCTGTTGAGGTACCCGTCCGGGTAGGTCCACTTGTCAAGGTCGAGCGACGGGTAGACGTCGGCGACCCGGTCCAACAGCACGATGCCGGCATCGGCGTACTTGACGTCCCCGGTGTAGAGGTAGGCCTCGGAGAAGGCGGCGATCGCCTGCGCCAGGACGCCGCCGTGCCACACCTCCCAATGGGCGTAGTAGGCGATCGGGGTGTAGCGCGACCCGTCCTCGAGGATCGTGCCGGCCCCGTTGTCGACCCCCCACGTCTCCCCCTTCTCCGGGTACAGCACGTTGACCAGGTTGCCGGGCTCACCGGAAGCGATCAGTTCGTCGTTGTGGCGGGCCGCCCGCTCGGCGTTGAACAGTCCTTGGCCGTCGAGCCCGCCTTCGTAGTAGGCCGCGAAGTCGTTGGTCGGGAAGTCGAACTGACAGTTGGGGCAGGTGAGCTTCCACGGCTTCTCCCACACGTCCGCGGTGTACGGGTACTGGCCGTACGCATGGACGGCGGTGCCACAGTTGAGGCAGCCGTTCTGCTCGTTGCTGGTGAAGCCGTAGCTGCGTGGGATGTCCTGGGACGGGACCTGCTTCCAGAGGTTCTCGGCGCCGATCGCCAGGAACGGGGCTGCCGCGGTGATCGCGTTCTCGCGCATGGCGGCCGCCCAGCCCAGGTTGGCGATGTTCTCGGCGGCGGTCGCCCGGCGCTCGTCGGTCCAGTAGCTGGCACGGGTCTTGGACGTCTCCAGCACCTTGATCGACACCTCGAGGGTGTCCGACACCTCACCGTCGGCGTTGCTCGCGGTACCGGTGACCGTGATGTCGCCGGCCTCGGCGGCGTGCAGCAGGCCGACGCCCTCGACCGTGGCGACGCCACTCGGCTCGACGGTCCACTCCCAGGTCATCGCATCCGGGTCCAGCGTGCCGCCGGCCAACGTCGGGATGGTTCGGTCGAGCAGTGTGGTGTCGCCCACGAACAGGTTCCCGGGGGTCGACAGCTCCAGCCCCGCCGGAGCGCCTCCCTGCTTGATCGCCACGTCCAGGCTCAACTCCTTCGTGACGTCCCCCTGGGACACCTGAGCGGTGACGGTGGTGGTGCCCAACTGCTTCGCCTGTACGTCGAAGTAGCCACCCGGCGCGGCGGTCACGGTCAGGTAGGCCGTGTCGACCGCCAGCTCGACCGAGTCGGCCTCGACCAGCACACCACGGCCGTCGGCTGACGTCCCGACGACCCGGATCGTGCCTTCACCCCCCACCATCAAGGTGCCGGCCTGCAGCTCGACATCGGCGAGGTCGGCGACCTCGGCGTCGGAAGCGGGGTCGGCGAGCGCGAAGCGGCCGTCGCCCCCGGTGGAGACCTGGGTCCAGTTGACCGCGGCCCCGTCGTCGAACTTCTGCTCGAAGGTGACGGTGCCCCCTGAGCGGACTTCGATGTTGTCGAAGTGGCCGGTGCCGTTGTAGGTCGCCGACGAAATGTCGCCGATGTAGCCGTAGTAGGTGTGGTCGACGTCGGGCTCGATGCCGAACCGGGTCGTGGTGCCGCTGCTGAGCCGCACCCCGTCGACGAAGATCGTGACGTGACCGGCGGCGTCGAACTCGAGCACGAAGCGGTGCCAGGTGTCGGCGGCAAGCGGTTGGTCGATCGGGAACTGCCCCTTGATCGTCTGGACCTGCAGCCGGTCACCGTTCTGGCGGACCTGGGGCCCGCGGTAGGCGCCGTCGAACGACGCGTAGACGAGGAAGCCGGACATCGTGCCGGCGGGGTAGCGGTAGTCGAAGGTGACCCGGAAGTCACCGCTCACCGCAGGCATGGTGGTACGGCCGAAGGCCTTGAGCGACCCCGGGCCACCGACCAACAGACTGTTCGGTGTCGCTGCGGCGGCCAGGTCGGTGGTGAGGATTCCCGAGCCGACAGCGACCGCTGCCACCCCCGAGAACCTCAACACGCTACGGCGGGACACGGTCGGGTCGGGCAGAGACGGCGTCATCGGTGACTCCTCGGGGGATGAGCACAAGGGGGCTGGGATCGGACTCTTGCGGCAGTTTCGGCCAGCCGAAACAGCTACCTTGGAGGGTACGAGCGGCGCCCCGGCCTGTCAACGGTTGCGAGCGGCGGTCCCGTCGCCGAGGCGGGCGTCATGGCCACCGCCATGACGCCCACCGTCCTGCAGGGGTCGACTCGTCAGCCCACGAGCTGGCGTTGCCAGCCCTCGGCGGTACCGGCCAGCCAGCCGTACGCCTGCTCACTCAACGCGGCCTCGATCGGTCCGGTCTTGATCTTGGTGACGATCTCGTCGACCACCGATGCAGCCGCATCCATCCGGTTCGCCGCGACGTGTCGGACTGCGGCTTCGGCCAGGGTGCTGATCGCGGGGCCGCCGGCGCCGTCGATCGCGGTGCGGAACTGGGTGTGCAGCTCCCGCAGTCGTGCCGCCGCGTCGGTCGGTTCGGTGACCCGCAAGGGGATCCGGAACGCCCGGCCGTCGGCCAGGTCGTAGGTGAACCCCTTGTCGAAGTCCATGGTGTCGACGTACGACCGCACCGGTGACACGTTGCCGATCGACACCACTGCCTGGGTCGCCGACCACGACGACACCGCCTCGATCCGGTAGACCGCATTGCGGACCCCGTCGTCCTCGACGAACACGTACCGCCCGACCAGGTCGTCGGCGCTCACCTGAGCCGCTCGTTCGCCGTCCAGGGTGAGCGTGATCGAGTTCTGATCACTCAACTCCCGGGTGAACGACGCGACCGTCCCGGTCAACGCGTCCAACTCACCGAAGGCAGGCCCGAACTCCGTCCCGTCCATCAACCGCACCCTGTCCTGGGTGTCGGGCTGGGTCGTCAGCACCCCCAGCCGGCCACGGAACCGGAGCCCGTCGACCAGGTAGGTCTGTGACGGATCGATGGCGTGCACGATCGTGTCGACCCGGCCGCCGGGCAGGGTGACCCGGACCGCCCGGACGTCCTGCGGCGAGGTCGCCGCCCCGTCGAGCGTGGTGACCGGCAGCACCTGGGCACCCTGCACGATCCGCTCACCACGGTACGGCTCGATCACGCCGGTGAAGGTGCTCTCACCCGACGTCGCCGACTTCGCCAACAGGTAGCGCAGCTGCTCCGGGTTGCCCGGCTTGTTCTGCGGCGGCTCACAGTTCGCCAACGCGACGTCACCATGATCACCCAGCAGGGTCAGCCGTACGTTGACATCCGTCGTCGAGTCGACCCCGCCGCCACGGACGTTCCAGGTGTCCTTCAGCTGCTGCCAGGTCACCGAGAAGTCGCCGGTGGCACCGGTTCGCCGGTCCACGTCGTAGAAGTAGCTGAACCCCGTCGGGTCGTTCACGGTGTCGACGTAGGGCACCGTCGGACCGGCGTAGCTGCCGACGTACTTCCCGGCGCCGTCCTGCTGCGGGGTCAACTCGACACCCTCGGTCACCACGGCCGTGGCATCCATCGAGTGGAAGCTGTAGAGGTGCCGTTCGCCACCGCGGACCCGGAACAGGTCGACCAGGTAGGACTCCTCATCATCGATCCGCACGGTCACCAGAGCCCGTCGGTACTGCTCCACCTGCTCGTACGCCTGCGGTGTGTCGACCTCGACCACCTGGACGTCCGTGCCGACGTCCATCAGCTTCGGGAAGCCGACCACGACGCCCTGCTGACCCACGTCGTCGACCACCACGGTGTTGTGCGCGATGGTGTTGATCACCAACGACCGGCGGTGCATGTCGATCGAGTTCGCGTACCGCGGATACCCCATGTCCGGCAGCAGGTCCATGCCGTACGCGAAGTGATCGATGTTCAGGTTGTCCCGGTGCCCGTGGCCGGTGTTGCGGCCGAAGTACATCGTGCTCCCGCGGCGCGTCCCGTGATCGATCTCGCCCGGCTCCACCGACCCGATGATCATGGACCGCAAGCCCGCCTTCGGACCGGGCATCGCGTCGACCAGCCGGAAGGTGATCGTGTGGTCACCCGCCGTCAGGTTGACCGGCCCGACCGGCCGGGTCTGTGCGCCGCCGCCGCCGGCGAACGAGAACCGCTCGGCCACGACCTGGTCGTCGACGGACACCGAGTAGACGCCGTACGACCCGGCGGTCCAGACGTTCAGGCTCAGCGTGTCCTGCACCGCGGAGGTCAACGTGAACCGGTAGCCGATCGTGTCGCCGACCTCTTCGGCCTCGAACTGTGTCGTGCCGTTGCTCTCGAAGAACCGTGTCGGCTTGGTCTGCTCCGTCACCGCCATGCTGGTGAAGTTGATGTCGACGCCCTCGTTCGGCTGCACCTCGGGTGGGACACCGTCGCGGAGGGCCGCGAAGCCGTACCCGGTGAGCATGCGTGACTGCTCCTGCCACTGGCCGTGCTCGTCGATCACGGCCTGGACCTCGGTGGCAACGCCCTCGGGGTCTGCGTCGAAGATGCCGAGCTGGAGGCCGTTCGCGGTGTGGCCGTTGAGTGCGAACAGCACCTGGGCATAGACCGGGTCCCCGGTCTTCTGGTACGCCCGCAGGATCGCCGACTGCGGGATGTTCAACCCGCGGCTGCCCGTGGCTCCGGTGTCACCGATGGTCGGGGTGTACATCCCGAGCATGGTCAACGGGTAGATGCCGTCGAACATCTTCAGGTACTTCGGGTTGGCGTACAGGTCGTAGTTGGGCATCCCCTCCAACCGATACCCGTCGAGGAAGTCGGCCACGTTGGTGAACTGGGTGACCCACAACGCGTTGTAGCCGGGCGCAGCCTCGGTCCCGTTGCCGTCCCGGTCGACGAGGTCGACGAACAGGCTGCCCAGGTTCCCGCCCTCGACGACCGTCCCCGACAGGACTCCGGTGGCGAAGTTGAAGGCCAACATCTCGTCGGTCTCGGGCAGGCTGTCCAGCACCACGGCGGCCGCGGCGAGTGTGGCCTGGTGCATGCCGTTGTTGCCCCGGATCTCACTGCGCTTCACCGCCGGCAGGATCTCCCGCAACAAACCGTCCTCGATGTTGCGCCGGATCCGCTTGATGTTGGTCTTGTCCATCCGCTTCGAGGCGCCGTCGAGGAACGCCAACGTCTCCGCCGACACCGGGTCGGTCGCATCGTCTGCCAGCGCAGGGAAGAACGAGTCGTAGGCCAGGATCCAGTCCCGGATCAAGGTGGTCTCCCAGATCGACCCGACCACCTTGCCGCGACTGGTGTTGCCGTTGCTGTTCAGGTACCCGTCGGGATAGGTCCAGGTGTTCAGGTTGAGCGAGGGGTAGACGTCGGCCAGCCGATCCAGCAGCACCACGCCGGCTTCTGCGTACTGCACCTCGCCGGTGTAGAGGTACGCGTCGCTCAGCGCGGCGATGGCGCCCGACAGTTCACCGCGGTACCAGAGCTTCCAGTGGGTGTAACAGGCGATCGGGGTGTAGCGGGTGCCGTCCTCGAGGACCGTGCCGGCCCCGTTGTCCACCCCCCACGTCTCCCCCTTCTCCGGGTACAGCACGTTGATCAGGTTGCCGGTGCCGCCGGCCGCGATCAACTCGTCGTCGTGCCGCTTGGCCTTGTTGGCGTCGAACAGGCCCTGGGCGTCCAGCCCACCCTCGTAGTAGGCAGCGAAGTCGTTGGTCGGGAAGTCCAGCTTGCAGCTGGGGCACGTGAGCTTCCACGGCTTGTCCCACACGTCGGCGGTGTACGGGTACTGGCCGTACGCGTGGACGTCGGTACCGCAGTTCAGGCAGCCGTTCTGCTCATTGCTGGTGAACCCGTAGCTGCGCGGGACGTCCTGCGAGGTGATCAACTTCCACAGCTTCTCCGGGCCGAGGGCGACGTACGGTGCCGCCGCGGTGACCGCACTGTCACGGATGCTGGCCGCCCATCCAAGGTTGGTCATGTTCTCCCGTGCAACCGCGCGCCGCTCCTCGGTCCAGTAGGAGGCGCGTGTCTTGGCCGTCGTCAACACCATGATCGACAACTCGAGGGTGTCCGACACCTCCCCCCGATCATTGCTCGCGGTGGCGGTGATCGTGATCTCGCCCGCTTCGGCGGCATGCAGCAGGCCGGCGCCCTCGACGGTCGCGACGCCACTGGGCTCGACCGTCCACTCCCACGTCATCTGGTCGGGGTCGAGGGTGCCACCGGCGATCGTCGACACCGCACGGTTCAGCAGTGTGGTGTCGCCGACGAACACGTGGCCGGGAGCGGTGAGCTCGAGTGCGGCCGGGTCACCACCTTCCCTGATCACCACCTCCAGGCTGGCTGACGTGGTGACGCCGTCCTGCGACACCTGCGCCGTGACCGTCGTGGTGCCCAGTTGCTTGGCATGGACGATGAAGGTGCCCCCCAGACCGGGCGTGACCGTGAGGAACGCCGGGTCGACGGTCAGTTGGACCGACTCGGTCTCGACCAGCACTCCCCGCCCCTCGGCCGTCGCCCCGACCACCCGGATCGTGCCCTGCCCGCCGCTCAACAGGGGTTCGGCCGACAATTCGACGGTCGCCAGGATGGGCACCTCGGCGTCCATGGCGGGGTCGGCCAGCCCGAACCGACCATCGCCGGCGGTGGCCATCTGGGTCCACCGGACCGGGGCACCGTCGTCGAACCGCTGCTCGAAGGTGACGGTGTCGCCGGCTCGGACCTCGATGTTGTCGAACCAGGCGGTGCCGTTGAAGTCCGCGGTCGACAGGTCACCGATGTAGCCGTAGTAGGTGTAGGTCACCCCGGTCTCGATCAGGAACTCGGTGATGCCCCGGCTGGTCAGGGGGACCCCGTCGACGAAGATCGTGACGTGACCGGCGGCGTTGAAGACGAGCACGAAACGGTGCCAGGTGTCGGCGGCGATCGGCTGGTCCATGTTGTACACACCGCGCGTCGAGGCCAGCACCAACCGATCCTCGGTCTGCATCAGCCGCGGCCCGCGGTAGGCGGTGTCGAACGACGAGAACAGGTAGTACCCGCTCATCGTGCCGGACGCGTACCGGTAGTCGAAGGTGACCCGGAAGTCACCACTCACCGCAGGCATCTGGATCCGGCCCAGCGCCTTCAACGATCCGGGACCGCCGGCCAGCAGGCTGTTCGGGGTTGCCGCCGCGGCCAGGTCGGTGGTGAGGATCCCCGAGCCGACGGCGACCGCCGCCACCCCCGAGAACTTCAGCACATTTCGGCGGGACACGTTCGGATCGAGCCAGGACGGCGTCATCGGTGACTCCTCGAGAGTGAGCGCCACTGCGCGGCGCAAATTCGGATGGTTTCGGGCATCCGAAACCGTGAGTGGGACGTTACGGGTGTCCTCGGGCCCACGTCAACGTGTGCCTGATGCTGATCTCATCCTTCGACTCGGCCGGCGTTCGCGGGCTAGGACCGCGCGGCCGCCAGCACCTCGTTCAGCGCCTCGGTGGTCGACGGATGGGTCCAGATGCCGTCGCGCAACTCAGTTGCGGTGGTGCCGGTCCGCATCGCCAGCGCGACCAGGTTGATCAACTCCTGGGCGTCGACGGTGTGCAGTGCAGCGCCGAGGACCTGGTCGCTGTCGGCGTCGACCACGAACTTGATCAACCCGTGCGTCTCGCCGAGGGTCTTGGGCCGCGGCATGGCGGCGATCTTCGCCACCTCCTTCGCGTACACGGTGATCGACCGGCCGGCCTCGACCGCCTCCGTCTCCGACATCCCGACCCGCGCCGGCGGCGGGGTCAGGAAGGTCGTCGTCGGCACGGCGACCCGGTCGGCACGGGTACGGCCCCCGGTGCCGGTCAGCTGGGAGGTCACGATGCGGTGGTCGTCCAGCGAGACGTAGGTCTGTTGCGGCCCGCCGTTGACGTCGCCGACCGCCCACACCGATTCGGCTGAGCTGCGGAGCAGGTCGTCCACCACCACTTCACCACCCGGGCCCACCTCGACTCCGGCCCGGTCGAGGCCCAACCCCTCGGTCGCGGGAACCCGACCGACGGCCACCAGCACCGCGTCGGCCTCGACCGGGTCACCTGCGGACGTCCGTACGGTGACCGTCGACCCGTCGTCGACGAGCTCGGCCACCTCGACCCCGGTCCTGATCATGACGCCGGCATCGGTCAGGGTGGTCGTCACCGAGGCTGCGACGTCGGCGTCCTCCCGTCGCAGGATCCGTTCGCCCCGTTCGAGCAGTGTCACCGTGCTGCCGAACCGGGCGAACATGCCGGCGAACTCGAGCGCGACCGGTCCGCCACCGATGATCACCAACCGACCCGGGAACGGGTCGACGTGCTGGATGGTGGTGGAGTCGTACACCCGCGGACCGTCCGCTCCGGCGACCTCCAATCGGCGCGCGATGGCACCGGTGTTGATCACCACGTGATCGGCGGTGATGTCGAGCTCCTCGTCACCACCGGTCACCCGCACCTGCCGAGGACCGGTGAACCGGGCCCGGCCACCGACCACCAGCCTCACCTGCTCCACCGGATCGAGCATCCCCCGGTTGGCGGCGTTGAGCTTGTTGATCAAGGTGTCCCGGGTGTCCACGGCACGGCGGAAGTACGTCGCCGGGTCGTCGTCACGACGGCGCTGCACGGCCTGGTGCACCAGCGTCTTGGTCGGCACGCAGCCGATGTTGATGCACGTCCCGCCGACCATGTCCACAGCCTGCTCGACGAGGGTGACCGTACGACCCTGTCGACCGAGCACGCCGGCCAAGGTTTTGCCCGCCTTGCCCCAGCCCAACACCAAGATGTCGGTCCGCAGTGACTCCGTCATGCCCCCGACGCTACGCCGTCACGCAGTCGGCGGTGGAGCCACCCGGTTGAGCTGGAAGTCGTCCTTGCCGCTCACCACGACGCACGCATGGCCCGGGAACAGCGGCGGCTCGTCCTGGTCCAGCAGTTTCACGAACGGCGGGGTGTAGCGCACCGACAGGCCCATCCGTCGCCGATCGGACCGGTTCGGGTCGGAGTGGTGGAGCATCCGCTCGTTGAAGATGAAGAACTGGCCCGGCCGCAACTCCATGTTGACCGCCTGGGAGGTGTCGATCAGCGCAGGATCCGCCTCCTCGCCGAACTGCATGGCGGCGTCGGCCTTCACGTGGGGTACGACGCTGCGGTGCGATCCGGGGATCAGCTGCACGCAGGAGTTCTCGGTCGTGACCTCGTCGACGGCCATCCACACCGAAATGTTCAGCGCCGGCTCGATCGGCCAGAAGTTGGCGTCCTGGTGCCACGGGATCTCCTTGCCACCCGGCTCCTTGTTGAAGAAGTAGCTGGCCCACACCACGACGTCGTCTCCGATCAGTGATCGGATCCGGTCGAGCAGGGCGGGCCGGGTGATCAGGTCGTACACCAGCGGCTGGTCGAGGTGGCGGGACTGCAGCGGGTTGCGCTGGTTCCAGCCGGTGCTGGTGAGGACGTCGGTCTCGATGCGACTGCGGATGCCGGCCATCTCATCGGGGTCCATCGCCTCGAACGGGCCGACGTAGCCGTACCGGTGGAACTGCTCGACCTCGTCGCGGCTGAGCCGGGTGGTGGCGGTCCGGATGGTCGGTGCGGTCTGGTCGATGGTGTTGGTCATGCATCCAGCTTCGGGGGAGGCAGTCGCCGAAGCCATGGCCCCGACCGGACAAGTCTTTGCACCGAACCGGTGTGCAATGATCACCGGATGAGCAGCGACTTCCAGCGTGAGTGGCTGGCCGGCCTGGCCCGGCACGGCGACCGGTGGGCCTCCGAACTGTTCGGTGAGGACCGCTTGGATCCGAGCTGGTCGCTCGACCTGCGACAGGGGTTGCCCGAACATCTGGTCTACCTGGTCGTTCGCGGCGTGACCGAAGGGCGGTTGGGTTCGCAGCAGGTCACCCTGCGGGCCGGGTCGTTGTTGTGGCTGCCACCCCGGGTCCCGGTCCGGCTGCGCACCGTCGGGCAACGTGGGGTGCATCTGTACCGGTTCCGGCTCGCGGCGCCCGCGGACCTGACCGACACCCGACCCTGGTCCGGCCCGGTGCGGCTCCTCGAGGACGCGTGGCCACTGCGCGAGACGATGGACGCGTTGGTGGGCGAGCTCGGTGGCCGGTTGTCACTGCGTGGCGAACGGGTCCGCGCCCTGCTGGTCGTCCTCTTCTCCGGCATCTTCCGGGCCACCGGCCTACCCCGCGGGGTGTCCCCGCTGCCGCCACCGGTCCGGGCCCAGCTGAAGGCGTACGCCGACCGCCGCGTGGCCGAACGGCCGACCGCGGCCGAACTCGCCGGGGTCGTCGGCCTCGCCCCGGACTACTTCACCCGGCGTTTCCGGGCCACCTTCGGACTGGCGCCGCGGGGCTGGCTCGTCCGGCACCGGATCCATCACGCCATGCAGCTGTTGGAGGAGACCGACGACTCCATCACGGCGGTGTCGACGAGGCTGGGCTATCCGGACGTGTTCCTGTTCAGCCGGCAGTTCACCGCGGTCGTCGGCACCTCGCCGCAGACCTGGCGGCGGGGGCGGCTCGGCCTGCCTGACCCCGAGGCGTGACAGCGGCCGGGCCCGCCGCGCCCTGACCGACGGCTTCACGGGTGCGGGGTGGACTCGCGTCCCTCCTCGACCGCCTTGCGGTGCTCGGCATTGGCCTGCTCGAGAAGTCCCATCAACTCGTCCTCGTCGCGCACCTTGTCGCGGTACTTGTCGCCGAGCGCCCGGATCCGCGCACCCTCGGCAACCAGCAGCCGGTAGATCCGCTCCCGCTCCTCCGGGTCCTCGGTGTAGTCCAGGTTGAGGTACGCCTCCGCGTAGCGCCGGGCGTTGCCGATCGCGGTCTGTGCCTTGCCTGCCTTGCTGACCAACGAAGCGATCACGGTCACCACCAGCACCGAGAAGATCACCGTCAGCGAGAGTTCGGTGGTGATCTCCACGACCGGCACCGGCTCGCCGTCATTGATGAACGGCACGTTGTTCTCGTGCAGTGCGTGCAGGATGAGCTTGATGCCGATGAACACCAGGATCCCGGCGAGGCCGTACGACAGGTAGATCAGCCGGTCGAGCAGCCCCTCGACCAGGAAGTAGAGCTGGCGCAGGCCGAGCAGGGAGAAGGCCGTGGCGGTGAAGACGAGGTACACGTTCTGGGTGAGCCCGAAGATGGCGGGGATCGAGTCGAGCGCGAACAGCAGGTCGGTGCCGGCGATCGCGGCCATCACGAGCAGCATCGGCGTCATCATCCGCTTGCCGTCGATCGTGGTGAACAGTTTGTCGCCGTCGTACTGGTCGGAGGTGCGGAAGAGCTTGCGGGCCAATCGCACCATGAAGTTGTCGCCACTGTGCGCCTCGCCGCCGAACTCCCCCTTGATCATGTTGCCGGCGGTCATGATCAGGATCAGGCCGAAGAAGTAGAACACCCAGGCGAACTGGTTGATCAGCGCGGCGCCGAGGAAGATGAAGCCGGTCCGGGCGAACAGCGAGAACACGATGCCGAACAACAGCACCTTCTGCTGGTCCTCGCGCGGCACCTTGAAGCTGCTGATGATGATCAGGAAGACGAACAGGTTGTCGACCGACAGCGCCTTCTCGGTGACGTAGCCGGCGAAGTACTCCTTGCCCGCGACGTCCCCGCCGAAGATCAGCACGCCCACCCCGAAGAGCAGGGCGATGCCGACGTACAGCGCCGACCAGATCGCCGCTTCCTTCAGGGTGGGGACGTGCGCCTTGCGGACGTGGAAGACGAAGTCGAAGGCCAACATCGCCACGATGAGGACGACCGTCCCCACCCAGACCGCCGGGCTGACGTCCATGGCCACCCTCCTGCTGTCGAGTCACCGCTGCTTGCAGCCAGCCAACCACGAGTCGGCCGTCGACGTAAGGGTTTCACCCCGGCGCGATGTCACAGGGATGCGCCCGGGCAGTGTCCGGGACGCTCAGTAGTAGCCGTAGCGGACCCAGAAGTTGTACGCACCCTGGTACCCGCCGTAGCGGTCCTTGACGTAGCCGTGCTGCCATCGCAGCGACACGACCGGGTCGTACCACCGCGAACCGACCTTCGAGCACGGGTTGGCCTGTGCCAGTCCGCAGGCACCGCTGTAGGGGTTGACCGCCCGCGGGTTCCAGTTGGATTCCCGGGTGACGATGTGGTCGACGTAGCGCCAGTCGGACTGCGGGATCCCGGCCTGGTGCATCCAGCCCTCCTTGCCCTCGGCGATGCGTTGCAGGTTGAACTCACGCGTCGTCGCGACCGAGCCGTCACCGTACTGACCACGCACCCGGAACGCATACGTCCCCGGCGTGGACGCCCCATACGTCAACGGCAACGTGTAACTCCCCGACGACGACGTCTGCCCCACCCGCGACTGCACCCACCGGCCACCGGCAAACACCTCCGTCCACACCCGAAGCGCACCCGGCGTGTCGAACTGACCCCACGCATACGTCACATCACCCACATACTTCGACGCCGCATGACTCACCGTCGGCGAACCCAACCGCCGCAACGTGAAATGACGCGACGTCGCCACCATCCCCATCCGGATACTCCGCACGCACCCGGAACGAATACGTCCCCCGCGTCGACGCCCCATACGTCAACGGCAACGTGTAACTCCCCGACGACGACGTCTGCCCCACCTGCGACCGCACCCACCGGCCACCGGCAAACACCTCCGTCCACACCCGGCCACCACCAGCACCATCGACCCGACCCCACACATACGTCGTGAGACCGACCAACTTCGCACCAGCAGACGTCACCGTCGGCTTCGCCAACCGACGCACCGTGAACTCCTGCGTCGACACCACACCACCAGGCAACTCACCCCGCACCCGGAACGTGTACGTCCCCGCCGTGTTCGCCCCATACGTCAACGGGATCACGTAGTAACCCGTCGCATCGGTCGACACCACCTGCGACCGGGACCACACGCCACCAACCTTCACCTCCGTCCACGCCCGAACCGACCCCGACGTCGGAAACCGACCCCACGTGTAAGCAGCCGCACCCACCATCTTCGTCGGCGCCGCCGCCGCGGTGTACACCCCAGCCTCAGCCGGCACCACCACATCAGCCGAAGCCGGCACCACCCCCGACACCGAGGACGAGGCGATCGTGATCAGCGCCACCGCGCTGGTCGCCACGGAGGCGAGGAGACGAGTTGCTCTGGACATACGAGTTCCTTGCTGGTGATCCGCAGCGACATACCGCCGCTGTCGGGACGATCAGGCGGGGCGAACCGCACCGTTGTACGGCATGAGGTTCACCGAGACCTGCTGGACCGGGGTCCCGGGCCGGGAGGAATGGACGATCTGGCCACCACCGACGTAGATGCCGACGTGGGACCGAGCGCTGTAGTAGAAGACGAGGTCACCGGGCTGCAGGGCGGACTTGGCGACCTTCGGGTACGCGGCGTACTGCTGGTACGTGGTACGCGGCAGGTTGACCCCGGCCGCCTTCCATGCCCCTCCGGTCAGGCCGGAGCAGTCCCAGGCGTTGGGGCCGGTCGCACCATAGCCGTACGAGTCACCGATCTGGGCCCGGGCGAAGGCGACGGCCTGCTGTGCCTTGGTCACCCTCGCGATGCGTTGCAGGTTGAACTCACGCGTCGTCGCGACCGAGCCGTCACCGTACTGACCACGCACCCGGAACGCATACGTCCCCGGCGTGGACGCCCCATACGTCAACGGCAACGTGTAACTCCCCGACGACGACGTCTGCCCCACCCGCGACTGCACCCACCGGCCACCGGCAAACACCTCCGTCCACACCCGAAGCGCACCCGGCGTGTCGAACTGACCCCACGCATACGTCACATCACCCACATACTTCGACGCCGCATGACTCACCGTCGGCGAACCCAACCGCCGCAACGTGAAATGACGCGACGTCGCCACCATCCCATCCGGATACTCCGCACGCACCCGGAACGAATACGTCCCCCGCGTCGACGCCCCATACGTCAACGGCAACGTGTAACTCCCCGACGACGACGTCTGCCCCACCTGCGACCGCACCCACCGGCCACCGGCAAACACCTCCGTCCACACCCGGCCACCACCAGCACCATCGACCCGACCCCACACATACGTCGTGAGACCGACCAACTTCGCACCAGCAGACGTCACCGTCGGCTTCGCCAACCGACGCACCGTGAACTCCTGCGTCGACACCACACCACCAGGCAACTCACCCCGCACCCGGAACGTGTACGTCCCCGCCGTGTTCGCCCCATACGTCAACGGGATCACGTAGTAACCCGTCGCATCGGTCGACACCACCTGCGACCGGGACCACACGCCACCAACCTTCACCTCCGTCCACGCCCGAACCGACCCCGACGTCGGAAACCGACCCCACGTGTAAGCAGCCGCACCCACCATCTTCGTCGGCGCCGCCGCCGCGGTGTACACCCCAGCCTCAGCCGGCACCACCACATCAGCCGAAGCCGGCACCACCCCCGACACCGACGTGCCACCGATGGCGGTGACCGCAGCGACGGCGGTGATCAATGCAGCAAATTTGCGTTTTCTGGACACAGGTTCCCCCCTGGCGTCACGAGACCGTGTCACCTTAAAGAACTTTCATAACGATTTCAAACCCTTGCGCTTGCCTGCTTGCTTCCCTACGGGTCCCCGAGTAGAGGCCTTCATCGCGAAACTGGCCGTGATCGCGGCCCGCCGGGCCGATCGATCCGGCCTTGCCGTGGGTGGCGTCCCGGCGCTCGGATGGGCCCTCCCAGCGGTCCCAATCCGGCCCAGTTACCGCCGACCTGGCCGCCACCGTGTTGCTGTGATTGGCCTTGTGAATCCACGGTCAGCCGGGTGTGGGGCCATCGACCGGACCGGTACGCTCCCCGAACCGCTCGACCACCGACGCGCGACACCACGAGGAGTCATGTCCCATGCCTGAGGGCGCCACACCGCCGGCCAACACGGGGTCCGGGGAGTCCCGCGTCGTCGCCGACGTGTGGCCCGACTTCATCGCCCGGATCCCGGAACTGCTGGCCTCGCAGGATCCGACGACCGGGCGATTCGGCACCCAGCCGTTCATCGTCACCGACCAGAACGCGCTGTGGCCTCTGGCCGTGGCCTGGTCGGCCCAGCCGGACGACGGGCTGGAGAACCCGTACTTCCACAGCCCCGAGGTCCTCGACGCGATCATCGCCGGCGGCGACGCGTTGATCGAGGTGTCCGACGAGGCCGGGATGTTCGAGTTCCGGAAGAAGGACAACTCGACCTGGGGCCAGATCTACATGCCGTGGACGTACTCGCGGTGGATCCGGGCGTGGGCCCTGATCCGGGATGCGATGCCGGCGGATCGGCGCATGGCTTGGGATGCGTCGCTCACCAAGGCCGTCGACGGCATCGTCGCTACCGCCCTGACGCTGCCGGTGCGCAACATCCCCGCTCATCATGCGATGGGCGTCTACCGGGCGTCCCAGGTGCTCGACCGCGACGACTGGCGGGCGGCGGCCGTGGAGTACCTGCACCAGACGGTCGACGACCAGGACCCGGCAGGGTTCTGGTCGGAACACTGCGGGCCGGTGGTCCGCTACAACTTCGTCTACATCGACGCCCTCGGCGCCTACTACGGCATGTCCCGGGACCCGTACGTGCTCCCTGCGCTGGAGCGGGCGGCGGCCTTCCACGCCAACTTCACCTACCCGGACGGGACCACCGTCGAGACCATCGACGAACGCAACGTCTACCACCACACCCCGGCCTCGAGCAGTGTCGGGTTCACCGCGTCGCCGGTCGGCCGGGGCTACCTGCGGTGGCTCAATCGGCTGGGCCCGGCCGGCGTGCTGGGCCCCAACTCCGGGTCCACCGCGCGGGCCGACGCGTTGGCCTCGGTGATCGCGTACGGCCAGCCGGGGCCGGCCGAGCAGCCTGCCGCCGAGCGGGACGAGCACCGATTCGTTCTCGGCGACTCCGATGCACAGGTCGAGCGACACGTGCCGTGGTTCGTCGCACTGTCGGCCTACAGCTGCCCGCCGTTGCCCACGAACCGGTGGATCCAGGATCGTCAGGCGCACCTGTCGGTGTTCCATGATCAGGTCGGGCTGGTGCTCAGTGGCAGCAACACCCGGCTGCAGCCGAGGTGGTCGACGTTCACCGTCGGGGACACCTCACTGATGGTGCACACCGGCGAGGAGGAGCCCGACTTCGACGCCCCACCCGGGCTCGCCCATCTCCCCGCCCGGGCCACCCTCGCCGCCGACGGGCTGGGGGTCGACCTCGAGTACGCGGGCGTGCCGTGCTCGGTGCGTGTTGATCTTGCCGGGAACGGCGCCACGGTGCGGTACGCGGTGCAGGGTACGTCGGATCGTCCGATGGCCGCCCACGCCGGTTTCGTGCCCCACCTGGGTGAGCCGTGGCAGGCCGGCGAGCACACTGGCGTGCTGGCGGACGAGCCGATCAGGCTCACCGGAGCCGAGTGTGACGGGTCGTTCGCCCATCACGGGTGGCGGGTGTCCATGCCTCCCGACGCGGTGCTGGAATGGCCGGTGCTGCCGCACAACCCGTACGCCAAGGACGGCTCGGCACCGCTCGGCGAGGGCCGCGTCGTGATCACCGTGCCACTGGCCACACCGGGTCAGGCCGACCTGGTGATCGAGATCGCCTGAAACGTTCGTGGGGAGATCATGAGTGACACCGATGCCGCCGCAGCCCGTCGGACGCCATCACGGGTCCCGCTGCGACTCGCCGTGGTGGGTGGTCGACGCGGACGGGCGTTCGGCTCGACGCTGGCCCAGTTGACCGACCTGCTCGAGTTGACCGCGGTGTGCGACCGCGCCGAATCGGTGCTCGCGGCGTGGTCCGACGCATTTCCGCAGGTGAAGCCCTACCGCGACTTCGACGACCTGCTGGCCGACGACGAGGTGGACGCGGTCTTCCTGGCCACTCCGCTCAAACAGCATGCCCAGCAGGCGATCTCGGCGATGCGGGCCGGGAAGCACGTGCTGAGCGAGGTGGTCGCGAGCTACACCCTGGCCGAGGCGTGGGAGCTCGTCGAGGCGGTGGAGCAGACCGGGCGGACCTACATGCTGGCGGAGAACTACTGCTTCATGCGGCCGAACCTGATGGTGCGCAACCTTGCCGCCGCCGGCGCCTTCGGCCAGCTCACCTACCTCGAGGGTGCTTACCTGCACGACTGTCGCCACCTGATGCACACCGCTGACGGTGACCTGACGTGGCGGGCGGAGCTGCGTACCGAGGTGTCGTCGATCTACTACCCGACGCATTCGCTCGGCCCGATCGCACAGTGGCTTCGCGCGGCCAACGGCGCCGAGGATCGGCTCGAGACCGTGACCGGGTTCGCCACCGGGTCGGCGGTGCTGCCGGCCTACTTCAGCAAGGAGTTCGGCGCTGATCATCCCGGGGCCCTGGCCGAGACCTGGCGACAGGGTGACTCCGGTACGGCGGTGATCACCTCCACCTCGGGTGCGGTGCTGTCGGTGCGGGTCGACGCGGTCTCACCACGTCCGCACAACATGACCCACTACGTCGCCCAGGGCACCAACGGTGCTTACGAGTCGGCTCGCCGCGACGGTGAGGACCCGCTGCTGTGGATCGCCGGCCGGTCACCTGAACGGGGCGAGCCGGGCCAGCAGGCCGAACGTGACTGGGATCCGCTGTGGGCGTGGGCCGAGGAGTTCGAGGACCCCCGCTGGCGGGAACACCTCGCCGCGGCGGAGCAGGCTGGCCACGGTGGCGGCGACTACTTCGTCCTCAAGGAGTTCGCCGAGGCGGTTCGGGACCAGCGCCCACCCGAGATCGACGTGTACGACGCGGTCACCTGGTCTTCGATCATCGCCCTGACCGTCGATTCGATCGACCGGGGCAACCAACCCGTCGAGATCCCCGACTTCGGCGGGAGGTGACGTCGCTGCGCCACGGTGAGGAGTCGGCGTGACGCCTACGATGGAGCCATGAGGCGTTCGATGGCGATCAGCGTCATGGTGGTGACCGCCCTGCTCACCGGCTGCGGGGGCCCGGAGGCTGCCGCCTGCACCGAAATGGGATCCCCGTCGGGCATCGGCATCACGGTCCTGCCGCCCCTGCCGGCTGAACGCACGGCCACGCTCACCCTCTGCACGGCCCCCGACACCTGCACCGACGAGCAGGTCGAGCTCCGTCCCGGGTCGGACACCATCGACCTGGGGTGCAGCGGCACCGGTCCCAGCGCACCGTGCTCGGCGACCTCCACCCCGAACGGCACCTTGGTCGGGTTCGCCCAGGTGGACGAGCTCCCGGGCACCCCGATCACGGTGTCGGTGAGCTTCGGCACCGCCGCCACCACGCCTCCCGCCTTCGGGCCGACCGAGCTGACCGCCGAGGTCACCCACCCCAACGGCCCCGACTGCCCGGCCGGAGGCCGGCAGGCGACGATCACCATTCCTGGTCGCTGATCCGGCGTCATGCCCGTCGTACCGAAGGGCGCGACAGCGACATCGGTGGACGTATGTGCCACGTCTGTCGCTCTGCGGCCCCTTCCTACGAAGCAGCCTCCCGCCGTTGCGCGCCGCCGAGCGACGCGATCACCGCCACCACGGTGATCGTGGCCGCCAGCGCCAGGAATGCCTCACCGTGGCCGAGCAGCCCGAGCACTCCGCCGAAGGCGACCGCCCCCAGCCCCATCCCGCCGTCGTAGGCGATGTTCCAGATAGTGCTGGCCGTACCGGTACGGTCCAGGCCGAGGCGATGGATGGTGAGCACGAAGGAGTCGTTCTGGCACGCGCCGAACCCCAGGCCGAGCACCCCGGCGCCGGTCAGCAGCAACCAGGCGGGGCCGGTGAGGGACAGGGCGAGGCCGACGCAACCGAGGATGACCAGGACCACGGCCGGGAGGAGGACCCGTCCGGGCCCGACCCGATCACTCACCACGCCGGCGAGGAGTCGGCCCGACACCAGCGCGACGGAGGCAGCCAGCAGCGCGAGCGCGGCCGTGGCGGCGCTGGGTCCGGAGAGCGGCAGGAAGGTGGTCGTGGCGCCGAAGGATGCGCTGGTCGTGATGAACACGACGATGGGTGGTGCGATCCGGCGAGCATCGGTGAGCGAGGTGACGCTGAAGGTGCCGCGTGATCGTCCGGGCAGCACCACCGCGAGCAGCCCCGCCACCACGCTGCTCACGGCTGCCACGATGAACACCGTGCCGAACCCCCACGTCTGGGCCACCCAGACGCCTCCGGCCAATGCAGCCAGGTTGGGCAGTGCGGCTGCCGCACCGTAGTAGGAGGCCGCCCGAGCCAACTGTCCCGGTGGGGCCACGTCGGCGACCAGGGTGGCACCGGCCACCACGACCAGACCGAACCCGCAGCCCCGGACGAGCGTGACCACCATGATCAGGACGATGTCGGACGAGACCGCGTACAGGATGGCCGGCGCGCCGAGCAGCAGCGCCCCGACCATGATCATGGTCCGCAACGGCAACAGCCGGAAGAGCCAGGGCATGGACACCTGGACGAGCACCGTGGCGGCCATCATCACGCCCGTGGTTGCCCCGACGACGACACTGCCGGCCCCGCCCTCTGCGGCCCACAATGGCACCACCGGGAGCAGGGCCGCATAGTTGACGAACGCGAGGACGGTCACGACCAGCAGGACCACCAGGCTTCGCCTGTTGGCGTCGGATCCTGCCCTGCCTCGCTCGGTCATCTGCTCCCCCAGTCCGGTTTCGGGCCCACGCCCTTTCGCTGTCGAGGATGCCAGCGGCCCACCGTAGCCGAATGGCCAGTGGCGCCCTGGGGCCCGGCCAGCCGAAATCCTGTGGGCATCACCCGCTCGGGTCCTTAGGCTGTCCGAATGCCCCTGCTGTTGGTTGATCTTGACAACACCCTCGTCGATCGCGCCGCCGCGTTCACGGCGTTCGCGCACGAGTACGTGGCCGGCCTCGGTCGTGGTGCGGACGACGCCGAGTGGTTGATCATGACCGACGGCGACGGCTTCACGCCACGTGATCAGGTCGCCGATGCCGCCCGTCAGCGCTTCGGACTCAAGTCGGTCGACATCGCAGAACTCGTCGCCATCCTGCGGGCAGGTCTGGTGGAGAGGATGGTCCTCGATCCCGCGGTTCCCGAGGCGCTGGGTCGGGCCCGGGCAGCCGGATGGACCGTGGCGATCGTGACGAACGGCGCACACGCCCAGCAGTCCCGCAAGGTCGCCACCCTCGGGCTCGCACCGTACGTCGATGCCGTCGTGGTGTCGGAGTCAGCCGGGCACCGGAAACCGGAGCCCGAGATCTTCCAACTGGCCGCCGCCGCGGCGAGGGCCGACCTCGACGGGGCGTGGATGATCGGCGACTCCGCCCACGCCGACATCGCCGGAGCACAAGCCGTCGGCATCGGCAGCGTGTGGCTGCACCGCACCCGCAGCTGGCCCGACGAGCTGCCGGAACCTGATCACCACGCTGACTCGTTCGCCGACGCCGTGGACCATGTGCTGACCGTGGGTGCGGCGGACCGCTGGGGCGCCGCAGACCACGACGGGGCAGACTGACCCCATAGCGTTCGTCGATTTCGCCAGGGGAGTTGCCATGACTGACAAGCCGGTTCGTTTCGCAGCCGTGGGGTTGGACCACGCGCACATCTTCGGGCAGGTGAACGGCCTGCTCGGTGCCGGGGCGGAGCTCGTCGGACTGAGCTCGGACGATCCCACCGCAGCCGTCACGAAGACCGCCCGGGAGACCTGGCCGGATGCGCCGTGGCACGACGACCCGGCCACGCTGCTGCACGACGACTCCATCGACGTGATCGTCACCGCTGCCGTGCCCGATCGGCGTGGTCCGATCGCGGTGGAGGCGATGGAGCACGGCAAGGACGTGATCACCGACAAGCCCGGCTGCATCACCTTGGACCAGCTCGAGGACGTGAAGGCCGCAGTGGCCAGCTCGGGACGGTTCTGGTCGGTCACCTTCTCCGAACGGTTCGAGGTACCCAGTGTCGCCAAGGCCGGCGAGATCGTCCGCTCCGGGCGGATCGGTCACGTCGTCCAGACGCTCGGCCTCGGCCCGCACCGAGAGGGCGATCGGGCCCACGTTGCCGGTGGTGACGGCCGTCCGGACTGGTTCTACGACGAGGCCCGCTACGGCGGCATCCTGACCGACATCGCGTCGCACCAGCTCGACCAGTTCCTCTGGTTCACCGGAGCCAGCACCGCCGAGGTGTTCAGCGCCGCGGTGGGCAACTTCGCCCACCCCGACGCCCCCAAGTTCCAGGACTTCGGCGAGGTGTCGCTGCGGAGCGAAGGCGTCGACGGCGGACCTGGCGCTCAGTCGTACGTGCGCGTCGACTGGTTCACCCCGCAGGGGTTGCCGACCTGGGGTGACGGCCGGCTGGTGATCCTCGGGACGAAGGGCTACATCGAGCTCCGCAAGTACGTCGACATCGAGGGCCGACCCGGCGGCAACCACCTGTTCATCGCCGACGACAACGGCACCGAGTACGTCGACTGCTCGGCCGAGCAGGGCACCTACTACCCGTCGCTGATCCGTGACGTACGGGAGCGCACGGCCACCGCCGCACCCCAGGAGCACACCTTCGAGGTGATGCGGCTGGCGATCACGGCACAGCAGCAGGCCGAGCGCCGGGGTTACGCCGCCAAGTCCTGACCACGTCAGGGTCGGTGATGGGAGAGCGTGCCGATGCCGTCGTGATCGGTGGCGGCCTGGTCGGCCTGGCCACCGCCCACGCCCTGGCCGAGCGGGGTCGGCATGTCGTGGTGTGCGAGAAGGAGGATCGGTGGGCAGCCCACCAGTCCGGCCACAACTCCGGCGTCGTTCACTCCGGCGTCTACTACACTCCCGGTGGCCTGAAGGCGACGCTGGCGACCCGGGCCGCGGCCGAACTGCCCGACCTGTGCGCAGACTGGGGAGTGCCGTACCGCCGCACCGGCAAGCTCATCGTTGCGGTCACCGAGTCGGAGTTGCCCCGACTGCGCGCCCTGGCCGAGCGCGGCCGCGCCAACGGCGTGGACGTCCGTGAGCTCACCGGGGCGCAGGCCACCGAGTACGAACCACACGTACGGTGCGTCGCCGCCCTCCATGTGGCGTCGACGGGGGTCTGCGACTTCCCGGCGCTGGCGCGGGCCCTGGCCGGCCGCCTCGAGGCTGCCGGCGCCGACCTGCGGCTGTCGACCACCGTGGAAGCCGTTGTCGAGCAGGGATCCACGGTCCGGGTGATCACCGACACCGGAGATCTCGCTGCTGCTCACGTGATCAACTGCGGCGGGCTGCACAGTGATCGGCTGCTCGCTCCGGACGTCCGGAGGAGGATCAGGATCGTCCCGTTCCGCGGTGAGTACTGGGCGCTGCGCGACGATCGTCGTGACCTCGTCCGAGGGCTGGTCTACCCGGTCCCCGATCCCGACCTGCCGTTCCTCGGGGTGCACCTGACTCGGGGCATCGACGACACCGTCCACATCGGCCCGAACGCGGTGTTCGCCCTCAGCCGTGAGGGCTACCGTCGCCGTGACATCAGCATCCGCGACGTCCTCGATGCCGTGGCGTACGGGGGAACCTGGCGGATGGCACGCCGCCACGCCGGCACCGGGATCGGTGAGGCGGTCCGCTCGCTGATGCCCCGACTGGCCGTCCGGTCGGTACGGCGCATGCTGCCGGAGGTGACCCGCCACGACCTGATCCCCCATCCGGCCGGTGTGCGCGCCCAGGCGGTCGCCGCCGACGGGCGACCCAGTGACGACTTCGTCATCCGCCACCAGGGCCGGATCACCCACGTCGTCAACGCCCCGTCACCGGCAGCCACCGCCTGCATCCCGATCGGCCAGCAGATCGCAGGGACCGTCACCGACCACACTCCACCGGCCTGACCCGTGGCGGAACATTCAGATGCGGCCGGCCGACCGGAACAGCTGCGGACTCTGATCCACCTCCCGCTTGAAGGCCCGGGAGAAGTAGTGGACGCTGCGGTAGCCACAGGCGGCGGCGATCTGCGTCACCGACCGATCCGTGTCGATCAGCAGGGTGCAGGCGTGGTTGATGCGGCGCTCGGTCACGTACCGCAGCGGGGTCACGCCGTGCACGGCAACGAACCGCCGGGTGAACTGGGAAGGGCTCAACCCCACCTCGTCGGCCACCACGGCCATGGTCAGTCCCGGATCCTGTGCCCGGTCGGTCAGCACTGCGGTGACGTGGGTGATCAACGGGTCGGGCGACGTGGCGACCGGTGGTGGCGCGGCCAGCACCAGTAGGTCGGTGACGATGAGGTCGTGCAGGAGGCCAGCAGGGACGCCTCGGACGCTGGACCGGCGATCGAGCAGGTGCAGGTCGGTCCGCAACCGCTGCGGATCACTCGCCATCACCTGGCCGACCGGCCACCAGGGACGGCCCGCGGTCAGGTCGAGCTCGGCGAACAGGAATCGGGAGGTGCCCAACAGGGCCCGTTCGAAGGTCGTGTCCGGAGGGCACAGCACGAGCGACCCCGGACGGCACTCACCTGCTTCCTGCATCCGGTCGAGGTCGAGCTGGAAGCGGAATGCCCCGACATCACAGTGATCATCACCCAGCGTCGATAGCGGTCGGACGGGTGTAGGAACGCGTCCCGCTCGGGTGAGAGGTGCAGTCTCGCCACCGTGATCCTCGGTCGATCTCGGACCATCTCCTCACCTCCACAAGAAAGTACAAAGATGCGCTGATCCAGGGCATGTCCTACCCGGCGGGACCGACCATATCGTGAGGGATGGGGCGGTGAGATCGTCCCTACCGTTGGTCATCTGGCCGACGACGACCACGAGGCGGCAACGTTCCGCCACCCGACAGGAGCCGGACAAGATGGCAACACTCTTGACCAACGAACAGATCGCGGCGTACCGGACGAAGGGCTACCTGGTGATCCGCAGCGCCTTGACCGAGCACGAGGTGGCCGTGCTGCAACAGGAGTGCGTACGCCTGCGGGAGACGCCGCACCTGGTGGACCCGAACAACATCCGCAGCGGCCATCGGGTGATCGACGGCGAACAACGGATCGAGAAGATCGATCCCTGCCACGACGCCTCCCCGGTGCTGGCCGACCTGGTGGCCGATGAGCGCATCCTGAGCCCGTTGCGTGACATCTACCTCGACGAGCCCAAGCTGTTCAAGGACAAGTTGATCTTCAAGTTGCCCGGTCAGCCCGGGTACGGCATGCATCAGGATGCCGGGTGGTGGCAGGGGTTCCCGTACGAACAGCTGACATCGGTGATGGTGGCCATCGACGGGGCGAACGCCGCCAACGGTGGCCTGGAGCTGTTCCCGGGCTGTCACCACGAACTCCGCAGTACGCCGGGTGTGCTGCAGAACATGGGGCCCGATGCCATCGCCGAGATCGACGAGTCGACCGGTGAACTCGTGGAGACCCGGGCCGGCGACCTGATCTTCTTCAACTCCTTGGTCCCCCATCGCAGCGGGACGAACGCCGCCGACGTCAGCCGGACCCAGCTCTACCTCACCTACTCCCCGGCGGCCGCCGGCGACCTCTACCGCGCGCACTACCAGCACTACCGCCGCTATGCCTATGGCGAGAAGCTCACCGAACCGGGCAACACCTACTACTTCAGGTGAGCGGGCCGGGCCGGCCCGATGACGCGGATCCGGTGTCCCTCGGGCAGGGTGAAGGCGAACTCCCGGGCATGCCAGGGCTGGTCCACCGGTGCGGAGAGCACGGCCCACCCGGCCTCGACCGCCCGTGCGTGGACCACGTCGGTGGGGATGCCGATGTCGACCGAGCACGTGGTGGCAGCGATGGCACCCTCGCCGGCGGCGCTGACGTCGATGCCGGGCGCTCCGGACCACGGCCCCACACCCAACCGGGCGAACGTCGGCGGGTCGCCGTACTCGAAGCTGAGGCTGAGCCCCAGCACGGCCATCAGCCGTTGGCAGGTGTCCCGAACGTCTCGGACCGCCAGCGAGGGTCGCACGGCGAGGGTGTCGGCGTCGGCCGGGTGAGCGGACCGGGCCATCACCACCTGTTGTGCGGTGTGGTCGGCGTAGACCCGCGCCAGCCTTGCCCGCTCATCGAGCCGCGCACGCCGCGCCACGCCAACCGAGCGGGTGTTGCGGGTGTCGATCCACGCCTCCACCCCAGCGATTCCCGGCTGCGCCAACAGGTGGTCGACGACGACCGGCGCCGCCTCACCCATCAGGCCCTGGCCCCAGTACCGGCGCCCGATGCCCCAGGTCAGGCCGCGGATCGACGTGCCCTGGTCGGAGAACAATCCGATGGCCCCGATCGCCTCGACACTCGGGCGGACCCGCAGCACCCAGGTCCAGCCGCCGTTCTCCTGCAGCTCCCGGACCAGTCGCGCGTGGGTCTCGGCCACGTCGCCGGTGACATCGGCCGGCGCGAACTGATGCCATGCCGGGTCTCCGTACATCTCGTGCAGCGGTTCGGCGTCACGGCTCGCATCGAGCGGAACGAGGTCGAGGCGATTGGTACGCAACGGCTGCATGGCCCGACGCTACTCCGGAGCTGTAGCGACGGTTGCCCGTGAGCGTCAGTGCTGCATGTCCCGGAAGCGCGAGTAGTGCCCCTGGAACACGACGGGGATGTCACGGGTCGGCCCGTTGCGGTGCTTGGCCACCATCAGGTCGGCCTCACCGAGCCGCGGCGACTCCTTGTCGTAGTAGTCCTCGCGATGCAGCAGGATGATCATGTCGGCGTCCTGTTCCAGCGAGCCGGATTCACGGAGGTCGGCGACCATCGGCTTCTTGTCGGTGCGCTGCTCCGGACCACGGTTCAACTGAGAGATGGCGACCACCGGGACATCGATCTCCTTGGCCAGCAGCTTGATCTGGCGGGAGAACTCCGACACCTCGAGCTGGCGGGACTCGACCTTCTTGCCCGACGTCATCAGCTGCATGTAGTCGATGATCACCAGCCGCAGGTCGTGACGCTGCTTGAGCCGACGGGCCTTCGCCCGGATCTCCATCATCGTGAGGTTCGGCGAGTCGTCGATGAACAGCGGTGCCTCCGACACCTCGCCCATCTTCCGCGACATCTTGGTCCAGTCATCTTCGGTCATCTGGCCCTTGCGGATGTGGTTCAGCGGGATGTCAGCCTCGGCGGCCAACAGCCGCATCGTGATCTCGGTCTGCCCCATCTCGAGGGAGAAGATCACCGAACACAGACCGTTCTTGATCGACGCTGCCCGCGCGAAGTCAAGACCGAGGGTTGACTTGCCCATCGCTGGACGGGCCGCCACGATGATCATCTGCCCACCGTGCAACCCGTTGGTCAACTCGTCGAGCTCGACGAACCCGGTGGGCACCCCGGCCATCAGGCCACCATTGCCCTCGATCGCCTCGATCTCGTCCAGGGTGCTCTCCATCAGCGCCGACAACGGCCGGTAGTCCTCACTCGCCCGGCGGTCGGTGACCGAGTAGACCTCGGCCTGCGCAGCATCGACGATCTCGTCGACATCACCCTGGGCCCCGTACCCCAGTTGCGCGATCTTCACCGAGGCATCGACCAGGCGCCGCAGGATCGCCTTCTCCCGGACGATCTCGGCGTAGTACCCGGCATTGGCCGCGACCTGCACCGACGCGATCAGGTCATGCAGGTACGGGTGCCCACCGACCCGGGTGATCTCACCGCGCTTGGTGAGCACGTCGGCCACGGTGATGGCGTCCGCCGGCTCACCCCGGCCGTACAGGTCGAGGACCGCGTCGTAGACCAGCTCGTGGGCCGGTCGGTAGAAGTCGACACCCCGGATCACCTCGACCACGTCGGCGATGGCGTCCTTGCTCATCAACATCGACCCGAGGACACACTGCTCGGCCACCAGGTCCTGCGGCGGCGTGCGATCACCGGACGGTCGCTCCGACTGTGGGTAGTCGCGCACCTCGGCAAGGCTCATGCCCGGCATCCTCCCTGCCCACTGCTCGCCAGCGGACCTGTTCCCCAACGCTCGTGCTTCCCCGACATGGCCAACGTAAGGGCGACCACTGACAAGAACCCCCCGTCGCTTCGGGGTCTCGGGCTCGGCGCTTGACCAGAACGTGACGTTAGTGCCTGGAGGCCCGGACCGGAAGTGCGTCGTTCACACCCCCATGTGGACAAGCTGTGGGCAACTGTGGAGACACGCCGCTGAGCTGAGGACTGGCTGGGTACAACGCTGGGGACAACTCCGGCCCGCAGCGCACAACATGGCTCTGACTAGGGATGATGCGATGGACAGGGGGTGGACAGGAAATAGTTCGTCCACCGAATCTGCTCGTGGACCGACGCGCCCGGCGGTTGACAGGACCGCCTCGAGGGGGTAGTTACCCACACCCTCTGTGTACAACCCGGGTTGCCGAGGAATACCATAGGGGGGTATCGTTTCATGCAGACGGATCGAGACACGCAAGGAGCCACCATGGACCATCCGACACGCGGCTACAGCGACACCAAGACCGCGCACCTGCGCCGACTGCGCCGCATCGAGGGCCAGGCCCGAGGTCTGCAACGCATGATCGAGGACGACAAGTACTGCATCGACATCCTCACCCAGGTCTCGGCGATGACCAAGGCCCTGGAGTCAGTCTCCCTCTCGCTGCTCGACGAGCACATGCGCCACTGCGTGGTGGAGGCCGCCGTCAAGGGAGGACCCGAGGCGGACGTGAAGCTCAAGGAGGCCTCCGACGCCATCGCCCGCCTGGTGCGCTCCTGATCACCCGAACCGACGAGACCGACCCGACCACCCGACCACCCGACAAGGCACGACCCGACAAGAGGAGAAGAACATGACCACCAGCAACTGGACCATCAGCGGGATGACCTGTGACCACTGCGCCGCCTCGGTCACCGAGGAGGTCAGCGAGGTCACCGGTGTCACCCGGGTCGACGTCGACCGACCGGCCGGCACCATGGTCGTCGAGAGCACCGATGCGATCGATCCGGCCCTGATCACCGCCGCGGTTGCCGAGGCCGGCAACTACACCGCCACCGCCAGCTGATCATGAAGCTCCCCGACGTCTCCGGACCGGTCAAGATCATCGGCTTCGTGGTCGGGCTCGCCCTCGTCTTCGGCGGCGCCCTCGTGATCGGTCGTACGAACGCGCAGGGCAACGGACCGACGACGGGTGCCACGCCGACACCGTCGGTGGCCACCGGTGGCCACGGTCACCAACCCGGTGGCGAGTCCACCGGTCAGGAGTCCACCGGTGAGGAGTCCGGCGGGCACGGACACGAGCCAGGTGGACACGGCGGGGAGTCCGGTGGGCACGAACACGGCGGGGAGTCCGAACACGCACCGGGCACCGTCAACACCCATGAGGGATTCACCCTCACCCTGTTGACCCCCGAGCTGCCGGTCGGTGATCAGCAGTTGCGCCTGCTGATCACCGGCCCGGACGGTCGTCCGGTCACCGACTTCGACGTGGTGCACGAGAAGCAACTGCACCTGATCGCCGTCCGTAGCGACCTGACCGGCTTCACCCACGTCCACCCGACGATGGCACCCGACGGCACCTGGACGACCATGATCAACCTCACCGCCGGCGACTGGCGGGTGTACGCCGACGTCCGGCCGACCGGCGAGACCGAGGCGTTCGTCCTCGGTGCCGACCTCACCGTCCCCGGCGAGGCGAGCCGGACCGCCCTTCCGGCCCCCGACAACACGGTCGAGGTCGACGGCTACACCGTCGCCCTCGACGTCAACCCTGCCGAGGGCGAGCAGGACCTCACCGTGACCATCAGCCGTGACGGGACGCCGGTGACCGACCTGCAGACCTACCTCGGCGCGTACGCCCACGTGGTGTTGCTGCGCGAGGTCGACCTCTCCTACAACCATGTCCATCCGCACGAGGGCGGTCCCGCCGGACCGGACGTGCCCGCGACCGTGCACTTCCCGGCGAACGGGAAGTACCGGATGTACGTGGAGTTCCAGCACGAAGGCTCGTTGCACCGGGCCGAATTCACCGTGGAGGTGCCATGACCATCACCCCGACGCCCACCAACTCGACGCCCACCAACTCGACAACCGCAGCGAACCACGTCGACCTCGACATCGGCGGCATGACGTGCGCGTCGTGCGCCAACCGCATCGAACGGAAGTTGAACAAGCTCGACGGGGTCTCCGCCTCGGTCAACTTCGCCCTGGAACGCGCGGCGGTCAGCTACCCCGACAGCGTCACCACCGACCAGCTGATCGACGTGGTGACCAACACCGGGTACGAAGCGAAGCTGCCGGCACCGCCGCCCGCCGCCGACGACACCGACGACACGGGCGAACAGCCCGCTGCCACCGACGACCCGACCAGGGACCTGCGGAACCGCATGATCATCTCTGCCGCGTCAGCGATCCCGGTGGTCCTGATCGCCATGATCCCGGCGCTCCAGTTCCCCGGCTGGCAATGGATCTCCCTTGCATTGGCGTGGCCGGTCGTCACCTGGGGGGCATGGCCGTTCCACCGCGCAACCCTGAAGAACCTGCGACACGGTGCTGCCACGATGGACACCCTGGTCTCGCTGGGTGTCACCGCCGCGTTCCTGTGGTCGGTGTACGCGTTGGTGTTCGGCACCGCCGGCGAGATCGGGATGGTCCACCCGTTCGAGTTCGTGCTGGAGCGCACCGACCAACTCGGCAACATCTACCTCGAGGCCGCGGTCGCGATCGTCACCTTCTTGTTGATCGGTCGCTACCTGGAGGCCCGCGCCAAGCGCGAATCCGGGGCCGCACTGCGTGCCCTGCTCGACCTGGGCGCCAAGCACGTCACGATCCTGCGCGACTCCGGCGGCCACACCTACGAGGACCGGGTACGGATCGAGAAGCTCGGCGTCGGCGACCAGTTCGTCGTCCGGCCCGGCGAGAAGATCGCCACGGACGGTGTGATCGTCTCCGGACGCAGCGCCATCGACACCTCGATGGTCACCGGCGAACCCGTCCCCGTCGAGGCGGTCGAGGGTGACCCGGTCGTCGGCGGCACGATCAACACCTCCGGTCGGCTGGTCGTCGAGGCGCGCAAGGTCGGTGCCGACACCCAACTGGCCCAGATCGCCGAACTCGTCAGCGAGGCCCAGAACGGCAAGGCTGCCAGCCAACGGCTCGCCGACCGGATCAGTGGTGTGTTCGTGCCGATCGTGATCGCGATCGCCGTTGCCACGTTCGGATTCTGGCTCGGCACCGGGTCCGGGGTGACGTTCGCCCTGACGGCCGCGGTCGCGGTGTTGATCATCGCCTGCCCGTGTGCACTCGGGTTGGCGACACCGACCGCGTTGATGGTCGGCACCGGCCGGGGATCCCAACTGGGCATCCTGATCCGCGGGCCGCAGGCACTGGAGGCGACCCGCTCGATCGACACGATCATGCTGGACAAGACCGGCACGATCACCACCGGCCAGCTCCAGGTCACCGACGTCGTCACGACCGCCGACACCACATCCGACGAGCTGCTGCGCCTCGCGGCCGCCGCCGAGTCGGGCTCGGAGCACCCGATCGCGCGGGCGATCGTGGCAAACGCGGAGCAACAGGGCATCACCGTGCCCACCGCCACCGACTTCCACAACACCGCCGGGCTGGGCGTGACCGCCCGGGTCGCCGACACCGACCAAAACGTTGGTGCCGACCAGGGTGCTGGTGCCGACACTAACGAGGTGACCGACAGCAGCGGGCTGACCGTCTCGGTCGGCCGGGCCGAACACGTGGCCGAGGAGTTGCCCGCCGAGCTGGTGACGGCGCTGGAGCGGTCCCGCGACAAGGGCCAGACCCCCGTCGTGGTGGCGATCGACGGCCGCGCCGTCGGGCTGGTCGTGGTGGCCGACACCATCCGCGACAACGCCGCCGACGTGATCGGCCGGCTTCGTGGCCTCGGCCTCGACCCGGTGCTGCTCACCGGCGACCACGAGGCCGCCGCACGTACGGTCGCCGATGCGGTCGGCATCACCACGGTGATCGCCGGGGTGCTGCCCGAGGGCAAGGTCGACGCCGTACGGGCACAGCAGGCCAAGGGACGCCGGGTCGCGATGGTCGGCGACGGGGTGAACGACGCCGCCGCGCTGGCGACGGCCGACCTCGGGATCGCCATGGGCGCCGGGACCGACGTGGCGATCCAGGCCAGCGACCTCACCCTGGTCCGCGACGACCTGGCCTCGGTGGTCGACGCGATCCGGCTCTCCCGGTCGACACTGCGCACCATCCGGGTCAACCTGGTGTGGGCCTTCGGCTACAACGTGGCCGCGATCCCGATCGCCGCGGCAGGCCTGCTCAACCCGATGATCGCCGGCGGCGCGATGGCGCTCAGCTCGGTGCTGGTGGTGGGCAACAGCCTGTTGCTGAAGCGGTTCCGGTCACGCTGACGCCGTCACGACACCCGGCCGGGCGGTAGCGTCGAAGCCATGATCAACGGCTTGCACCTGCTCATGTACTCCACCGACGCTCCCGCCGACCGCGCGTTCCTGCGCGACGTCCTCGGCTGGGCTCACCTCATCGATGACGACAGTTCGGCCCGGGCCGGCGAGGAGTGGCTGATCTTCCGTACCCCACCCACCGAGCTCGGCGTCCACCCCACCGAGGGTGTCGGCGGCGCCGAGAAGGCGCCGCCGACCCAGCCGGTGACGACCCTGCACCTGATGTGCGACGACATCACCGCCACGGTCGCCGAACTCCGGGACAAGGGGGTGGACATCGTCGGGGAGCCGACCGATCTTGGCTACGGTGTGGGCTGCGAGATCCGACTGCCCAGCGGAGCAGTGATCGGCCTGTACGAATCCCGCCACGAGGCTGCCCACGGCCTCTGAGCACCACCGCCCGTCGCGCAGTTCACCCTGCCGCCGCCCACCCGTAGGAGAGCACCCGTGTTCAACGCCGACCTGTCCCAGCTCACCGAGAACTGGTTCGAGGGCCAGACCGCCGTCGTCACCGGGGCTTCTCGTGGTCTGGGGCTGATGATCACCCGGGTGCTGCAGGCCCGTGGCGCATCCGTCTGCCTGGTCGACATCAACGCCGAGGCGCTGTCCGCCGTGGCCACCACCCTGCCGGGCGACCAGACCGTCACCGCGGTCGCCGACGTCCGCAACGCCGACGACATCGACCGCGCGGTCGGCACCGCCACCGACACCTTCGGCAGCCTCGACATCCTGGTCAACAATGCCGGTGTCGTCGGCACCAACGGCCCCACCTGGGAACTCGACGACGACAACTGGGGGCTCGTCCTGGGCGTCAACCTGGACGGCACCTTCCGGTTCTGCCGTGCCGCCGCCCGCACCATGCGCGAGGCGGGCTACGGCCGCATCGTGAACATCGCCTCCATCGCCGGCAAGGAGGGCAACCCGAACGCCGCGCACTACTCCACCTCCAAGGCCGGGGTCATCGGGCTCACCAAGAGCCTCGGCAAGGAGCTCGCCGGTGACGGGGTGCTGGTCAACGCGGTGGCCCCGGCGGTGATCCAGACCGACATGCTGGACGACATGACCGCCGAGCACGTCGCGTACATGAAGTCGAAGATCCCGATGGGCCGGTTCGCCGACCCGTCGGAGGTCGCCCACCTGGTCGCGTTCCTGGCCAGCCCGCTGATGACGTTCTCCACCGGCGCGACGTTCGACGCCTCCGGTGGCCGCGCCACCTACTGAGCCCGCCCGGGCGTCCGGGTCGTACCCTCCAACACCTGCTGCAGCAGGACCACCGTCTCGTCGTCCAGGTCCAACCCGAGCCGCCGTGCCTGCCCGGTCACCTCACGGCACAACCGGCGGACCTGGACGGTGTTGCCGGCCCGGTGCTCGGTCCGGATCCGCGCCGCCAACAGCGCTTCGTCGCCCTGGCACGCGGTCAACGCCCGCGATGCCGCCCACCGGGCCAGGTCGACGTCGCCATCGGCGAGCGCGCGCTCGGTGAGTTCCACCCCGATGTCGCGGACGACCGAGGCCATGTCGGTACGCAACTCCTCCGCCCACGGCCACTCCCCGGGCGCGGCGTCGGCCAGCGGTGTCCCGCGGACCAGGTCGAGGGCCGCGGTGAGCGCCGACGACGACGCCCGGTTCACCCCGGGCGCCACCAGGAACGACAGTTCCTGCCAGTCCGAGGTCACCGACTCGTGCAGCGTGATCCGTCCCGAGTAGGCGTCGGGCAGGTACGGCCCGTCGTCCCCGTCACCCAGCCAGGTGCGCAACCGGCTCATGTTGGACCGTCGGGTTCCCTCCGCCACGATCAGTCCGGACGCCATCGCGGCCGCGGTCGAGCCCGGGTGCTCCAGCAGCCACGCCGCGTACTCGATGCACTGCCTGCGGGCCCGGGCCGGCTCCTTGCCACGAGCGCCGGTGAGCTCGATCGGGCCGAGCAGCAGCGCCATCGGATGCTGCTCCACCGGCGCCACCTCCTCGACCACGCGCGGACCGCTGTCGGTCACCTTGTCATCCGGCCGGGCCGGTGGGCCAGTCGGAGAAGGCTCGGCGGGTGGAACGGTCAGCGAAGGCCCGCCCGGTAGGCGTGGCTCCGGCGTCCACCACGGTGCCGGCGTGTCCGGTGCGGTGGTCCGGCCGAACAGTTCGGCGACGTCGGCGGCGGTGTCGGCGGCGACGGTCTGCGGCACCACGGTCAGTCCGCCCGGGGTGAGGGTTGCCGTACGGCCACCGACAGCGAACCGCATCCGGCCGGTGCCGCCGCCCGCGGTGACCGCCGCCACCGACACCGCCGGCCCGTCCACCAGCAGCCGGGCCAGCCGATCCTGCTGCGGGCCGGACAACGGCTCGCGGAAGACCAGCACTTCCGCGGTCCACGAGTCGTGCAGGTCAGGATCCAGCCGACGGTCACCGAACCAGTCACCGGCCGTCCCCAGTGCCGCCCGTTGCGCCGAGACCCGCCGCTCGACCGCGTCGAGCACCAGGTCGGGATCGCCCACCAACCGCATCGTCGGATGGTCGTCGGCGGACACCCACCGCGTGGTCGGGTCATCCGACCCCACCACCGTGAGCCGCACCCCACCACTCCACCGCGCGTACGCGACCTCCATCGCCAGTGCGGTCAGCACCGCTGCGACCCGGCCCCGGCCGGCCTCGGCGTCACGGTCGGCGGCGACGTCGAGCACCCCGACCTCCTCCAGGTTGACCATCACCTGCGCCTCGGCGTCGCTGCCGACCACGGTGAGCGCCGGCCAGGGCCGGACCTCGTCGGGGTACGGGTCGGGGGTCGCCAGCCAGCCGGGTACGTCATCGATCGTCCAGACCCGCCCGGCCACGCGGAACGGTTCGGGGGCGTCGGTACGGCCCGCCGCGACCTGCCACTCCAGTGACCGGCCGTCGATCCGTGCCGACAACACCCGCGGCAGCGGCGACCCGGTGCCACGGCAGTGCCCGGCGAGCAGACGCATCGCACGATCGACGGCGGACAGGTTGACCGGGGCCTGTTGCCGCCCCAGCGCCCGCTCGACCCGGACCGCGGCCGGACCGGGATGGGCGATCCGCCGCCCGACGGGCCGTTGTTGCAGTTGCCACATCCGCCGGGTCACCAGCCCGCCCACCATGGCGGCGGCCAACATGCCGCCGACGCCGGGCACCAGCAGCGACGGGTCCACCTCACCGGTCGCCTCGGCCGTACCGGCCACCCCCGCGTACGACGGCGCCCCGGTGGAGGTGTTGCCGGGCGGGGTCGTCTCGCCCTGTCCGGCCGTGGTGGTGACACCCAACGGCGGGAGTGGCGCGGCGACCAGCGGCACCGTCGTCGCCGCGGAACCGTCGGGCAACCGGAGGGCGGTGCCGGTGGCCAGGACGTCCGGGTCGGCGAGGACGGCCCGGTTCACCTCGTACAGCTCGGGCCACCGGTCACCGTCGCCCAGGTGGGACGCCGCCAGACCGCTCAACGTGTCGCCGTCGGCGACGACCACCCACCGGCCCGGCTCGAGCACACCCGGGACCGGGATCACCAGCCGCCACCCCGGCACCAGGTCGTCCGGCCCGTGGTGCAGCAGAACCGCGTTCGCGGTCGCGATCACCCGCCAGCGGCCGCCGTCGGCGTAGTAGTGGTCGGCCAGCGACCACAGGTCGTCACCGTTCTCGACGGTGTGGACGGCCAGCACACCACGGGCATCGGCCACGTCGTCCGCCCGCGCGGGCCCGTCCGCCGACAGCGCCGGCCCGTCCGGGGCCGGCAGGCCTCCCGACACCGGACCGTGCTGCACCCGGACGACCGCGGCCGTCGGCGGCGCGTCGGCGGCGGGCGCGTCGGCAGGTGCCGTCGCGGGGCGTACCGGACTGATCACCAAGGACAAGGTGGCCAGCACCAGTCCCGCCGCAACGGCTTGTGGGGCACGAAGGCCAGGGAGGCTGATCGCCTTCGTACCGCGCGACACCTGGTTGACGAGTTCGACCACGACGCAGCCGGTGAACAGCAGCCAGGCGATCCAGCCGATCCCGGTCAGCAGGGCGAGCAACAGGCTGCCGTCGTCGGGTGACAGCAGGATGTCGAGCAGTCCCCGGCCCTGCCAGCGTGCGGGGTCGATGCCGACCCCGATCACCGACAACAGCACGGGCGTACCCAGCACCACGACGAGCAGCACCAGCATCGCCGCCAGGCCACGTACGACCCGCATCGCCGTTTCACCCCGTCTCGTCAGTCACCGCCGTCGGTCGCCCCATCCTTGCCGACCCGGAGGTCTGATGTCGGCGGTTGTCCACAGCCGGCCGGCGCCGCGTCGAGGGGCGCCACCGACGCCCGCGCGGGAGGTGGGAGGATGGGGATGAGGGACGGGGGCGTCGGATCAGGGTTGATGCCCGGTGCTGTTGCGCCGACTTTTTTCGTGTGCAACGGGAACCCCGGGTGACCCTCCCGGCGTCTACTGTCGTTGTCAGGAAGAACCGCTCCACCGGAAGACGGCGGAGTGACCACACACCACCACCGGAGGACACCAATGGCTGGAAATTCACAAGTTGACCGGGCGGAGATGGCCAAGGCCGCCGGCCAGATCGACCAGGCTCTCGGCACGATCAGCGGAATTCAGCGCGACCTGGGCTCCAACGTCCAGGGCCTGATGGCGACCTGGAAGGGCAACGCGGCCACCGCGTTCCTGCGTGCCTTCTCCGAGTTCGACGGCCAGTTCGCGATCGTGTTGTCGGAGCTCGAGGGCATCCACGGCAAGCTCACCGACAGCCAGTCGCAGTACTCGCAGAACGAGTCCTCGCAGGAAGAGTCGACGCAGGCCATCCTCAACGCCCTCAACGGCTGATCCCCCTCCCCACCCCACACACTTCGACTTCCAAGGAGCAATGAATGTCTGATTTCACAGCCGTCAACGCCGGCCAGATGCAACAGGGCATCTCCGACCTGAACACCGCCCACAAGGGCACCGACTCCACGCTGACCCAGCTGGAGGGCGAGCTCGAGCAGTCGCTGGCCCAGTGGGACGGCGCCGCCCGTGAGGCCTACCAGGCCGCCAAGCAGAAGTGGGATGCCGCGGCGAACCACATGGCTCAGGTCATCCAGAAGATGACCACCACGCTGAGCACCATCAGCGAGAACTACGACGCGAACGAGCGCAACATCACCTCGAGCTGGAGCTGAACCTCCTGACATCAGGCAACGCACGGGTGTGCCCCTTCCCCCCACCCGGGGGAGGGGCACACCCGTTTCTGGTCCCGTCCGCCCCGCTTCTGATTGCGTCCGCGGCTGATCCCGTTCGCGCAGTTCCTGGTCGCCGGCTCGGTCGCCGGCCGGCGGCGTACCAAAAGTTCACCCGGATCCGTCCGAGCACGGAACCGCGGCGACCCCCCGAGTAGTCATACTCAGTGGTGTGGGCCTCCCCCGGCCCCACCTGATCATCCGACCTCACTAGGGAGTAGACCCGTGGCAATGTTGAAGGATGGTGGCGGCGGCGGCTCAACGCCCTCGGTCACCTCGAACGTCTCCGTCGATCCCGGCGAGATCCGCGCCTTTGCCAAGTTCCTCGACGAGATGCACGAGGAACTGACCAAGGTCGAGACTGCCGTGAAGACCAGCAAGAACGTGCCGAAGGAGGCGTTCGGCGCGTACGACGCGTCGCCGGCCGCAGCCCGGAAGCACGAGACGACCCTGGACCGGGAGCTCGACAACCTCCACACGCTGGTGACCCGGATGGGCGAGCTGACCACCGGGACGACCCACGTGTCGAAGGTCTACACCGACCTGGAGGAGCTCAACAGCTCCAACGGCGATGCGGTGACGCTCCACCTGAAGTCCAGCCAGCAGTCCGACAACTGACCCCGAGAGGACCTGAACGCACATGATGATGCAGCATGATGGCGGCGGCGGTGGGGGCAGCTCCTACTCGCTGCGCACACACCGCGAACTGAACGCGTACGTCGGCTCAGCTTCCCGGACCGATCTCGAGACGCTGCGCCGCAACTGGCGCGACTCGGCCCACCGGGCGCACACGATGGCCGACCTGATCGAGGCGAAGCTGGCCGACCTGACCGCCGAGGGCGGTTGGACCGGGTCCGGCGCCGAGACCTTTGCCCAGGTGATCCGCCACGACCTGATCGCCAACCTCCGGGCGTACGCGCGTCGCGCCGGCGGCTACACCCCCGAGGGCCACCAGAACGTGAGCCACGCCAGCGACGTCGAGGCCATCCAGGAGGCCGTCGGGCAGTCGTACAACCTCGCCACGAACAACAACATCCCGTGGGACGTCGACACCACTTGGCAGGTGCGCCGCAAGGAGGTCGACCAGTCGCTGTTCGGCAAGATCGACGAGCTCGTCACCGGTGAGGACGAGGAGTACGAGAAGGCGAAGTCCAACTCTCCGTACGAGATCATGAACGGTCGGCAGTCGCTGGTCCGTGAGGTGCCGAAGCCGGAGTTCGAGGCGGTCCAGAACGGGATCCCGGCCAACCCGAGCTCCCCGGTCTTCAGCCGGACGAACACCAACGTGTCCCCGGTGGTCGATCGTTTCGACCGCACCATGGAGGGCCTCAACATCGGCACCAACCCGCGCGCCAACGTGTACGGCGGTGTGGTGGACGTGGAGGCGGCCCTGCGCAACTACGCGCCGCAGGAGGTCCAGCGGGCCGGGACGACCAACACGACGAACCCCGGCGAGACCGGTGGCAGTGTCGGCTTCCCGGGCGGCCCGCAGGGCCCTGGCGGTGGCGGTGGCGGCACCAACGTGCCCAACCCGAACACGCCCGGTGACGGCGGCGGCGGCAACGGCGGCGGTACCGGTGGCAACACCGGTCCGGACTTCGGTGGCCCCGGCACGGGCGGCAACGAGGGTCCCGACTTCGAGGTCGGCCCGCCCGGCATCGGTGGACCCGGCACCGGCGGCGGTGGCCCCGACTTCGAGGTCTGCCCACCCGGTACCGGTGGACCCGGCACCGGCGGCGGTGGCCCCGACTTCGAGGTCGGCCCGCCCGGTACCGGTGGACCCGGCACCGGCGGCGGTGGCCCCGACTTCGAGGTCGGCGGGCCCGGTGAGGGCGGCCAGATCGGCGGCGTCGAGACCGGTACCGGCGCCGCGGGCGTGACCCCGGTCGGCACCGGACCAGGTGCCGGTGCGGGCATCGGCGGCATTGGTGGCACCGCCGGACCGGCCGGTCCCGGTGCGGTCAACGTGGGCGCGACGCCCGGGGCCGGTGGCCTCGGCAGCCTCGCTCCCGGCGCCGTCAACGCGGGCAAGCCCGGCACCAGCTTCTCGGTCGGTGCTGACGGTCGTCCGATGCTCAACGCCGGCAACGTCGGTGGCCTGCCCGGTGCCCGGGCTGGTGCGGGTATGGGCGGCCCGGGTGCCGGCGCCGGTGGTGACGGCCCCGGCGGGCGACCCGGCGGTGGTGCCGGAGCCGGAGCCGGTGGTGGCACCGGTGCCGGTGGCGCACCGATGGCCGGCAATCGCCGCGGCCAGCGCAGCGGCGACGGCGAGGAGGAGCAGGACGGCCAGCTCGACGAGACCTGGCTGGAGGAGGACCGTTCGGTGTGGGGCAACCGCGCCGCGGCCCCGCCACACGAGATCCGCTGATCCAGCGGCGCTGAGCGCTCCTCAGCCCTGAACGCCGAAAGGGCGGTCCCGTCCGCGGGGCCGCCCTTTTCGGCGTCTCAGGTGAGCGCAGTGCCACGCGGGCCCGGCGTCAGGTGACCCGACACGTCACTTGAGCAACCGCGACATCCGGCGGTCGGCCAGCGGCTTGCCCTTCGTCTGACAGGTCGGGCAGTACTGCATCGCGGAGTCGGCGAACGAGACCTCGCGGACGGTGTCACCGCAGACCGGACACGGCAGCCCCGTGCGGCCGTGCACCTTCATCCCCGACTTCTTCTCGCCCTTGAGGTCCTTGGCGGCCAGGCCTTCCGCGCGCCGGATCGCCTCGGTCAGTTCGGCGCGCATGGTGGCGTGGAGGTCTGCGACGGCTTCGGCGGCCAGGGCGTTGGCGGGTTGATAGGGGCTGAGCCGGGCGGTGTGCAGGATCTCGTCGGAGTAGGCGTTGCCGATGCCGGCGATCAACCGTTGGTCGCGCAGGATCCCCTTGAGCTGGGCCCGCCCTGCCTTCGCCAGGATCGCCCCGAGCACCTCGGGGGTGAAGTCGTCGTCGAGCGGGTCGGGCCCCAGCGTGGCGATGTGGGCGACCTGCTGCGGGTCGGTCACCACGTGCACCGCGAGCTTGCGCTGAGTCCCGGCCTCGGTCAACTCGAACCCGGAGCGATCGTCGAGGGTGACGCGCAGCGCCAGCGGTCCGCGCCCCGGTCGGGGCGGGGTGGTCGGCAGCTCTTCACGCCAACGCAGCCAGCCGGCCCGCGCGAGGTGGAACACCAGCCACAGGCCGCCGCAGTCGAGGGCGAGGAACTTGCCGTACCGGTGGACCCCGTCGACGACGAGCCCCTGCAGTGCGGCGAACGGCGGGTCGTACGTCTTCAGCGCCGAGATCGCAGCCAGGTCGACCTGCGCGATGGCGTGGCCGACGCAGCGTTGCGTCAGGAACTGGCGAAGCGATTCGACCTCCGGCATCTCAGGCATGGCCCCATTCTCCCCGCTCCGGCCCGATGTCGGGGTCCGGACCCGACCCTGGGCCCGGTTGGCCCGTGGAGACGGGCGCCTCAGTGACACAGGTGGAGCTGACGTCCACGTGTGTCGCTGTGGCGCCCTTCTTCACGACACGACCCCCGGGAACGACGCGAACGCCCGGCCCCCACGAGAGGGACCGGGCGTTCGCGTGGCGTGCTCGGCGGACCGATCGGCGGCGCCGGCCGAGCGATCAGGCCGGAGTGTTGTCCGGGTTCGGGTCGGTGTCGGACACGTTGCCGGCCTGCAGCGCCTCGATGGCCTTGCGGACACCCTCGCCGTAGGCGGGGTCGGCCTGCGCGCAGTTGTGGATGTGCCGCTCGACGGTGGCCTGCGAGGCCCCGTCGATGGCGCGGGCGGTGTTCTCGAACAGCACCTGCTGCTGCTCACCACTCATCAGCCGGAACAGGTTGCCCGGCTGCTCGAAGTAGTTGTCGTCGTCCTCCCGGAAGTTGAACCGGTCGGCCTGGGCACCCACGGCCTGCACCGGGTCCCGGTAGGCGGGCTGCTCGGCCCAGCGGCCGTACGAGTTGGGCTCGATGCCCGGCATGCCGCTCTGCTGGATCCGCATCGCGCCGTCACGGTGGTACGAGTTGACGTGCGGTGCCGCCTTGGGGGTGTTCACCGGGATCTGGTGGTGGTTGACGCCCAGCCGGTAGCGCTGCGCGTCACCGTACGAGAAGAGCCGGCCCTGCAGCATCTTGTCCGGCGAGAAGCTGATGCCGGGCACCACGTTGGCGGGGGTGAAGGCGGCCTGCTCGACCTCGGCGAAGTAGTTCTCCGCGTTGCGGTTGAGCTCCCACTCGCCCACCTCGATCAGCGGGTAGTCCTTCTTCGACCAGACCTTGGTCAGGTCGAACGGGTGGAACCGGTACTTCTCGGCGTCGGCCTCCGGCATCACCTGGATCATCAGCTTCCATTTGGGGAAGTCGCCGTTCTCGATCGACTCGAACAGATCGCGCTGGGCGTGCTCGCGGTCCTCGCCGATCAACTTCGCGGCCTCTTGGTCGGTGAGGTTCTTGATGCCCTGCTGGGTGCGGTGGTGGAACTTCACCCAGAACCGCTCCCCCTGGGCGTTGATCAAGGAGAAGGTGTGCGAGCCGAACCCGTGCATGTGGCGGTAGGACGCGGGGATGCCGCGGTCCGACATCACGATGGTGACCTGGTGCAGCGCCTCGGGCAGGTTGGTCCAGAAGTCCCAGTTGTTCTCGGCGTCACGCAGGTTGGTGCGCGGGTCACGCTTGACGGCGTGGTTGAGGTCGGGGAACTTCAGCGGGTCGCGGAAGAAGAAGACCGGGGTGTTGTTGCCGACGAGGTCCCAGTTGCCCTCCTCGGTGTAGAACTTCAGCGCGAAGCCGCGGATGTCACGCTCGGCGTCGGCTGCACCGCGCTCACCGGCGACGGTGGAGAACCGGGCGAACATCTCGGTCTTCTTGCCGACCTCGGAGAAGAGCTTGGCCGAGGTGTACTGCGTGATGTCATTGGTGACGGTGAAGGTGCCGTACGCGCCCGAGCCCTTGGCGTGCATCCGGCGCTCCGGGATCACCTCACGGTCGAAGTGCGCCAGCTTCTCCAGGAACCAGACGTCCTGCAGCAGCATCGGACCGCGTGGACCCGCGGTCAGCGAGTTCTGGTTGTCGGGCACCGGGGCGCCGGCAACGGTGGTGAGCCGCTGGTCGTCCTGGGCGTTCGGGTCGTTGGTCATCGGGATTCTCCTTCGGTGGCAGGAATCTGACTGTGTTGATCTTGTCCAGGACCGTGGTGGCCCTGTGCAAACTCGTGGCGGCAGGCCGCGCAGTGCCCCCAGTAGATGACCTCGGCCTCGTCGACGACGAAACCATGATCATCAGTGGGGTGGAGGCAGGGCCGCTCCCCCTTGGCGCACTCCACGTCGACGATCGCACCACACCCCCGGCAGACCAGGTGGTGGTGGTTGTCGCCCACGTGGAGCTCATAGCGGGCGACCAGCCCGGCCGGCTTGATGCGGCGCAGCAGTCCGGCCTCGGTGAGGGCACCCAGCACGTCGTAGACGGCCTGCACCGACACCTTGCCGAGCGAGTCCCGGACGACCCGGGTGATCGTGTCGGTGTCGGTGTGGGGGTGATCCCGGACCGCTTCGAGCACGGCCAACCGGGGCGCGGTGACGCGCAGCCCGACCTCGCGAAGGCGCTCCGGCCCCGGTGCGGTCTGGGCGGTGGTCATGGGTGAAGTCAATCACCTTTTCTGGAATTGGTCAAGATTAGGCCGGCCTCACCACGGATGAAGCCGAGGCCCTCGTACCACCGGCCGACCCGGTCGGTGCTGGGGGCGAGGACGAGTGTCGCGCCGGCGTCGACCGCGTCGGTCATCACCGCCGTCATCACCTCGCGGCCGAGCCCGCGACCGGGAGGCTGGGCGCACACGGAGTTGAGTCGCCAGGCACCGTCGGGCAACATCCGGGCCCGCGCCACGGCGCGGCCGCGGGAGTCGTGAAGCCACCAGACCCGGACTGCCCGGTGGAAGCCGCGGACTTCGACGGTGACCGAGGCCAACGCCACCAGCAACACCATCACCACGACCCCGGCGGCGCCGCCGAGCAGGGCCCAGAGCCAGGGCGCGGCCCGACCGCCCAGCAGGGCCAGCACCAGCCCGAACCCGGCCGCCCCCACCGCGAGCAGACCGGCGAGCCAGGCGATCGGCCGGTGGAGCGGATCGGTCGCGGCAGCCCGCAGGGTGCTCACCGCCACCAGCGCAGCCGGACCCCAGGCCCGGCGAGTCGCCGGTGGGGACACCTCGACGGGCACCACCGCAGGAGGCACCGACACACGACTCCTCACGGGTCGAGGGACGAAGGGCACCGGTCGGGACGAGCCGATGTCCACAGGCATCTTGCCCGATCGCGGGACACGATGACCCCTGCCGTGGTGAACTTGTTCGACGCTCGCCCCAAAAGGGCCGGGCCGAACATCCCCCGTACGCGAACACTGCACCGCGAGAGACCATGTCACCGACGACAGTTCCAACCGGCACCGAGGTTGCCGCACCGATCTCCGTCCCGACCCCGGGCGCGGCGGCGGCGCGCAACCGTCGACGCCCGATGCTCATCCTGCTGGCCGTGCTGCTGCTCGCCGTCTCGGCCCTGGCGGGCGCCTGGGCCTTCACCCAGCTCGACACGACCCATGGCGTTGTCGGGGTGACCCGGACGGTGTCGGCCGGCGAGGTGATCGGCCGGGACGACCTGACGGTGGTGCAGATCAGCGAGCAGTCCACGCTGGACACCGTGCCGGCCGCGGACCTCGAGTCGATCATCGGCAGGCGGGCGGTGACCGACCTGCCGGCCGGCACGACGCTGCCGCCCGGCTCGGTGGCCGACGTCCTGGTGCCGGCCAAGGGGAATGCCGTGGTCGGCGTGCTGACCACCCCCGGTACGGCCCCGGTGGCGGGGATGGCTCCCGGCGCCCGGGTGTGGCTGGTGCCCGTCGCCGCGGCGGGTGCCGCCGAGGGCGAACCGGGCACCAGCACCACCCCGGCGACCGGTGTGGAGGGCCGGGTGATCGCGGTGACCCCGTTGGCCGACGGCTCCGGCAGCCGGGTGGACGTGGAGGTCGCGGCCTCGGCGGCGATCGAGTTGCAGCAGCTGGCCGCCGCCGACCGGTTGGGCATCGTGCTCATCTCGAAGGAGCGCTGAGTCGTGCCGGTGATCGCGCTGACCACGGCGGCCGGAGCGCCCGGCTGCACCACGACCGCCCTCGGGTTGGCGCTGACCTGGCCGGGACCGACCGTCCTGGTGGAGGCCGACCCGGCCGGCTCGACGCTGGCGTCCGGCTACTTCCGCGGCACCGTCGACCACCGCCTGGGGCTGCTCAGTCTGGCGTTGGGGGCCGACCACCACGACCTCGGGGCGGCGATCCTCGACCAGTGCCGGGTGCTCGACGACGCCGCCGACCGGCGGGTGCTGCTGGGGCTGCCCGATCCGGCGCAGGCCTCGGCGATGCAGCCCTGGTGGGACCCGATCGCCGACGCGTTGCTGCGGCTGGACGACGCGGGCTACACGGTGCTGGTGGACGTCGGGCGGCTCACCCAGGCGTCCTCACCGGTGCCGCTGGTGCGGGCGGCCGACGCCGTACTGCTGGTGTGTCGCGGCACGATGACCTCGGCGGTACGGACCCGGCCGGTCGCCGTGGCACTGCGGGAGAACCTGGAACGGACCGGCGCCGGTGACACCGTCGGCCTGGCGGTCATCGGATCCCGCGACTACGCGCCGAACGAGGTGGCGACCGCGCTCGAACTGCCGTTGGTGCTGCGACTGCCCGAGGACGCCCGGCTGGCGCGGGTGCTGTCCGACGGTGCGGTCGACCGACGTTTCCCGACCAGTGCGCTGGCGCGGGCGTACCGACAAGGCGGTGGCCAGTTGCGCAGTCTGGTCGAGGGTCGGCGGGCGCGGGTGCATCGCGAGGTGGCGTCGTGAGCGGGCTCGGCGTCGGCGGCACCGAACCGGCGGCGCTCTACCTCGACCGCGACCGGCCGGCCGTCGGCGGAGGGGGCGCCGACGTACCCCACGACACGGCGGGCGTGGCGCGGGACGGCGGCCGAACCGTGCTGCGGGAACGGCCGGCTCACACGGAGGTCGACTGGCGGCTCGTCTACCGGATCCGGGACCGGCTGGCGGAGCGACTGGCGACGTCGGCCGGGCCGGACGTGGCCGAGGAGACCCGCGTCGCCCGGGGCCGGGCCATGATCGGTGACGTCATCCGGGAGCACTCCGACGAGGCGATCCTGGCGGGTCGGCCAGCTGATCAGGTCGCACGGGCCGAGGTCGCCGCGTACACCCGGGCGGTCGACTCGGCGGTGTTCGGGTACGGCCGGTGGCAGCCGCTGCTCGACGACCCCGACGTGGAGAACATCGAGATCCGTGGTCATGATCACGTGTTCCTGACCTATGCCGATCGGGTGGAGCAGGCCGACCCGGTGGCCGATTCCGACGCCGAGTTGATCGAGCAGTTGACCTTCATCGCGACGTACGCGAAGACGCCGAAGCCGTTCTCCCCGGCACATCCGGAGATGACGATCAACCTGCAGGACCGCTTCCGGCTGCACGCGGTCGCCTTCGACGTGGTGGACCGGCCGACGATCGTGATCAGACAGCACAAGTTCACCGGGTTGTCGCTGCCGGAGCTGGCGGGCGCCGGCATGATGCCGGACGCGCTGGCGGGCTTCCTGGCCGCCGCCGTACGGGCCCATCGTTCGATCGTGGTCTCCGGCAACCAGGGCGTGGGGAAGACGACCTTCGTCCGGGCGCTGGCGATGGCGATGGATCCGGGCGAGGCCGTCGGGGTGATCGAGACCGACGCAGAGCTCTTCCTGCACAAGCTTCCCGGGCGAGGACGGGTGATCAACTTCGTCGCCCGCGAGGGCAGTGGTGAGGGTACGGGGGCCGACGGCCGACCGCTCGGGGAGTTCTCCGTACAGCGCCATCTCGCCGCCTCGTTGCGGCAGAACCTGTCGCGTGTGGTGGTCGGCGAGGTCAGGGACGCAGAAGCTGCGGCGATGTTCCAGGCCATGCAGTCCGGCGCGGGCAGCCTGTCGACGATCCACGCCCAGCACAGTCGGGCCACGATCGAGCGGCTGGTCACCGCGGCAGCGTTGGGCGGGGTGATGTCGCAGGCCGACGCCTACCGGCAGATCGCGGTGAACCTGCACCTGATCGTGCACCTGGGCGCCATCGACGAACGATCGACCGGTGGCCGGTTGCGGCGCTACGTGAACGAGGTGATCGAGGTGCACGGGTTCGCCGAGCGGAGTGACGGGATGGCGAGTTCGCTGCCGGCGTTGGCGACGCTGTACGAGGCGGGCCCCGGTGGGGCGCCGGGTCGGCTGGCGGACGAGTTGTTGTCGCCGGAGCTGCGTCGCGGCCTGGCCCGGGCCGGGTGGCGGCCGTGACCTGGCTGCTCGGCGCCAGTGTCGGCGTCTGCTTCGCCGCCGGGGTGCTGCTGCTGGTGCTCGGGCTGCAGCGCCGGCCGGCCCGGGATCGACCCACGGTCGGGCCGGCGGAGCGGTGGGCGACGTTGACGCGACGACCGTCGGGGCCCGCGGGTCGGCGACGTGACCTGTGGCTGGCCGGGTCGGCGGTGCTGACGCTGGTGGTGTTCGCGGTGACCGGGCTGCCGGTGATGCTGTTGGTCGTGCCACTGGCGACGATCGTGGTGCCATGGTTGCTGGGCAACCCGAACGAAGCCGCGATCGCGCGGACGGCCGCGGTCGACCAGTGGGTGCGATCGTTGCGGTCGCTGCTGCTGTCCGGCTCGGACAACACGTTGGAGGCGACGTTGCAGGCGTCGCTGTCGTCGGCGCCGCGCGCGATCCACACCGAGGTACGGATGTTGGTGGCTCGGATCAACTCCCGGTGGCCGACCGACAAGGCGCTGGCCGCGTTCGCCGACGAACTGGCCGATCCGACCGCGGACGTGGTCGCGGCGGCGCTGATCCTGGCGGCACGGCGACGGGGTGCCGGACTGACCGTCGTGCTGGACGGGTTGGCCGTCGCGGTCGCCGACGAGGTGCGGGCGCGCCGCCGGATCGAGTCGGAACGCGCCTCGACCCGGGCCGCCGCACGCTACCTGGTGATCATCTTCGTGGCGATGGCGCTCGGCCTGGCGGTGCTGAACCCGGGGTACCTGGCGCCCTACGACACCGAGCTGGGCCAGCTGATCCTCGCCGGCACCGTGCTCGGGTTCATCGCGTCACTGTGGTTGTTGCGCCGCATCACCTTGGTCCGCGACCACCCGCGGGTGCACCCGGTCGTGCGGGAGGTGCGGTCCGATGGGTAGTGGGATGGTGGCGGCGGTGCTGTGTGCGGTCGGGGTGACCGCGGCCCTGGTCGTGCTGGTGACGGCATTCGTGCCGACCACGCCCGACCTGGCCGACACCCTGGCCCGGCTGCACCGGCGCCCCGATGCGTTGACCTCCGATTCGACGACCGGTGTCCGTCCGACCGGGGAGCGGACCGGCCGGGTCGACCGGTTCGGTGGGTGGCTGTTGGCCCGGGCCGGCGGGCTGCCGGGGTTGGCGATCCCGTACCGGGACCTCGACCTGTTGCAGCAGACCCCGGCGAGATTCTTTGCGGCCAAGGGATGTTGGGCGGTGGCCGGGTTGGCGCTGCCGTCGGTGGTCGCAGCATGGGCGTGGATCCTCGGCACTCCGTTGGCGTTCAGCACTCCCGTACTGTTGGCACTCGTCGGCGCGGTGGTCGGGTGGCTGGTGCCGCACCTGCAGGTACGGCAGCAGGCGACGGTGACCCGACAGCGGTTCTCACGGACGATCACCGCCTACATCGACCTGGTGGTGCTGGAACGGCTGTCGGGGGCGACGCTCGCGGCCAGCATCATCGAGCCGGCCTCGATCGCCGACGCGCCGCTGTTCCGGCGGATCCGGCAACAGCTGAGCCGGACCCAGCTGGAACGCAAGGCGCCGTGGACCGCGCTGCGGGAACTGGCGGACGCGATCGAGGTGCCGGACCTGCGTGAGCTGGCCGACGTGATGGAGCTGTCGGGGACCAGGAGTGCGCCGATGGCCGAGCAACTCACCGCCCGTGCCGGAGACATCCGCAACACCTGGCTCACCCGTGACGTGGAGGCCCAGGGTGCGGCCTCCCAACGACAGGTCGCGGCCACCGGGCTGCTGCTGTTCTGCTTCCTGATCTTCGTCGGGGCGCCCGCCCTGCTCCGGTTGGTGAGTTCATGATCACGACACGACCGATCCCCGGCCCTGGTCACCGTGACCCGTCCGAACGTTCAGCCGTACCTACCCATGTTGTTCCTGACCACGTTGTCCCTACCAACAAGGAGATCACCCATGTCCCCACTCGCCCTCTACGCCCACACCGAGGCGTGGTTCGTCCACCTCGCGCAGCGGCAACGCGACAGCCGGGGCAACAACTCGATCGAGATGGCGATCATCATCGGTGCGGTGATCGTGGTGGCCACCCTGGTCGTGGTGGCGATCAAGGCGGCCGTCGACGCACGGCTGCCCAAGATCAAGTAGGCCGTCGCCGGCTGCGCAACGAGCTGGGATCCAACTCCTTGGAGGTGGCCGTCCTGTTGCCCGTGCTGCTGGCGGTGGTGTTGATCACCGTCCAGGTGGCGATCCACCACCACGCGGTCAACACCGCACAGGCCGCAGCCGCCGCCTGTGCGGAGCGGGCGGCCGGCTACGACGCCACGCTGGGCGACGGGGTCGCCGCGGCCCGTTCGGTGCTGAGCCAGGTCAACGGCCTCGACGACGCCCGTGTGGTGGCCCACCTCCAGCCGGGTGCGGTCCGATGCGTGGTCACCGGCAGCTCGCCCGGCCTGCTCACCGGTGGAGCCGCACAGATCGTACGGACCGCGTCGCAACCGACCGAACGGCTGGGTTGACCGTGCGGTGCACGAGCGAACGGGGCGGGGCCGGCCGCCGCGCGCGGGGTGGCCGTGGGAGTTCGTCACTGGAAGCCGCGATCGTGATCCCGGTGTTGCTCGTGTTCGTCCTGGTCGTCGTCGCCGGCGCCCGCCTCGCACTGGCCGACCAGGCGGTCACCGATGCCGCCCGGGCCGGTGCACGGGCCGCCAGCCTGGAACGGACGAGTGCCGCCGGGCTGACCGCCGGTCGTACGGCTGCGGCGGCCAACCTGACCGGCGCCGGGCTGGCGTGCGATCCGACGGTGCGGGTAGCGGGAAATTGGCAGACCCCGATCGGGGTGCCCACCACGATCACCACCTCGGTGGAGTGCCGGGTCCGGCTGGCCGACCTGTTCGTCCCCGGTCTCCCCGGGGAGGTCGTGATCAGCTCGACCGCCCGCAGCCCGCTGGACAGCTTCCGGGAGCGCCGCTGACCCGGGTGTCAGTCGGTTCGGCTGAACCAGGTCACCTGGGTGCCGTTGTCGAAGGTGTGCCGGTCGGTCGGGGTGAAGGGTGTCGGGTCGAAACCACCGGTGAACATCGAGATGCCGTCACCGGCCACCACCGGGTAGCTCTTGACGATGAGGTCGTCGATCTCCGGCAGCAGGGAACCGGCGAGGCTGCCGCCGCCACACAGCCAGATGTCGAGGTGGGAGTCCTCCGCCTTGAGGCGACGCACCAGACCGATCGGGTCCTCCGGCACCACCTCGACGGTCGGGTCGTCGATGGTGAGAGTGGTCGAGACCACGTACTGGCGGAGGTGGCCGTACGGGCTGGTGGTCGGCACGGCGAGGGCGGGTTCGTAGGTGCCGCGGCCCATCACGAGGGTGTCGAAGGCCAGGTTGGGAGCGTGCTCGAGGCCGAACGGCTTGCGGAGGTGGGTCGGCACCGTCTCGGGGTAGCGCGCGTTGATGAAGCCGAGCTGGTCCTCCGACACCGGGTAGAAGTCGAACTCCGCGTTCGGCCCTGCGATGTAGCCGTCGAGCGAGGCACCGACGTAGTAGACGAACTTGCGCATGTGACCGCCTTTCGTGGAGTACTGTGAACGTAGTGGTCTGGACGTTACTACTACATCTGGAGTGGTACAAGTGCGAAGCAACCCGGAACGACGCCTGGCCCTGATCGACGGCGCCATCGAGGTGTTGGCGACCCAGGGCGCCCGCGGCCTGACCTTCCGTGCGGTCGACACCGAGGCGGGCGTACCGGCGGGGACCGCGTCCAACTACTTCACCAACCGCGACGACCTGTTCACCCAGATCGGCGGTCGGGTGTACGAGCGGTTGCTGCCCGACGACGCCACGATGGCGCGCAGCCGCGAGGGGACGCCCGATCGGGCCCGGTTCACCGAGCTGATGCACGAGCTGGTGCAACGCGTGTCGTCGTTCGGCTCCGGGCAGCTCGCACTGCTCGAGCTCCGGTTGGAGGCCACTCGGCGACCTGAACTCCAAGCGGTGCTGACCGAACGGATCCGACGCGACATGGACGAGAACGTCGCCCACCACGCCGCCTCCGGACTGCCCGGCGACGCCACCTCGGTGACACTGCTGCAGCTCGCCCTCAACTGGTTGATCCTGGAACGCCTCACGCTGCCCGGGCTGTTCTCCGAGCAGCAGGTGCACGACCTCGTCGAGGCTGCAGTGGCGCGGGTGCTCAACGACTGACGTCTCGACAAGCTCGACGGACGCCACACCCACGGTCCCCGAGCGCGTCGAGGGGCTCCCGACGGGCTGAAGCCTCAGGTGCTGAGGGCGTTGATCAACAGGGCGTCGGAGTGCAGTTGTGCGGCGTGGTCGTACTTGTCGCCGGTGACGAGCAGCTCGTCGGCGCCGGTGAAGTTGATCATGTCCGTCACGGCTCGGCGCACCTCGTCCGGGGTGCCGTGGATCCCGCCGGCGAGGTGTTCGGTCAGCCGACGGACGTCCTGCTCGGACTTGTTGATCATGGCAACCTGCTCGGAGCTGATCAAGGGTGGGAACGCGCCGGTGCGCCGGGACGCCACCAGCGCCCACGCCTCGGGGACGAGCAGGTCGCGGGCCGCCGCGGTGGTGTCGGCGACAGCAATGTTGGTGGCGACGATCACGTACGGTGCGTCGAACCAGGCCGACGGCCGGAAGTCCTTGCGGTATCGGGCGATCCCCGGGTGTTCGACGGCGCTGCCGTCGGGGCGAACCCCGGGCCCTCCCAGGACGACCGCCAGCCCGGCGCGGGCGGCGAACTCGAGGCCTTGGCGAGTGGCCAGCACGAACAGCGGGGTGCGGGCGTGATTCGGCGGCTGCGCGGTGATCGGGGCGGTGCCGTTCAGGTACGACTGCAGCTCGGTGATGTCGTCGCCGAACCTCTCTGCTGCGGTCTCGTCGTGGCGCAGCGCGGCCCGTACGGCCGGAGTGAAGCCGAGCGATCGGCCCAGGCCGAGGTCGATCCGCCCGGGGTGGAGCAACTCCAAGGTGGCGACCTGCTCCGCCACCACCAACGGCTGGTGGGCGGGCACCATGACCCCGCCGGAGCCGACTCGGATCCGCGACGTCCGGGCGGCGAGGGCCGCCATCAACAGCGTCGGCGTCGAGCCGAGGATGCCCGGCACACCATGGTGCTCGGCCACCCAGAAGCGGCGGTAGCCCAGCCGTTCGACGTGGCGGGCCCGATCGATGACGTGCGCGAGGGTCTGCTCGGGGGCCTCATCCTCCCGGGCGTTGGCGCGGTCGAGGACGGCAACGGGCAGCGCGCTCATGTCTGGGACAACAAGCGCACTGCCCGGTTGCTTCCCGCAGGCCGGCGACAACCGAGGGCGTCAGGCGTTCACCTTGCCGACGAGCTCCTCGCCCTCGGCAACTCGTTCGGCGTCGTCGTCACCGGGGACGACGTCACCGCGCAGGCTGCGTCCGGCCGTCTCGTTGAACGTGAACACCGCGATCAGGCCGATGATGCCGGCGATCGTCATGTAGACGCCGGGAACGAGTGTCGATCCGGTCGCCTCGATCAGGTACTCGTTGATCAGACCCGCAGGCCCACCGAGCAGCGACGTCGCCACGTTGTAGCCGAGCGCGAAGCCGGCGTACCGCAGGGTTGTCGGGAACAATGCCGGCAGGGTGGCGGAGATGTTGCAGAGCAACATCACCAGCATCAGGCCGAAGATCGCCAGGCCGAGCATCTGGAGTGCGACGTTGCCGGTGTCGAGCAACAGGATCGCAGGTATGGACAACAGGACGAACCCGGCAGCTGCGGTCAGCAGCATCGGTCTCCGCCCGATCTTGTCGGTGAGTCGTCCGAACGGGACGATCACCGCCATCATCGCCAACTGCACCCCGACGAGCATCAGCCCCGCTTGGGTGGCGTCCATCTCCAGGGAGTTGTTCAGGTACGTGGGCATGTAGGTCAACACCAGGTAGAAGGCGGTGTTGATCAGGATCGTCAGGCCCATGATCTTGAGCAACTGCTTGGGCTGCTTGGTGATCAGGTCGCCGAGGGTCTGCAGGGCGCTGCTGCGGGTGTCCTGCTCCTGCGCCTCGGTGAAGGTCTCCGACTCGTGCAGCTTGGATCGCAGCAGCAGGGCGACCAGGCCCAGCGGCAGCGTCAGCAGGAACGGCAGCCGCCACCAGCCGGCCTCCATCCCCTCGGCGCCGATGATGAACTCCATCGCGGTCACCAGGATCGCAGCGGCGGAGAAGCCGAGCAGCGTGCCGAACTCCAGGAACGAGCCCCAGAAGCCGCGCCGGTCGTCGGGCGCGTGCTCGGCCATGTAGACCGCGGCACCGGCGTACTCGCCACCGGCCGAGAACCCCTGGATGATGCGCAGCGTGAACAGCAGGATCGGTGCCAGCCAGCCCACCTGGGTGAACGTGGGCAGCAGGCCGATGCAGGCCGTCGAGATCGAGATCATCAAGATCGTGAAGACGAGCACCTTCTGTCGACCGATCCGGTCGCCCAGCGGCCCCAGGATCGCGCCACCGATCGGGCGGATCAGGAACGACACCGCGAAGCCGAACAGCGTCCAGAGCAGGGCGCCGTCGGAACCACCGAAGATCTGGCTGGCCAGGTGTCCGGTGAGGTAGCCGTAGATGCCGTAGTCGAACCACTCGATCGCGTTGCCGGCCATCGCGCCCATCACGGACTTGCGTACGGTCGACCGTTGCGAGTCGCTCAGGTCGGCATTACGTGTCAGTGGTGGGGGGCCGTCGGATGTCGAATCCGCTGTCTGCTCGGTCAAGGCCGTTTCCCTTTCCTCATCGGTGGGGGATCGTGCTTCGGGTGGGTGCAGCTTCGGTCTGTTGCCCAGCAACTTACCGAGTTTTGGCACGTTTCGGGCGCAAGATGCGGAATTGAGGCCATCAACAGCTCACTCTGCAGCCGCTGGTCGATCCCGGAGTCGTGCGTCGCGTACGTCGCCGGGTCAGGTGGCCGATTCAGGTCACCGGGGTGATTCGGAAGACCTTGGTCAGCCTGGCGAAGAAGATCGACTCGTCCGGTCCGGGGGTGGCACACGACCCGTCGGCCAGCACGGTGACCTCCTCGGTGGCGGGGTCGAGGGTGAACACCTTGCCGGCTGCACTGCCGACCAACAGGTCCTCCGTGGCATCGGCGGTGTCGCCGTGCCACCGCAGCGAGAGCTGTGGATCGGCCCAGTTGCCCGCCTCGACGGGTTCTCCGAACAGCTGGAGCCGGTGGGTGGTCCGCAGCCGGTACGGCTCGGACACCGACCCGGTGTGGACGAGGTCGACCTCGATGATCGAGGAGTCCGACGCCAACGCCCACACCCGTCCGTCGGACAACCGGACCAACTGATGGATGCTGTGAGCGCCGGGCACCGGGGCCATGACGGCGTGGGTCTGTGACGTGACGAGGTCGAAGACGAACAGGTGCGCGTCCGGCCAGTCGTGGACGCCGAGTTGGGCGCTGGTCGTCCCTCCGATCAACACTGGCGTGGTGGACCCGTCGGCGAGCAGCAGTGACGCCACGGACTGGCCCGGGACGGGCTCCTGGCTGTGGGTCACGGCCCCGGTGTCAGCGTCGAGCAGGGTGAGTCTGCCGCTCGGGTTTCCCTTCACCCCAAGGGTTCCGGCGGCCAGGCCATGCTGACCGGCGTCGACCACGGTCAGCACACGCTCCTGCCCCAGGTGGTCCAGCCGGGCGATCCGACGCGGGTTCTCGGGGTGGTCCCACACGGCGTCGGGAGCGAGCTGCCAGATGCCGGCGTCCAGGTAGCTCCCGACGTACAGCTTGGACCGGTCACGGTGGGTCAGTGAGCCGATGAACTGTGCCTGCACCACGCCCGGCAGCGGGGTGCTCCTCAGCGTCGTCGGGTCGATGCGGGCCATCAGGCCGGGCGTCATGAAGCCGGCGGCGTACAACTGACGGTCGGGTCCGAAACCCAGGGCGGCGATCTTGAGCGCACCACCCTCCGCTCCGGTCCGGACGAACCGGAACCGCCCGGTCGTGGGGCTGAAGTGCCACAGCCGTCCGTCGAGGGTGGCGCCGACGACGGTGCTGCCGGGCCATTCGGGGTCCGACAGCTGCAGCACACCGATGCCCTGGTCCTCGTTGCGTCCGAGCAGTCCGTTGTCCAGCACGGTCGTGGTGGCTCCGGTCGCGAGCTCGTACGCGTGCAGGTTGGCGTCCTGCGCGACGTAGTACACGACGCCGGCCACGGCCTCGGTGATGATGGTGTCGGAGATGTCGGTCAGCGGTGCGCGCCATGTCCGGCTGCGGGTGTCGTACACCGCCCACGCGTGGGCCGGCGCCAGGTACGCGAAGAGGATCCCGTCGCGGACGTGCAGGTCGTTGACGAAGTTCTGGGTGCCGGCGTACGGCGGCGGCAGCTCGGCCTCGACGGTGTCGCCGGTGGCCAGGTCGCGGGCGAACAACCGGGCGTGGGTGCCGGTGCCGACCCACAGCGTCGAGCCGTCGGTGGCGGTGGACCGGGCGTACTGCTCCCCCTCGGCGACCGGTCCGAGATCGGTGAACGCGTCGGCCCGAGGGTCGTAGGAGACCACGTGGCCACGGGGAAACGTGCCGGTGTACAAGGTGCCGTCGGGGGCGAAGGCGGTCAGTCGGGTGAGGTGGGTCTCCCCGTCCAGCGGCGGACCGAGGTCACGCAACGTGGTGCTCGTCGCGTCGAGCCGGTACAGGTTGGCACCCGGAGTCTGTCCGGCCACGTACGCGGTGCCGTCGGGAGCGATGCCGGAGTAGTAGGCCGTCGTCTTGTGAGGAAGTGGGTGGACGCCGATCAGGGCACCGGTCTCGGCGTTGACCAGGTTGAGCTTCGCCGGCTCACCGAAGGTCGGCAGCGTCGCGACCGGGGTCCGGTCGGGCAGGTGACCGAAGCAGGCGGTACGGATGTTGTGCCCGACCAGTGGCGAGCCGACCGGCTCGATGGTCGCGCCCATCAGTAGCCGGCAACCTCGTCGGGCCAGGCGAGCTCGATCCCTTGGCCGGTGAGGAAATCCTGGAACCGGGCCAACCGATCGGCGTCGCCCCGGACCTGGTGCGGGGTGGTGCCCTCGGCGAGGCTGGTCGCGGCCAGCAGCCCGGCGACCTCGCCAATGTTCCACTCCACCGGGTGCAGCCGGTAGCAGCCGTTCGTGATGTGGGTGGTGCCGATGTTCTTGCACGCCGGCAGCAGGTTCCGGACGCGTTGCGGCAGCAGCGCACCGAGCGGGATCTGGAACGGGCTGGCCGGCACGTCGATGTAGTTGTCGCCACCGGTCGAGGGGTGCAGGTCGATCCGATACATCCCGATCCCCACCGAGTCGGCGAACTCGGCGGCCCGACCGTCGGGCCGAACGTTGAGCGACACATCGTTCTCGGTGATGGTGCGCACCGCCTTGATCCGGCGCGATTCCCGGTAGTAGGGGGCCATCGCGAAACCGTCGTCGGTGCCCATCACGTCGGGACGCAGTCGCAGCCCGGGCCAGCCGGCACCACCGTCAGGTCGGGGGGCTTCGGTCTGCATCCAGTACAGCGCGCTCGCCGAGAGTTCCTTGGCCTCGGCCAACCGCTGCGGCGCGTCGTCGACGTCGATCACGGGGGCGTCGAAGTAGTCGATCATGGCCCAGTTGACCATCGTGATGTCGGAGGCCAAAAAGCCCGGCTCGAAGTGGTCGCGGGCCGCGATCCGGCGGAACAGCCACAGTTCGGTGTCGCCGGGACCCAAGCTCTGGTCCGTCTCGAGGGTGTGTACGTCGTCGCCGGGGTTGGGGTTGAAGGTGCGCAGCACCGGCTCGAGGGTGCGTGGGTCGGGGGAGGTCCAGCTGAGCTGCCGGTCACCCCAGAAGTCGACCTGCTTGTCGCGCCACCGGTCGTAGCCCGCGGGGCGCTCGATGGTGTGGTCGCCGTCGACGTGCTCGAGTGCGAAGCAGATGCTGACGGCCTGCATGTTCATCGGCTGCGCGGTGTCCGGTGCGCTCGGTTCGTCGTGCTCGGCGCGGGCCTCGAAGCCGGTCACGTACTCGGTGCCGGTCAGCGGCAACAACTCGCCGGTGTCGGTGGCGTCGATCACGTAGTCGGCGGCGACGGTGATCAACTCGCCCGCCTCGTCACGCAACGTGACGGCCCGTACGACGTCACCGTCGACGTCGGCGGCCACCGGGACCACCGGCTGCAGCACCGTGATCCGACCCGACACCAGGTGTGGCAGCAACAGCTGGTCGATCACCGCCACCGCGACCCGCGGGTCGTGGCACAACTTCGACACCACCCCGGCACCCGGGTTGAGGTTCGGCGTGTTGCGTGACCGCTCGGTGAGCGGGAAGTGGGCACGGTAGTAGTCGCGGACCCCGCTGCGCAGTCGCCGGTAGCGGCGAGTGCCGCCGAAGCGTTCGATCCAGGGGTGCTCGTCGAACGGCACCGCCTGGGAGGTCGACTGGCCCCCGAGCCAGCGGTACTGCTCGGTCAGCACGACCCGCTGCCCGTTCTCCGCTGCGGCCAGCGCTGCCGCCACCCCGCCGAGGCCGCCGCCGACGACCAGGATGGGGGTACGCAACTCACGTGTCGTCATCGGGCCTCCGCCAGTACGGGGATGATCATGGTCTGCTCCGACTGTCGGAACTCCTCGCAGACTACGGCGTACGACCTCGGACGCCAGTCGGTGGACTGCCCGCCGGGCTCGAGATGGTCGACCTCGTCGTAAGATCGGGCGCCACAGTGACACAGCTGGATGCATGCTCCACGTGTGTCGCTGTGACGCCGCTCCGTACGAGTGATCCGCGCTGATGGGCCTTGCCGGGCGTGGGTTGACGTGCCCGGCGGCCCCGGTCGGCTTTTGTGGTCATCACCTTGACGACCTTGATGGGGGCCAATAACCTCCGAGCAGCCGACCCGGGAGACTTCGACCGTGACTGACCGTACGATCCGCCTCGCACCCCACACCGACGACGAGAACCCGCTGAGCACCAGCCTCTTCGACCTCGATGCGAGCGACAGCCCGCCGCCGATCCTCCCCGACGGTGAGGACTGGACAGAGCGGCGTGGGGTCATCGAAGGGGTGTGGCGTGACTACATCGGGCGGCTCGACGAGCCGGGGTCGGGCGAGATCACCGTACGGGAGAAGACGCAGGGCCCGGACGAGACCTTCGAGCGGTGGCTGGTGCACCTCGACGGTGGGGCGATCGGGCTGGTGCCGGCCGAGATCCTCGTCCCACAAGGGATTTCCGAGCCCCGGGCCGCCGTCATCGCCTGCCATTCGACCAAGCCGGACGGCAAGACGAGTGTCACCCACCACGGTGAGGGGTCCAGGCCGTACGGCGTCGAGCTCGCCGAGCGCGGTTACGTGGTGATCGCGCCGGACTGCCTGACCGCGGGTGAGCGGATCTACCCCGGCCTGAAGCCGTACCACACCGCGCCGTTCTACCAAGACCATCCGGACTCGTCGATGATGGCGCGCAACCTCACCGACCACATGACGGCCGTCAACACCCTCGGTTCGCTGCCGTTCGTCGACGACCAGCGGATCGGTGTGATCGGCCACTCGCTCGGCGGCTACAACGCGTTCTTCCTTGGCGGGCTGGACGATCGGGTGAAGGCGGTCGTCAACTCGTGCGGGTTCAGCCCGCTGCGCCGCAACGCCAAGGCGCTGCAGTGGGGCGAGCGTGACTGGTACACCCACCTGCCCCGGCTGACCGAGGAGTTCGCGCGGCTGCGAGTGCCGTTCGACTTCAACCAGATCGTCGCGTTGGTCGCACCGACCCCGATCTTCAACTACTTCGGCCAGGTCGACCGGATCTTCCCGAACTGGGCGCCGATCGCCGAGGGGCTGCAGTCGGTACGCGAGCTGTACCTCCACCTCGGCCACGAGGACCGGTTCACCATGCTGATGGGCGGTGGGCCCCACGACTTCCCGACCGAGATCAGGAAGCTGTCGTACGACTTCCTCGACCGCTGGCTCGCCGGTCCGCTCAGCTGAGGTCGAGCAGGTCGATCCGGAGGAAGTCGGTCGCCGCAGCGCCGCCTGCCTCGGGACGGACCACACACCACAGGGCGTCGTCGGTGATGGCCATCCGGAGGACCTCGTCGGCGAGCACCGCGGCCTGACCGGTGCCCGGCTCGACCTGCCGGACGGTGCCGCCGGTGAGGACGAGCAGTGACGATCCGTGCGCCAGGATCTGACCGCGGCCATTCGCTCCCTCGGCGAGTTGGTGGGCCTCGGCGGTCTCGAGGGTGACCGGGTCGAATCGGCACAGCCAGTGGTCGGCCAGCAGCCACCACGCGTCGCCGACCCGGGTGATGTCACTGATGAACCGGGCGTCGTGGGGTGCCGGGACGCTGCGTAGTTCAGTGCCGTCGGTGGCGAGCCGCAGCAGCCGGCCCGAGCCGTCGTGCTCGGGAGTTCCGGTGCCTGCCTCGGGACTGGTGCCGACCAGCACGGCATGATCACCAGCGCGACCATGATCACCAGGAGTCCCCTGCCGGGCAGTCGCACCATGATCAACAGCGAGCGCGGCGACCGTTTCGTCCGGGAACATGATCACCGTCGCGTCTCCGCTGGCCAGGTCGACCCGGGTCAGCGCACCGTCACGCAGTCCGTACCCGGGCGTGGTGCCGAGCCAGGCGACCCCGTCACCGGCGGCTACCGCGACCGGCCGGGACTGGTGGTGCGAGTCGTGCAGGCTGATCAGGTGGCCCGGCGGTGCGTCACTGGTCGGGTCCCACGACCGCAGCGAGGCGCTCGGGTAGCCGCCGATGAGCAGTTGGCCTTCGTACCAGCACCAGGACTCGACCTGCTCGACGGTGACCGGCGTGCCGAGGGTGTCGGTGGTCGGATCCCAGCGGGCGACCTGCCCCTGCTGTCCGGCCGACACCACGAGCTCGGGGCCGCTCGGGAAGCCGATCACGTGCAGCATGTGCGGCGGGGTGGCGACCACGTCGGCCGCGACGCGTGACCGTACGGCACCGTCTCGGACCTGCAGCAGTTCCGGGGCCTGGTGGCCGACGAACAGGTGCAGCGTGTCGTCGTGCACGGTCGAGCCGAGCACCGCGTGCTGCCCATCGCGGGCGACCTCGGTGAACTCCAGACTTGTCAGGTCGAGCCGCAGCAGCCGATCGCCGGTGCCGGCCAGGTAGGTGCCGCCCTGATGGGCCGCCGACAGTGTCCCGCCGCCGGTGGTCGGCTCCTGCCCGCCGGTCACCTCGGTGACGGTGAGCGTGTCGAGGTCGGCCACCCAGACCCGGTTGCCGGTGACCAACAGGAGCCGGCCGTCGAGGTAGGCGAGTTGATGGGCGACCTCGCCCTCGTGAGGTCCGGTGAGGGTCAGCGGTTCGCGGGTCGGATCGTCGAGATACACCCCGTGGACCCGGTTGGGGGCAACCCCGGCTGCCACCCACACCACCCGACGATCGGGATCCCAGCACAGGGCCCGCAGATATTTCACCGCGTCGGTGCCGAAACTGCGGACGAGCTCGAAGCGGCCGTCGAGGTGGTACCGGACCAGTGACGCGTCGGGGTAGGTGCCGATCAGCACCGAGCTGTCGTCGAGCCGCGCCAGGTCCCAGGTGTACTCGGTGTCCGGGGTGGGGCGACCCAGGTCGTGGACCCGTTCACCGTCCCAGTGGTAGAAGCGGCCGTCGTAGTAGGAGCCGAACCAAGCGTGTCCGTCGGGTCCGCCCTGCAGCCCCCAGGCGCCCGTGCTGCCTGGCATCGGGGCGTCGGCGATCCGCCGCCCGGCCAGGTCGATCACGCTGAGTGGTGAGTCGACGCCCTGGCTGACCGCGTACGCGACGGGCTCACCACCGGGGGTGGTGCCGAAGGTGACGCGGTGGGTGAGGACGGTGCGCATCGGGCCGAGCAGCCGGGTGATCATGGGCGGCAACAATACCGAGCTGCGCGCCATGATCAGCATGTGATCGTCAGCGGCGCGGGTCGTGGATCAGGCCACCACGGCACCGGCGGCAAAGATGTCGCCGGGCATCGGGCGATCGAGCTGCCAGGTGATGCCCATCGGACGGCTGCCGCGGTGCTCAGCGTAAGTCGCTGGCCCGAGACAGACGTACGGCTCCGAGCCGAGCTCGCCCACGCGGTGCACGCGGGTGAACAGCACCACAGAGCTGCCTCGCTCAGCATGGTGGATGTAACGCTGGCCGGTCGGTGAGGTCTCGTCAGTGTTGTGTTGGGATTCCCAGTGGAACTGGTTCAGGCTGATCGGGTAGTCGCGGTACATCGTGTGCGCGCTGAAGTCGCCCTCGCTCTTGCGAAGTGTTACGAGTAGGGCATCGACTCCCTCGTCGGCAGCCCACAGCACTCCGGTCGAGTGGCCGTGCGGCGACCTGCCACCCAAGGTCGCCCAGCCGAGCCCCGTGAGGATCTCTTCCCGGTGGTAGGTCGCGTGGGTCCGCAGCGGAAGATCCGACAGGGTGCCCGACATCGGTTGAGCCAGATGGCGCGTGGCTCCCAGCGACACGTCAAGGACTGTGCGTAGTTCTTCCGCCATGCGAGGAAGGGCACGTAGCCGCGACAGACCCTCGTCCAGAGTCGACATGACCCTCCAGTCCCCGGCCCAGAGCAGCGACAGCAGCATCTGCCCATACCGCTGGTGGGTGAGATCGAGCTCAGCGGCCCGTGGACCTGCCGGGTCAGCGAGTACGCGGTAGGCATTGGCCCGACTGGCGTCGTCGACGATGAGGAACTTGCCCAGCCGTTTCGCGACGTGCTGCTCAGCCTCGTCCAGCCTTCTGGTAAAGCCCGCGTCGGCCCGCAGCCCGGTCCATGACTTCCCACCGCGATAGATGTCGACCGCCTCACGGCCCGTGGCCGCCAGGAACTGCTGGAGCCCGACATCGCCCACTCGTTGAAGATCGCGGACGAGATCGGTACGGCTGCGCCGCACGCTGGATTTGATGTTGCTGAGCACGATGTCCTGGCTCACGCGGTCAAGCACGATGCGTGAACCGGACGGCAGGAACGGAAAGCCGTCCGCCACCTGCTTCTCAAGTTCGCGACCTGTCACCCCACCCAGGACGGCGAAGCGATCGCTGAATGTGAACTCCCTTCGATGCTGGCCGATGAAGTCCAGCACGGTCAGGACCGCCTTGTCTGGGGCCTTGCGTAGACCGCGACCGAGCTGTTGTTGGAAGAGGGTGGCTGATTCTGTTGGGCGCAGCATCAAAATGGTGTCCAGCTCAGGGACGTCCACACCTTCATTGAAGACGTCCACGCTGAAGATGATCTTGATCTCGCCTTCGCGCCACCGTCGCAACCGACTGTCACGCTCGTGGGACGACGTCTCGCCAGTGACAGCGGTGGCAGAGATGCCAGCCCGGTTGAACACCTCAGCCATGTACTCGGCGTGACGAACCGACACGCAGAACCCCATCGCCTTCATCTCCTGCACGTCACCGAGGTGATCCGCTAAGGCTTGCAACACCAGCCTGGCCCTCGCGTCATCGCCGGTGTACAAGGAATCCAGGGCCTCTATCGAGTAGCGGCCACCGCTCCACGAGATCCCAGTCAGGTCGGTGTTGTCGGCAATGCCAAAGTAGTGGAACGGACACAACAGGTCCTGTTCCAGGGCATCCCACAATCGGAGCTCATAGGAGGAGCCGCCGGTGAAGATGTCGCGGACGTCTATCCCATCGGTTCGTTCCGGCGTAGCAGTCAGGCCGAGGGTTTCCCGGGGCGTGAAATGTTCCAGGATGCGCTTGTACGTTGCCGCGCTCGCATGGTGGAACTCGTCGATCACCATCACCTCGAAGGTGTCTGCGGCCAGGTCGTCGAGCCGGTTCGCCATGGACTGGACCGAAGCAAAGACGTGGCGCCAGCGCGTGGGCATGGCCCCGTCCACCAACAGTTCGCCGAAGGCGCCGTCAGCCAGTACGTTGCGGTAGGTCCGCATCGCCTGCTCGAGGATCTCCTTGCGGTGTGCAAGGAACATCAAGGACGGTTGCCGGCCCTGCTGCTCCGCCAGTCGCCGGTAGTCCAGTGCCGCGAGCATGGTCTTCCCGGTCCCGGTGGCAGCAACCACGAGGTTCCGATGCTGGCCGTGGACTTCCCGATCGGCGGCCAATGCCTCCAGGGCGGCAACCTGGTGCGGCAGCGGAGTGATATCCACACCGTCGAAGCGCAGCCCGGGCCCCCAGGTGCTCGCCCGGTTGACAGCTGCGTCGAACCTCGCTGCATCGCGATCCGGGTCGTAGGTCTCGAAACCCGGTTCGTTCCAGTACGTCTCGAAGGTGGCCTCGAACTTCCGGACCAGGTCGGGCGTAGCGACGGCCGAGATGCGGATGTTCCACTCAACGCCATCCAGCAGTGCGGTCTGCGTCAGGTTCGACGAGCCCACGAAGCCGGTGTCGTAGCCCGAGTGCCGCTTGATCAGCCACGCCTTGGCATGAAGTCGCGTACTGCTCGTGTCATAGCTGACCTTGACCTGCGCTCCCAGCTCTCGGACCAGCATGTCCAGGGCGCTGCGTTGCGTCGTGCCGGTGTAGGTCGTCGTGATCACCCGAATGGGGACCCCGCGCTCCCGGAGCCGTTCCAGTTCGTCCTTGATGATCCGTACCCCGGGGAACCGGATGAACGCACATAACAAATCAACGCTGTCAGCGCTCTCAAGTTCCCGGGCCAACTCCTGCCCGATGCCCGGCTCCCCCGGAGCATTCGTCAAGAGCTTGGTGAGTGACAGCGGCGTGATCGGCCGGCGAGCAACCTGTGTTGTGAGGCTGGTGGCGTCGTAGAGCGAGATCAGATGATCAAGCCGTACCAACACATCTTCTTCGCTCCCCCACGAGCGCAGGATGTCGTTCGTGAAGTTCAGACGTCGCTCAGCAGAGATGTCTAACAGTCGACGATTGACCACGTCGCGCACGTGACGGGCCAGCACCTCCGGAACCTCATCCTCAGGCACGGCACGGTACTCGGGCTTCAAGTCGAGGTGCTGGCGTACGGCACGTTCCAGTCGACTCGTGTGCAGACTCTCGTAGAGCCCCTCCGCCATGGATTCCGACGCCGACATGCCAGGAGCATCCCACGGCCGACCGACAGAATGGCACCGGGCCAAGTAAAGTAGGGCACCCCCAGCAAGGAGCTACCACTTGTTCGAGACCGAGTGGGCTGACCCCGTTTTGTAGGTCCGGTGGTTCTGGGAGTCGTCCTGTCGCCCGTGGTTGCGGGCAGGGAGACTGGTCAGATCATGTCGAACATCAGGAAGCGTCACACCCCGGAGCAGGTCGTCCGCAAGCTCGGGCAGGCCGACAGGATGCTCGCCGACGGCAGCGACATCGCCGCGGTGTGTCGGGAGCTTGGGATATCCGAGCAGACGTATTACCGGTGGCGTAACCAGTACGGCGGACTGAAGGCCGACGACGCGAAGCGTCTCAAGGAGCTGGAGAAGCAGAACGCCACGCTCAAGCGATTGCTGGCCGAAGCGGAGCTGGAGAAGGCCGCGCTCAAGGAGCTGGCCGAGGGAAACTTCTAGGCCCGGGCAGGCGCCGCGCCGCCGTCTCGCACCTGATCAGGACACTGCAGGTGAGCGAGCGGATGGCGTGCCGTCTGGCCGGGCTGAGCAGGTCCGCGTACCGTCGCCCGCTCAAGGGCGACACGGTCGCCGACCCTGATCGCGCGTTGCGAGACTGGCTGCGCGCGTGGGCGAAGAAGCATCCCCGCTACGGGTACCGGCGGGGCGTATCACGACGCCCGGGGTGAGGGCTGGGCGGTGAACCACAAGAAGATCCAAGGCCTCTGGCGAGCCGAAGGCCTCCGCGTCCCGCAGCGGCGACGCCGCAAGCGTGTCGGATCCTCGACCGTCGACGCCCCGGCGGCGGTCGCACCGAACCTCGTATGGGCGGTGGACTTCCAGTTCGACGCCGACGAGCGGGGCTGCCCGATCAAGATCTGCTCCATCGTCGACGAGCACACCCGCGAATGCATCGGCGGGCTCGTGGAGCGGTCGATCACCGCCGACCGGCTCACCGCCCACCTCGAAGAGCTCGTCGCCGTCCGCGGAGCACCGGGTGTGCTCCGCAGCGACAACGGGCCCGAGTTCATCAGCGACGCGATGGCCGACTGGGCGGGTACCCGCACCGGCCTGTTCTACATTCCGCCCGGCTCGCCCTGGCACAACGGATACGTCGAATCGTTCAACAGCCGCCTCCGCGACGAGTGTCTCAACATCAACAGCTTCTACTCACTGCTGCACGCTCAGGTCGTGATCGGCGACTGGAAGACCGAGTACAACCATCAGCGTCGGCACTCATCGCTCGGCTACCTACCCCCGGCCGAGTACGCTCGGCAGTGCACCCATCAAATCGAAACCGACGACTCACAGAGCGACCGGACCGAATGAAGGGGGCGGCCCACGAGTTCGTCCGAGACCTGCTGTTCACCGCCGGCCTGTTCGGGTTCGTCACGTTCGTCTGGAGCGGCTGGGCCCAGGAGGGCCCACCGTCGACCGCTGCCCGCATCTACCTCGGAGGGATGAGCGTCATCGGCGCCGCGGTGGCGGGCATCGGGCTCTACAACGGCATCATGATCTGGGGGAGCGGCAGTTCCATGGTGTTCGGTGAGGCGTCGTTCACGACCTACTTGGTGATGTGTGTCCTCGAGCTGGTGGCAGCCGTCGTCGCGGCGATTGTCCTGAAACGCCGGGACCAGATGAAGTGGTTCGCGCCGACCCTGCTGCTCATCGTCGGCATCCACTTCGCGCCGATGGGCTGGGTCTTCCAACTCCCGGTGATGTACGTCGTGACCGGCTTGATCATCATCGCCGCCCTTGCAGCGTTCAAGCTGCCCCACGAGAAGAATGAGCCGAGCTTCTGGTGCGGTGCGCTCGCGGCGCCGATCTTCCTCGCCGCGGCCATTCCCAGCCTGGTGATCGGGCTGTCACGGCTCAGCGAGGTCGCCTGAGTCCGCGGGCTGTCTACCGGCCATCCGCCGAGCGCTCACGCGCCCACCCGCGACGCCCAGCACGATCCCGATCACGTCGGCCAGCAGGTCCAACGGATCGGCGGTCCGCTCGGACAGTAGAGCGCCCTGCACGAACTCGCTGACCAGGGCTTGGCCGACTGCGACCGCGGCCACCCAGCGCCAGTCGATCCGGGCCGCCACGAACAGGCCCACGGGAAGGGCGAACCCGAGGACGTGGGCCACCTTGTCGAGCGGTAGTCCCGGCGCACTCGGCGTGCCGGCCGGGCCGTACAGCCCGTAGCACTGCACGATCGTGGCGACGATGCCGAGCAAGATCAACAGTCGGCGCCAGGTCATCGAGGCAGCGTAGTCGGACGGCCCTTCAGGCTGACACCATCGTCGAACGGCGGACCACGAGCTCGGGTGCGACCACCACCTCGGTGGTGGGTTCGCTGGTCCCGCGGTCGAGTTGACCCATCAGGATCTCCGCAGCCAGTCGGCCCACCTCCTGGCGCGCCGGGACCACCGACGTCAGCGGGACCTCCGAGTCACGCACCCCTTCGTCCTCGAACGCCACCAGCTTCACGTCGCCCGGGATGTCGAGACCCGCGGCCCGCAGGTGCGGCACCAGTTGCTTGGCGCGGCCGTCGTCCAGACACACCACGCCCTGGATCCCGTTGCGGTGCACCATTTCGGCGTACTCCTCGATGTACTGCGCCATCCGGTCCGGGCTGCACGGTGGCCACCTCGCGATCGCGCGATCGGCACTCAGGTCGAAGGCGTGCACGGCCTCGATGAAGCCCTGGTGCAGGCCCTCCGAGGTCGGCGTGTTGCGGGAACTCATCAGCCCGATCCGGCGACATCCCTGCTCGTACAGGTGTTCCACGGCCAGGTGTCCGCCACGTCGGGTGTCGGTCGTCGCGTACGACAGCGGGCTGTACGGGTAGCGCCCCGCCGTCCGCGGTGGCACCCGCTCGGCCAGCACCACCGGGCACTCGATCGACTCGAGCTGGCGAAGGTAGTCCTCCGGGTCGACCAGTCCGACCAGGGTCGGGGTGAGGATCAGGCCGTCCGGCTTGCGCTCGAGGAGTTCCGCGATCTGCTGCCGCTCCCGGGTCCGGTTGTACTCGGTGGACTGCAACAGCAGATGACCGCCACGGGCGTGGACCACCGACTCGACACCGGCCACCAGGTCGGTGAAGTAGCGCCGGACACTCGGCACGAACAGTCCGATCAGCCTGGTCTGCCGACTCGGGGCGGGTGCTCCCACCACGAACGTGCCCGAACCGCGGCGTCGCTCCAGGAGCCCCTCGTCCACCAGCACCGACAGCGCCCGGCGGACGGTGTTCATCCCGACCCCGAGGGTGCGGGCGAGGGCGGCGTCGGCGGGCAGCCGGGAGTGCTGTGGCCACTTGCCGCTCAGGATCTCTTCCCGGACCGACGACGCGATGCCCAGCGTGAGCGCACCCCCATAGGTGTTATTGCTCCCATCGATCGTCGACATGCCCGGCATCTAAGCGCATTTCTGCACCCATTGCCCAGCCGATGGACGCAATGGCGTCCATCGATCAGGAGCGCCGTAACGAAACCGCGACACCTCCAGATGCGGTCTCGACGCCGGGCTCGAACGGCCCACACACTGCACTGACCGACATCGGCCGAGCAGCACGCCGCGCAGTGTTGCGGTGGAACGGGAGCGACGTCCCCATGGACATGAAGGCCTTCCTCGACGCGTGTGCGACGGAGCACGAGACGTGCCCGTTGCCCCGAACGGGCGCCGACGTGACGCAGTGGCAGGTCGAACGGCGGGCCGAACTCCTCGACACCTGGGGCCTCACCCATCGCCTGGCCGAACGGGACGAAGCGCCGTCCAGCACCGTCACCGGCACCCTCGACCGGGGCGACCACACGATCGACAAGCTGTGGTTCGAGGCCTCCCCGGGGTTGGTCGTCACCGCCAATCTCTACCGCCCGTCGGACCACGCCGACCAGCCACGGCCGGGTGTCATCTACCTGTGCGGTCACCACCCCGAGCAGAAGAGCCACTACCAGGCCCATGCCCGCCACTTCGCCCGCCACGGCTACGTCTGCCTGATCATCGACACCCTGCGCAACCCGGAGCTCCCGGGGCACCACCACGGCCTGTACTCGATGGAGGCGTTCAACTGGGTCAGCCGCGGCTACTCCTCGGCCGCCGCCGAGGCGTGGATGGGGATGCGGGCGTACGACCTGCTCAGCAACCTCGCCGAGGTCGACGGCGATCGGATCGGCATCACCGGCCACTCCGGCGGCGGCGCGATCAGCTGGTGGCTGGCCGCCCTGGAGCCACGGATCGCGGCCGTCGTCACGTCGTCGGGCACCGGCGGCGAACGGTCCCACCTGGTGCACCACACCCTCGACAGCCACTGTGACTGCTACTTCCCGGTGAACCCGGACGCCCGCCCGCTCGCCGAGACCTACGCGTTGGTGGCACCACGCCCGACACTCGTGCTCGGGCCACTGCGGGACTCGGTGTACGAGGAAGGCTCGGTCCGCGACACCGTCGACCGCCTCGCCGACTGGTATCGCGGCGAGGCCGGGCAGCCGTGGCCACTCGAGGTGTTCCAGTTCGAGGCGGCGCACATGTACACCCCGGCATCCCGCCGCCGGGCGTTTGCCTGGTTCGACGAACACCTGCAGGGCCGACCGGCCACCAACCCGGACGACATCGACGACATCGACGACGACGACCTGCCGCATCCCGAGCTGTACGTCTTCGCCGACGGCAGCGCGCGGCCGGACCATCGCAACGACACCACCGCCGACTGGCTGACCCGCGGCCCGGCCCGTACGACACCGAATGACCTCGCCGTGCTGGCCGACCGGATCCGCCAGCGCTGCTTCGGCTTCGCCGACCTGTCCGCACCGCTCGAGGCGCAGGTCACCCGGCACTACCTGCGCGGAACCGTCGCCCACCGCACGTTCGACTTCGTCACCGAGCGCGACTGGCGGATCGGCGGCCAGTTCCGGCGCGAACCTGATCATGACCACTCGGCCGGGGTTGTGACGTTGTTGTCCCGTGACGACGACCGCCCCTGGCCGTACCTCTTCACCGAGGAGGACGCCGACGACGTGGTGCTGGCGGTCCGGGGCACCGGCGACACGGCCTGGCATCCGCGCCAGGACTGGCACCTGCGCCGTGGGGCAGCGCTGCTCGGTCGGCCGCTGGGCGCGATGCGCACCTTCGACGTCCTGCGCGGGCTCCGTGCCGTCCGGGAACTGTTCGGCCTCACCGACCTGACGCTGCGCGCCACCCGGGAGATGGTCGCCCCGGCCGTCATCGCCACGGCGCTCGACCCGACCGTGACGACCCTGGTCCTGGACCGCGTTCCCGAGTCGCTGGACCTCACCGACCCGGCAGCCCGCGCCGCCGTCGGTGACACCTTCACCCCCCAGGCCGAGATCGCCCTGCTGCTGCACCACACCGATGTCCCCGACCTGCTCGACCTCCTGCGCGATCGCGTGCAGGTGATCCTTCCTCAGACGTCCGGGCACGTGCCCGGCGACCATCCGCAAGAACCCAAGGAGTTCTCATGAATCGCCGCTCGCTGTTGTTGGGATCGTTGTCGCTCACCGCTGCGGCGGCAGGGCTCGCTGCCTGTTCACCCGGCGAGAGCTCCGGTGGCTCCGGAGGCACCGGTGGACAGGCGGCCGCCGAGGCTCCGGCGTACATCCCGTTCCCGGGTGTCACCCCCGACGGCGAGGCCACCGCCGACGGCGTGATGGCCATGTTCAAGACCTTCCCCGCCGAGCGGCCGACGTACGAGACGTCGGTCCCCGAGGGCATCGAGCCGGTCACGATCCTGAGCCAGACCGACGGTGCGGCACCACCCGTCCTCGCCGAGAACCGTTACTGGCAAGAGCTCAACAAGCAGCTGGGCACCGAGCTCGACTTCAACATGGTGCCGCTGGCCGACCTGGCCGCCAAGCAGGCCGTCGCGATCGCCGGCGACGACGGACCCGACCTGATGCAGGTGAAGGGCCGCAAGAGCATCCCGCAGATGTCACAGATGCTGGAGGCGAAGTTCGCCGACCTGACCGACGAGCTCAGCGGCGACGCGATCAGCAAGTACCCCGGTCTGGCCAACATCCCGACGAACTCCTGGCAGGCGGTGATGTTCAACGGCCGGATCATGGGCGTACCGCAGCACACCGGCGCGGTGGGCGACATCCTGTTCACCCGCGGTGACGTGTTCGACGAGCTCGGCGTCTCCCCGGCGGTGTCGGACGAGAACGAGTTCATCGAACTGTGCAAGGCGTTGACCGAGCCCGGGAAGCGGTGGGCGTTCAACAGCGCCACCACGATCTACCCCTACTTCCGCGAGTGCCTGGGCGTGGCCTTCGAGTGGGACACCGACGACACCGGCAGGCTCACCTACTACGCCGAGACCGAGGGTGCCCGACAGGCGCTGGAGTTCACCGCCCGGCTGTGGAAGGAGGGCTACATCCACCCGGACGCCTTCGGTGGCGCGGGGGCGTACGTCGAGTGGTTCGCGAGCGGCACCACGGTGATGAACCGCGGCGGCTTCCGGTTCGCCGACATCGTGCAGAACGCGAACGCCGAGTCGAACCCGGAGCTGCGGGTCGGGATGATCAAGCCGTTCGGCTTCGCCGGTGCCACCCCGACCAAGCACCTCACCAACGGCACCGCCGGCATGACGGCGATCAAGAAGGGATCGCCCGAACGCGTCCAGGAACTGCTGTCGGTGTTGAACTTCCTGTCGCCGCCGTTCGGCACCGAGCAGTCGCTGCTGCGCAACTACGGTGTCGAGGGCGAGCAGTTCGAGTTCGTCGACGGCGAACCGGTCGTCAACGAGAAGGGTGCCGCCGAGTTGCGGCTCCCGCTCAGCTACACCGCCCGGCCGCCGCAGGTGCTCTACTCCCCCGGACGTCCCGAGTCGGCCCAGGAGCAGTACGACTACCAGGTGGCCACCGTGCCGACCGGTGTGCTGAACGCCGTCGACTCGTTGTCGTCACAGACCGACGAGCGCACCGGCACCGCCATCTCCCGGGTGCTGAACGACGTCCGCGACAGCGTGATCCAGGGCCGGGCCACCCTGGCGGACTGGGACGAGGCGGTCGAGAACTGGCGCAAGAGCGGCGGCGACAAGATCCGCGAGGAGTACACCGCCGATCGGGACGCCAACCAGTGAACGCCTTCACGGTCAGCCGGCGGACCTTGCTGGCCGGTACGGCAGGGCTCGGCGTGGCGGCGGGAGTCGGCGTCGCCGGTGTCCCGTCGCCCGCCGGCGCGGCCACGCCCGCGCTGCGGTTGTCGGCCGATCGGTGGGCGGTCGCGGCGTCGACCGCCCACGGGCCCGATGCGGACGGCCGTCTCCCGGCCGCCGACTGGGCTGCTGCCGACGAGTTGGTCGGCTTCGAGGAGTTCCACTCCGGTGAGTCCGCCCCCGACGTGGGGGTGGCCGTGCTGGCCGGGCCGTCCCGGCTGCACCTCCGGCTCCGGATCAGCCGACCCGAAGCCGCACGCCCCGACACCGTCGAGCTGCTGTTCCGCTCCCCCGCCTCGCCGGACCTGTTCCGGCTGATCATCCCGGTCCGCTCGGCCGCCGTCCCGCCGCAGGGCTCCTGGGGCGAGACGACGGTCCGGACGTTCCGGACGATCGTCCCGGCCGTGACGGACACGGCAGGCGAGTTCACCGCCGAGTTCGGGATCGCCTACAACTCGTTCGGCGGCGCCACCGGCACGGCGGGCCAGGAGTGGGCGTTCAACGCGATCGGCCTGTACGGCGTCGGGGACCGGCCTTCCTGGGCGTGGACGCCGCTGCGTGGCGCGATGGTCTCCGACACCGGAAAGACCGTGCTCACGGTGCTGTCACCGCTGCACGAGGAGGACCGGCTGGGGCGGATCTTCCTGCGCTCGCTGCCCTCGGGGTGGGGTGAGCCGTGGCGACCGGACCTGGTCGAGGCGACCGTGATCGACCGGACTTCGCACAGCATCGTCGTCTCCGCGCCGCCGTGCACGGTGGCCGACGTGGCGCTGGCCTGGGCCGAGCCGCGACAGGAGTGGTCGCCGATCGGTACGGCACGCCATCGACGCCGCCCGCTGCGGGGCGACGCCAGCGGTCTGACGGTGTACGTGGACCACCCGGCCATGACCGAACCCGGCCGGCACAGCCTGCAGATCACGCTCACCGGCACGGACGGATCGACCTGGTCGACGATCATCGACCATGATCGGGAGGGCTGGGTGCGGTACGCGGCCGCCACCCTGCCCACCGGTGCCGGCGGTGGCACCCGTACGCCGGTGTCGGCGCAGCCGTCGGCCGAAGCCCTTGCCCTGTTGGAGATGGTGCCGGACCGGTCCGGGATGTACTTCTGCGGGCTGCCGGAGGATCCGTCGCTGCGTCCCGAACGCGTGTTCACGTTCGATCCGGCCAACCCGTCGGTGCTGACGAGCTCGCACAGTGCCCTCACGTACCCGAACGAGCAGTACCCGGAGTCGCACTCGATCGAGGTCCCGGTCGGCGACACCACCGTCAACTACCCGTACCACGAGGACGCCGACGGGCGTCGCTACTTCTTCAGTGCCCACCTGTGGTACCTGAAGCGTCAACACGTACTGATGGCGTTGCCGGAGCTCGCCGAGACCGACCCGGCGGGCACCGCACGGATCATCCACGCCTTCGCGCAGGCGTACCGGACCTACGTCCCCACCAACGACTACATCTGGCACAACTACCCGGTGTCGCCGCAGTCGGGGCCGCCGTACCCGTCGTGGGGCGGCGTGTGGGCGCGCTGGTCCAAGTCGGAACTGTGGTACCTCGGTGAGCTGGTGCGGGCCTACCTGTTGATCAAGGACACCTCCGCCTTCGACGACCTGTCCGCCGAGCTGGGCGTCGACGTCGAGCAGTTCGTGATCAACGAGATGTTCGTCCCGTCGACCGCGTTCATCGACACGTTGCCGACCAGCCACTACAACTACGCCAACTGGACCGGACTGGCGTTGATGGGTCGGGCGATCCCTGATCCTGATCACGTCCACAAGGCGACCGAGCTGCTGAACGAGTTCGTCGACCAGAACTTCCTGTTCGACGGCTTCCACCTGCTGCAGACGGTGTCGTACCACATCCAGTTGGCCGACGGGACCTTCGGCACGATCGACGCCATCGACGGCTGGACCGACCCGACCGGGTACGTGTCGCCGCGGACCGGCCTGCGGCTCGAGGACGCCGACCTGCGGACGACGCTGCCGGTGCTGGCGCAGGTGGAGCGGCTGCCCGGCCGACTGACCTACCCGAACGGTCGCGCGCTGCCCGTGCAGGACACCTGGCCGTCGCAGCTGCCGGCCGATCCGGAGCTGGGCTCGGGGACGTGGAACCTGCCGGCGAGCGGGATCGTCCGCCTGGCCCGCCCCGGTGCCGACGGCGCGGACGCGGCCACGGCCTACCTGGAGTTCCATCCCAAGTACCTCGGCCACATCCACCAGGACGCACTGAACCTGTGTCTGTGGGACCAGGGCCAGGAACTGCTGCCCGACGTCGGCTACACCCACACCAACTACCGGATGTGGACGCGGTCGCAGCTGGCGCACAACACCGTCGTCGTCGACGGCGCCGACATGGTCGTCACCGGACAGGCCCAGCACGGCGGGTCGTTGCGGGAGCTGATGGTGACCCCGGAGGTGCAGTTCGCCAGTGCCGAGCAGGCCGGCGCGTACGACCAGGTGTCGGAGTACGCCCGCGACCTGCTGATGATCAAGGTGCCGGGACGCGACCGCAGCTACTACGTCGACCTGTTCCGGGTGGCCGGTGGTGACCGCCACGAGTACACCCTCAACGGGGACGCGAACGCCGAGTCGACCGCCAGCACCGACGTCCAGCTGGAGCACTACGGAGATCACCTGCTGCCACCGGGCGTGGTCGTCACGCCACCGACGAGTGCGACCGACACCGGTGACGCCGAGGGCCACTACTACGGCTACATCTACGTCCGCGACGTGAAGCATGGCACCCCGGGGGCGGGGGTGGCGACCGTCGACTTCAGCAGCGCCGAGAGCTTCCCCGGCGAGCCGTACGGGGCCGGGCTCCGGGTGCACCTGGCGACCGAGGACGGGGACGAGCTGTTCCTCGGCCGGTCGCAGTGCCTGCGGGCCACCCGGCTCGAGGGACGTCCCAGCGACATCAACAGCATCGCCGAGGACGGACCCGGGGTGCCGCGGTACACCATGCCCAAGCTGGTGCTGCGTCGCGAGGGCACGGCACTGAGCAGTCAGTTCCGGGCGATCATGGAGCCGACGCCGGCCGGTGGGTCCAGTGAGATCGCTGCTGTGCAACGGCTTCCGCTGACCGGATCGGCCGACGCCACGGCGTGGCGGATCACGTTCACCTCCGGTGCCACGCACCTGGTCCTGCTCAGTCCGACGGGCCAGCCGGTGTCGGCCGGTGGGGCCGAGCTGGTCGGCCGCGGTGGGGTGGTCCAGCTCGAGGAGGGCCGACAGCCTCGACTGTGGTTGGTCGGTGGCACGTCGCTGCAGTACGACGGCGTGGCGGTCAGCGACGCCGGCGAGTTGACCGGCGAGTTGGTCGGTGTGCTGCGTACCGCCGGCAGTGACGCGAGCAACGCGCTCGTGGTGTCGGGATCGTTCCCGGCCGACGTGGTGGGCCGGTACGCGGTGGTCCACCACCCCGACGGTTCGAGTCACGGCTACCGGATCGAGGGGCACCACACCGACGGATCGACCACCACGTTGGAACTCGGGCCAGCCACGGAGCCCGGCCTGGCCGGGAACCCGGCCGACGGGTTCGCGTTGGCGTACCACCCCTTCACCTCGTGGGACGGCGCCCATCAGGTGTCGGTGCAGGCGATCGCCGGCAACGCGTGACGCAGGCCGGCGGGTCGGACCGGTTGATCAGCTCGTCCACGAGTTGGTCGACCGGTCCGTCCGCGTTCGGCTGATCAGCCCTTCACCGCGCCGATCATCATGCCCTTGGCGAAGTGGCGCTGCAGGAACGGGTAGACGACCACGATCGGCAACATCGACACCACCACGATGGCCATCTGCAGCGCCTGGGTCGGCGGTGCCGCGATGCCCAGGTCGGTGGCGCCGCTGGCGTCGATCGTGGCGTTGTCCACCACGAAGGTGCGCAGCACCAGCTGGATCGGCCACTTCTCGTTGTCGTTGAGGTAGAGCATCGCGTTGAAGAAGGCGTTCCAGTACTGCACCGCGCTGAACAGGCCGATCACGGCCACGACCGCCTTCGACAGCGGCAACACGATGGTGAGGAAGATGCGCCACTCCGAGGCGCCGTCGACCCGGGCGGCGTCGATGATCTCGCCGGGGATCTCCAGGAAGAAGCCGCGCACGATGATCACCTGGAAGGCGGTCACGGCCGGCGGCAGGATCAACGACCAGTAGGAGTTGATCAGCCCGAGTTCCTTGATGGTCAGGTAGAGCGGGATCATGCCCGGAGACAGCAGCATGGTGAGCAGGACGCCGAACAGGATCGGCCGGTGGCCCCAGGAACCGGGTCGGCTCAACGAGTAGGCCAGCGTCGTGGTGGCGGCGACCGCGATGAGGGTGCCGACGACGGTGACGCCCAGTGACACCAACAGCGCACGGGGCACCAACTGGCCGGACAACAAGGTGATGTAGGCGTCCAGGGACGGTGCGGTCGGCCACAGCACGTACCCGCCGGCGTCGGCGATCTGCCGTTGGTCGGCGAGGCTGGTGGCGACCACCATCAGGAACGGGATGATGACCAGGGCCACCGCGACGAGCAGCACCACGCCCTTGAGGGCGCGGGCTCCGATACTGGGCTTTTCCATGCCCACGATGTGTTCAGCCACGTGTGTACAGCCCCGATTCCCCCATGGCGTGCGCCAACCGGTTGGCGCCCAGGATCAAGATGATGCCGACGGCTGCCTTGACCAGGCCGACCGCCGTGGCGACGCCCCAGGCGCCGCCGATGATGCCGTTGTTGTAGACGTAGGTGTCGAGCACCTCGGAGGCGACCAGTCCCACGGCCGGCTGCTGCAGGATGATCTGCTCGAAGCCGACGGTCAACGCGTCACCGAGGCGGAGGATCAGCAGCAGCACCGCCACCCCGCGGATGGCCGGCAGGGTGACGTGCCACATCTGACGCATCCGCGAGGCCCCGTCCACCGAGGCCGCCTCGTACAGCGATGCGTCGACCCGGCTCAGTGCGGCCAGGAAGATGATGGTGCCCCAGCCGGCGTCCTTCCAGATCACCTGCGCCGAGATCAACGGGATGAACAGGTCGGGGTTGCCGATCAGCTGCAGGGTGGGCAGGCCCAGGTCACGCAGTCCGGTGTTCACCAACCCGGCCGATCCCAACAGGTGTTGGAAGATCGCCACGATCACGACCCAGGACAGGAAGTGCGGGAGGTAGAGCACCGACTGGACGACGCGCTTGATGTTCTCGCTGAGCAGGGAGTTCAGCAGCAGCGCCAACGCGATCGGGACCGGGAAGGCGATCACGATCTGGATCAGCGAGATGATCAAGGTGTTCTTGAGGGCGTTCATCAGCAACGGGTCGCCGTTGAAGATCACCCGGAAGTTCTCCAGGCCGACCCACGGGGAGTCGAGGATGCCGATGTAGGGCTGGTAGTCCTTGAAGGCGATGATCGTGCCCAGCAGCGGGAGGTACTGGAACACCAGCAGCAGCACCATCCCCGGCAGGCCGATCAGCACCAGGAAGCGGTCCCGCTTGAACCGTCGCCACCCCATGGCCCAGTGACCGGGGGTGTGATCGCCGGGTGGGATCGTCGGTGCCGGGTCGGTCGTCGCGACCACCGCGTCCTCCTGGAGTGTTGCCATGGGCTCGGCTCGTCCTCCTGCTCCAAGAACCTGATGGTTGCCATTGTGTCCAGCTCGTCTGCTCACGACTGCACGCCAGTGTCGCCAATCAAAGGCAGGGCCGTCGATATACACGGGGAACAACGTCACGGTTCCGTTACAGGCTGGGACATCATGGACACCATTGTGTCCATTGCGTGTCGGGTTGGTCGCCGTCGAGCCCCCGAGGGAAGGCGCACGATGGGTCGGCGGCCGCGTCGGGTAGCGTCCGGGCGGACCGCTCATCCGCACCGGAGGCACCGATGACTCTCATCCCGCCCGGCAGCACCACGACCCACGTCACCGTCGACGGCAACGAGCTCCGGGTGCTGACCTCGACGGCGACTCCGGCGCACGATCGAACACCCCTGTTGCTGGTGCACGGCGGCGGCAGCGACAACGCCGCGATCTCCTGGTACGAGATGTTCGAGGCGTTCGGCGAGGACCGTACCGTGATCGCGCCGGACCTCCCCGGTTTCGGCGGCTCCATCGACGTCACTCCGGTCGGTGGTGCGGACCAGATGGCCGACGTTGTCGCAGCGGTGGCCGCCGAACTCGACATCTCCACCGCGACCGTGGTCGGGGTGTCGATGGGCGGGGAGGTGGCGCTCCAGCTGGCGCTGCGGCATCCCGAACTCGTCGCCGGGGTTGTGGCGATCGCCCCGGGCGGGTTGGTGGGGGTGTTTCGCAACAAGCCGGCCCAGTTCGGCGCCTGGCTGGCAGCACACCTCCCCGACGTCCTGCTGCGCCCGCTCGCCCGGGTCGCGAACCGGTACGTCGACCGGGCCCTGCGTGCCATGGTCAAGGACCCGGCGACCCTTCCCGAGGAGGTGGTGGCGGAATTCGTCGCCGAATCGCAGCTCCCGGACGCGGGGATGGCGTACGGCCGGTACAACCAGGCCTCGCTGGGCCCGCTCTCGATGCGGAACAACCTGCTACCGGTGGTGGAGCGAATCACCGTACCGGCGCTGTTCTTCCACGGCGCCGACGACCCGCTCGTCCCGCCCGAGGGGTCCCGCGAGGCGGCACGACGGATGCCTGACGCCGAGCTGGTCCTCGTCCCCGACTGCGGGCACTGGGCGCAGCTGGAGGCAGGCGAGCGGTTCCGGACCGAGCTGCGCAGATTCCTTGTCCGGTTGGACACGTAGCCGACGCCACCCGGCCGTACGATCATTGCTGACATGACCAGGCACACCGTGATCGACTCGCCCGTCGGACCCCTGATGCTGGTCGCCGACGCGGAGTCCCTGAGCGGCTGCTACTTCACCCCGCATCAATACCCGCCGGACCGGATCGGCGAGCGGGTCGCGGGCGACGCCCTGTTCGGGTCGGCCGCCTCCCAGCTCGGTGAGTACTTCGCCGGCGAGCGGACCGCGTTCGACTTCCCGCTCGCCCCGACCGGGCCGGACCTGCACGAACGGGTCTGGCGGCGGTTGGTGGAGATCCCGTACGGCGGGCGGATCACGTACGGCGAACTGGCCGTCGAGCTCGGCGATCGGGCGCTGGCCCAATCGGTCGGGCAGGCGGTGGGCCACAACCCGATCTCGATCATCATCCCGTGCCACCGGGTGGTCGGGGCCGACGGCAGCATGACCGGCTTCGCCGGCGGCATCCCGCGGAAGCGGTACCTGCTGGACCTGGAGGGCAAGGACACCCTGTTCCCGCCGGAACCGCCGGGCTGACCCGGGGGCCGCGTCACCGACCGGGTCGGGTCCATTCGAGGGTGTAGCGGAAGAACAGGGGCGGTGTCGGTGCGGTCCCGGCCGTCGGTGTCACCGGAACGCCCGTGAAGATGGGCGCCACAGCGACACAGCTGGACGCATGTGTCGCCGACGTCGCTGTGGCGCCCAACTTTACGAGCCTCCCGTGATTTCTCGGGGCTGCGACGTCTCGACGAGCTCGACGGGCGTGTGGCGGCTCCAGGGCGCCGGCGGTCAGGTGGTGATCACGACCTTGTCGCCGGCCTTCAGGTAGCGCATCACGATCTGCATCTCGGTCAGGGTGACCGAGACGCAGCCGGCGGTGGCGCCCGATCCGTGCACGTGCAGGAAGATGCCACCGCCCCGGCCCATCACCTTCGGGTTGGACTTGCGGTTGAAGTCGAACACGACGGCGAGCCGGTACTGGGTGGTGAAGTCGCGCAGCCGTTCGGCCTCGTGCTTGTCGAAGCCGCCCGCCGAGCCCTTGCGGGGTTCGTTGTAGATCGACAGCGCCGCCTTCTGGTCCAGCACCCAGTAGTCGTCGTTGGTCGTCACCCGGTACGGCATCTGGGTGGTCGGTGCGGACCCGTTGCCGAACGACTCGGTCATCAGGAACGAGCCGCGCGGCGTGGTCCCGGTGTTCTGCCTCCGGTCCGACCACCACACGGTGCCGCCGTAGCCCAGCCGGGCGGTGGTGTACACGACCCGCAGGAAGCCACAGTTGGTGTTCGTCCGGGTGAGGTGGCTGAAGGTGGCGTAGGTCTTCGACGTCTGGTCGACGATCATCACCGTCCGTTGGCTCGCCGACACGTCGACCCGCTTGCCGGCCACGGTCGCCGTGCACGAACGCCAGGCGGTGGAATGTGCCGGGGTGCTCCGGCCCAACGACGGCGTGGTCACCGTCGTGACCCCCGTGCTGCGGGTCCAGTCCATCCGGCCACCGGTGAAGGTCTGGTGGCACTCGGTCCCGGAGCACACCTCGTTGCTGGTCGGGTAGCGCAGGTAGCTCCGCTCCCACCCCAACGACGACCACGTGTTGCGGATCGAGCCGCGGATCCAGTGCGCCCCGGTGCCCGGGGACCAGTAAACGCTGCCCTTCTGGAAGTGCTGGTAGCAACCGCTGTTGACCAATCCGCAGCGCTCGCTGGTGGTCGGGTAGCCGAGCAGGCCCCGCTCCCAGCCGGTACTGCCCCACAGGCTCCGGATGCCGCCACGGGACCAGTGTGCGCCGATCCCGGGGGCGTAGTGGATGCTGCCGCCCTCGAAGTGCTGATAGCAGCCGCCGCCGGTCAGCCCGCAGTTCTCGTCGGTGGTCGGGTAGCCGAGCACGCCCAGCTCCCATCCGGTGCTGCGCCAGGTGTTCTTGATCGCCCCGCGGGTCCACTTCGCCCCGGTGTCGGCGGTCCAGTAGATCGAGCCGTGCTGGTAGTGCCGGAAGCAGCCGCCCCGCACCAGCCCGCACTGTTCGTTGTTCACCGGGGCGCCCAGGATCCCCGACGACCCGCCGAGCTGGGCGTACCGCTGCGCAATCGGGCTGGCGGCGACGGCGGGCACCGCGAGCACCGTCAGCAGGACCGCGACGGCGGCACCGACGAGGACGACGAGCCGTACGCGGGGTGCACCCACCGCGGTTGGCGTGGACGTTGACAACTCCGGCATGACCACGACTCCCTGTGGTTCGACGTCCCCGAGACACCGACATTCAACTCCACCGAACGCCAGGCGTCAGCCGGTGTCCGCGGTGAGGCGGACGTGTCGACGAGCTCGACGGGCGTTGTGGGGCGTCTCGGCGGGCGTACGGGGCGTCTCGACGGTGGGTCTTGACGGCTCCCTCCGCAACCGGTTGGCTTGCCATCTCTTGTGCTGTCCCCCAGCCCGCACGAAGGAGCACCGATGCCCAGCCACCGTCCCACCCGCCCAAGGATCGGCACCGCCCGAACGGCCGTGACCGTCGTGGTGTCGCTGCTGATGGTCCTCAGCACGCTCACCGCCAGCCCGCGTCCGGCCGTGGCCGAGGAGGGTGCGGCACCGCCGGGGATGCCGGACAACTGTGCGCTGCCGCCGGCCGGGCCGAAGGCGTCGTCGCCGATCACCGGCTACTTCGTGCTCTACGACTCCGACTACTGCGACGCACTGCAGAAGATGGCCGGGATCCGCGCCGTCGGCGGCGACACCGTCATCACCTTCGGCCACAACCTGCGCCTGGTCGAGGTGGACGAGACGGGCCGGGTGCTGGGGTCCGACGGCTCCCCCGATCCGCAGTGGACCGACTGCCTCGAGGGTGGGGTGACCTGTGTCCGGGCTGCCCGCAATGCGGTTCCCGGAGCGACCGTCGATCGGGTGCTGCGCTACTCCTCTCCCGAGCGGCTGGGTGAGCAGACCCTGCGGTGCACCGAGAACGGCCGTGACGCCGAGGTGATCAACAACGGCATCCGCTACCAGCGACTGCTGCTGCCCGCTGACGGGGCCGAGGACACCGACTGCACGGCCGAGCACTCCTCGTACGACCTGGTGCTGATCCGCAACGGGGCGGTCGATGCTCCCGACCCGACCGAGTCGATGTTGGCCGCCGCCGACCGGATGGGCCTGGAGTTCCACATCGGGATGCCGGTACCGGGCAAGGACCCGAAGGCCGCGTGGCTGCCCGACGGGGCGTTGCTCGGGGTGACCGGACTGTTCAGCGCGCGACTGTTCCGTGACTGGGCCGTCTCGCACGCCGATCATCCCTCGTTCGTCGGGGTGTACCAGTCGACCGAGATCCCGATGAAGTCCAACGCTGCTTGGGATGCCGGCTACGACCTGTACACCGTGCAGCACCACCTGGCGGCGGACCTGCTGCCCGGCAAGTCGATCACCATCAGTCCGTACGTCGACGCGCGGCCCCACATGGGGGTGCCGATCGAGATGTCGCGGACCGCCTTCATCCGCATGGCCAACACCGCCCCGGCTGGCACCGCGATCAACATCGCTCCGCAGGATGGGCGGGGCACGTCGAAGGTCGGGGCGTACTTCCCCGACGAGATCGACAACATCGTCGATCCGCAGCTGTGGCCGCTGGTCGGTGAGGTCACCTATCGCGAGGCGTACCGCGGCACCACCGGCGAGTACTACAGCAGTGCGGCGGCCGGCCGGGCCGAGCTCGCCAACCCCGACGCCGAACTCTGGTACAACATCGAGCTGATGCGCCGTGGCGTCGGCGAGGGCCAGACGGCCTGCGACCCCAGTACGGGCAGCATCGCAGCCACCTGGGATCAGGTGAGCAAGCAGGTCAGTGTCGCCGGCAACCACGCGACCAAGGTGATCGCGTTCATGTACGACCGGATCGCCACCTGCACCAACCCCGGCATCCCCAGCCTGGTCGACCAGCTGTTGGCGGCCGAGGGGCGTCCGATCCCCAACTCGGCGGCCTGGGTCGACGGTTCGTCGCGGTCCCGCGCGGGGGTGTTGATCACCGGGTACGACCTCGGCCGGGCGACCGCCACGATCTCGTACCGCAGCACCGACGGATCCGTACGGGAGCAGCACTTCTCGCGCTCCGAGCTGCGCTGGCACCCCACGTACGGTCGGCAGCACGCCGACACGATGGCGATCGGCGTCCAGGCGCTGACCGCACCGCTGGCCCGACCGGCCGATCTGGACCCGGAGATGCCGTGGCTGGAGGTGTCGATCACCAATCCGGCCGGCTCGATCACGTACGGCACGTACCGGGTCGTGCCCGGCTGAGCCTCGTCAGTTGTGGAGCCTGCCGTCGCGGAGGTCGGCGAACAGCGACTTGGCCCCGGAGCCGAGCAGCACCACCGACTGTCCACCGCGGGTGCCGAAGCCGCCCTTGGCCACGGCCCGGGCGACCGCGGTCGGTTTCAGGCTGAGCCCGTGGCCGGCGAACTGCAGCGCGGCCTCGGCCGGCAGGTTGGTGGTGGTCAGCTTCGACATGGTGGTGACCAGCGGCCCGAACTGCCGGGGATCGCGCCCGCGGACGGTCAGGCCGAGCGCGACCAGCAGCTCCTGCTGGTTGGCCGACCGGTCGAAGTCGCCACCCGGCAACGATTTGCGCTCACGGGCGAACCAGAGCGCCTTGTGCTCGTTGAGGGTGATGTTGCCCGTGCCGATGCCCCGGTTGGGCATCGCGTGCTTGGAGTGGACGGTCACCGTGCCGAGGGCGCGGACCAGGCCACGGAAGCCGTTGAACCCCATCACCAGGTGATGTGGCAGCTGGCTGCCGATGAGGGCGGCGACGGTGGCGCGTTGGGCGTCCGGCCCGCGCAACGCCATCGCACTGTTCAGCTTGCCGCTCCCGCCGCCCGCGATCGAGACCCAGGAGTCGCGCGGCAGGCCGACCAGCGCGGCCGAACCGCGGCCGTCGACGGCCAGCACCTGAATGGCGTCGGCCCGGCTGCGCGTGACCGACTGCCCGTCCTGCTCCCGCGCGTCCGACCCGAGCAGCAGGACGAACTGCCGACCGCCGAGCCGTGGCGTCGGCATGCCCAGGCTCGGCCACCAGCCGGCGACGACCAGCCAGCCGCCGGAGTCCTTGAGCAGCAGGGACCGGTCCGGGCCCTGACTGAGGCAGGCGACCGGGGTGCCGTGCCAGTCGCCGCGGCTCCCGGTGACGGTCACCGGCGCCTTCGGCCGGCCACGCTGCTGCAGGACCTCGGCCGCCTTCGAGGTCCGGATCGTGCCGCCGTCGTACAGCGCCGTCGCCACCTGGGTGAGTTCGCCGTCCAGTCCCTCGGTCCGCACGGCCGGGGGTGTCGGGGTGGGCGTCGGCGTGGGGGTCGGCGTGGGAGTCGGGGTCGGGGTGGGTGTGGGAGTGGGAGTCGGTGAGGACGGTGGGGGTGGCGCAGCCGGTTCGGGCGTACACGCCGCCACCAGGGCTGCTGCCGCGGCGAGCACGCCCCGACGGGTGAGGCGTCGGAAAGTCATGGCGGCGATGGTAGGTCGCCGCACCCACTTCACCCAACCCGTCGGGTCCAACCCATTGGGTCCAACCCATTGGGCGCAACCCATTGGGCCCAACCAGCCGTCGGACCCCGACGGCGGCGTCAGCGATCCGTCTGCCGCTGGAGCCGCTCGGTCCGCCGGGTCTGGATTTCGGCGACGATCTCCTGGAATCGCGCCTCGGTGAGCGGGTAGAACCACATCACGATCTGCCCGAACAGTGTGGCCCCGGCCACGAACACGACGGCCCACAGAACGATGTTGCCCGCCACCTCCGCCGAGACCGGGGCGCCGGCGGCAACGTCCTCGGCGACGAACCCGGCCCAGACCAGCGCCCACCCGCCGATGAAGCCGCCCAGGGCCTGGCCCATCTTGCGCATGAACGAGAACACCGCGTACGTGGTGCCCTCGGTCCGCTTGCCGATCTTCCACTCGCCGTACTCGACGCAGTCGGCCTCGAGGGCCCACATCAAGGTGTTCGTGCCGTAGACCCCGATGCCCATCACGAAGAACGCGACCGAGCCGAGCCACGGCAGCGTCTCCAACGGGCTGAAGATCAAGATGGCGGCCCCGACGTACATGGCGAACCCGACCAGGATGAAGCCCATCTTCTTGCCGATGGTGCGCACCATCACCGGCACCAGCGGTGCGACGACGAACAGTGCAGCGGTCTGCGCGGTGGCGTTGACGGCGATGTAGGTCCCGGAGCGCTGGCCGTACAGCGCGACGTACGACCCGAGGGTGCTCAGCACCGTCATGCCGGTCAGGAATCCGACCGAGCCCAGTGACAGGATCTGCAGCGGCCGGTTGAGCAGCAGCGCACCGAAGCTCTCCTTGACCGACACCGGCTCCGGGTCGCGGTAGACCTGCTCGCGGGTGCCCCACACCATGAACAGATACAGCAGGGCTGCGACGACCGAGATCAGGCCGACGGTGAGCGCGAGGGCGTTCTGCAGCCCCTGGGCGTCACCCTCGAACCGATCGATCTGCGGCGCGATCAACCATGACAGTGCGAGGATCATCGCCGCCGCACCGTACATCCGGAAGCTGGCGAGCTTGCCGCGTTCGGTCGGCACCTGGGTCAGCGATGGCGCCATCGCCCCGTACGCGATGTTGACGATGGTGTAGAAGACCGAGCCCATCAAGAAGTACGTGACGTACATGTAGACGGTGTGGAAAGCCGTGCTCTGGTTGGGAAAGATCAACGCCGCCGCGTACATCAGCCAGTTCATGATCAGCAGGGGGCCGAAGAACCAGAGGATGATCGGGCGGAACTTGCCGAGCTTGCCCGGCTTCTTCATGTCGATGATGCGACCCATCACCAGGTCGCTGACCGAATCGATGAAGCGCAGCGCGAGGAACATGGTGCCGATCACGCCACCGGCGATGCCGATCACGTTGGTGTAGTACAAGATCAAGAACATCCCGGCCATCGTGAAGCAGACGTTGCCGGCCGCATCTCCGGCCGCGTAGGCGAGGTAGTTCTTTGCGGTGAGGGGGCGCACCTGCGGCGCCACGTCCTCGGTCACCGCCACGGTCTCAGCCACGACGCACTCCCTCACTGGTAACGACGCGGCGCCAGATGTGATGCCGACACGCGGCCCCGCGAGGATTCCTCGATCGTATGGCACAAGGGCATTTTGGGTAAGGCAGGGCGGGCGCAGTCGCCGCAGCCGGTCCTCGGGGACAGGTCGCGTCAGGGTCAGGGTTGATTCAGGTGGGCATCAAGGTCACGGGGGCTCGTGCAGCAGGCCGGCCGGGGCGAGACTGGTTCGGACGCATCCACTCGAGGAGATGAGCCCGATGGCAACACCGGTCCGCGACCGGCTCAAGAGGTTCCGGCGCGCCGTGTCGAGCCGCGGCGGATTGACGTACCGGCGCTGGGCGATGCGGCACCACGACGACTCGGTCGACGGTGCGATCGATGCAGCCCGCGACCTGATCCGGTCGAAGCAGAACTGCCTGGTGGTGACCATGTCCCAGACCGGGACGCCGGTGGCACGCGTCGTGCAGCCATGGCATCCCGACGGCGACTGGGTGATCAGGTTCGGCACCGACCCCGACTCACGGAAGGCACACGACATCGCCCGCACGGGTCGCTGCCTGCTGGTGTACTCCGACGACGCCCGGTCCCGCAGCGTCTCAGTGGACTGCTCCGCCCGGCTGGTGACAGACCTGGCCACCAAGCGGCGTTGGTTCATGCCGTTCTGGACCGCCTTCTGGCCGGCCGGCCCGGAGTCGGCAGCCTTCGTGGTTGTCGAGTGCGTGGCCGAGTCGATGGAGCTGTGGGACGGGCGAGCCGTCGTCGCCCCCGAGCCGTTCGGCCTGCGGTCGCGGCACCTCGCCCGGACCGACGTGGGCTGGGCGCAGGCCGAGCCCGTGCAGCCAACGCGCTGAGGGCGTCTCGACGAGCTCGACGGACGGATGGAACTCGACAAGCTCGACCGGCGGGTGGAGCTCGACGGGCGTCGGTCAGGTGGCCGGGCCGTACACCTCGAATTCGAGCAGTCGGGAGTAGTTGCTACCCGCATCGGTGATCAGGATCCGCACGGCGTCGGTCCGCTGCGCCGGGAACGTGGTGACGACGTGGATCTGGTCGTTGCCGGTCTGCTCGGCCACCGTCCGCCACGCCTCACCGTCACGGACCTGGATCTCGAAGTCGCGGATGCCGTTCGTCTCGCCCGGCGCCTTGGTCCAGAACTCCACCCGGTCGATGGTCTGCGGGCCCTCCCACTGCACGCCCCACCAGTCCGGGAACACCGCCCGGGTGCCGTCGTTCCAGCCGGTCTCCTCCCAATGGGAGTCCTCGCGGTCACCGTCCACGGGGCCGCAGAGCTGGAAGTTGCCGTGGGTGGACGAGGCGATGGCCTGCTCGCCGTACGCCAGGTTCGTACCCGGGCCGGGCTGTGGTGCGGCCGTCACGGTGACCGGAACCGTCTTGGTCTGCTCGTGGCCGCGTTCCCCGGTGGTGACGGTGATGTCGTACGTGCCCGCGGCAGTCCCGCGCGGTGCCTGCACCTCGAATGTCTTCGCGACCCGCTGGTCCGGGTCGGCGGCCGGCAGGTAGCTGGAGAACACCGTGTCCGACAACGTGATCGGCTTGGCCGCACCGAGGACGGTGTCGGCGAAGACCGGCTCCGAGCCGGTGTTGGTCATCGCCACCTCGAGCTGACCGGGCAGGCAGGGCAACCCCGTCACGGTCAGCTCGCCCGGAGTGACCGAGAGCTCCACACCCGTGGCGGGCTTGGCGTTCGGCCGGGCGTCGACCCCGGGCACCGTGGTGCTGAGCGACACCCCAGCGACCAGGGCGACGGCGGCAGCGGTCAAGATCTTCTGTTTCATGTCGGTGTTCCTCTCAGGCCTGTTGGATGGCGGCGACGCCGTTCTCGACGGCCAAGGTGGTGCGGGTGCTGACGGTGCCGTCGGGGACGACGACCCGGTCGCAGACCCGGAACTCCGAGAGCCACAGCTCGGGAGTGACGGTGCAGCTGACATAGCCCCGTTGGAAGTTGCCGAACTTCATGTGCGGGTTCTGGTCGAGCAGCACCTGGCCGCCCGGGTCGAGGTCTTCGCCGTCCTGGGCGGACGAGATCGAGGTGCCGACGAACTCGGTGGCGACCACCGTGGAGTCGGGGTCGCCGAAGTCGAGGGCGAGGTCGCTGACGACCGTCCGGTGCAAGTCGCCCGCCACGCTGACCACGTTGCTGACACCGCGCTCGTCGATGCCGCCGAGCAGCCGGTCACGAGAGGCGCCGTAGCCGTCCCACGGGTCGGTCGGTGCGTCGATGCCCTCGGTGGGATCCCTGTCCAGCAAGGTGATCGCGGTCTGGTGGCCCATCACCTTCCAGGTCGCCGAAGAGGCGGCGAGCCCGTCGAGCAGCCAGGCCTCCTGCTCATGGCCGAGCATGGTGCGCGAGGGGTCCTCGGTGGTCGGGTTCGGCGCCGAGCCGGGGGCCTGCTTGCTGCGGTACTGGCGCGTGTCGAGCATCGAGAAGTCGGCCAGTTGGCCGTACTGCAGGCGCCGGTAGAGCTGCATGTCGGGGCCGACCGGGCGTTGCGGGATGCGCAGTGGCATGTTCTCCCAGTACGCCCGCAGCCCGTTGGCCCGCCGGACCAGGAACTCGTCGGCCGGGGTGGCGCCGGCGTTCATGTCGGCCCAGTTGTTGACCACCTCGTGGTCGTCGTACACCACGATCCACGGAGCGGACTGGTGTGCGGCCTGCAGGTCGGGATCGGTCTTGTAGTAGGCGTACCGCTGCCGGTACTCGTCGAGGGTGACCGTCTGCCGGGTACGCAGCAGGTCGTCGTCGCCGGGCCGGACGCCGCGGTCGTTGCCGAACTCGTAGATGTAGTCGCCCAGGAACAGCACCACGTCGTGGCGGCGGGCGGCGAGGTCGCGGTGGGCGGTGAACCAGCCCTCCCACGACGCCTGGCAGGAGGCGAACGCCATCGTCATGCCGGCGGCCAACTGGCCGAGTGCTGGTGCCGTCTTCGTTCGCCCGGTCGGGCTGATGTGGCGGCCGCTGCGGAAGCGGTAGAAGTACTCCCGGGCCGGCTCGAGGCCACGGACGTCGACGTGGACCGAGTGGCCGTACTCCGGGGCTGCCGTGGCACGGCCGGTCCGGGCGATGTGGCGGAAGTTCTCGTCGTGGGCGATCTCCCAGCGCACCTGGTACGAGCGGTGCCGGTCCATGCCGCCGAACGGCATCAGCGGGTCCGGGGCGAGCCGGGTCCACAGCACGACGCCGTCGGGCAGCGGGTCACCGGAGGCGACGCCCAGGGTGAACGGGTCGATCCGTGGCGAGGCCACCGAGTAGGCAGTGGCGGAGGTGATGCCGGGCAGGGCACCGGCGACAGCCAGGGCGGCGGCGCCGCCGGTGACGGTGAGGAACCGGCGGCGGGTCGCAGTGCTCAACCGGTCTGGAAGGGTGGGTTCGGACATGCCTGCCAGCCAACGGGCGTTCCGTGAACAGCGGCGAACGGCGGCGTGACGGTCAGCCGAAGCTCCGTCGACGGTCGGTGGGCGTGCCCGGCCCGGTCCTTGCCGCGCGGTCGCGAGCCCGGACACCGGGTCCTCGTCGTACAAAGGGGCGCCACAGCGACGTCTGCGACACATACGTCCACGTGTGTCGCTGTGGCGCCCTTCTGTACGGCTGCGCCGAGGAGGATTTCCCCTTCTCTTCTGCTTCTGTCATGATTCGCCCATCAATGGCACGTGAGCAAGGACCCCTGATGAACAGTGTTGGTGGTTGGAGTGCGCCTGAATCCCGCACGGCGAAAGCATCCCCCAGTCGCTTGGGCATGACGGTGATGTTGATCGTCACTGCCTGCATCTTCGTGCCGTTCACCGCCGTGGGAGTGATCGCAGGTTGGCCGGCCTTCGGCTTGTGGGTGGCCGGATTCATCCCCTTCGGGTATGCGATCTGGCAGTTCATCCGAGCTCGCTGGCAGCGAGCACTGGTGACCCTGGGCGCCGGACTGGGTGCCGGCGTCGTCGGTCTGGGCTCGCTGGCCGTCTCGCCCAGCGTGACCCAGCCCGATATGGCCGCCGTTCCGGTCCCCGCGGCAGCGGTGTCGCACAGCACGTCGTCCTCCGCGCCAACATCACCGTCACCCAGCACCGCAACGTCAGCCGCCGTCTCCTCGACGCGGCCAGCGTCGCCCACCCCGGCAGCAAGCCTCCCGCCTTCCACACGACAAACTGAAGCGCCCCAGGTTTGATGCCGCATCTTTGTGAGTTGGAAGGATGCAGTCCATGCCCAAGAAGATCGATGGCGAGCTCAAGGCTCGCGCTGTCCGGCTGGTCGCCGAGCACCAGCAGGAGTATCCGTCGCTGACCGCTGCCTGTGAGGCGGTGGCTCGGCAGCTCGGCATCGGCAAGGAGTCTGTTCGCCGTTGGGTGCGACAAGCTGAGGTCGACTCGGGTCTGCGGCCCGGTCTCACATCGACGGAAAACGAAGAGATCAAGAAGCTGAAGGCGGAGAACCGTCGGCTCCGTGAGGACGTGGCGATCCTACGCGCGGCCACGTCTTTCTTCGCGGGGGAGCTCGACCCCCGCAGCCGCTGATCATGGGATTCATCGACACCATGCGCGAGCAAGGCCATGCGGTCGAGTCGATCTGCCGGGTCCTGCGTGAGCAGGGCTGCCAGGTCGCCGCGCGGACCTACCGAGCCTGGAAACGCGCTCACCTGAGGATCGCTGCTCAGACGATCACTGACGCGATCGTCGAGGACAAGATTCGTGACCTGGCCTGGACCATCGATGAGCGCGACGGCCGACGCAAGCTGACTCCCGAGGGCCTCTACGGTCGGCGCAAGATGACCGCGCTGGTCCGCCGGCACCTGCCCGAGGCATCCCCGGGCAGCGTCGATCGGGCGATGAGAAGCCTTCAACTGAGCGGGATCCGCCGCAGCAAGAAGCTGCGCACCACGATCCCGGGCCAAGAACGGTAATCGCGCCGGGGACCTGCTGGATCGCGACTTCACCGCCCCGGCCCCCAACCGGGTCTGGGTCGCCGACTTCACCTACTGCCGCACCTGGGCCGGCTGGGTCTATGTCGCCTTCATCGTCGATGTGTTCGCCCAGAAGATCGTGGCCTGGCACGCCGCGACCGTCCGCGACGTCGACCTGGTGATGACCCCGCTGCGGATCGCGTTGTGGCAGCGCGGCCGCGACGGCACCCCGATCACCCGCGAAGAGCTGATCTGTCACTCTGATGCCGGCCGACAGTACACCGCGATCCACTACACCGAGCACCTCGCGCTCGAGGGCATCCACCCCTCGATCGGGTCGGTCGGCGATGCCTACGACAACGCGCTGATGGAGACGATCATCGGCCTGTTCAAGACCGAGTGCATCCGCACCACGGTCTTCCACGACGGTCCCTACAAGACGATCGCCGACGTAGAGTACGCCACCGCCGGCTGGGTCGACTGGTACAACCAGCGGCGCCTGCACAGTAGCCTCGACTACATGACCCCGGCCGAGTTCGAGGCCGCCCACTACGCGACCCTCACCCGAGAGCCGCAACCCGTATGAGAGCGGCAGAGAACCTGGGGCGCTTCAAACGGTCAAGCGTGCCGCGTCACCCGGGCCGGACAGCTCACCCAAGCCGAAGCCCATTCCGCCATTGCCGGCCACCACCAAAGCGCCAACAGTGACGACGCAACCGAAGCCGGCACCCAAGACGACAGCACCCAAGACGACCGCACCCAAGACGACCGCAGCCAAGCCACCGCCGGCCAGGACCACAGCACCCAAGCCGCAACCGGACGTCCAGCCCAAGACGGAATCGAAGACCGACCCACGCTTCGGGACCTGCAAGGAGGCGATCCGTCAGGGTTACGGGCCGTACATCCAGGGCAAGGATCCGGAGTACGGCTGGTACCGGGATCGGGACAAGGACGGCATCGTCTGCGAACGCTGACGAACCTGGCACCAGTAGCCAAGAGGTCGGGACATGGGCTGGGGCCCGTAGCCCATCAGTCGACCTGTTGGCTGCGCAGGTACCGGCCGAAGTGCGGCACGGTGAAGGCGATGCGGCCGCGCTCGCCGGAGTAGATCAATCCCTTCTTCAGCAGGGCATCCCGGGCCGGTGACAGGCTCTGCGGCTTGCGGCCGAGCAGCTCGGCGACGGCCGCGGTCGCCACGGTGCCGGTGTCATCGGTGTCGGCGCCGGCGACGTCGGCCATCGCGCGCAGGTACTCCCGTTCGGCCGGGGTGGCACGTTCGTAGCGGGAGCCGAAGAAGCCGACCGCCAGTTCGGACTCGGCCTCGGGGACGGCGACCCGGACGTCCTCGGCGGTGATCGGGCTGTGGGGTGCGACGTCCCAGGTGACCTTGCCGTACGCCTGCAGGAAGTAGGGATAGCCGCCGGTCACCTCGTACAACGCGTCCAGCGCACCGGTCTCGAACTCGGCACCCTCGTCGGCGGCCGGACTGACCAGGGCCCGTTCCGCGGCGGTGCGGTCGAGCCGGTCGATCCGGTTGTAGCGGAAGAGCCGCTCCGAGTACGACTTCGACGCCGACAGCACGGCCGGCAGGTGGGGCAGGCCGGCGCCGACGATGATCAACGGCAACCCCTGCTGGCTGAGTTCGTGACAGGCCGCGCACAGCGCCGACACGTCGTCGGGCCCGAGGTCCTGCATCTCGTCGATGAACAGCGCGACCCCGATCTCCCGGTCCGCGGCGAGTCCGGCGACGTCGGCCAGCAGCTCGACCAGGTCGATCTCGATGTCGCCGGAGTCGGCCCGACCCGGGTTGGCCGGGACCTTGATGCCGGGGTTCCACCGCTCGCGCAGCTTCGTGCCCGGCTTGGCCTCCCGCTCCACGAACGACCGGATCGTCCCGAGCACCTGATCGGCGAGTTCCGGTGACGCGTGACCCAGTTCGCGTACGGCCATGTGCAGCGCGGCCGACAGCGGTCGCCGCAAGGACTGGTCGGGGCGGGCCTCCATCTTGCCGGTGCCCCACCCGGCGCGGACCGCCCCGGAGCGCAGTGTGTTGAGCAGTACGGTCTTGCCGACGCCACGAAGGCCGGTGAGGATCATCGACCGCTCGGGCCGACCCCGTGCGATTCGTTCCAGCACGACGTCGAACTGCTTCAACTCCTGGTCACGACCGGCCAGCTCGGGAGGTCGCTGACCGGCGCCGGGGGCGTACGGATTCTGGATCGGGTCCACGATCAGACCGTATCGGCCAATCTAGGATTCCCCCGAGACATCGGCAGAGTGTCTGATCGAATCAGCCCTATCAGCCCGTATCGCAGCATCTAGCACTGTCTCTAGATTGACCAAGACTCCGGCAGCGACGCCCAGCTCGGGGCCGGGGTGGGCAGCACCTGTCGCAGACGGTCGAGGTAGTCGTAGCGGTCGATCTCGATCACCCCCAGCGTCGCGAGGTGATCGGTCCGCCACTGCACGTCGAGCAGCCGCTCCCCGCCGGCGCCGTTCAGGAAGTCGACCAGGCGGACCAGCGCGACCTTGGACGCATCCCGTCCACGCTCGGGGTCGTGGAACATCGACTCGCCGGCGAACAGGCCGCCGAGTCCGACGCCGTACAGCCCGCCGACCAGGTTGTCGTCGCCGTCCCAGCACTCCACCGAGTGGGCCAGGCCCCGCTGGTGCAGTTGCCCGTAGAGCGTGGCGATCCGCTCGTTGATCCACGCGCCCTCACGGTCCGGGTCGGCACACTTGGCGACGACCCGGTCGAAGGCGGTGTCGGCGGTCACCCGGTAGCGTTTCACCATCTTGCGCAGGCTGCGGGTGACGCGGAGGCCGTCCAGGGGCAGCACCCCGCGCCGCCGCGGCGAGAACCACGCCATCTCCGGGCTCCCGTGCACCTCCACCGGCATCGGGAACACCCCGTGGGCGTACGCCTCCACCACCATCCCGATCGAGAACTCCGTCGAGATGCCCACGACGTCGTGGTCGGGCCACGCCACCGGGTCGCCGAAGATCAGGGAGGTCATGACAGTCATTGTGCTGGTCGATCGGTCAGTGGGCCGGTCCCGGGGGCGGGTCGGGGTCGTTCCGGGGTGTCCCCACCCGACGTGGCGCGTACGCTGGGGAATGCTGACCCGCACCACCACGTGGGCGCACAGGGAGTCCTGCGGGGCGGTGAAGGAGGCCACATGTCCGACAAGCCGATGGGCAAGGTGATGGAACGGCTGCAACAGGCGGCGCCGGTCGCGGGCGGCGTGCTGCGTCGCATGCTGGAGACCGCGATCGACGGTGTCGGGCCACTCCCCAGTGCGAAGCACTCCGCCATCTCCCACCTGCAGCGCACCGGTGACGTCGACCATGCCATCGATTCGTTGATCACCACCCACATCGCGATGGCGGGCGCCCAGGGCTTCGTCACCAACCTCGGTGGCTTCGCCGCGATGCCGATCACGATCCCGGCCAACACCGCCGGCATCCTCACCATCCAGACCCGGATGATCGCCGCGATCGCGCACCTGCGCGGCTACCACCTCGCCGACAACCGCGTCCGGACCGCGATCGTGATGTGCCTGCTGGGTGGCGAGGAGATCGCCCGCCGGATCCACCAGGGCACCCTGCCCACCTCGCCGATGGCGGTCGCCACCGCACCGGTGTTCGACCCCGAGCTCGACCAAGCGGTCGCCCGCGAGGTGCTCAAGACGATGGCGAGCCGGGTGGGCGGCAAGGGCCTCAGCATCACCGTCAGCAAGCGGATCCCGCTGATCGGCGGTGGTGTCGGCGCCGTCGTCGACGGCTGGGCGACCCGTCAGCTCGGCTCGTTCACCAAGGACGAACTGCGGACCCGCCGGGTCAGATGAGCCGGTGCGGATCGTCCGGCATCACCTCGGCCGGCGGTACGTGACCGCTGGGCGCCGCGGCGACCTCGTCAACCTCGTCGATCGCACCGGCCTCGGACCACAGCTCGGCCTCCTCGACCAACGCACGGTGCCTGGTCCGTACGACCACGGTCACCGCAACGGCCACCGCCGCAGCGGCAGCAAGTCCAATGATGATCTTGGTCCTCATGCCGACGAATGTAGCCCAGCGTGGGTGATCGATCAGGACCGTGGTCCGATGTCTTGGCCGGGCCACCGTCCTAGGCTGATGCCGAGATGACGAACGCCGTTCCCACCGTGGCTCCGCTCCCGGAGCTCGACCCGCTCCACCCACCCCGCCCGTGGTGGGTGATCAACGGCGTGTTCGCGGTCTTCCTGGTGCTGGGCGCGCTGGTCTGGTCGGGCGCCGCCGACCCTGGGGCCATCTGGGGCGACCTGCTGCTGTGCGCCGCGGTGGCCCCCCGGATGCACCGGCCGTGGCTGAGCCTGACCCTCGCCGTGTTGGGTGGCTGCATCCTGCTGGTGTTCAGCGACGGGCCGACGTTCGGGCTGGTCGTCGTCCCGATCGTCACCTACTCGATCGCTCGCTGGGGTGGCCGGCTGGTCCTCCGGGCCCTGTGGGGGGCGATGGCGTTCGCTGCCGTCGCCGCGCCACTCGACTGGTACGTGGGCCCACTGCTGGAGGGGTCGAGCACCTTCGCCGCGTTCGCCATGTTCGTGATGTGCGCGATGGTGGTGGTCTCGGCGTACGCCGTCGGACGGGCGCGCCGATCGATCCTGGTCACCCGGGCCGAACGACTGCACGCCGACCGGGAGCGGGAACGTCACCAACTCGTCGAACGCGAACAGGCGCTGCGGATGAGCGCGGTCGCCGAACGTACCCGGATCGCCCGCGAGTTGCATGACATCGTGGCCCACTCGCTGGCGGTGATCACCGTGCAGGCCGACGGCGGCCGGGCGATGGCGGCGACCAAGCCGGAGCTGGCGGCCGACGTGCTCGGCACGATCGCCGAGACCTCGCGCAGTTCGCTGGCGGAGATGCGATCCATGGTCCGGTTGTTGCGTGGTGAGGGCGAGGAGTCCGGCGACTTCGTGCCCGCTCCCGGCCTGGACGACCTGCCCGAGCTCGTCTCGCGCACCCCCAACGCGACGCTGTACACCGAAGGGCCTGTCCCCCTGGTCGGCGAGTCACTCGGGCTGACCACGTACCGGGTGGTGCAGGAGTCGCTGACCAACGTCCTCAAGCACGCCGGGCCGACCGCGCGGGCGAACGTGTTCCTCACCTACCAACCCGAGTTGATCATGGTCGAGGTGACCGACGACGGCCGTGGTGCCGCCACCCCACCGGACGGTCAGGGGAACGGGATCCGCGGGATGCGTGAGCGGGTCGACCTGCACGGTGGCACCCTCGACGCACGGCCGCGGATCGGCGGCGGGTTCGTGGTACGGGCCACCCTCCCGTACGGCGCCGGAGACCAGGAGGAACGATGACGGTACGGGTGGTGTTGGTCGACGACCAGGCCTTGGTACGTGGCGGTTTCGCGATGTTGATCGCGGCCAGTGACGACGTCGAGGTGGTCGGTGAAGCCGGCAACGGCGATGAGGCGGTCCGGCTGCTGCAGCGGATCGAGGCCGACGTCGTGCTGATGGACATCCGGATGCCGATCATGGACGGGGTGGCTGCGACCGCACGGCTGGCCGAGTTGGGCAATCCGGCCCGGGTGCTGGTGCTGACCACCTTCGACCTCGACGAGTACGTGTTCGCCGCCCTGAAGGCGGGCGCGGCCGGCTTCTTGTTGAAGGACGCCCGGCCCGACGACCTGCTGTCGGCGATCCGCAGTGTCGCCGCCGGGGACTCGGTGGTCGCGCCGAGCGCCACCCGGCGGCTGCTGGCACACGTCCTGCCCACCCTGCCCAGCGAGCAACCCGAGGCCGACACCCGGCTCGACGTGCTCACCGACCGGGAGCGCGAAGTGCTTGCCGAGGTGGGGATCGGGGCCACCAACGCCGAGATCTGTGAACGGCTCTACATGGCCGAGGGCACGGTGAAGACCCACGTCGGTCGGTTGCTCGCCAAGCTCGCGTGTCGGGACCGGATCGGCCTGGTGCTGCTCGCCCACGAGACCGGTCTCGTCGGGCGACCCTGACCCGTCCCGTACGACCACGGTCTGACCTCGTCAGGGCTGGTTCGGCGTCCGTGGGCGGATGTGCCGACACGCTCGCTTTCCTAGGTTTGGCGGTGCACCGACGACCAGCATCCTGCCGGGGTGCGGACCTCGAGGAGAACACGTGAGCACGAAGACCGCGACGACAACGCCCGCCGACATCGACGGCGCCACCGCCACCGTTGCGGCGAGTGCGTTCAACCTGTCCAAGGTGTACGGCCAGGACCGCACCCAGGTGCGGGCGCTGGACCAGGTGTCGATCAACTTCGCGAAGGGGTCGTTCACCGCGATCATGGGTGCCTCCGGGTCGGGCAAGTCGACGTTGATGCACTGCCTGGCGGGGTTGGACACGATCACGTCGGGGAAGGTGTCCCTCGGCGGGATCGAGCTGTCGGCGTTGAACGACCGGCAGTTGACCAAGGTCCGCCGCGACCGGATCGGGTTCGTCTTCCAGTCATTCAACCTGCTGCCCACGTTGAATGCGAAGGACAACATCCTGCTGCCGCTGGACCTGGCCGGGACGAAGGTGGATCGTGACCACTTCGACGGGCTGGTCACCTCCCTCGGGCTGGGTGACCGGCTCGACCACCGGCCCGCCGAGCTGTCGGGTGGGCAGCAGCAGCGGGTGGCGATCGCCCGCGCCCTGGTGACCCGTCCCGACATCCTGTTCGCCGACGAGCCGACCGGGGCGCTGGACTCCAAGACCGGCCAGGCACTGCTGGACTACCTGCGCACCAGCTCGCACGAGGCCGGACAGACCATCGTGATGGTGACCCACGACCCGCTGGCCGCCGCGTACGCCGACCGGGCCGTGATCCTGGCCGACGGCCGGATCACCCACGACCTCCCCGACCCCGACGCCGACGCCGTCCTCGGCATCATCCGCGGGCAGGCCGCCTGATGCTGCGCCGTGCCTGGCACCAACTGCGGCTCCACCCCACCCGGATGGGGGCGGTGGTGGTCGCGATCATGATCAGCGTCGGCTTCGTCACCACCTGCCTGGTGTTCCTCGACACCGAGGCCGGCGCCATCCGCAACCAGGTCGCCGCCCCGGCGAGCAACGCCGACGTGATCGCCGACCCCGTGCCGTCGATCGACCCGGCCGAGTTGCCGACCGTCGAGATCCGCGACGGCCTGGCCGGGGTCCCCGGGGTGGAGCTGGTCGCCCCGCTGCACCAGTCGTCGGTCGGCATCGGCGACTCCGGGGCCATCGTGTACGGCACCGTGCCGGAGTCGCTGCGGTGGGCCGAGCTGGTCGAGGGCCGCTGGGCCGAGACCCCGTCCGAGATCGTGCTCGACAGCTCGGTGGCCGAGTCCCACGGCCTCACCGTCGGCGCCGCCATGACGGTCACCCGGTACGGCGACGAGCCACGGCCCGAACAACTCACCGTGGTGGGCATCACCGACGCCGGCGGCAGCCTGCTCAGCGGCCTGGCGCCGACGGTGTACGTCGCCGACGCCTGGTTCACCGCGGAGTCCGAGGCCGGCAGCGTCGACCTGTGGCTGATCAGCCTCGCCCCGGGGACCGACGTCGCCGATGCGGTGGCCAAGATGCAGGAAGCCATGTCTGCCATCGGCGCACCCGTCGAGGTGCAGTCTTCCGCCGCGTACGCCGATGCGCAGCTGGCGCAGGTGACCGGTGGGGTCGACGTGTTCCGCGTGCTGCTGTTGATCTTCGGCGCGATCGCCCTGCTGGTGGGGATGTTGATCATCGCCAACACATTCTCGATCATCGTCGCCCAGCGGCGCCGCCAGATCGGGCTGCTCCGCGCGGTGGGGGCGTCAACCGGTCAGGTGCGCGGTGAGCTGTTGATCGAAGCTCTGGTGATCGGGGTGGTCGCCTCCGCACTGGGGGTCGCCGCCGGCATCGGCCTCGGCGCGGCCGCCGCCGCGCTCAGCGGGTCGCTGGACGCCGGACTCGTCGTCAGCACGTCGGTGCTCATCGCCTGGGCGGTCGGTGTCGTCATCACCGTGGCGGCCGCGTGGCTGCCAAGCCTGCGTACCTCACGGATCCGTCCGTTGGAGGCGCTGCGGGTGTCGGCCACCGACGAGGGTCGTCGCCGGCCGGGTGGGCTGATCACCATCGTCAGCGCGCTCTGCCTGTTCGGTGGCATCGGGGTCGTCGGGCTCGGCGTCGTGCTCGACCGGATGCACCTGGTCACCGCCGTCGGCGGCGGCTTCCTGCTGGCGCTGGCGGTGCTCACCGCGGCCGGCTGGTACGTCCCGGCGATCGTCCGGCTGGTCGGCCGGATCCCGGCGCTGACCGGGCCGACCGCCCGGTTGGCCGCAGCCAACGCCGTACGGCACCCGAAGCGGACCACCGCGACCTGTCTGGCGTTGATGCTGGCCGTGGGGCTGGTCGCGACACTGCAGATCGGCAGTGCCTCGGTGAAGGCGAGCGTCGAGCAGGGCGTAACGAACCGGTACCCGGTGCCGATCCAGGTGGTGTCGTGGGACGGATCGTTGCCCTCCGGGCTGGCCGACGAGGTGGCCGGGGTCGAGGGCGTGACCGGGGTCGTCGAGGTCGCCACCGCCGAGCTCACGCTCGCGGGCCTCCCGTACCCGGTCCGCGGGCTCGGCCCCGAGGTCGGTGCGCTGCTGCCCGGTGAGGTGATCGGACCCGACGAGCTGTTGGTCAACCCCAGCTACGCGCTGGCGCAGGAGTGGGCCGAGGGTGAGCAGGTCGAGGTCGGCGGGCCCGGCGGCACCCGGGACCTGGCCGTACGACTGAGTCACCTCGCCGAGGACGGTCCCGTCGTGTCCGCGGCGACGCTGCGCGAGCTGGGTGGTGACGTGGTGGAACGCGCCGAAGTGTGGGCCCAGGTCGACACCCGGGACAGCGACGCCGCCGCAGCAACCCTGGCCGGCGTCGAGGAGATCGCTCCCGACAACACCCGGGTGTCGGGCTCGCTCACCATGGTGACCCTGTTGACCGAGGTGCTCGACATGTTGCTGCTGATCGCCACTGCCCTGTTGGGTGCGGCCGTGCTGATCGCGCTGATCGGGGTCGGCAACACCCTCGGGCTGTCGGTGCTCGAGCGCACCCGCGAGTCGGCCCTGCTGCGGGCGCTGGGCCTGCAACGAACGCAGCTGCGGGCGATGCTCGCGGTCGAGTCGGTGCTGTTGGCCGTCGCCGGTGCGCTGATCGGACTGCTCGCCGGACTCGGCTTCGGCTACCTCGGCACCTGGGCGGTGATGGCCGAGATCGGGGAGCCGGCGGTGCTCGCGGTGTCGTGGCCGCAACTCGGGTTCGACGTCGGCGCGGCCGTGGTCGCCGGACTGCTCGCCTCGATCCTGCCCGCCCGTCGGGCCGTGACCGCCGCACCGACCGAGGCCCTCGCCGACGTGTGAGGCAAGACGATCCGACCTAGCCGTTGACAGTCTTGCCCTAATCGGACCAGTATCGGGCGCGACGGTAGGCCGCCCCATCCCCCGGAGGTCCAACGATGGACAGACGCACCTTTCTGACCGCCACCTCACTGGCTGCGGCTGCGGCCGGGCTGGCACAACTACCCGGTGTCGCGAGCGCCGCACCCCGGCAGCCCGCGGGACCCGGACCGTCGGGAGACCCGCTGGTGTCCACCCGGGTGAACGAGTGGCTCGTGGCCGGGGTCGGTACCCCGGCCATGGACGGCACCCTCGCCGACCCGACATGGGGCGAGCCGGCCCGGACCGGGCTGGTGACCCCGTGGGCCCAGCTCCCCCTCGACGCGGACGTGACCACCCACGTACGCCACGACGCATCTCACCTGCACGTCGGGCTGCGGTACGCCCACGCCTCGGCCGCCACCGTCACCGCCTGCTGGCTGATCGTCAGGCCCGCCTCGCACGGCGGCCGGTACTGGTCGAAGCGGATCAGTGTCCGGCCGCAGGAGGCGGAGGACGACCTGGTCTTCCGCTGGGGTGGCTCACCGACCGACCTGGCCGACCTGCAACACGAACACGCGGCCGGTGACTCCGAGGTCACGATCACCGCGCGGATCCCGTACGCCGCGCTGGGCGTTGGCCGACCCGCGCCGGGCAGTACGTGGCAGCTGAACCTGGTCGTCGAGCAGCAGATCAACGCCGCTGCGTGGGGCAGCCTCGCGCCGTTCCGGTCATCGATCATCGACCGGCCCGGCAACAACTACATCCACCTCGACCTGGTGAACCACGCCGCAGCGATGCCCGTTGTCTTCGCGGAGTCGCCGACGGCGATCCCGACGACGCCGGCGCTGGAGTACGTGGGCCACACCACCAAACGCGTCACCCTCGACCCGGTCGTCCTCGATCCGCGCACCGGGCGGCCCCGGCAGGGCCGCAGTGCGCTCAGCCTCACCTGGCGGTCACCGCACGCGTCGACGCCCATCACGCCGACCAGCATCGGGACCGTGGCCGGCGCGACCGTCGTCACCTTCGACCACCCGGCACCCGACCGGGACGGCCAGTACGGCATCGCCCTCGAAGGAACGGCCGGCACCTGCACGCTCACGTTCGACCGACACGACCTGCTCACCGCCGGTGATCAACTGCCCGGCAACCTGCCGCGGCCGAGCTCGGGTGGCACCGCCGTCGCCCCCGGACCGTCCAGTCCGTCCGCTGCGACCCTGCAGGGCCTGATCCCGGAGACCGCAGGGATGTTGTTCTGCCGGCTGCCGCACAATCCGGGAGCCGGCACCTCCGGCCGGTTCAGCTGGTCACCGTCGGCCCCGGACGTGATCACCTCCCGCGATGCCGCGTCGGTGCGCTATCCCAACGCCGACCACCCCGAGGACCAGTCGGTCACCGTCACCAACCGGCTCGGTGATCCCGTCACCCACCACTTCCACCGGGACGCCGAGGGCCGCGAGTACTACCTGTCGGGCCAGCTCGATTACCTCAAGAAGCAGTACGTGTACGGCCAGCTCCCGATTGTCGCGGCCGCCGATCCGCTGGGTGCGGCGCGGGTGCTGGTGGAGTTCGCCGCCCGCTACCAGACGTGGGCGCCGACCAACGACTTCCCCGACTTCAACCGACCGATGAACTGGTTGGCGGCCCCGCAGCAGTACTTCGGCGGGCTGCTGAACCGGTGGTCGATCTCGGAACTCGAAGGATTGCAGTCGATCGGTGAGTGCTACCGGCTGATCGAGCAGACCGATGCCTTCGACGTACTGGCCGACGAGGTCGGGTTCGACGTCCGGGAACGCCTGTGGGCCGACTTGTTCCAACCCTCGTTGGACTTCTTCCACAGCTTCACCAAGCAGTTCACCAACTACGACTTCCCCAGCTACCTCGGGCTCGTCTCGCTCGGCCGCGCCCGCGGTGACTCGGCCCCGGTCCACGAGGCCATGGAGTGGCTGCGGACCTATGCGGCCGGACAGTACCGCTACGACGGCTGGTTCTCGCAGGTGACCTCGTCGTACCACATGCAGAGCAACACCGGGCTCGACCGGGTGTTGACCGCGCTGGAGGGGTGGAGTGACGGCCCCGACTACGAGTCTCCGCGATCCGGTGAGCGGTTCGACGGCCTGGATGCCGCGGGGGCAGCGCCCCAGTTGGCGCTGGCCCAACGCATCGCCCGCGAGCTGGTCTACCCGGACGCGAAGTTCTTCCCGTTCAACGACACGTGGGCCTTCACCAGCCCGGCTGGTGCCGACATCACGGCCGGCTCGTTGCTGTACGGCGGCGGCGGTGTCGCCCGGCTGCAGCGGGGCGAGCTCGTGCCCGGCGGTGGCATCGAAGAGGTGTCGCAGCTGTACGTCAGCTTCGCCGCCAAGTCCGGTCACTCGCACTACGAGCCGTTGGGCATCGCCCTGTTCGCCGCCGGGCAGGAGCTGTTGCCCGATCTGGGCTACACCCACACGATCCTGGGGCGATGGGCCGTCTCGGCGTTGTCGCACAACACCGTGGTCGTCGACGCCGCCAACATGGTCTCCACGGGTGAGGACGTGGGCTCGCTGCAGGGCTTCAGCGAACCCGCCACGGGGGTGCAACTGATCCGGGTCGACCGCAACTCCGCCTACCCAGCAACCTCCCTGTACAGCCGTGAGTGCTGGCACCTGGGGATACCGGGGGCGGCCGCGAACGCCGGCTACGTGCTCGACGTCTTCCGAGTGCGCGGTGGCGAGCGCCACGAGTACACCTTCAACGGGGACGCCAACCGCGACGCAACCATCACCACCGAGCCGGTGCCGGCACCGTACGGCCCCTACCTGCTGCCCGAAGGCGTCGAGCCGGTGCTGCCGGTCAACGAGTTCGACGAGGGCAGTGCCGGTGGGCACTACCACGCGTACATGCACATCCGTGACGTGTCACGGGCCGAGCTGGCCGACGGCAGGTTCGCCGCGACGATCAAGACCAGCGACGAAGGTACGCCCGGCGCCGGGCTGGCGGTCCACGGTGTCGCACCGAGCGGCACCGAACTCTTCGTCGGTGAGGCCCCCTCACTCCGGGTGACTCGCACCGGCAGCGGCACCCAGGACGACACGCGACCGCTCGACTTCTTCATGCCCAAGGTGGTGCTCCGACGCGAAGGCACCGACCTGAACAGCGACTTCATCACGGTGTTCGAGCCGCACGGTGCCGGAGCTACCGGCCAAGTCCACAGTGTCGAACAGCTCCCGATCACCGGCGGCGCCGACGGCGACATTGCGGTGAAGGTCACCCACGACGGCGGACACGACATCATGATCAGTTCACTGGACGACACCCGGACGCTGATGGCCGACGGCGTGACGCTGACCGGCCGGTACGGGTTGGCCCGGTTCGCCTCGGGGCAGCCGAGCAGCCTTCACCTGGTCGGCGGGACCGCGCTGGCCGCCGGGGAGCTGACGGTCTCCGGTCCCGGTGCGGTCACCGGCGACGTCGTCACGGCGAAGCGCAAGACGGCCGGTGACGAGGTCGACGCATTCGTCACCACCGCGGCTGTTCCGGAGTGGGTGATCGGGAAGGTCTTGGTCATCAAGCACGCGGACGACACCACCCACAGCTACCGGGTGACCGCGGTGACGGCCAGTGGTGGGCAGACCATGATCGAGTTGGACACCGATCCGGGCCTGATCGTCAGCGCATCGTCGGCGAGCCTGGTGTTCTTCCCCCGTACGACATGGGATGGGGCGACCACCTTCCGCATCGACAACGACGCGTCGACCTGACGGGTACGCTGGGGCCAAGCTGAGGTCACCGCGCTCGAGGGAGAGTTCCATGGTCCTGCAGAACCCGTTCTACACACCCGAGGTCCAGGGAGCCTACGAGCTCCATTCGCTGGGCCGGTTCGAGCTCGAGGACGGCGGGGTCATCCCCGACCTGCAGCTCGCGGTCGCCACGTACGGAGAACTCAACGAGGCAAGGGACAACGCGATCCTGGTGCCGACCTGGTTCTCCGGCACGCACCAGACGTGGGAGCTGGTCTACATCGGGCCCGGCCGGGCCCTCGACCCGGACAAGTACTTCATCATCGTGATCAACCAGATCGGCAACGGGCTGTCGACCTCACCGCACAACACCGACGGTGAGATCGCGATGTCGAAGTTCCCGAACGTCCGGATCGGGGACGACGTCCGGGCCCAGGAGCAGTTGCTGCGCGAGGTGTTCGGCATCGAACGGTTGGCGCTGGTGGTCGGCGGTTCGATGGGGGCGCAGCAGACGTGGGAGTGGGCGGTTCGCTTTCCTGACAAGGTGTTGCGGGCGGCGCCGATCGCCGGGACGGCGCAGAACACGCCGCACGACTTCCTGTTCACCCAGACGCTGTTGGACGCCATCAGCTCCGATCCGGGGTGGAACGGCGGAGAGTACGCCGACCACGCCGACGTGGTGGCCGGGCTGACCCGGCACGCCGACATCTGGGCCGTCCTCGGGTTCTCGACGGAGTTCTGGAAGACCGAGTTCTGGCGCGGCATCGAGCTGCCCGACGTCACCTGGGACACGTTCGAGGAGTTCCGGGATCGGTTCCTGCGCCCCGTCTTCACCGCGATGGACCCCAACGCCTTGTTGGTGATGGGATGGAAGTGGCAGCGCGGCGACGTCGCCCGCAACACCGACGGTGATCTGGCTGCCGCACTGGGCCGGATCACCGCGAAGGTGTTCGTGATGCCGCACGACGAGGACATGTTCTTCCCACCGCGCGACGCTGCGGCCGAGCAGGCGCTGACCCCCAACAGTGAGTTGCGGGTGCTGCACACCATCGCCGGCCACTTCGGGTTGTTCGGCTTCGAGCCGTCCTACCTGGCCGAGGTCGACGCCAACCTCCGCGAGCTGCTGGCCACACCGGTGTGACGTCTTGCCGACGTACTTGTCAGACTCACAGGTCAGCGACTCGGCGCAGCCCGACGTCAACGTCGGCCATCAGGTGCGCGGGGAGTGAGGCTCCGGTGACGTCCAGGTCGGCCCGGTCCACGGTCATCGGCTGGGACACGTTGACGACGGAATCCTTGGGCAGCCCGGAGGCGTGGGCGGGGATGAAGACGTTGCCCGGATGTCGCGCGACGGCCGTGTTGGAGGTGATCGGCAGGACCACGACAGTGCCGATGCCGGAATCGTTGTAGCGGTCGGACTGCACGATGACCGCAGGTCGCCGCTTCGCAGGAGCACTACCCCTGGGTACGCCGAAGTCGCCCCAGCACACCTCGCCCCGGCGGATCACCACTCGTCCGACATCTCGGCGAGGCGAGCATTGGCCTCGCGGCGGAGTTCGGAGGTCTCGTCGCCCGGCTGTCCGACGGCAGCGATCGCCTCGTCGATCTGGGCCGTGAGGTCCGCGCCGGACAACTCGTCCGCGTACTGCTCTGCTGCACGCCGATAGAACTCCGACCGCGTCATGCCGTGCTTGCGGGCAACACGGTCGAAGCGTTCCGCACTGTGGTCAGGAAGGCTGATGGCTGTCTTCATGCAGCCAGTATAACTTTTCCCACCCCGTCGGGGTACCTGCAAATGGCCGAGTGTCGAGGAGCCATCGGTGCAGTGTTGCGTCGCCGGTCAGTTCAGGATGGAACGCGACGGCGGTGACGGTCGCCGTACGGACCCCGACCACCTGACCGCGGTGTCGGGCCAGGACCTCGACGCCTGAGCCGACGCGGATGACGATCGGCGCGCGGATGAACGCGGCGCGGACCGGGCCGTCCGCGGTGTCAACCGTCGCCTCCTCTGACACGACCTGGGCCCCGAACGCGTTGCGGCGCACCGTGATGTCGAGCAGGCCGAGGGTCCGTTGGCCGGGTGCCGGATCCTCGATCGTGTCGGACAGGGTGATCAGACCGGCACAGGTGGCCAGCGTCGGCAGGCCGCCGACGATCAGGTCGCGCAGCGGCTCGGACAGCTCGAACATCCGCAGCAGCCGGTCAATGGTTGACGACTCACCACCCGGCAACACGATCCCGGTCAGCCCGTCCAGGTCGGCCGGCGTCCGGACCCGTACGGCGTCGGCCCCGAGTCCGGTCAGCAGGTCGAGGTGCTCGGCGACCCCACCCTGCAGGGCGAGGACGCCGATGCGGGGTTCACCAACCACGCTCGGCCAGCCGGTGCGGCGCTGGCAGGTCGGAGACGTTGATCCCGACCATCGCCTCGCCGAGGCCACGGGACGCCGCGGTGATCGTCGCCGGGTCGTCGTAGGCGGCGGTCGCCCGGACGATCGCAGCCGCGCGGGCCTCCGGGTTGCCGGACTTGAAGATGCCGGACCCGACGAAGACCCCGTCCGCGCCGAGCTGCATCATCATCGCCGCATCGGCGGGGGTGGCGACCCCACCGGCGACGAACAGCACGACCGGCAGCTTTCCCGTACGAGCGACCTCGGCGACCAGTGCGTACGGGGCCTGCAGCTCCTTGGCCGCCACGTACAACTCATCCGGCGCCTTTGCTTGCAGGGCACGGATCTCGGCGAGGATCTGCCGGATGTGGCGGGTCGCCTCGGAGACGTCGCCGGTGCCGGCCTCACCCTTGGACCTGATCATGGCCGCGCCCTCGGTGATCCGGCGGAGCGCCTCGCCGAGGTTGGTCGCCCCACACACGAACGGGACGGTGAAGGCCTGCTTGTCGATGTGGTTGACGTAGTCGGCCGGGCTCAACACCTCGGACTCGTCGACGTAGTCGACCTCGAGGTGTTGCAGCACCTGGGCCTCGACGAAGTGTCCGATCCGCGCCTTGGCCATCACCGGGATGGAGACGGTCTCCTTGATCGCGGTGATCAGGTCGGGATCGCTCATCCGGGCGACCCCACCCTGGGCGCGGATGTCGGCGGGCACCCGCTCCAGTGCCATCACCGCGACGGCGCCGGCGTCCTCGGCGATCCGCGCCTGCTCGGCGGTGACGACGTCCATGATCACGCCGCCCTTCAGCATGTCGGCGAGGCCTCGCTTGACCAGCGGGCTGCCGGTCCGGGTCACGGTGGTGTGGTCGGTGGGCGTACGGGTGTCCAGATCAGTCATGACCCGAGCCTGCGTCATTGAGTGGACCATTCCAAGGTCCACTCAACACGGGTACGGTTGATCCACTTGGCGCATCAGGCGTCGACGTCCGTACGAGGAGGGCTGGGCCGTGCAGCGCACCGAGGTGGACCTGCCGTTGCAGCTGGACCGTGCCGGTGACCGGGCGCTGCCGGTGCAGATCGCCGACGGGATCCGAGACCTTGTCGATCGTGGGGTGCTCCGACCGGGTGAGCGGCTGCCGGCGAGTCGCCCGTTGGCGGAACGGTGGGGTGTGGCCCGCGGCACCGTGGTCACCGGACTGGACCAGCTCGTCGCCGAGGGCTACCTGAGCCCGCTCCCCGGATCGGGGACCATGATCAACCCGGCACTCCGCCGGACCCATCCCACCGCGAGACAGCGACCCGCCCGGCAGCGGCGACCTCGTACGCCCGCACCGGCCAGCGACGTGATCGACCTGACTCCCGGTCGGCCGGATGCGGCCAAGGTGGTCGATCCGACCTGGCGGGCGGCATGGCGTACGGCCGCCGCGGAGGCGCGGGCCACCGCACCACCGCCGGCCGGGGTCGCCGCGCTGCGGCGTGAACTCGCCGCCCACCTGCGTCAGATGCGTGGCGTGGTCCCCGACCCGGACCACCTGGTCGTCACCGCCGGCGCCCGCGACGGTCTGCATTTGGTGCTGCAGGTGTGGGCCGAACGACGCTCCGGTCGACTCACCGTGGCGGTGGAGGACCCGGGCTACCCGTCGCTCCGGCTGGTGCCGCGTCGGCTCGGCGCCAGGGTGGTCGACGTCCCGGTCGACGACGAAGGGATCGAGGTGGCCGCACTCCGGCGCCGCCGCCCACCCGATGTCGTGATCGTGACGCCCAGCCACCTCTATCCGACGGGGACGTCGATGTCGGCCACCCGCCGGGGCGAGCTGCTCGACTGGGCCCGGGACAACGGTGCGCTGGTCGTCGAGGACGACTACGACTCCGAGCTCCGCTACGTCGGTGCACCACTGCCGGCGCTGGCCGCGCTGGACCAGCAGCGGGACGTCGCCGACCGGTGCGTGGTCACCCTCGGTTCGTTCTCCAAGACGGTGGCCGGCGACCTCGGTGCCGGTTTCGTCCACGCCCCACCCGGACTGGTCGCCGACCTGGTCGCCACCCGCGCCGACCTGGGCGGGCTTCCGTCGGGGGTGATGCAGCGGGCGCTGGCCCACTACCTCGCCGCCGGCGGGTTGCGTCGCCACATCGAGCGGATGCGGCGGGACTACCGGCGACGTCGGGCCCACCTGACCGACGCCCTCGCCGACCTCGACCGGGCCGAGGCGGTGTGCCTCGACGGCGGCCTGCACGCGGTGGTCCGACTGGAGTCCCGGCGCGGCCAACCGGCGGCCGAACGCGAACGGACGTTGGTCGCGGCGGCGGCCGGGAAGGGCATCGTCGTGACCCCCCTCAGCCGGTACTGGGCCCATGGCCGGACCCGACTGCGACACGGGGTCGTGGTCGGCTACCCGGCCGTCGGGTCGGCCGACGAGGAGGCCCTCACCGTGCTCCGCGAGTTGATCAACCGCCGCTGACCGGTCAGGCGGCGTCGACCAGGGCAGCCCGGTGCGCGGCCAGCCGGCGGACGGTGGTGGAGCACCGCCACCGGATCGTGTCGACCGAGGTGTGGTGCCGGGCCGCGGCCTCCTTGCCCGACAGCCCCTCGGCGTACACCGAGCGCAGCACCGCCCCGGTCGGTTCGTCGATCAGGCCCAGTGCGGCGGCCGCCCGGATCACCCGGTCGGCGGTGAGTCCGGCCAACTCGGCGTTGTGGTCCATCTCCGCCCGCAACCGCACGTACGAACAGAGGTCACCGATCTGCCGCAGCGGCTCCTCCACCCGGCACCGCTCCGCGGTCGCGGCCTTCAGGGTGTCGAGGGCCAGGTTGGCGGCGATCCGACGCGGCCGGCGAGCCAAGGGGTAGCTGCGGATGCGCAACCAGAGCCACGCCACGTAGTCGGCGACATCGTGGTCGGGGTCGCGCCGGGCCATGGCGACCATCTTGGGCAGCATGGTCTGCACCACCACCCGCCCGGCGAGCCGACAACCCTCACGATCGAGGGTGAGCAGCGCACCGAGGGCAGCGTCGGGCCGGAGCCGGATGACCCCGAGCACGTCGGACAGGGAACGGCACCCGGCCACCACCGGGTGCCGCCTCCCCCATCGCTCGACGACGGCGGCGGCATCGCCCTCCAACGCCTGCCACTCCGCGTCGAGCTTCGCGGCGAACGGGTCCCGACTGCGTCGCGGACACGGGATCGGACGGGTCTGGACGGACATCGGGGGCTCCCTTCGTGCGGATGCCCCGACTCTGTCGCGCAGGTGTTGTCCGAGGTGTTGTCCGACCCACGACGCCCGTTGTCCGTACCTCCGCCGTCCACACCAAGGCTCGTGCGGACGTCAGCTTCGGGCCAGCAGGGCGTACCCGCGTGCCCACAGCCACTCCACCGGTCCCCGCTCGAAGCGGCGCAGCCACAGGTGGGATGCGGTCACCATCACCGCACACAGCCCGACGAAGGCGACCACGGTGAACCAGGTCCGGTCGCCGGCGGGCACCTGGGCCAGCCCGAACCCCCAGCCCTGGAACAGCACCGAGGCCAGGATGTTCTGCACGATGTAGCAGGTCAGCGCCATCCGGCCGACGTCGGTCAGCCGGCGGCCGACGAACCCGGGTGTCCGGTCGAGCCAGGCGGCGGCGATCAGCGACAGCAGCCCGAGGGAGACCAGGGGAGCCGACACGTACCGGTTGACCAGCATCAGGTCCGGCAGCGTCATGGCGAGCACCAGGTCGACCACCAGCGCCACCGCGCCGACCTTGATCAACACGCTGCGCAGGCCGGCCCCTCGGTGCTCGAACAGGCCGTGCTCGAGGAGTTGGGCGCCGATGGTGAACAGCGCGATCCCCATCCCGAAGATCATCACCGGCTCCATCCGGAACATGACCATCAGGTCCAAGCGCTGCACCACCAGGTCCCACCACGACCCGGTCGCGTACAGGTTCTCCCCAACCGGCACCGGGGCCATCGACGAGCCGGTCGCGACCAACAGCACCGTCAACGCGGTGATCGCCAACACATGAAGGGCCGAGGTGACGACGATCCAGCGGCGTTGGGTCCGTGGGGTGCCGGCGATGATCCACGCCACCACGAGCCCGGTGACGGCATACCCCATCAACACGTCGAACTCGACGACCAGGACGTAGTGCAGCACCCCGTCCAGGAAGAGGAGCAGGGCCCGCCACGGGTAACTGCCCGGCCAGGACCGTCCTCGGCGGACGGCCGAGTTGCGTTGGATCGCCAGCCCGATGCCGAACATCAGGGTCAGCAGGCCCAGGAACTTGCCGTTGGCGAGCGCCATGAACATCCGCTCGAAGACCGGTGCCCACCCGTCAGCGGGCGAGACCGGCTCGGCCAGGTAGCCGAGGAAGCCGCCCGGATGACTGAAGATCCAGATGTTGGTGGCCAGGGTGCCCAGGATGGCGATGCCGCGGGCGACGTCGAGTGCGGCGATCCGCCCCGGCGACCGCGGTGGGTTCGTCGGGACGGCCGGTGCGACGGCGCCGGACTGCAGGTCAGTGGGGGACATGGGAGATCCTCACATGGTCGGGAACGTGCCCCGGAGACAGGATGTATCTCAGGTGCGATACTTGAAGTATCACAGCTGGGATACAACTCCTGCCGGTTGCACGACAGGCCCACGCGAACGGATACGTTGTGCGACATGCCCAAGATCGTCGACGCCGACCAACGCCGCGAGCACATCGCCGACGCGGTGCTGCGGCTGGTCGCCCGGCAGGGCGTGGCCGCGGCCAGCCTGCGGAACGTCGCCGAGGAGGCCGACCTCAACGTCGGGTCGGTACGGCACTACTTCACCAACCACACCGAGCTGCTGCAGGTCGCCGTCACCGTGATGGCTGAGCGGGTGGAGACGCGGATCGCCCGCCGTGCGGCCACCCACGACGGGTCGTCGGGTGAACGCGCGCTGGAACTGCTGCTCGACCTGGTCTGCGAGCTGTTGCCGTTGGACGAGGAGCGCCGGGCCGAGGCGATCATCTTCCTCGCGTTCGCCGAGCACGCCCGCACCAACCCCGAGCTCGGCGACGTGACCGGCAGCCTGTTCCGGGGCCCGCGCGCCCTGGCCGAACTCGCGTACGAACACTTCGACCTCGACCCGACCCAACGCGAACTCGCCGTGGCCGCCCTCGCCGCCACCATCGACGGCCTCACCCTGCTCGGCGTGCACCGCCCCGAGGAGCTGCCACCCGACCGCGCCCGCGACGTGATCAGGTGGCAGTTCCTGTCGGTGATCCGGACTAGCGGCGCAGGCTCCACTCCCGGGTGATCGGGATCCGTGCCGTACGGCCCACGGCCACGTCGTACACGTAGCCGAGGGACTGGTCCTCGGCGTCGACCCAGCGGCGGATCGTGGTGCCGCGGACTCCCAGGTCCAGCCGCGTCCCTGACAGCTCCGCCGACGTGATCAGGTAGGTGGCGTTGCGTACGCCGTCGCTCTCGACGAACACGTAGTTCCCCACCAGGGCTGCCACATCGGCCACCGAGGTCGACAGTTCCAGCACCACGTGGTTGTCGTCGGTCAGCTCGCGGCTGAAGTCGGCCACGGTGCCGGTCACCGCGCCGCTGGCGGCCGACAGCGCCTGCACCACCCGGCTGCCCGGGGTCGCGAGCGGGACCAGTTGCGTCCCTTCGACGGTGACGCCGTGCAGTGCCGCCCGGTCCCGATGGCGGAACATCGCGAATGCTCCGCGGAACAGGAATGTGTTGTCGACCTTGACCTGCACCTCCGGTCTGGCGTTGAACACCAGGTAGTCGACCCGTCCGTCGACCAACTCCACCTTCACCGCGACCGCATCGCCGGGCTCCAGCGTCCCCTCGGTCGCCTCGACCGCCACCTGGGAGGCCGCGCGGATGAACGGGGATCCGTTGTAGGGCTGGATGATCGAGCAGAACCGGCTCGACAGGTCGTCGCCGGTCCGCTTGGCCAACAGGTAGCGCAACGGGTCCGGGTTGCCGGCCTTGTTGCGCGGGGCGCGACCGTCGGCCAGGGCCACCTCGTCGACGTCGTTGAGCATGGTCAGCCGCAGGTGGATCGGCAGGTCCGGGTCCAGCACGTCGTACGGGTCCAGCACTCCCCAGTCGACCGAGTACGGCCCGCTGGGCGTGCCACGGGACACGTTGGTCAACCAGTCGTACCCGTTCTTGGTCCGATCCGCCGTGGCGTTGTCGGCCGGCGGGTTGATCGTCGGCCCGGCGTACGAGCCACCCGATTGCTGGGTCAGCTCCACCCCGTCGACGGCGGCGGTGCTCGCGACGCCGTGGAACGAGTAGACGTGCTCGGCCCCGCCGTCGACGCGGAACAGGTCCACGTAGTAGGCGTCGGTGTCGTTGATCATGACCTGGACGAACGATCTGCGGTACTGCTCGGCATCCGGATAGGCGGTCGGTGCCGACGTCTCGGTCAGCTTCACCTGTGGCGTGATGGCCCACTGGTGTGGCTGGCTCTCGTTGTGCAGCAGCGATTCCTGCGGTTTCGCGTCGAACACGACGGTGTTGGCGGCGACCGTGTTGTGGTTCCACTCGGTCGTCAGGGCCCGGCCGTCGGCGAACTCCGGGTAGCCCAACGAGCTGGCGAGGTTGAGCCCGTAACCCCACAGGTCGACGTACAGGCTGTTGCGCTGGCCGTGGGCCCGGGTCGGGCCGGAGTAGCTCAACGCCGCCGGCCCGTCGATGCCGTTGCGGAAGAAGGCGGCACCGTAGCCGGTCAGGTTGTCACTGGCCAGGTTCAGCGGACCCCGGGTGTCGATCACCTGCTGGATGTCGTCCTGGATGGCCTCGGGATCAGCCGCGAACACCCCGGCGTTGAGCCCGGTGACGGAGTCGTCGTTCACCAGGTACGCCATCTGCGCCTGCTCCGGCGTCGGGTACCGCTGGTAGGCGGCACCGTGCTCGGCGGCATCGCCCATCAGGTACGGAATGCCCACCTGCAAGGAATCCCCGATGGCCGGGGTGAACGTGTTCTGGACGGTCAGTGACCGGCGCGACACCATCATCGCGGCGAACTTCGGGTTCTGGTACAGGTCCGCGGCCGGATAGCCGTCGTAGCCTTCGAGGACGTCGGCGATCTGCTTCATCTGGGTGATCCACAGCTCGTTGTAGCCCGGGCTCTCGTAGCCCCAGCCGTCCCGGTCGACGTCGTTGATCAACTGTGCGTACACGTTGCCGCCGGTGACCGTCCACGGCCCCTCGGGGTAGCCGATCAGCCCTCCGGCAGCGAAAACGAAGTCGATCCACTCCTGGGTCTCGGGGGCGTGGTCCAGCACCACCGCCGCCATCGCCAACGCACTCTGGTGCATGCCGAAGTTGCCGAGGATGTTGGAGGTCTGCACGTCGGGGTAGATCTGCCGGATGATGCCGTGCTCGATGTTGGAGCGGATGTCGGCGACGGTGTTCTTGGCCGGCAACCCGTGCGCAGCCGCCTTGGCCCTGAGGAACTCCAGCACCCCGGCGTCGTCGCCGTCGGCGATCGCGGGGAAAAAGGCGTCGTAGAACGAGCAGTGGTACTGCGCGACGAAGGTGGCCCAGATGCAGCCGGTCTCCTTACCGACCCGTCGGTGCCCGTCACTGGCCAGGTAGCCGTCCTCACGGCGGTACTCCCCGGTGTACAGGCTCGGGTAGACGTCGGCGATCCGGTCGAGCATGATCAACCCGGCGTGGGCGTAGCGGACGTCACCTGTGTAGAGGTAGGCATCCCGCGCGGCCTGCAGGTCCGCCGACACCAAGGCCTTCCCGGTGGCGCTGTAGTTGTTGTACCCCCAGACGAACCAGTGGTTGTAGTAGGCGACGAAGGTCCACTTGTCGCCGTTCTCGTCGACCCAGCCGAAGCCGTCGTCGACACCCCAGTCAGGACCCTTCTCCGGGTACAGCTCGTTGACCAGCAGCGACTCGTCGGCCAGGGAGCGGTCGAACTCGCCCCGCTCGTTGAGTCCGCTGGCATGGAAGGCGGCGAAGTCGTTGGTGGGGAACACGTAGTCGCTGGAGGGATCCTTCAACTTCCACGGCTCGCCGTACGGGTCACCGATCCAGGAGTAGGCCCCGTACTTGTAGTACTCGGTGCCGGTGATCGGCGACCCCAGGTCCTGGTTGACGGCATAGCTGCGCGGCAGGCCCTGGGAGGTGATCGAGCTCCACAGCCAGTCGTCGGTCTGCGCCAGCAGTGGGGCCGCCTTGGCGACCGCGGCATCGCGGAGTTCCTGTGCCCACGCGAACTTTCCGACGTTCTCCCGGGCGGCGGCAACCTCCTCCGGGGTGTACAACGTGCTGCGCGTCTTGACCGGCGGCGGCAGCACTTCCGGGACGGCGTGGGCCGCCATCTGGGGGAGCTGGGTCATCGCCGCGGCCCCGGACAGCGCGGCCGAGGAGGCGAGGAAGGTTCGGCGAGGGAACTGGGGCGCGGGTCGGGCCGGCTGATCGTCGGGCATGGCGAATCCTCCATTGGATCTGTCGAAAGGGACCTCGAACGATTCCGACACAACCACACGCACCGACGTGGCGACAGGCCGCCCCGGCTGAAATGAGACATTCTCCCGAGCCGCTCGGCCTAGGCCGAGTCGTCCGGCTGCGCGTCGGCCAACGCGGTCAACAGGTCGGCCAGCGACGCCTGCTGAGATGCCGTGAGCACCGAGAAGTACTCCGCCGACGACTCCCGCCGTTCCTGCCGGATGGCGTCGGCGAGCTCGCGACCACGGCCGGTCGGGGTGACCACGACGGCCCGCCGGTCGGAGGCATCTGCCCCCCGTACGACCAGGCCCTTCGTCTCCAGCTGGTCGACCACCTCGGTCGCCGAGCGGGGTGCGATGTGCAGCCGATCGGCGAGGTGCTTGAGCCGCAGCCCGTCGGCACACTGCGTGACGTGACTCAGTGCCCGCCACTGGAACGGGGTCAGGTCCCACGGCGCCAACTGCTCCACCCAGGACCGCCGCAACCGCCGGAACGACCGGTGGAGCAGGCTGCCGAGGTCGAGGTCGTCGCCCTGGCGGCCACCGGAGTCGTCCGTCATGCCGTCATCCTAACGTTGCCATGCACCCTCATTGTGAGGTAGCCTCAGCATACTAGCAGGACGACACGCAGAGGTGATGCCAGTGGCGATGCAGTTGATGAGCGCCGGAGTACCCCGCTCCCCGGGCGGTCCCGGTGGCGGCTGGGGAGACCCCGCCCGGATGGACCCCGACGACCAGCGACAGCTCGAGACCCACCCGGTCGAGCTGCGCCGCGTCACCGCACTCTTCAAGCCCCACAGGTGGACGATCGCGCTGGTCGTGCTGTTGATCAGTGCCTCCTCGGCCGTCGGCCTCGCCCAACCGTTTCTGGTGCGCGGCGTCATCGACGACGCACTGCCGCACTCCGACCTCCCCCTGCTCGCCATGTTGTGCGGCGCCATGGTGGTCGTCGCCGCGTTGAGCTCGATCATCGGGGTGGTGCAGACCTGGTTGGCCACCTCGATGGGCCAGCAGGTGATGCACACCCTGCGCACCTCGCTGTTCACCCACCTGCAGAAGCAGTCGCTGAGCTTCTTCACCCGGACCCGCGGCGGCGACGTCCAGTCCCGACTGACCCACGACATCTCCGGCATGCAGTCGGTGATCACCACCACCGCCACCTCGGTCGCCTCCCACCTCACCACCGCGATCGCCACCGTCGTGGCGATGGTGGCCCTGTCGCCCCGGCTGACACTGATCTCGCTGCTCGTCCTGCCGCCGTCGATCTACCTGAGCCGCCGCGTCGCGATCCTCCGCCGCGACATCACCACCAAGCGGCAGCGCGAGATGGCGCTGCTGCACACCCAGGTCGAGGAGGGGCTGTCGGTCTCGGGCATCCGACTCGCCAAGACCCTCGGCACCACCGGCCGCAACACCGCCCGGTTCACCTCCTCGTCGGACCGGCTGCGCAGTCTGGAAATGCGGGCCCAGCTCGCCGGCCAGTGGCGGATGGCGACGATGGCCATCGTGTTCGCCGCGATCCCGGCCGCGATCTACCTGGCGGCCGGGTTCCCCGTGATCTCCGGCGGGATGACCATCGGCACCGTGGTCGCGTTCACCGCCCTGCAGGCGACGATCTTCCGACCGATCATGGGGCTGCTGAACGTCGGCGTGCAGTGGGTCACCGCGATGGCACTGTTCAGTCGCATCTTCGAGTTCCTCGACCTGGTGCCCGAGGTGCAGCCGCCGGCCGATCCCGTACGACTCGACCCCCGGACCGTACGGGGTGAGGTCCGGTTCGCCGACGTCGACTTCTCGTACGGCGACGGCGCACCGGTGCTGAGCGAGGTCGACCTGACGATCCCGGCCGGCACCACCACCGCGCTGGTCGGCGCCACCGGCTCGGGCAAGTCGACGCTCGGCTCGCTGCTGCCACGGCTCAACGACGTCAGCTCCGGACGGGTCACCATCGACGGGGTCGACGTCCGCGACCTCCACCCCGACGACCTGGCCTCGATCGTCGGCGTGGTCAGCCAGGAGACCTACCTGGTGCACGACTCGATCCGGGAGAACCTGCTGCTCGCCGACCCCGAGGCCACCGACGAGATGCTGTGGGAGGCCCTCGACGCCGCCCGCATCGCCGACCTGGTCAACGGTCTCCCCGACGGCCTCGACACCCTCGTCGGCGCCCGCGGCTTCCGGTTCTCCGGGGGCGAGCAACAGCGACTCGCGATCGCCCGCACCATCCTGCGCAATCCGCGGGTGCTGGTGCTGGACGAGGCCACCAGTGCCCTCGACAACACCACCGAGGCGCAGGTCCAAGAAGCCCTCGACCGGCTCGCCGAGGACCGCACCACACTGACCATCGCGCACCGGCTGTCGACGGTGGAGAATGCCGATCAGGTGGCGCTGCTCGACGCCGGCCGGGTGCTGGAGCGCGGCACCGCGGCCCAGCTGCGGGCCGCCGGCGGTGCGTTCGCCCGGCTCGCCGCCAAGGGCAGCGACGACATCGACGAGGAGGAGGAGTTGGCGCTGTCGAGGCGCTGACGCACCGCTTGGTCGGACGTCACTCCTGGGTGGTGCCGTGCCGCAGCGCCCGGTCGAGAACGTGGGCGAGGTTGCCACGCGGATTGTCTACACAAGTTTACTTGTTCATGTCCAGTCGGATAGACGACGATGGTGGTCAGTGAGCAGTGCCGCAAGGCCATCGACAACTGTGGAGGATGACATGGGCACGTACGACGTCTCCGTGACCCGCGAGGGCCGTTGGTGGATGGTCGAGATCCCCCAGCATGATCTGCTCACCCAGGCCCGACGCCTCGCCGACGTCGAGGGCGAGGCCAGGTCGGTGCTCTCGGTGACGCTCGACGTACCGCCGTCCACCATCGAGCTCGACATCCACATCCATGTCGGCGGCGACGATCTGGCCGACGTCCGGCGTGACATCGAAGCGTTGAAGTCCCGTGCCGCCGAAGCCGAGGCCCAGGTGTCGACCCTCATGCGTGACGTGGCAGTGAGGATGGCAGCCGACGAAATCCCCGTCAGGGACATCGGCGAGGTGCTCGGTGTGTCACATCAGCGCGCCCACCAACTCGTGTCCCACTGAGCCTCCCTCCGCTTGGTCCTGCGTCACTCCTGGGTGGCGCCGTGCCGCAATGCCCGGTCAAGGAAGTAGGCGAGGTCGCCACTGACACCGTCCCGGGCGCCCCGGGCGACCACCAGCGGTGGCGGGGACGGCTTCAGCACGACCCCGCGGATCCGTTCCCGCCAGCCACCCGGCACGACGAGCACGTAGAACTCGCCCTCCGCGCCGATCGCGACCGAGCGATCGTTCTTGATGTACCAGCCCTGGGCGTTCGTCCGGACCTGCTGTCCGGAGAGCAACCGCGCGGTGAGGGGCTGCAGCGGCAGGTCGATCTCACGGGCCCGGCCGACGAACGCATCGATCAACGCCTGCGCCTGCTCCGCCTCGCCACGCTCATGTGCCGCAGCCAGTTCGGCGCGCAGCGCGGCGTCCTCGGCACGGCTCGACCGCTCGGAGCTCATGGGTTCGGTCTATCACGCGGTCGTACGATGACACCATGCCGTCCGCACCCGACAACCGCGAGCAGCCGACCGAGCTGCCAACCGCTGCCGACGTGACCGCGGCCGCGGACCGGATCGCCGACCAGGCCCACCGGACCCCGGTGCTCACCTCACGCACCCTGGACGACCGACTCGGCTGCCACGTGTTCTGCAAGGCCGAGAACCTGCAGCGGATGGGGGCGTTCAAGTTCCGCGGGGCGCTCAACGCGATCAGCCGCCTCACCCCCGACCAACTCGCGGCCGGGGTGGTCACCTACTCCTCGGGCAACCATGCCCAGGCCGTCGCGTTGGCCGCCCGGATCCGCGGCAGCCGGGCCACCATCGTGATGCCGCACGACGCGCCGGCGGTGAAGGTCGCCGCGACCGAGGGGTACGGCGGCCGGGTGGTGCGTTACGACCGCTACACCGAGGACCGCACCGCGGTCGGCGAACGGATGGCCGCCGAGACCGGCGCGACCGTGATCCCGCCGTTCGACCACCCGGACGTGATCGCCGGGCAGGGCACCGCGGCGAAGGAACTGCTCGACGAGGTCGGCCCGCTCGAACTGCTGCTGGCCCCGCTCGGCGGCGGCGGCCTGCTGTCGGGTACGGCCCTGGCCGCGGCCGAGTGGTCACCCGGCTGCCGGGTGTACGGCGTCGAGCCCGAGGCGGGCAACGACGGCCAGCAGTCGTTCCGGTCCGGCAGCATCGTCACCATCGACACCCCGCGGACCATCGCCGATGGCACCCAGACCACCGCACTGGGCGAGCTCACGTTCGCCGTGATCCGCCGCCACGTGACCGACGTGCTCACCGTCGACGACGACGAGCTGGCCGAGGCGATGCGGTTCCTGGCCGGCCGGATGAAGGTGGTCGTCGAACCGTCCGGGGCGCTTGGCATCGCCGCCCTCGACCGGCTCGACCCGGAGCTGCTGGCCGGCAAGCGGGTCGGAGTGATCCTGTCGGGCGGCAACGTCGACCTTGCCAGGTTGGCCGGGCTGCTAAGCCCCACGCCCGGGTGAGGCACGCGTACCGGCTGGGTGACGGACCCGTACCACCTGCGTGAAAGACTCGCCCGCGTGGAGCTGGTGCGGAATCTTCGACGGTTGTGGCACCACCAGCTCTTCCGCCGCCTGCTGGCGGTCCGGGTGGCGGTCCAGTCGTGTGACGGGCTGCTGCAGGCCGCGCTCGCCTCGTACGTGCTGTTCTCCACGCAGCGGCAACCCGACGCGGTCAGCATCGCCATCGTGTTGGCGATCACCCTGCTGCCGTTCTCGATCGTCGGCCCGTTCGTCGCCGTCGTGCTCGACCGCTGGTCGCGGCGGCAGGCGTTGGTGGTGGTCGACCTGGTCCGGGTGGTGCTGTGCCTGGCGGTCGCCGGGATCGTGATCGCCGGGCAGAGCACGGTCGGCGTCGGCGAGTTCGTGTTCTACGGGCTGGTGCTGGTGCTGATGAGCCTCAACCGGTTCGTGCTGGCGACGCTCAGCTCCGCGCTGCCGCACACCATCGACGCCGACGAGTACCTGGTCGCCAACGCGGTGGTGCCGACGGTCGGCCCGGCCGGCACCATCCTCGGTGCCGGGATCGGGCTGGGTGGGCGGCTGCTGCTCGGCCCGGTGCTGCCGCCCAACCTGACCGACGGCATCCTGTTCGCCCTCGCCTCGGTCGGCTACCTGGTCAGCGTGCTGCTGGCGTTGCGGATCGGTCGTACGGCGTTGGGTCCCGACGTCGAGGAGCCGACCCGCGCCAAGGACGTGGCCGCCGGCCTGGTCGCCACGCTGCGGCACCTCGGCGACCGTCGGCCCGCGGCGATCGGGCTGCTCACCATCGCGGCCCAGCGGATCCCGTACGGGCTGGTCACGGTCGCCACCATCCTCGTCTACCGCAACCACTTCCATCCAGTCACCGAGGTCGACGCCGCACTGGGCGACCTGAGCATCCTGTTGCTGGCCACCGCGATCGGGTTCGTGCTGGCGGCCGTGGTCACCCCACCGATGGCGCGGAGGTTCGGGCTGCGCGGCTGGTTGATCATCACGCTGGTCGGCTCGGCGGTGCTGCAGGTGGTGCCCGGCGCGATCTACCGCCAACCCACCCTGGTGGCGGCCGCGTTCGCCCTCGGGGTCTTCGCCCAGTCGTTGAAGATCGGCGTGGACACCCTCGTCCAGGCCCATGTCGACGACGAGCACAAGGGCCGGACCTTCATCTTCTACGACATGATCTTCAACGTCACGCTCGTGCTGGGGGCGGTGCTGTGCGCACTGATCATGCCCCCGGACGGGGTGTCGGTGCCCGTCCTGCTCGGCGTCGCCGGCTGCTACCTGGTGGTGGCGGTCGGGTTCACCCTGATCACCCGCGGCATCGATCGGGCGGTGTTCGACACCGGTCTCGGGGGGCAGCCGAGCCCCGAGCAGGCGGCCGCGAACTCGTAGAGTCGGGCGGTGACCCACCACCACCTCGAGGCCTCGACCGCCGCCCACCTGTCCCACCTGCTCGCCACGGCCCAGCGCGCCCAACGGCTGCCGTCGATCGCCGCCGGCATCGTCCGGGACGGGGCCCTGGTGTGGTCGGGCGCCGTCGGCACCCTCGACGGTCGGGCCGGTGGGGAGTCGGCCGATGCCGACACGCAGTACCGGATGGGCTCGATCACCAAGACCTTCGTCGCGGTCGCGGTGCTGCAGTTGCGCGACGCCGGGAAGCTCGACCTGAACGACCGGTTCGAGACCCACGTGCCCGGCACCAAGCTCGGCGACGCGACGATCGCCCAACTGCTCTCCCACGACGCCGGCGTCCAGGCCGAGACGAACGGGCCGTGGTGGGAGCGGACCGCCGGCGGATCATGGGACGACCTGGTCGACACCGGGATCGGCCGCCGCTTCCGTCCCGGACGCCAGTTCCACTACACCAACGTCGGCTTCGGTGCGCTGGGCGAACTGGTCGCCCGGGCCCACGGCACCGACTGGTTCTCCGTCATCACCCGGGACCTGCTCGCACCGCTGGGCATGATGCGGACGACGACGCGGCCCTTCGGTCGCGCCGCCACCGGCTTGGCGGTGCACCCGTTCGCCGACGTGTTGCTGCCCGAGCCGGAGCACGATGCCGGCGGGATGGCGCCGGCCGGCCAGCTGTGGACGACGGTGACCGACCTGGCCGCCTGGGCGTCGTTCGTCGGAGGTGACACCGGCGACGTGCTCTCGGGCGACACCCTCGCCGAGATGCTCGAGCCGCACGTGGTGGTCGACCTGCCCGACCAGCCCTGGACCGGCGCCCACGGGCTCGGCTGGCAACTGTGGAACGTCGACGGCACCCGGTACGTCGGCCACGGCGGCTCGATGCCCGGCTTCCTCGCCGGACTACGGGTCCGCCCCGACTCCGGCGACGGCGTGATCGCGTTCACGAACTCCACGGCCGGTGCGCTGGCCCCGGTCGCCGCCGAACTGCTCGACGCCGTCGTCGACCGGGAACCGCCGCCGGTCGAGCCGTGGCATGCCGCCGGTGAGCCCGCCCTGTTGGAGCTCGTCGGCACCTGGCACTGGGGGCCTGCGGTCACCACCGGCACCGTGGTGGGCGAGCACTTCGTGCTCGGTACGCTCGGCCAGGGCCGCGGTTCACGCTTCCGCCGGGTCGGCGCGGACGCGTGGGTCGGGCTCGACGGCTACCACGTCGGCGAGCCGCTGCGGGTGGTGCGGTGTGCCGACGGTACGGTCTCGCACCTGGACCTGGCGTCGTTCCGGTTCACCCGCACGCCGTACGACCCCGCCGCCGACGTACCCGGCGGGGTCGACGCGGCCAGCTGGCGCTGAACCGTCGCCGGGCGGCGTGGGCCTCAGGCGCGGACCACGACCTGCCGCTTCCGGCTCATCCCGAGCCACCCGGCGACCAGACCGACGCCCAGCCAGGCGACCAGGCCGGCGACGGCCCACCCCAGCCCGTCGGTCGGCCCGGTGATCGCGGTGAGCGCGGTCATCGCCGGCGTGGTCGGCAAGGCGGGCCGGACGGCGGCCAGGAAGGCGGGCAGCGCGGCCATCAGGGAGGCCGCCGCGCCCAGGATGCCGAGGGCGACCGCGATGAACCGGCCCACGTTGCCGGCGACCGTCGCCAGACCGTGATTGACGGCGAGGAAGGCCAACCCGGCGAGCACGCTCACCCCGACCACGGCCGCACTGTCACCGGCGGACAGGTCCAGCAGTCGGCCGGCCGCGACCCCGAGCACGACGCCCTGCACGGTGGCGATCGCCGCCCCCGGTGCCAGCGCCTTGAGGGTCAGCTGCATCGACGACGCGGTGGACCGCCAGGCGCCCGCGGTCCCGGTGCCCAGGGCCAACACGCTGAGCAGGCCACCGGCCCACAGCGCGATCGCGACCAAGGTCGACAGCAGCGCCGGATCGGTGAAGGGTGAGCGTCCGTCATCGGTCGGGGTCGCCACCGGGCGGGTCGCGACCGTGGACAGCTGCTCCCGTTCGGCTTCGCTGTAGGTCGGCACGCTGGTGGCGCCCTTGGCGAGCCCGTCGGCGAGCTGCCGCGCGCCACTGTTGAGCTCCTGCGAGCCGGTCGCGAGCTGGTTCATGCCTTCGCTCAGTTCGGCGGTGCCGGTGGCGACCTGTGAGACGCCGTCGGTGTAGGCGGTGACGCCGGCGCTGAGCTCCGGGCCGGCGGCCGACAACTGCTGGGCCCCGGCGGCGGCCTGCCCGATGCCCTCGGACAGGGCGGGCATGCCATCGGCCAGCTGGCCGACACCGGAGGCGAGTTGCCGGTTGCCGGCCGCGAGTTCGGTCGCACCGGTGGCGAGTTCGGCGGCACCACCGGCGAGCTGTTCGGCCCCGCCGACCAGGCCGGGTTCAGCCGCGGTGCCGTTGCCGTTGACGCCGTCGGCCAACGCCCGGGCGCCGGCGGCCAGCTCCTTCGTCCCGGCCACCAGACCACCCTCGCCGTTGATCCCGGCGGAGGTCTCGGCCACCCCGGTGGCGAGCTGGCCGGCGAGCCCGAGCAGGCTGACCCCCGACTGCGGGTCCGGCGTCTCGAGGCCGGCGCCCGCGGCGTACAACCCGGTGACGCAACCCTTGAGCTCGACCGGGTCGGTGATCCCGGCCTGCTGGCAGATGCCCGCGGCGGCGATCGGGTCCTGCAGGTTCGACTGGTACTGCTGCAGCCCCTGGTTCAGCCCGGCTGCGCCGGTGCTCAACTGCTCGAGGCCACCGCCGGCCTGTGCCGCACCGCCGGCCAGCTGTTCGGCACCGGAGGCGAGCTCGCCGGCACCCTGCCCGGTCTGCTTCACCCCCGCGGCGAACTCACCGACCCCGCCGCTGAGCTCCTTCGCGCCGCCGGCCAACTGCTCGGCCCCGGTCGCCGAGGCGTTCATCCCGTTGGCGAGTTGCCGGGTCTGGGACGGCAGCTCGGCGGTCCCGGACTGCAGCTGGGCCAACCCGTCGGCCAGCGAGGTCACCCCGCCGGTGTACTCGGTGACACCAGTCGCCAGGGTGGACCCGTTCTCGCTCAGCTCCGCCATGCCGGTGTTGAGCTCGGTGGTGCCCTTGGCGACCTCGCCCATGCCGGTCGACAGCTCGCCGGTGCCGTCGGCCAACTTCCCCGAGGCGTCGGCGACGGTCTTGAACTGTTCACCCATCGTGTTGAACCCGACGTAGACGTTGCTCAGGTACGTTTCGGTCAGGTCGGTGTTGAGCGAGTCGACGGCGGCGCCGACGATCCGCTGCGAGAACATCGGGTCGATCCCGGCCGCGGCGGCCGACATCTGGACGTCGACCAGGGCCTGTTCGGCCTCACCCGCCTCGCCGGCGTTCGAGGTCGCGGCCGCCGAGAAGTTCTCCGGGATCGTGACCACGGCGACGTACTTCCCGGTCCGGATGCCGTCGGCGGCATCCTCGGCGTCGGTGACGACCCAGTCGTAGTTGGCCTCGGTGTCGTCGGTGCCGGCACCGCTGGCGAGCTTGCCGGCGAGTTGGCGGCCCAACGGGACGTACTGCTCACCGATGGTGACCGGCTCGTCGTTGTTGACGATCGCCGCCTTGACGTTGTCGGTGCGCTCGGCGGCGTTCCACAGGGCGGCCGCGAAGCCGCCGGCCAGCAGCAGCGGGATGAGCAGCACGCCCAGCACGGTCGTCCAGGAACGGGTTGTGGTCTTCGACATCGTCGATGTCCTTTCAGGCGTTGACAAGTGCGGTGGCCGGCCGGGCCGGGGAGAGATCGACGACGGTGGCGTCGTTGATGGGCAGCGGGCCTGCTGCGGCGAGGACGACGACGGTGGGACGCCCCGCGGTGGCGGTGATCAACTCCTGCATCGCGGTCACCGTCGCGGTGTCGGCACGGTCGGCGTTGTCGACCGCGATGACTGCGTGCCCGGCGCGCTGGGCGCGACGGATCTGGGCGGCGGCCCCGGTGTCGGCGGCATCCACGTACACGGTGTGGCGGCGGACCGACCCACCATGATCAGGAAGCACCTGACCGGCCACCTTGAGCCGGCCCTCGGTGATCGCGGTCCGAGCGGTGAAGGCCAACAGCACCGACGTCCGGGTGGTCGCGTCGCCGCCGGTCAGCACGGCAGGGCGGCCTGGCTGCAGCACGACGGGCCCGCCCAGCACCGGTTCGTCGTTGATCATGATCGACTCGGCGGCGATGCCGGCGGTGAAGCCGGGCATCGGCCAGTCGGCCAGCGCCAACTGGCGTTGCAGCCCTTCGCCCTCGACGTCGAACGACGGCAGCCGCTTGTCGAGCCACGGCGGCAGGTACCACGCGGCCTCGCCGAGCAGCTTCAGCACCGCCGGCACCAGCGTCATCCGGACGATGAAGGCGTCGACGAAGATGCCGACCGCCAGCCCCAGCGCGATCGACTTCAAGATCGCGTCGCCCTCGGGGACGAAGGCGGCGAACACTGCGAACATGATCAACCCGGCCGCGAGCACCACCCGCGCGGAGGCGACGAAGCCGGTACGGACCGCCTCCCTGGCCGGGACGCCGTGGACGTGGTCCTCCCGGATCCGCGACACCAGGAACACCTCGTAGTCCATCGCCAGGCCGAACAGGATGCCCATCAAGATGATCGGCAGGAACGAGATCACCGGCCCGGTCTTGTCCAGGCCCAGCAGCTCCGCACCCCAGCCGTACTCGAAGACGAGCGCCACCACGCCGAACGAGGCGACCACGCTCAGCACGTACCCCAGGGCGGCCTTGATCGGCACCAGGATCGAGCGGAACACCATGGTCAGCAGGATCAGGCTCAGTCCGACGACGAGCAGCCCGAACGGGAGCAACGCCTGGGCGAGCTTGTCGGACACGTCGATCTGCACCGCCGTGATGCCGGTGACGGCGGTGTCGACGCCGTACTCGTCGCGGAACTGTGGCTGCAGGTCGCGCAGTTGTCGGACGAGCTCGGAGGTGGCCGGGTCGTCCGGGCCGGTGGTCGGCACGATCTGCACGATCCCGGTGTCGATGCCGGGATTGGGGGTCGACAGCGGCACCGTGGCGACGCCGGGCAGCGCCTCGATGTCGTCGGCGAGCCCCTCCATCACGCCCAGCGGATCATCCGAGGCGACGATGTCGACGGTCATGATCAGCGGGCCGTTGTGGCCGGGCCCGAAGTGCTCACTGACCAGGTCGTAGGTGACCCGCGCGGGTGAGCCGGCCGGGTTGCTGCCGGCATCGGGCAGCGCCAACCGCAGCTGGCTGGCCGGGATCGCGAGTGCACCGAGGCCGAGCACGATCACCACGATGGTGAGCACGGGCAGCTTGGTGGCCGCCCCGACCCACCGGTCGGCCCAGCCGCGCTTCGGCTTCGCTGCCGTTGCCGGAACCCCGTGCTGCGGCTGCCCCGGCTGCTTCTCCTTCTTGGGCTTGGGTCGCAGCTTCTCGCCCATCAGCCCCATCAGCGCAGGGATCGCGGTCAGCGCGATCATCACCGCGATCGCGACGGCGGCGGCCGCGGCGACGCCCATCGTGGTGAGGAAGGGCATCCCGGCGACGCTGAGGCCGCACAGCGCGATCATCACCGTGAGGCCGGCGAACACGACCGCCGAGCCGGACGTGGCGACCGATCGGGCAGCTGACTCCTCGGGGTCCATCCCGGTGGCGAGTTGGTCACGGTGGCGCGACAGGATGAACAGCGCGTAGTCGATCCCGACCGCCAGTCCCAGCATCAGCGACAACATGATCGTGGTCGAACTGATCACCATCACCGCGGTGCCACCGACAACGAGCAGGGTGGAGATGCCCACGCCCCAGATCGCGGTGAGCAGGGGAAGCCCGGCGGCCCGGAGTGAGCCGAGGGTCACCCACAACACGATCAGCGCGACGAAGACGCCGATCACGTCGACCAGCCCGAGCCCGACCTCGGTGACCTGGAAGGCCTGGCCGCCGGCGGAGGCGTCGGAGCCCGGTACGTCGGCGCGAAGCCCGTCGGCAACGGCCAGGATCTCGTCCAGCGTCTGGTCGGTGACCTCCTCCAGCCGGGTGTTGAGCTGGATGTTGATCAGGGCCGCCCGTTCGTCCTCCGACACCGATCCGCTGACCATCTCGTCGTACGGCGAGACCACGTTCTCGACCTGCTCGACACCACTCAGCTCGCGCACCGCGGTGTCGATGGCCGCTCGTACGTCGGCCTGTTCGACGGTGCCGCCCTCGGGCGCGACCACGATGATCTGGGCACTGGCACCGCTCACCTGCGGGAACGTGTGGCTCAGCGACTCGAGGGCGGCCTGCGCCTCCGAGCCGGGGAGGTCGAACTCGTCCTGGAACGGCTTGCTGAAGGCCGCGGCGAAGCCGCCCAGCACCGCCAGCACGACGACCCAGCTCACCAGGGTCAGCCAGCGGCGCCGGAACGCGGCTCGACCCAGTCCGTACAAGAAGGTGGACACCCGGGGCCCCTCGTGTGTCAGGTGCGGCCGGATACGCCGACGCACTGTGGATGCATTCGCGTATGCACGATACACGCATGTATCGTGATGGACCAACGCGGTGACGACCGACGCAGTAGGGTGCCGCTGGAGGGTGAGCCATGACACAACAGACGCTGAGCCGGCGTCGCGCCGAGACGCGGGAACGACTGATCGACGCCGCCATCGCCGTGTTCGCCCGCGACGGCATCGACCACGCCCGGCTGGAGGACATCAGCGAGGAGGCCGGCTACACGCGCGGTGCGTTCTACTCCAACTTCGCCGACAAGGACGACCTGATCACCGCACTCCTGGAGCGTGAGATCGAGCGCACCACCGACATCGCCCGGCAAGGGATCTCCACCGCCCTCGACGAGCCCGGTGCGACCGATCTGGCCACCCTGGTCGGCCGCGCTCTCGGCGTGGTCGCGCGGAACACGCCCAGTCCCGACTGGCTGGTGGCGGAACGATCGTTGCGGCTGTACGCGCTGCGCAGTGTCGGCATCGCCCGGCACCTGGTGCGCTACGAGTCGCAGCGCAGCGCGGCGCTGACGACCCTGCTGGAGCAGGCGATCGAGGCGAGCGGCCGGCGGGGCACGATCCCGATGGAACACGTCATCGCCATCATCATCGCCGTCGGCAGTGAGGCCGTGCTGATGGAGATGGCGATCGCCGAGCTGCCTGCCGACGAGCGGGCACACCTCACCGACGCCCCCCGGCCGGGCTCGGTGGAGTTGTTGGTCTCGCTGCTGTCCCGGATCACCGAGCCGATCGACTGATCCGTACGGCACTGATCCGTACGGCACTGATCCGTACGGCACTGATGCGTTCTCGCTACGCAACGTGACCCCGTACGAACCTAGGGTCGGGGCATCCGACGTCCCCGAACCTCGCGGAGCCCTGCCATGTCGTCAGCCGATCTTCCCCGACTCCCACGTCGCCGCCTGCTCGCCTCGGCCGCGGCCCTGCCCCTGCTCGGCGCCGCCACCCGGCCCGCCGTCGCGGCCCCGACGCCGACGGTGATGCCCCGGTCGACGACGCGCGCCGCCTTCGACGCCCTCGACCAGCGGTTCCACGGCGGCAACGGGGTCGCCGACGCCACCAACGAACAGGGCCTCTACTCCTGGCAGCAGAGCAAGGTGCTGCAGGCGTACCTGTTCATGTACCGCGCACATCGCGACCTGTACTACCTCGACAAGTTCGTCCGGCAGGCCGACACCGTGCTCGCCAACCGGGACTCCGAACGGGGTGTCACCGATCACCGCGGGAAGTCACTCCCGGCGTGGCGCAACCGCATCGTCACCATCGACCCGGCGAACCTGTCGATGCACATCGGGGTCGACATCGGCAACATCACCCAGCCGATGACCGGATTCGCCCGACTGGTCGACAACACCGCCGCACTGCGTCGGATGCCGAAGTACCGGGCGGCGGCCGAGCGCTACCACGAGGCGGCCGGGGCCGCGGTCGCGGTGGTGGCCGACGACTTCGATCGCAGTGACGCGGTGTACCGGTTCGCGAAGGGCGGCCCGTACCAGGTGGACGGCATCCAGTACCCGGCGAACATGAACCATGCCATCGGCCACACCCTGATCGACCTGCAGGTGCTGGCATGGCGCCGTCGGGTCGGGACCCCGCACAGCAACACCCTGGAGCGGCTGTTCAACCGGTGGGAGCAGGACTGGACCCAGCTGTCGGACACGTCCTTGGTCTGGACCCACCACCACGTCGGGTCGTGGCCGTACCGTGGCTGGGGGCCCGAGGACGGCGTCTCGGAGAACCGCCCGTCGTTCGCGCCGGGCACCCGGGTCGCCGACACCGGCCACGGGTCGATGGACGTCGGGTTCGCCGAAGCCGCCTTCCACTCCGGCCTGATCTCTGCCACCCGACTGCGCCAGATGGCCCGCACGCTGACCCGACACGTCATCACCACCGTCGACGGCCGCCCCACCGCGCACCGCCTGATCGACGGCCGCAAGGCCGACACCGGCCAGGCCAAGCAGGAGGTCCACACCGGCGGCTGGCTGCCGCTGGCGCCGTGGGCCCAGGACTCGATGGTCACCAAGGTCGCCCCCCTGCTGGACCAGAACCTCGACGCGACGGGTGGCACCCTCCCGGTCCTGATGGCGTCGGTGGCGATGCTGAACTTCACGATCCGATCGGGCGGCCGGGCGGTCTCGGCGTACGACGACAGCCCGCCACGGCGTGACCCGGGTCCCGGTCAGCCGCACGTCCAGGGCCGACCGGCGGTGCTCAACTGAGCCACCGCGGTTGGGCGACCGCCTCGGCGTCGGCATCAGCGGCCAGCGCCGGGTCGACGGTGCCGTCGGCGCGGATCACCTGACCGCGCCATGCCAGCACCAGCGCGCTGAGGGTGACGCCCGCCCACAGGCCGTTGCCGATCAGGTGGTCCCCGATCCGTTCGAACTGTTCCAGGTCGAAGGCCGAGTAGCCGCCGAACAGGGCCACCATCGCCACCGCCATGCCACCGAACAACAGGTTGGCCAGCGCGATCATCACCCGGCTGCTCCGCGGGAAGCCGGGGGTGTCGCCGCGGGTCCAGCCCTGGTCGGTCAACATCCGCCAGATCAGGCCGACGACCAGGCCGGCACTGACACCGGCCATCCCGATCAGGAAGGTCACCGGCTCGTAGATGAACTCGCGGAAGTCGAACAGTGCGGTCAACGCCAGCACCCCCGCCAACGCGACCCCGCGCTCGGTGGTGAGGCGACGCCGTACGACCAACACCACCAAGGTGACGACCGCGGCGAGGTAGCCGCCGAGCCGGACGGCGGTGACGGTGGCCTCCAGGCTGAAGACCGAGCCGACGGTCGACGCCCCGACGTTGGCGGCGACCGCGGCGAGCACGACCGCCGGTACGTCCCGGCCGCGGTTGGCCTGCCGCCAGGCGAGCCCGTACAGCACCAGGCAGCCCAGCGTGAGCAGGATCGTCACCCGGTGCGGTCCTCCGATGCCCATCAGGACGTCGTGGACCCCGCCGAGGCCGACCGCCCGGAACAGGTGGGCCACCAACTGGTACAGGAAGGGCAGCGCGATCAGCGGTCCGATCGGCAGCGATGCCTGCGGCCAGCCGTCGATCACGTCGTCGGCGTCAGGGCGGATCAGGTTGCCCCGCTCGCTGCGCCACAACACCGGCAGCACCAGGACGACCAGCAGTCCGAACAGCCCCACCCCCCGTACGGTCTGCCACAGCAGGTCGGCGTCGGCCAGGCTGAACACCTCGCGGGTGAGCAGCACCCCCGACCCCACCAGCAGCACCACCCAGATGACGACCCGGACCGCCACCGGCACCGGCACCCGGTCGCCGGCTGCGTCGCGTCGGCCGGTGACGCCCTGCCAGATGCCCGACACCGACCAGGTGATGGTGGCGATGGTGAGCTCGGCCATCGCGGCACCGGCCAGCAGCGCCACCGGGGTGGCCAGCCAGAACAGCGGCAGGTAGAAGGTGATGAACGCGTTGAGCTGCACGTCGACCGCGGTCGTCATCTCGGTCCCGCCGCTGAGGTGGATCACCCAGCAGGTGGCGTGTCCGAGCAGGAGGAGCAGCAGTACGAACTCCCAGACCCGGAACGGTCGGTTGCGCCGCCCGATCAGCAGGCCGACGTAGACCAGCAGGAACACCAGCACCAGCGCGATCGACGGGAGGTCGGCACTGATCACCGGCACCCACATCAGCGTCCCGGCGAGGACGAACACCGCGGCGACCTTCCACCACCACCGCATTCGCAGCGCCGCGGTCGCCAGCAGCGTCAGCGTGCAGACCGTCGCGACCACGACGACGGGCAGCAGGGCCAGCGGGAAGGTGCCGCCGTCAGTGCCCAGCGTCAGCCCGAACAGCCGGCGGGCGGTGCCGGCGGTGAACGTCATCGCGGTCAGCACGACGAAGAGGATCAGGCCGATGGTGACCACGGCGCGCAGTCCCGGCGACCACCCGTTGTCGCGGAGGCGGCCCTCGCGGACCGGTTCGGCGATCACCCGGCCGACGATGAACGTGATCACGGCGCCGATCCGCCGCAGCCCGGAGGTGGTCATCGGCTCACCACCCCGTACCAGGTGCCGCCGATGCCGTCGACGCCGTCGTTGGTGACGACCCAGACCTTGCCGCCGGCGACGGCCAGCACGGCCTCGTGGATCCCGGAGCCCAGGTCGAGGGGCGCCGGGAAGGTCCGGACCGGTTGGCCGGCCGGGTCGACGATGCGGAGTTCGGCGGGGTCGAGCAGGGCGAAACCGTCGGCCAGGGCGATCACCCGGGAGGCCGGGCCGGAGGTCCACAGCTCCCGCCCGGTTCGTACGTCGAAGGCGCGGGTGCCGGCGTCGAAGCCGACCACGAGGGTGTCGCCGAGCACCGCGACCGCCGCGACGGTGTCGTCGCTGACACCCCACAGCCGGGTGCCGTCGCCGGCGTCGTAGGCGTCGACCCAGCCGAGGCCCCAGACCAGGATCGTGTCGCCGGCCACGAGGATGCCGTCACCGCGACCGTGGTAGCCGTCCACCTCGAACCGCTCGGAGCCGTCGCCCGCCTCCAGCACGGTCAGCCCGCCCTCGGCGCCGGCGATCGCGACGATCCCCTCACCGGCGGCCGGGGCGATGCCGATCGCGTCGCCGATGTCGGTCCGCCACAGCCGCCGCCCGTCCGACAACCGGTGTGCCGACACCTCGCCCGACACGGTCGCGGCCACCAGGCCGTCGGTGCCGAGCAGTGACGGTGGGGTGGCGACGACGTCGGAGAGTCGGGCGGTCCACAGTCGGTGGTGGCCGCCGCGGTATGCGACGACCTCCCGGTCGCTGGTGGTCGTCACGACGTTCTCGCCGAACCCGGTGAGAGTCACCACCGCCCCGCCCGGCCGGGCCCACCACTCGGCGGTGACCGTGCCGTCGTCGTGCAGCCGGCTGCCGCGGATGTCGCGGGTGAGGGTGTTGGCGGAGAACAGGCCGCCGGTGCTGGTCACGGTCGGCGGGGCGCTGGTCCACACCGGCGTCGCGTCGGTGCCGAACACCGGGTCACCGTTGGCGATGGTGATCGGCCGGGACTGCCAGTCGGCGACGTCGGCGGCCCGCACCGGCTCCGGGTCGACCCAGGCGGTGGCCTCGGACGGGGGCACCGGACTCCCTGCGGGGGTGGGCGCGAAGCCGTACGACCGGGTGCCGATGGTGCCCTGCTCGTCGACGACGCCCAACTCGGGGCACCAGGTGCTCCGCTGCTGCCAAGCGATGTCCTCGACATCCGGGCCGGCGAGCACGATGTCGTACGTCACGACCAGGCAGTCCGGGTCGTCGGGCGGACCGGCGGCGGCCGATGCCTGGAGGGTGTACGTGAGACCGTCGCCGAGTGCCGGTGCCGTGACCGCGCCGTCCTGCTGCCAGCTTCGCCCGCCGGCGACGTCGGCGGGCAGCTCCAGCAGTGCGGGTCGGAACACCATGCCGAGGTCACCCCAGGTCTGGCCGGCCAGGCTGATCCCGGTCTCCTCGACCAGTCTGATGCGTTGCCGTACGGGTGTCCCTCCGCCCGGCAGCACCGACTCGCGCCACCAGTGGACCTGGCCGGGAGACCTGTCGGGCAGCGGGATCTCGGCCGCGAAGGTGGGCGAGACCATCTCGAACAGCGACCGGCCACGTCCCCGTGCCTGCTCGACGGTGGCGATGCCCGGGGTGTCCTCGGCGCTCGGGTCCGTGGTGTCGGTGGCGGGATCCCAGGTGACGGCCACGTGGTCGGCGTCGCGGGGGGTGAAGTCGCTGGACCCGACGGCCGGGAGCACCGGCGGGAGCAGGGTGACGCCACCGAGCAGGGTGAGCCAGAGCAGGCAACTGCCGACCAGGACCACGGCGACGGCCGTACGAAGGCCACGGTGCCGTCGGCGGGAGGGCCGGGCGTCGTCCCAGATGCCCCCTTGATCCCAGGTGCCCCCTTGATCCCAGATGCCCACGTAGCGCGCTGGCTGGCCCATCACCGTCCTCCCTGCTCGTGTCGGTGGTCTCGGTCGTGTCGGTGGTCTCGGTCGTGTCGGTGGTCTCGGTCGTGTCGGTGGTCTCGGTCGTGTCGGTGGTCTCGATCGTGTCGGTGGTCTCGATCGTGTCGGTGGTCTCGATCGTGTCGGTGGTCTCGGTCGTGTCAGCGATCGTCGTCAGGCTATCCATCGCCCGGGCGAGACCGTGGGACGGAACAAGCCCGACAACCCCGACGTTGTCACCGGAGACGGTTAGGGTCGCAGTTAGGCTGGGCCGGCGACACCATCGAGCACCCGTGAGGACGAACATTCAGATGACCACGACGACAGACCTCCCGGCGGACGGCGAGGTCCGCGACCTCATCATCATCGGCAGCGGTCCGGCGGGCTACACCGCGGCCATCTACGCCGCGCGGGCGGAGCTGAAGCCGCTGGTGTTCGAGGGTGAGATCGATTCCGGCGGTGCGTTGATGAACACCACCGACGTGGAGAACTTCCCCGGCTTCCCGACCGGGATCATGGGTCCGGAGCTGATGGCCAACCTGCGTGGCCAGGCGGAGCGCTTCGGTGCCGAGCTCAAGGCCGAGGACATCGTCGCCGCCGAGCTGACCGGCCCGGTGAAGACCGTCACCGATGCGTACGGCGAGAAGTACCACGCGCGCGCGGTGATCCTGGCGATGGGCTCGGGCTACCGGAAGCTGGGCATCGCCGACGAGGATCGGCTGTCCGGGCACGGCGTGTCGTGGTGTGCGACCTGTGACGGGTTCTTCTTCAAGGATCGTGACATCGCCGTCGTCGGAGGTGGCGACTCCGCGGTGGAGGAGGCCACCTTCTTGACCCGGTTCGCGAAGTCGGTGACCCTGGTGCATCGCCGCGACGAGCTGCGGGCGTCGAAGATCATGGCCGCCCGGGCGCACAAGGACCCGAAGATCACCTTCGCGTGGAACTCGGAGGTGTCGGCGCTGCACGGGGAGAACGCGTTGGAGGGTGCCACCCTGGTCGACACCCGGACCGGTGAGCAGCGGCAGATCGAGGTGGGCGGGCTGTTCATCGCCATCGGCCACGACCCGCGCTCGGAGCTGGTCCGGGGTCAGGTCGACCTCGACGAGAACGGGTACGTGTTGGTGGAGGGGCGCTCCACGCGGACGAACGTACCCGGCGTGTTCGCCTGTGGCGACCTGGTGGACCACACCTACCGGCAGGCGATCACCGCTGCCGGCACCGGCTGCCAGTCGGCCCTCGACGCCGAGAAGTTCCTCGCCGACCTGGCCGACCAGGACCAGCACGTCGCGGCGGCCGAGCCGGCCGGGGCGTCGGTTCCGGCCCCCGCGTGAGTGACGCGAATTTGTAGGTAGGTACCGAAGTTCAGAACCGACAGATCCGGAAAGAGAAGAGGACGAAGATGGCCGTGGTGGACGTGACCGACAGCGATTTCGAGCAGGTCGTGCTGAAGTCGGACAAGCCGGTGCTGGTGGACTACTGGGCCGACTGGTGCTCCCCGTGCAAGCAGATCTCGCCGATCATCGAAGAGCTCGCGCAGGAGTACGGAGACAAGGTCACCTTCGTCAAGCTCGACACCAACGAGAACCCGATCACCCCGGCCAACAACCATGTGATGGGGCTGCCGACGTTGCAGGTGTACGACCGCGGCGAGCTCGTGAAGGCCTTCCAGGGCGCCAAGTCGAAGTCTGCGCTGATCAAGGCCCTCGAGGAGTACCTCTGAGGGCTTTGCGAGGCTTCGTGACCCAGGGGTGAGCCCATGACCTTCGAGCCGCCACAGATTCCGGCTCCACCGACCCCTGGCGGGTCGGATCGCTCGCGGTCGGTGTCGGAGGCGGACCGGTCAGCCACCGGGGGCGAGGACGTCGTGGCGATCCGCGACAAACCTCGCACGCCGATTGCGCGGCGCCTGCTGCTCACGCTCACCGGCGTGCTGGTGGTCGTGGCCGTGATCGTGGCCGCGTTGGCGTGGGGGCCCGGGAGCCCGTTCGTCAATCCGCCGCCGGGGCAGTCACCGGGTAGCAGTGCGTCGACGTCGGAGGAGGTCGACCTGACGTTGCCGGAGCAGTTCTCGACCTTCACCCAGCAGACCCAGACGAGCCCGCCCCCGAGTCCGTCCGGTGGCGACGACCTGGCCACCGCGACCGCGATCTACACACAGAACGGCGAACCGTCGATCCTGCTCATCGTCGCCGGGCCGGTGACCGACATGGAAGCGTTCCTGCTGTCGCTGGGCGCGATGGACATCCAGACGGTGAACGACGGCTGGTGTGCGACGTACGAGGACGTGCCGCTGTGTGGGGTGATGCAGGGCAACACCGCGGTCGCGGTCAGCCCGATCGCGGGGCAGCAGGAGGAGACCCTGGTGCGGCTCGCCAAGGAGGCCGTCGCAGCGCGCTGAGGAGCGGGGGTCCGTCGGTCCGTGTCGGGGTCGCCTCGGGCTTGCGGATCTGCTCCAGGCTTGAGGTTTGCCTCACCTTTCTTTGGTGATACTCACCTTCATTTGGTGTTGCTAACCTTCAATGATTCCGTGCGGTGTTCGGATTACTGTGGTCGTCATGAAGCTCACAGAAGATTTGGAAAAGGCCTTCAACAACCAGATCACCCTGGAGTTCGAGGCGTCGATGGTCTATCGCCAGCTGGCGATCGAGATGGACACCCGCGACCTGCCGGGGATGGCGTCATGGCTGCGTCACCAGGCGGACGAGGAGATCGTTCACGCCAACAAGTTCATTGCGCACCTCGACAATCGAGGGAACCACCCGGTGATCGGCAACATCCCTGCTCCCACCGTGACGGCCGACTCGGCGCTCAGCGTGTTCCAGGCCGCGGCCGCACACGAGGAGCGCGTCTCCGAGGCGATCCGGGATCTGTACCGGACGTGCGAGGAGGCCGGTGACCTCGACGCGAGGCCGTTGCTCAACTGGTTCCTGGGCGAGCAGATCGAGGAGGAGGCCACGGTGACCGAGATCGTCGCCCGGATCGCGATGACCGGCAACGACGGTCCCGGTCTGCTTCGTCTCGACTCCGAGCTGGGGGCACGTCCGACGGGGACCACCGAGAACTGAGTCAGGTGGTGATCACCCGGCTGCTGTCCCGGGGATGGGTCGTCGGCCCTGGCACAGGTGGAGGACTCAGCCGTGCCAGGTTCCGGCTCCGGCACCGGCCGGCTCCGGATCGGAGTTGCGCGGCTGGCGACCAGCGGGCTCTGGCGGCGAGGCGGGCCGTACCAAATGAGTCAGCCGGTCGAAGGCGTGGCTGAACCGGGGCCAGCGCACGGTTCGACTGAGATCGAGTCGGAGTCGTGGGTGCAACGGATGGTTCCTGGTCACCTCGAAACCGGTGCGGCGCAGCCACGACACCGCAGGCACCGTACAGGTGCCCGGGCCGTACGAACCGATCACCTCGAGGGCAGGGACTCCGGCCCGGTGGGCCAGGGCAGCAGCACCCTGAACCAGCTGTCGGCCCATGCCGACCCGGCGGAACTCGGAGTCGACCCACACCTTGGCGACCACGGCCACGTCATCGCTGACCGGAGTGGTGGCGTACGGGCCGTCCTCGGGCGGGTCCGCGGCCGGTGCCAGGAGGAGGTAGCCACGTACCTCGTCCTGCTCGACGATCCTGACCCCGCACCAGCCCCACGTGTCGGAGGCGGAAGCAATCCACCGCGATCCGACGGGTGACGGGCAGTTGTTGCAGCATGGCGGCAGCTCGGCAACCTCGGTGGCAGACACCGGGCGGATCCGACTGCCCGTCCTCACGACGGTGTTCCGTCCGCTTCCACACTGTCGGTACGCAGCGACTCGGCGCTGGGACCCTGGCCGAACTGGACCCGTCTGGGACGCGCCAGCCCCAACACGAAACCGAGGCCCAGGGCGGCGGTCAGCGCCAGGACGAATCCCAGGACCTTGATCGTCCAAGGGGTGGACTGTGGCTGCATGGCACCATCGTAGGCCGCCGGGGGAACACCGGCGTCCGGCCCTGATCATGAATCGGCGACTCGCTCCGGTTGGCCCGCGGGTTGCGCTCGGTGGCAGAGTGGGAGGGTGACCATCGCGCCCGAAACCCACCGTCCGGTGGCTGGGGCGACGGTTCCGCCCGAACTGTGGCGGGTTCGGTTGAAGCAGGGGGTCGCACTGCTGGTCGGTCTGGTGGCGGCTGCAGCGATGATGATGCTCGGCATCTGGCAGCTCGAGGTCTACCAGGAGGCCGGTGACAGGGCCACCCAGGAGCGGATCGCGGCGCCTCCGATGGACCTTCGGACGGTGGCGCCTGCCGGTCAAGCGCCGAACAGCGCCTACGGACACACCGTGACATTTTCCGGTCATTACCTGCCCCAGACGCAGATCTTGGTGCCGGATGAGACTATTCCCGGCGAATACCGTGTCCTGATCGCATTTCAGCAGGATGATGGACCAGTTGTTCCCGTGGTCCGTGGCGTGTGGTCCGGAGCGCCCGAGAGCGTGCCCGAGGCGCCCACCGGAACCCTGGGCCAGCGCGGAGTGCTGATGCCCGCCGAGCCCAATGACAACCGGGTGCTGCCGCCCGGACAGCTGTCGACAGTGAATCTGTCCGCCTTGGCGCAGACCTGGCCGGCACCGATGGTCAGCGGGTTCGTGACCCTGTCGGAGCCCCTCGCACAGACGCAGGGGCTTGCGTACGAACTGCCCGAGATGCCGCGAGAAGGTGGCGAACTGCGCAACGGCGCCTATGCCGTGCAGTGGTGGCTGTTCGCGGCGTTCGCGGTCGCACTGGGCATCAAGATGGCCCGAGACTTCCACAAGGAGTACATGGCCGAGGTTGCTGCGGCCGTCACGGAGCAGGAGAGACAGGAATCCGATGAGTGACCAGACCGAGACCCCCACGCCGGAACACCAGCGAGGGGTCCGCGGGGCGTTGCTGCGCTACCGCGTGATGGCCTACCTGGTCGGCACGCTGCTGGTGGTGCTGGTGCTGGTCGGGCTGCCGCTGAAGTACATCTGGTTCGACGACACCGTCGTGCGATGGACTGGTGTCCCGCACGGCTGGCTCTACATGGTGCTGTTGATCACGGCCTACGACCTCGGCCGTCGCGTCAAGTGGTCGTGGAAGCGGATGATCCTGATCGGGCTCGCCGGCACCGTGCCGTTCCTGTCCTTCGTCGCCGAGCGGTCGGCGACCAAGGATGTCCAAGCGAAGTTGGCGGCCTGGGGCGATGCCCCGGAGCCGGCCGCGGACGCGGTCGGCTGACCCGTCACTGCTCGCGCGGTACCCCGCGGTCCATCAGGTCGAGGATGCGCTCCAGGTCGTCGCCGTCGGCGAACTGGATGGTGACCTTCCCGCCGCGCCGACCCATGTCGACCTTGACCCGCGTCTCGAAGCGGTCGGAGAGTACGTCTGCCACCTCGGTCGCACGCTGCGGTTGCTCGCGGGGCTGTCGTACGGCCGGGGCTTCGTCCGGTCCGGTCTCACCCATCGCGACGAGTTCCTCGACCGCCCGCACCGAGAGCCCCTCGGCGACGATCCGCTGGGCGAGCCGCTCCTGTGCCGGGGCGTCACCCAGGGCCACCAGCGCTCGTGCGTGCCCGGCGCTCAGCACGCCGGCGGCCACCCGGCGCTGCACGGCAGGTGGCAGCCGCAGCAGTCGCAGGCTGTTGGAGATCTGCGGACGCGAACGCTTCACCCGCTGCGACAACTCGTCCTGGGTGCACCCGAAGTCGTCCAACATCTGCTGGTACGCGGCCGCCTCCTCCAACGGGTTCAGCTGCGCCCGGTGCAGGTTCTCCAGCAGGGCATCACGCAGCAGGTCGTGATCCTCCGTCCGCCGGATGATCGCGGGAACGGCAGCCAGCCCGGCGGCCTGCGCCGCGCGCCAGCGACGCTCTCCCATGACGAGTTCGTACGCATCAGGCCCGGTCCGGCGGACCACGATCGGCTGCAGCACGCCGATCTCTGAGATGGACTCGACGAGCTCATTGAGTGCGTCCTCGTCGAAGACGGTCCGCGGCTGCCGGGGGTTCGGCGAGATCTGGTCGGCCGGGATCTCGGCGAAGCTCGAACCGGCCGGGATCGGATGCGCCTCGACCGCCGGTGAGCTCGGACTGGTTGCCACGTGGTCAACGATGTGGCTGCCCTGGCGCGGGACAGCCGGCCTCGGCTCGCCGTCGGTGCGCTGGAACAGTTCGCCCAGCCCTCGACCCAGTCCGTTGCGGCGCGGTGGCACGGTCATGCGGTTACTCCTCGTTGCGCGATCTCGGCGGCGGCGTCCACGTAGCACTGGGCGCCGATCGAATCGGGGTGGTAGGTCAGGACGGTCTGGCCGTAGCTCGGCGCCTCGCTGATGCGGACCGAGCGCGGGATGACCGTACGGAGGGTCTGGTCGGCGAAGTGCCGTCGCACTTCGTCGGCGACCTGTGCGGCAAGTCTGGTGCGGGCATCGAACATGGTGAGCAGGACGGTGCTGAGTTGCAGCTCGTCGTTCAGCTCGCCCTTCACCAGGTCGATCGTGTTCATCAGTTGCGAGACGCCCTCCAGCGCGTAGTACTCACACTGGATCGGGATCAGGATCTCCGTGGCGGCCACGAGGGCGTTGACGGTGAGCAGTCCCAGCGACGGTGGGCAGTCAAGGAAGATGTAGTCGACGTCCTCCTCACGCAGGTAGGCGCGGATCGCCTTGGCCAGCCGGGATTCGCGGGCCACCATCGACACCAGCTCGATCTCGGCGCCGGCCAGATTGATCGACGCGGGCAGCACCCGCAAGGTCTCCGCCTCGGGCGACGGCGTCGCCAGGTCGGCGATGCGGGCACCATCGAGCAGCGCTTCGTACGTCCCCGGCACGTCCGGATCGTGCGGGACACCCAGGGCGGTCGACGCGTTGCCCTGTGGATCGAGGTCGATCAGCAGTACGCGGAGGCCTCCGAGCGCCAGCGCCGTGGCAATGTTCACGGCGGTCGTGGTCTTGCCGACGCCACCCTTCTGGTTGGCGACGACCATGATCCGCGGCTCGGTCGGACGGGGCAGTACGTCGTAGCTGTCCGCCGTTTCACGTGAAACATCGCGCTGCACGGTCGCCGCCAGGGCCGGGTCGGGCGCGACATCACTCGGGCCGGCCACCGCCGTTTCACGTGAAACATCACCATCACCCTCACGCGCACCCTGATCCTGCTGTAGGGCATCCACCGCGGGCTCGGTTACACGTGAAACATCGGCCTCGTCCTGGTGAGCCTCGCTGACCAACGCCCATTCCGTACCAATCGGGGCAACCGGGGCAACCGGGGCTGGGCCCGGCTCGACCTTGCCCTTCTTGTCCTTCCGCTTCTTCTTCTTCGCCATGTCCTCTTCCAGTGACCCCTCGACTCCCGATCCGGGATGCGGCCATCCCACGTCGTCGGCGAATCGGCGCTGGTGCGGCCAGCCAAGCGACAGCAAGTCATCCACAGTAGAGGCCTTCGATGGTCGGTGCTGAGCGAGTCCAACCTATCGGAGGCGAGCGGACCAGGCACCTCGACAAGCCCGACCTGTGGAGGGCCGTCGGGCGCACGCCCTGGCCAGCTTCGGCTGTCGGCTCCGACGCATCGTCCATGGGCCGGGGCGCCACTGCGAAGCAATCACGGCGACCAGCGTCAGACTGAAGCCAACTCCCTGCACCAGCGTCAGTGACTGACCGAGTACGAGCCAGCCCAGTAGCGTGGCGACCACGGGGGACAACAGGGTCAAGAAGGCGACGGCGGTGACCGGGAGAAGGCCGACAGCTCGAAACCACACCGTGTAGGCGAGCAGGGTGCCGACCAGTCCCAGCCAGAGGTACCCGGCCACGGCGGATGGCGTCATCATCGGCGGCGGCCCCTCGATGAGCAGCGCCAAGGGAGTCAGGAACAGGCCACCGGCGGTCACCTGCCAGCCGGCGAACGGCAGCGCTCCGACGGGGTTGCCCCACCGACGGGTGAGCACCAGGCCGGCACTCATTGCCAGTACGCCGGCAACGCCGGCAGCCACGCCCCACGCGTCCAGCCGCGCACCCGGGCCCAACACCATGAGGGCGACACCCACCACCCCGGCCATCCCCCAACCCACGCGCCACCGGGTCGGTTGCTCCCGCAACGCCAGCTTGGCCAGCACCAGGACCGCCAGGGGTGAGACCGCACTCAGGGTCGCCGCAACCCCACCCGGCAAGCGGTAGGCCGCCACGAAGAGCAGCGCGAAGAAGGCTCCAATGTTGAGCACCCCGAGCACGGCGGCGCGCCACCACCAGTGGCCTTTCGGCAGGCGGCGGGTGATCGCCAACACCAGCAGGCCGGCCGGCAACGCCCGGAGCGTGGCGGACCACAGTGGTCGATCGGCCGGCAGCCATTCGCTCGTGACGAGGTAGGTGGTGCCCCAGCTGATCGGTGCCACGGCGGTCACCACGACGAGCAACCAGGCGGGCCAACCGGAGCGGGTCATGAGCTATTCCTTAACGTTGAACTGTTCAACGCTTCTACCGTAGCCCATGGTAATCTCCCCGTCAAACAGTTCAACGTCAAGGAATCCACGTGAGGAGCCGCCATGGGTGATCGACTGGACGTCATCCTCGAGCAGTGGGCCGCCGCCCGGCCCGACCTCGACACCGCACCCATGGGAGTGATCGGTCGCATCTCACGGGCCTCGATCCTGCTCGCCCAGCGTCTCGACACCGTGTTCGCCGAACACAACCTGCAACGCGGCGAGTTCGACATCCTCGCGACACTGCGTCGCGCGGCGGGACCGAACGGGATGACCGCCGGCGCCCTGGCATCCGTGTCGATGGTCACCTCGGGAGCCATCACCAATCGCGTGGATCACCTTGTGGCCAAGGGATTGGTGACCAGGGACCTCGATCCCGCCAACCGCCGGTCGACCCTCATCGCCCTCACCCCGAGCGGACACCAACTGATCGATTCGATCCTGCCGCACCACGTGGCGAACGAGGTCGACATCCTCAGCGCCCTCAGCCCGAAGCAACAGGCAAAGCTCGCCGACCTGTTGCGCCGACTGCTGATCGGACTCGACGACACCTCCGAGGCCGAACAGCTCTCCACCTCTTGATTCTCCGCGTAATCATCCCTTAGCGTGGTGCTCGCGCAGTGCAGCGTCGATGCTGCACCCCTCACAGGAGCAGCCACCATGCCCGGAACTGATCACACCCCCAGCCCCACTCCGTCCAGCCTTCCGGCGTTCAGTCGCCGTCGCCTGCTCGGGGGCCTGACGGCCGCCGGCGCCCTCGGATTCGCAGCGACCGCACTACCTTGGGTGCCGAGGCCGCCGAAGGCCCATGCGGCCCCCGGCGTTCCGGTGAAGCGGCGCTCGACGTACTACACCAGCGAGCGGGTGACAGCTGCCCGCCACAACGTCGCGACGTACGACTGGGCGGCCACCCTGCGCGACGAGGCGGTGGCCGGCGCCGACACAGCCCTGCAGATCTCGGACGAGCAGGCGTGGCACCAGATTCCGGCCCAGTCCATCCCTCGCAGCATCACCGCCACCCTCGACCGGACGATCGGCTCGCCGATCACCGGCGACGAGATCTACGACTTCGGCATCTACCCGTGGCTGGCCGAGCCGTACACCAAGCCGTGGAAGCTGACCGACCCCAGCAGCGACTACGTCTTCCCCACCAACGACTTCGCGGCCTTCTACGCCAGTGGCCTCAACAGCGCCGGCGAGTTCGACCGGTCATTGGCCGACGAATCCCTGTTGGTGAACGAGCTCTACCCCGACCGCGGTCCCACCTGGGGCGTCGACGACGGGTACGGCTGGATCGACGAGAACGGGATCAAGTGGGCCTTCGTTGCCTACTACGCGCACTGGTTCACCTGGTACAAGGACACCGCCGTCGTCCACCAGGCGGTCAACTTCCTGCGCGACGCCTTCGTCTACACCGGCAACCTCAACTACGCCCGCCGCGGGTTGATCATGCTCGACCGGGTCGCCGACCTGTACCCGGAGTTGAGCACCTCGGAGTACCCGATGGCCGACGGCTACTTCAACGCCGACGGCCACACCAACCTCGGCAAGGCGGTCGGATGTGAGTGGGAACCCTACCTGGTAAGGGATCTGACGCTCGCGTACGACGCCTTCCTGCCGGCCATCATCGACGCCGACCACGCCGGCGTGCTGCCAGTGCTCGCCTCGCTCGCCGAGCAGTACCCCGACCTCGCGCCCAAGGACACCATCGAGTCGGTCCGCGCCAACATCGAACAGAACCTGCTGCGCGAGATCGTGCCGGCGGTCAAGGAGGCCCGCATCCGCTCCAACTTCCCGCTGCACCAGGCTGCGGTGGCCGCGGCCGCAGTGGTCCTTGATCATCCGGCGGAGTCGAACGAGTGGCTCGACTTCCTGTACGCCAGTGGCGGCTTCCAGTACAACCCGTACCGGGTCGACGGCGGTGACGTGTACAACCGTCTGGTCGGGCTGGTCGACCGGGACGGGTTCCTGGACGAGTCCTCGCCGGCGTACAACGTGATGGGCTTGGGCAACTTCGACGTGCTGGCCGACCTGTTGCAGGGCTACGACAGCCACCCGGCAGAGAGTCTGTACGAGCACCCCAAGCTCCGCAAGATGTTCGAGCAGCGCTACTCGCTGGCGATGCTCAACGCCTACCAGCCCCACATCGGTGACAGCCAGTTCACCGGCAACCCGTCGCTGGAGTTCTCCAACACCGCCCAAGCGCTCACCAAGGCGTTCGAGCTGTACGGCAAGAAGGAGTACGCCCAGACCGCGGTCATCCAGAACGGCGGCACCGTCGACGGGCTGTACAGCAACGTCTTCGCCACCGACGTCGAGGGCACCCAGCAGCGGGTGCAGGAGATCCTCGACAGCGAGGGCACCCTCCACCTCCCGGCCATCAACCTGACCGGTTACGGCATCGCCGCCCTCCGTGCCGGCGTCGGCGACCGGATGCGTGCCGCCTGGATGTACTACGGGCGCAGTCTCAAGCACGGCCACAAGGACTCGCTCAACCTGGGCTACTTCGGCCACGGCATCAACTTCACGCCCGACCTGGGCCACGCCGCGTTCGGCGGCAAGGACCGGCGTCGCCAGGAGTTCACCATCAACACCGTCGCCCACAACACCGTGGTGGTGAACGCCGGTCCCCAGGTGCGCAAGTGGGATGCCACGCCATTGGGCTTCGCCGTCACCGACCGCGTGCACTTCGCCGAGGTCTCCTCACCCAACGCCTACCCCGACGACGTGTCGGTGTACCGCCGAGCCATCGCCACCGTCGCGATCGACGAGGACGACGCGTACCTCGTCGACGTGTTCCGCGTGGTCGGCGGCACCCAGCACCACTACTCCTTCCACGGCGCCGAGGGCACCGTCTCAGGCGTCGACCTCAACCTCGTACCGCAGGACGGTGGCACCTACGCCGGCGCCGACGTGGAGGTCCCCGACGGGTCGCTCGCCGCGGACCCGGACGCCTCCGGCTTCGCCTGGTTGATCAACGTCGAACGCGACGAGGCGCCGCCGCGGCAGTTCGGGCTCGACTGGGACATCGTCGACACCTGGGACGTCCATCCCGACCCGGATCCGGACCTCCACATGCGCCTCACCATGCTCACCGAGGTGGATGACATCGCCCTGGCCGACGGCATCCCGGCCCAGAACCGGCCGGGCAACCCGGAGACGCTGCGCTACCTGATAGCCGCTCGCCGCTCCGATGGTGAGTACCGATACATCGAGGAGGACGACCCGGCCGTCAGCTTCACCGGCACGTGGGTGCGCTACACCGGGTCCCAACCCCACGGCGGTGCCCACCGGTTGTCCCACCCCAACACCCCCGACGCGTCGGTGACCGTCACCTGGACCGGCGGCCGGGCGCAGCTGCTCGGCTCGTCCGGACACTCCGGGCAGGTCCACGGGCTCGCCCGCGCCGTCCTCGACGGCGAGGACCTCGGCATCGTCAGCTTCTCCCGGCCCAGTCAGGTGTACCAGCACGTCATGTTCGACACCGGCGAGATCCCCGATGGTGACCACACCCTCACCCTCACCGCCACCGGTGAGAAGGGGGAGCACGCGCGACCGCAGGACGTGGGGATCCGGATCAGCTTCGACGCCCTGGTCATCCCACCGCCAGAACTGCGCAGCCAGTTCGTGTCGGTGATCGAGCCATACCTGGCGAATCCGAAGATCGCCGCCGTCGAGCGGGTCGCGGTACGGCCGATGGGCGGTGCCCTCGCCGAGCACGAGGCGGCAGCGGTGAAGGTGACCCTCGCATCCGGCCGGACCGACTACGTTGTCAGCTGCACCAGGCCCGACGTCCCACTCCGGGTCGACAACACGATCATGTGCACCGGCCGGTTCGCGGTCGTGTCGTACGACGGCGCGCCGACGGGGAGGCCTTCGTACACGATGCTGCACGACGGGGACCGGGTGACACCGAGCGTCGGCGGTCGGGTCACCGCACCGGCCGGCACCGGCACGATCGTCGACTTCACCCGGACCATGGAGATCGAGAACTCGATCACCGTTCGGTTCGCCGGCGCTTCACCAGACCTCGGCGACATCACCGGCCAGTACGTCTACGTCGAGAATGATGGCGTCCGCAACGCCACCTACCTGATCCACGACGCCACTCCACTGTCCGACACCGACGTCCGGCTCGACATCGGGGACGCCACCCTGATCCGCAGCTACGTCGACGAGGACGACTTCGAGGCCGGGTACGTCTACGACATCGCCGAGGGGGCGGCCTTCCGGATTCCCACGACCGTCGAGCGGGGGTGACGGCCTACCGCGACGACAGCGGGCGGCTAAAGTTTCGGCCATGGTCACCCGCAAGGACGTCGCCGCACTCGCCGGCGTCTCCACCGCAGTCGTCTCGGCGGCCATCTCGGGCAGCAACTCGGTACGGATGAGCGCGGCCACCCGGGAGCGCGTGATGGCAGCGATCGAGGCCACCGGGTACCGGGTCAACCATGCTGGACGGGCGCTGGCCTCCAAGCGGTCCGGCATCGTGGCGGCGGTCGTCCCCAAGATCAGCAACCCGGTGTTCGACCTGGCCCTGCAAGGCGTCCAGGACGCCGCGGACGAGTCGTCCGACATCGTGCTGGTCTCCGATGCCGCCCGGCTGTTCACCGGCAGCAACATGCTCGACCGGATCGTCGGCACCGGAGTCGCGGACGGCTTCATCGTGCGGGGCACGATGATCGGGGACGAGCCGATCGACAAGATCATCGCCCGCGGCGTGCCGTGCGTCGTGCTCAACGGCCCGACCGATCATGATCATGTCAACGTGTGGGTCGACGACCACGCCGGCATCCGCGCCGCAACGGATCACCTGCTGGCGTTGGGACATCGGCGGATCGTCCTGGTCGGTGGGCCGGTCGAGGAGTCCGCCGCCAAGGACACCCGCCGCCACGGGTTCCTCGAGGCGTTCCGCGCACATCGGGCCGAACCCCCCGTCGACTGCTTCCACTCCGTGGGGTACGAACCGGAGGAGATCCAACGCACGGTCACCGAGCTGTTGTCACGCCCCGACGCCCCGACCGGGATCATCGTCGACAACGTGACCGCCTCGATCGGAGCCCTCGCCGCGGCCGCCGATCTGGGTGTGCTCGTGCCGGACGACCTGTCCGTGATCGGCTATCACGACATCTCGCTGGCGGCCCTCATCCGACCCGCGATCACCACGATTCGCATGCCCGTCAGGGAATCCGGACGCCAAGCCTACCGAACCCTCGCCCAGATGATCATGGGCGAGGGTCCGGGGGAGACGCAGTTGATCAATGACCCGCCACCCGAGCTGGTGGTCCGGGCATCGACGGGTCCGGTCAGGCCTGCCACCACGCGGTGAGCGGGATCCGGGCCTCCCGCGGACGGCCAGGTCGTGGCCGTGGCCCGCGTCCGGCTCGATCACCGACCCGTGATGGATTCCATGACCTCTGTGACCATCCGCTGCAGTTCGGCCCGGCCCTGGGTGCGTGCTCCGGCCACGGCGGCACGCGCACCGTCCGGGTCCGCGACGATCGCCGCCAACGCCGTACGGATGGTCCGGCTCGGGTCCGGCTCGATCTCGAGGGCCGGCCCGACGCCGAGGTCGGCGAACATCTGTCCCTTCACCGTCTCGGTCGGCAGCCGCAGGTAGCGCGTCGGTGTGCCGACCGCGGTCGCGAGCAACGGACTGTGACCGTCCATGCTGACCACGGCGGCCGCCCGGGCGTACACCGCGGAGGCCTCGGCCAGGGACCAGAAACGGGGGAGGACGTGCACCTTCGGTGCCACGTCGGCCGGCCAGTCCGTCATGCGCTCGGCGGCGAGCTCGACGACGTAGGCCATCTCCGGCACGACCAGCACGTCCCGCCCGGTGTCGCGCACCCAGTCGATGACCACCTGCCGCAGCACGGCCAGGTCGGCGTCGGTGTGGCCGGCGTTGAACGCCTCCTTGCGCACCTGGTCCGGGGTCGGCGGCGTACCGAACATCGTGTGGTACGGCGCGAACCGCACCCGCGGTACGACGCACAGGAACTCGCCGGGGACCAGTCCGTACTCCCCGATGATCTGCTCGGCACCGGCCTCGTCGCCCACCTCATAGGCCAGCGTCGCGTCCGGTCCGAAGCTCAACCGATCGGCCCCGATGTCCTGCCCCTGCAGGAAACGCAACGACAGCGAGTCGCGGCAGTGCACGAACGAGGCCCCGTCGAGGATCTCCCGGTGCTCGGGCGCCAGCAGGTCGCCGTCGATGGCATCGACCATGGTGACCGCCTGGTCGAGGGTCATGTGGAACGGCGCGATCGGATCGAAGGTCACACCGAACAGGCCGTACGGCTTCGACGTCCGCCGTCGCCACGAGGCGAACTCGCGGTCGGCCACGAAGAAGGGCGCCGAGCCGTGCACCAGCACGTCACAGGAGTCGATCAGGTCGTCGGGCAGGTCTGCCGACGGCCCACCGTCGATGACCGTCACGTTGTCGAAGTGCCCGGTGAGCAGCTCCCGCTCCCGGTCGCCCAGCCGCCAGGCCCACAGCACGACCTCGGCCTCGGGGGCGAACTCGGCGAAGGCGGCCAACGCCCCGGGGGTGTGGGCGACGTCGCCGATGTTCACCGTCTGCCACGACGAGACGAGCAGGACGCGGGGTGCAGCACTGGTCACGCAAGGAACCCTGACACGGATTACCCGCGTAATCAAGACCGGGGTCAGGACGGGCGGATCAGGAGCGGTCAGCAGGAGGCGATCAGGATCGCTCGGTCACGTGGTGACCAACCTGACGGCGTACGTGGGCTCGAGGTCGGGGTCGGCGGTGACCGTGAGCACGTCCGCGGCCAGGCCCAGCTTCCGCAGGGTGGCTTCGTGGCTCGACACCTCGTCGGCCGCCGATCGGCCCTTGATCGCCAGCACCATGCCATCGGCGGCGACCAGCGGCCGACACCAACCGGCCAGCCGGTCCAGCGGTGCCAGCGCTCGCGACACCACCACGTCGAACCGCTCGTCCAGTTCCTCGGCGCGGGCCCGCACCACCCGTATCCGATCATCGAGACCCACCTCGGCCACGGTCTCGGTGAGGAAGGTCGACCGACGCAGCAACGGCTCGACCAAGGTCACCGTCAGGTCCGACCGCAGGATCGCCAGCGGGATCCCGGGCAGTCCGGCACCACTGCCGATGTCGGCGACCGAGGCACCCTCGGGCAGCAGCCCGGCGACGGCGACGCTGTTGAGGACGTGCCGGTCCCACACCCGCTCGGCCTCCCGCGGACCGAGCAGTCCGCGCTCGATCCCGACGGTGGCGAGCCGATCGGCGTACGCCTGCGCCTGCGGCAGCCGATCACCGAAGACGCGCCGGCCGATGTCCCCGGGCTCGGTGCCGGTCAGGCCGGCATCACCACGACGCGACGCTTGGGCTCCTCGCCCTCGGACTCACTCTTCAGCCCGGCCTCGGCCACCGCGTCGTGCACGATCTTGCGCTCGAACGGGTTCATCGGCGCCAGCCGCTGTGCCTCACCGCTGTCCTTGACCTCCTGGACGGCGTCGGCCGCGAGCACCCGCAGCTCCTTGCGCCGCTTCTCCCGGAAACCGGCGACGTCGAGCATCAGCCGGGTGCGGTTGTCTGTCTCGGCCATCACGGCCAGCCGCACCAGCTCCTGCAGCGCCTCCAGCACCTCGCCGTTCGGGCCGACCAGCACCTGCGAATCGGTCACGATCGACACCTGCGCCCGACCGTTCTCGCTGTAGGTGTCGATGTCGCCGTCCAGGTCGGCGATGTCGAGCAGCTCCTCGAGGTAGTCGGCCGCGACCTCCGCCTCGGCCTCCAACGGGTCAGCCGACCGCTCGTCGGAGGTGTCGTCGTTGGAGTCGTCGTCGCTGTCGTTGGAGCTGGCGTCGTTGGAGTTGGCCGCGTCGGTGGCTTCCGGAGTCGCGGTGCTGGTTGTCGTGGTGCTCGCGGTCTCGGTGCTCGCGGTGGCAGTGCTCTCGTCGTCCGTCGTTGCAGCGGTCGTCGTGGGGTTCTCGGTCATGGGGTTCTCCTGGCACGGAATGGGTTGGCCGGGGCGAGGTGAGGCGCCCCGGAGGTCTCAGTTGCGGGCTTTGGGCCTCGAACGCTGCGAGCGGGTCTGCCGACGCGGCTGTTGGCGCTGGATGGTCGGGGTGGCTGCGCCCGGTGCGGACCCGTTGGCCCCGTCCGAGGACCCGTCGTCCTTGGCGTCCTTGGCTCCGCCACCCGCCTTGGCGGCGCGATCGGCGGCGGCCTTCTCCTTCGCCTCCCGCTCGAGCTTCTTCGGGTCGCGACCCTTGGCCCGCTGCTTGGCCTCCCACACCTCGTACGCCGGGGTGCCGGGAGTCGGGTTGCGGCGGATGATGTAGAACTGCTGGCCCATCGTCCACACGTTCGAGGTCAACCAGTAGATCAGCACGCCGATCGGGAAGTTCACGCCACCGACGGCGAAAACGATCGGGAACAGGTACATCATCATCTTCTGCTGCTGCGCCATCGGGCCGGTCAGGGCCTCGGGCGGCATGTTCTTCCGCATCAACTGCATCTGCGTGTAGAACATCGACAGCGACATCAAGATGATCAGGATCACCGTCAGCACGGTGACCCCGGAGAACCCGGTGAACGGCAGGAACTTGTCGGAGATCCGCGCCTCGAGGAAGGTGCCGTCGAAGATGGTCGCCTGCTGCAGGGACTCTGCCAGCTCGGGCCGGTCCTCCAGCCACTTGCCGGCGGCCCGGCCGTTCGCGGCGTGGTCGATCACCTGGAACAGCGTGATGAAGATCGGCATCTGCAGCAGCAGCGGCAGGCACGACGCCATCGGGTTCGCGTTGTTCTCGCGGTAGAGCTTGAGCGTCTCCTGGCCGAGCTTCTCCCGGTCGTGGGCGTACTTCTTCTGCAGCTCCCGCACCTTGGGCTGGATCCGCTGCATGTTCCGCGAGGACTGGATCTGCTTCACGAACAACGGGATCAGCAGTGCCCGGATGACGACGGTCAGCGACACGATCGACAGCGACCAGGTCCAGCCGCTGTCGGTCCCGAAGACCGGCGTCCACAGCTCGTGGAACAGCACCAGCAGCCCGGACACGGCCCAGTAGAGCGGCCACATCACGGTCTCGAAGAAGCCCACGATGCTGTCCCAGATCGCCATCGGCACCATCATCGGGAGCATCGTCATCATCACGTCCATCGTCCTTGCTCCACCTTGGTCCCGGCCGTCTCGCCGTCGGTCTGGTTCAGCTCGAGGTCCTGCTCGAGGTCCTGCTTGCGGTCATGGTCATGCTCGTGCCCGTGCTCGGCGGCCTGTTCGGCCGCCCACTCCGCCGCCTCGGGCGTGCCGGGCACCGGATCGTAGCCACCCCTGGCCCACGGGTGACAGCGGACCAGCCGACGCATCGTCAGCCAGGTCCCACGCAGCGCCCCGTGATGTTCCACGGCCCGCAGCGAGTAGGCCGAACAGGTGGGCCAGTAACGGCAGACGTCGCCGTACAACGGACTGATGACGGCCCGGTAGGCCTTCAACAGTGCAATGAGAACGTACTTCACGACGCCAACCGCCGCAGACAGGTGCGCCAGGCACTGGTGAAGTCGTCGGCCAGGTTCTGCGTGGCGGCCGGCGGCAGCGCGCGGACCACCCAGTCGGTGCCGGCGGGGGTGTCGGCCAACCGGGCGATCACCAGGTGCCGCAACCGGCGCTTCACACGATTGCGGGTGACGGCGTTGCCGACGGCCTTGGACACCACGAAACCCACCCGCGGTGGGGTGGGGTCTGGAGTGGTGCCGCCACGCGGTGCGGCGTGGACGACCATGGTGGGACGGCCGGCTCGCACCCCGCGACGGATGACGTGGCGGAACTCGTCCGGCCGTCGCATCCGGTGCGCCTGGGTCAACACGCCGGCACGACCTGCTCAGCCGGAGAGTTCGGAACGGCCCTTGCGCCGACGGGCGGACAGGATGCTGCGCCCCGCCCGGGTCCGCATCCGGGCGCGGAACCCATGGGTACGGCTACGCCGCCGGTTGCTGGGCTGGAACGTACGCTTGCTCACTGGTTGACTCCCGATCTCGATGGGCCATCAGAACGCCACGTGGTGCAAGACCGATGGGCGCAACGAAAGAGGCGCTGCGTGGTGCAGCGACCTGTCAACGGTACGCAACCAAGCGCGGCCGGTCAAACCACGGCCCGACCCAGTGCTGCGTCGTGATGCGACTGTCCACACGACACGCCGGGACAGCACACATTCGTCGTTCCCACAAGGTTGCGTGGTCGTGCGACCCCCCAGTAACCTCAGCCGACATCACGGTGTCAAAGCCCCTGTGCTCAAGGTTCCCCGGGTTCCCCTCGTTGCCCACCCGACGTAGCCTCCACACGGAGCTTGTCCATGCCCACAGGCTGTG